>FR892000.1:6155-28386 GCA_000434235.1 Alistipes sp. CAG:268 | reverse complement strand
ATCTCGGATTCGGCTCTCAAAATCAAGAGGTTGCATTTCGATGCAACCTCTTTTTCTTACCGGGCTCTTTTGACGAATCGGAAAAGGCGGAAACCTCCGCTGTCGTTCCTTTCAGACAGACGGACCGCCACGACACAGCAATCCGCAAAACAAGGCACTCCGGGACAGTCGCGGACAACTTCCCGGCATTCCACAGCAACCGGAAGAGCATCCGGCAAGGGGATCACACACAGCATTGCCCTGCCTCCAATGGATCAAACGCCCTCGAATACAAAAGGTTCCGACACCTCGAAATCCGCTGCCGCATTTCCCGCATAAATCTGTCCACCGGTCAGCTTCAACCGGCGCACGGGAACATCGGGCGAGAAATCCACATCCCGAAGATCAACCCAGAAGATACCGGGACTCAGCACCGACTCGAAGAAGTAGATCCGATCCCGCTGATTGGCTACAACCCGCCAGATCGTCGAAGAGATGTTCGGCTGGCCGGGTGTCGAGATGCCCAGAGGGACCGAACAGTTCCGAATAACACTGAATATGGCTGCCGTGGCGAGCTGCACATCGTCCGTCACGGGAATGGCTTGGGTATAAAACGAGGCGCGGACGAAACGGTCGGCCGCACGATTCGTTCCCGGAAGCATCGTCGTACCCCCAATCTCGGACCAATAGGCATTCAGGGCCAACTGCTGTTCGAAGACCGGCGAGTTGGTCATCACCCGGTAAGAGGGATCGTGATGGATGACAAGCCGGCCGCCGATGTACTCGAAAATGGCGTTGTCGCCCGTAGGATCGGACAACGACAGATGGAGCGTCGCAAACTTGTCGGGCATGTTCGGGATATAGGACGAGACCAGTGCGAAGGGTTCCTGTGCAAGCGCCTCGACGGCTTCGGATACCGTTGCAAAGTTGTCGAGCACATACTGTGCCCACAACGAGATCGAAAGCCCGGGACGCATCCGGTCCCGGACGGGAAACTCCGACTCGGCAAGCCACAGCAGATTGGCTACCAACCCCTTCTCGTTCATTCCGTCAGCCGTCGCGATGTTGTATGCCGAAGCAATGACACTGCCGTATTTCGATCTCCATTCGAGCGAGTGCTCCCCGGCCTCGCCGTTTCGCCTCATCCCCCGGGGGAAGATCCACAGATCGGTTCCGATATTCTCCTTCCAGTCCATCGATCGAGCCGTCAGGACAATCGAATCCAATCCCTTGTACATGACCCGTGTACAGGCCGGAGCCGGCATCACACCCATTGCCGACAGTCCCAGCGACAAAGCCAGCATGCTTTTGACAAATCCCATGATTCCGTTGTTTTCGCCCCGGGAAGTGCTCCCGGGTTCTCTTTCAGACAGCAAGAATTATTCCTCTTGAGCCATCCACACACAACCGTTCGAGAAAAAATACGATCCGCCACCGATCACGGGCGATCGGGCCAGAAGGAGATAAAACGGCAAAAAAGTCCGAATAACAGAACATATACGACCAAAGAGATCAAGAACGGAAACTGCACCGGAACCGATCTGGAACAACGTCAGAAAGGCCTCTGAGGCGGTTTGTCGCAAATACACAAACACCTGACACACTTACGCTTTAATCGTTGGTTTAATCGTTGGCTTAATCGTTGGTTTAAACGCTGATTTCCAGACTCAAAGATAGGTCAATATTTCCACATAGGCAACCTTTTTTGTAAAAAAAAGCAACTCAATTGTTTATCGCAGGCGCAAAACGGGAAAAGAATCAGGTATTTTCTGCTTTAAATGTTGTTTTTCTGCAAATAGGCAATAAACCAACAACAACGCTATTAAATCGCTGGCTTATAGTTTTTTGTCGATAGGTAAGGTTTGCCACCAACATTCGGGCATTCAAAAAACAGGGACCAACAAAAGCGATACGGGCTTCCGTAACGGTTTTGTCGGTCGAGTTTGCGCCATAAAAAACAAGATAACGGAAATACTTCGCATATGAAAAAACTGATACTCGGAATCTTTCTTGCCGTATGGTGGTGCGGGAACCACGCCTGCGCGCAGGACATTGCGGCCAAGACCAATCTTCTTTATTGGGCTACAACGACTCCAAACATCGGTATGGAGTTCGGGCTGGGCGAGCAGACGACACTCGAACTCACAGGCAGTTATAACCCGTGGACGCTCGACAAGGAGCAGAACAAGAAGCTCAAGCACTGGCTGGTGATGCCGGAGTTCCGCTACTGGCTCTGCGAACGCTTCAACGGCCATTTCTTCGGCATTCATACCGGGTATACATTTTATAATATAAGCGGCGTGCGTATTCCCTTCCAGGGCAAGGAGACCGCCGATCACCGCTACCAGGGCTGGGCTACCGGCCTGGGCATCTCCTACGGCTACTCGTGGATCCTGGGCAAACGCTGGAACATAGAGGCCACCATCGGATTCGGATATGCCTACTCCAATTACGACAAGTACGACTGTGCCACCTGCGGCCGCTTCAAGGGGAGTCAGGACAAGCACTACTTCGGGCCGACGAAGGCAGGCATTTCATTGATCTACATCATCAAATAACCGGACAGGACCATGAGAAACATATATCGCATTCTGCTTTTATCGGTGCTGGCGTGCAGCGCGGGAGCGGCACACGCCGAGAACGAGGTCAGCTACCTCTCCCAGATCGGGATCAGCGGCCGGGAGGTGGTCAAACAGGACCGTGAGGTACAACTCTCGATGCAGGTGGACATGAGCCGGCTCAGAATCCGGACACAGCACACGGTGGCCCTGACCCCCGTGCTCGTCTCCGAGGACGGAAGCCGCGAGGCCGCCTTCCCGCCGATCGTGATCGACGGCGGCACGCGCAACCGCGTCTACCTCCGAGCCCAACGCCTCGAGAGCGTGGAGCTCCCGCCCTACCACGACGAGTCTTCGCAGGTGATCATCCGCCGCCGCAATGGCAAGGAACAGAGCTACGACTACTGCGCAACGACCCCCTATGAACGCTGGATGCTCGACGGGCACATCGAACTGCGCGAGGAGGTCCACGGCTGCGTAAACTGCGGCGAGGGCCGCTCGGAAGAGTCCCTGCCGGGATCCGTCCTTCCCGAATTTATCCCCGACTACCGGCTTGACACGGTGGCCCCGGCTCCCGAGCCGGTGAAGGTCCGGGCCGAGACCCGCACGGCACGGCTCCAGTTCCTGCGCGACAGCTACAAGATCCTCCCCGACCTGAAGAACAACCGGGCCGAGCTGGACACGGTGTCGCACTCGATCCTGCTGGTGAAGAACAACCCCGACGTCACCATCACCGGCATCTACATCACCGGCTATGCCTCGCCCGAGGGTACGGTGGCCCACAACCTCAGGCTCTCCGAGAACCGTGCCCTGGCCCTGGGCGACTACATCAGCCGCCAGGACCAAATCGACCCCGAACTGCTGCACGTCACATGGAAGGGCGAGGACTGGGAGGGTCTCCGCGCAGCGCTGGACCGTTTCCCGGGCCTGCTCAAGCGCGATGAAGTGCTGCGCATCATCGACGAATGCACGGGCGACCGCGACGCATGCGAAAAGAAGCTCCAGCAGATCGAGCCCCCGACCATCTACCAGCGGCTGCTCAACGAGGTATACCCGCTGCTGCGCCGCAACGAATACCGCATCGTCTACAACGTCCGCAACTTCAACATCGAGGAGGCCCGACGCATGGTGGACGAGCGCCCCGACCTGCTGAGCCTCACGGAGATGTACAAGGTGGCCGCCTCCTACGAGAAGGGATCGGCCGACTACGACAAGGTCATGCGCACGGCCGCACGCTTCTACCCCGACTCGCCGGCCGTCGTGAACGACCGCGCCCTGGAGGCAATCGCCGCCGGGAAGCACGCCGCGGCCATGGAGCTGCTCGAACAAGCTGCCGTGACGGAGCAGCACCCGACACTGGTCAATACGCTGGGCGTGGCCTATGCCGGGGCAGGAGAGCCCCTCAAGGCGGAAAAGGCCTTCGAACGTGCGGCTGCAGCCGGTTCCAAGGAGGCCCGCCACAACCTGGAGCAGGTGCGCGGCGTAATCGACCAGCTCTGAAGAAGACAACAATCAATTAACTTTCAATAACCAAACTATCAGAATTATGAAGATCAAAACTTTAGCTCTGACTGCGCTGGCTGCGTCGATGACGTTTGCCGCCTGCGACAACGAAGACAACGGCGGTTCGCAGCCGCAGGATCTCATGCCCAAAAGCGTGACGATCACCCTTCCGAACATCCAGAAGAGCACCCGTGCCACGGGCGACGCCATGCCCGGCGGTTCACAGGTCGAACTGACGAACTTCAAGGTCTTTTTCGTAAACAGCGCCAACGAGGCCGTCACCGTTCCGCAGTTCAACAACGAAGACCAGAAGGTCTTCTTCAGCAGCGAGGATGACGACTGGGGTACGGCAACCGGGAACAAGCTGACCTACCACTTCCTGCCGGCTACGACGGCCAAGGTAGTCGTTGTGGGCAACATCGGCGACGAGACGTACGACAACGTCAAGACGAAGGTCTGCGACGTGCAGAACGATGCGGACGGGGCACATCCCTCCTACCCGCTCTATGGCGAGAGCGGCCTCACCAAGGGGGCCGCAGCTGACGACGAGGGCCACAACAACGTCTACACGGCAACCGTCACGCTGGAGCCCCGCGTATCGCGCTTCGAGATCTACGGCTTCGAGTATACCGGTACGAAATACACCTCGGTCGAGCTGGACAAGATTGCCCTGAACCACTACTATACGAAGTACAACTTCGTTACGAAGGCCCCGCAAGAGGAAGGCAAATGTTTCGATGATCCGGATGCAACGACCGCATGGGACTGGATCGCCGGCCGTACCGCCCCCTGGGCTGATGCGCTGACGCTGACGCTCAATGCCGGCGAAAAGAAGTTCGTGGATGGCACGACGATCGACGATCCGGCAGAGGACGGCGAAGAGGCCAAGGGCATCATCACCTACGGTCTGGCCCACGTTGCCGACGCCCAGAACAACCCCGAGCTGCTGCTGGCCCTTATCGGCAAGAAGGACGGGGCCGAGACGCCGCTTTACCTGCGCGGCCAGTTCACCGGATCTGCGGCCGGAGCATTCGCATCGGGCAAGATCTACCGGGTACTCTATTCGTTCACGGATGCAGACTTCGACGAGCCCGAGCGCTGCGTGGAGCTGACGGTGACGGTAGCCAACTGGACGGTCGTGGCCGTTACGCCGGAATTCTAAACAGAGTGACAATCCGAGCGGGGAGGGCAGGCAATCTCCTCCCTCCCCCGCTCCCTTTTTGACGACATAACGCGATTTAAGAACAGAACCATGAAATTGACGAATATTGTTTTCTGCCTGATGCTGCTGGGCAGCGGCCTGACCTCCTGCATCCGCGAGGACCTGGACGACTGTTTCAGCACGAACAAGCTGGTGCTCAGCTACAAGGGCGACGGCGACAAGGAGATCTTCCCCGACAAGATCTGCCGTGTGGAGATGTACGTCTTCAACGCGGAGAATCAATGCGTCAATTCAAGCGTCCTGCCCGAAGACCAGGTCAAAAGCCGCACCGCCCTGCTGCCTCCGCTCGAGGCGGGCGAATACCGGATCATCTGCCTGGGAAACACCCACCACACAAAGGTAGACCGACTCGACGCGGGCGACTACGGCCAAATGCGGTTCGCAGCCGAAGACTACCTCGCCGGAAACACCGTCTCCGGCAACGACTCGCTCTACTACGCCTCCACCCCCTACACCGTGCAGAAGTTCACGGGACGCGAAGAGGACCAGGTGAAGGTCATCGAATTCGCCAGCTCCCACTACGACCTCTCGGTGGAAGTTGCCGGAGTCCCCGATATGGGGACACGCGCAGGCGCCATGCCTACGCTCGAAATCTGCGGTGTCACGCCCTCTACCGATTTTGAGAACCGCGTATCGGGCGAAGCCACCGACTATTTGCTCGAAACCGACTACGAGGCCGGCCTGCTGACGGCCCGTACCAACATAATGCGGCACGAGAACCACGAAGACGTGAACGTCCGGCTGCGCCAGTCGTCCGGCGACGAACCGCTCGCCGAGGTCAATCTGGCCGAGTTCCTCGCCGCCAACCCGATCATCGACTGCACCAAGCAGGAGGTGCTCATCCCGATCCGCATCGAATTCAAGGAGGGGCAGATCACGGTGAGCGTTCCCGAATGGTATGTCGAACAGGTAAAACCCGAATTCTAAGACCCGAGGATATGCTATTGTTGAAAAAGATACTCTCGACGGCGATCGTTGCCGCCTGTTTCGGACTGGGACAGGCCGGATGCACCCGGGACGACGATCCGGCGCCCTCCGGCAGACGCAACGTGACGATGCAACTGACCGTGAACGCACAGGCCGTCGGGGAGACCGACGGCACCCCGACAGCCGGGGAATCGGCGCTCCACTCGCTCCGCGTCTACGCCTTCGTAAAAGGGCAGCCGGCCGGATACTACGGCGTGGAGGGCGACCTGACCGCCCCGGCCACGTTCCTCATGGACCTGACGATGTACTCCGAAACGACGCAGACGGTCGATTTCTACGTCGTGGCCAATGAGGAGGCCATGTCCACGCCGGGCGGAACGCAGGGACAGCTGACCCCGAACACGACCGAGGCCCAACTCAAGGAGTTCTCGTTCACCCAGCTGAACACCGAAAACGGGCTTCCGATGAGCTGCCGGCAGCAGGTCGAGGTGAACCTGGCCGAACTTGCCGGCGACAACCCGCAGGAGGCACCCGGACACGAAGGTCACACGATGATCGCCCAGAAGGTCTCCTTCGAGTTGGAGCGCCCGGTGGGCAAGCTCGGGGTCTTCGCGGCCAAGACCGCAGGGGAGACCGGCACGCTGCAGGTCACGGGGCTCACCCTGCTCAAGGAGGGGCCGCGCTACATGAACTACCTCATGCCGCAGGACGAGGCAACCCTGAAGGAGGTCGGCGCCCGCAATGTGGACATCTCGTTGCCCGTAACGGACGACGAGGTAACCGCCGAACTGGCGGCCGACGCATCCCCCGAGGAGCGGAAGGACCCGGCCAACTACACGCCCGTGCTCGGCGCGCCGCACTACCTGTTCGAGAACCCGTGGGGCAGCACCTCGTGGGAGACGCCGGGCGATGCCGGGGGCAACATCCTCCGGATCGATTACGCATTCGACGGAACCGCCCGATCGGGGCTGGTCTACCTGCCCGCCATCGAACGGAACACCTATTACACGGTCTGCTGCCAGATGAACAACTCGGGTAAGATCACGGTCGAATACACCGTCGCCGACTGGGACGACACGGACCCGTGGGACGACATGGAGTTCAACTACCCGACCTACACCAACCCTGTGCTGCCGCTCGAAAATGAGACAATGAGTACCCCGACGGTCTATTACAACGCCGACGAAAGCTCGACTGCGGGCACCTTCTCGTGCCGCTTCCGGATGACCGCACCCTCGGGGCAGGAGTGGCTGCCTACCCTGCTCGATGCCTCGCCCGCCGACTTCGAAGTGAAGGTCTACCAAAACGGACTGCCGGTAGAGCGGCCCGTCGCCTCGGCCAACTGGTACACGATCACGGTACGTGCACTGAAGCCCGACAACGTGGGCCGGACGGTATCGCTGGGCGTCTCCTACACCCCGACCTGGGATCCGAACCAGAGCAAGCTGCTGCTGATCAACGGGACCGACAGCAACCACATCGAATGGCCCGACAGTGGCAACACGCCCGAACTGATCGTGATCACACAGGTTGATCCCACCAACATCTGATACGCGATGAAACGGATTCTATACCATACAATCGTATGCTGCGCGGCACTGTCGCTGCTGGCCGCCTGCAGCAAGGAGAACGACCTCCCGGGCAACAGCGGGACGGAGTGCAACGACATCATCCTCGATCTCTCCCCGGCATCGCAGCCGCTGAGCCGCGCAACAGCCGAAGGGGCCGAAGTGGCGGTCGATCACCTCGATGTCGTGATATTCAAGGAGGCGGACGGAGAACTGGTCTGGCATGAACGGGTGACCGGCACTCCGGACCGCCAGGGCAAGATCACGCTCTCGGCCCAGAGGAGCGGGTTCGACGCACAGGCTCCATACTGGGTCTACCTGATCGCCAACAGCACCCACACGGCCGACGAGTTCGCGACGCTGCCCGACCTGAATGCCCTGCGAGCCATGACGCAGGAGGACCGGCTGATCCACATGACCGGACTGGCCAACGTCGAGACCGCCCCGAAGACCTTCCTGATGGACGGCGTGGCCTACCCGGCCACCGAATCTGCCGAGCCCGCGGCCGCGGCCCCCGTCGTCCTCTACAACGGCAATCCGTCGGACAACACCGAACTGAAGGTGATGCTGCGACGTGCGGCCGCCAAAATCGTCGTCCGCATCAACAAAGGTTCCGACGTGCGCTTCGACAACAGCCTTTCCGGCACACAGGCCGGCTACTACCTGCGCAACCTGCCCTACTCCACCTCGCTCATCGCGGGCGTGGACGGCGCGGCCTACCTGCGGAACACGCAGCTGAACTCGTCGAGCTATTTCCAGTGGGATGCTGACCAGATTGTCGTCACGGCCTATGCCTACGCCCACGAGTGGACGAACGCCAGCGCCCTGGAGCAGGAGGTCCGCCTGGTCGTGAACATCCCGATGGTCTACACCAATTCCGAGGACCAGACCGAGACGGAGTGCCCGAACAGCTACTACCAGATTCCGGTCAGCCGCACGAAGACCCTCGAACGGAATAACTACTACGAAGTTACGGTAACGGTAAACGCCCCGGGAGCCACGGATCCCTCGGCTCCCGCGGAGCTGACCGACATCAGCTATACGGTCCGGCCGTGGGAGGAGACGACGATCGACATCGGCGGCGAGGACAGCCGGCCGATCTACCTGACCGTCAATAAGAAGGAAATGGAGATGCACAACATCGAGGAGGACAACACAACGCTCTACTTCGCCTCCTCGTCGGCCGTGGAGTGCCGGATCACGCGAGTCTACTACACCGACAAGTTCGGGCAGACGCAGCAGACGACCAACGCAGGGAGCATCGCCGGCATGGGAATCACGGCGACGCCCGATCCGGGTCTGAACGGCAACATCGACATCTACAGCCCGCTGCCGACCAACAACACGATCCGCTACATCGACCTGGAGGTGACCAACGAAGATGGCGTGACCCGCACGGTGACGATCGCACAGTACCCGCTGGAGTACATCACCAACATCCTGGGCTGGTACTCCTACCGCGACGACTTCGGCGGAACGACCTACGAACTGCTGGCCGGCCAGGACGTGGATGGAAAGACGTTCGATTCGGACACCAGAATCAGGAACTGGATCTGCGGCTGTACCTGGAACCGGAACCAGTGGAGCTACGGCAAGACCGAAACCGGCTTTTTCGGCTCGAAGGTTGCCGGAACGGTCGCTACATCCGGCACCAATGCGGGAAAGGCCCATATCTACTACTATTGGTGGAATGAAAACGGAAACTGGTTTCCGCCCTATCGTTACACATACAACGTCTCGAACGGTTCGGACGTTTGGAGCGCATATGCCAATCCCCGCATGTACCACGTACGGATCACGGCCTCGTCGGGCGAATATACGCTGGGCGTACCCCGAATCACGGACGGGAAGACCGACCCCGGTGCCGACAACGCTGAGCTCGTCTCGCCGTCGTTCATGATCGCCTCGCAGCTGGGTGCAGTTCAGTCCGTAAGCAACGTGGATATCGCTGCCAGCCACTGCGAGCAGTATGTCGAGGTATACAAGGACAAGAACGGTCAAACGGTGCACCTGCGCGACTGGCGGCTTCCGACCCGCGCCGAGTTGGAGATCATCATGAAATTCCAGAACGACTCCGAAGCCATGGACGAAGTATTGGCCGGTCAAAGTTATTGGTGTGCAAATGGATTGGTAACAAACCCAGATCCCTCACAAACCTCTTCTCAAGCTATCCGCTGCATCCGCGATGCCTATACCAACCAAACGGGCGACTGACCCCGGGTGAATCAAAACCGCAAGGACCATGATAAAAAGAGTGATACGTGCAGCAACGGCTGCACTCGGAATACTGGCCGCACTGAACGCCTGCCAGCAGGACCGGACCGCAACAGCCACACCCGACCGGGTGCCCGACGGCTATGTCGCCCTGCGCTTCGACGCCGAGATCCCGGCCATGCAGGAGGTCGTCACCCGCTCGGTGGACCCCGACGGCAACGGCGTGCAGAACATGACGCTTTTCTGCTTCGACTCCTTCGGGCTGTTCATCTCCACCGCAACGGCCGATCTCTCGGCCCAGAGCTCGGAGACGGGTACATTCAGTGCCGTGGTGCCCGAAAACACGCGGACGATCCACTTCCTGGCCAACCAGAACATGTCGGAGTTTCAGGAGGACGACTTCCGCAGCCACTCGGAAGCCGAGGTAATGTCCGTCCTCGAGGGATCGTCGGGCCGGATGATCTACTGGGCCCGATTCGCCTGCGCTCCCGACGATGACCGCAGCATCGACGAGCAGCTGGCCGCTGCCGGAAACACGGTCGAGATGATCCGCAACCACGCAAGAATCTCGATCGCCAACCCCGACAACCAGTGGCTCGAGGTGACGGGATTCGTACCCTACAACACGAACGCCTTCGGCACGGTGGCGCCCTTCCACCCCGAGAAAGGGTTCGACTTCACATGGCCCGGCGACGAGGCGTTCGTCACGCTGCCGATCAACGATGCCAAGATGAGCGACATCATGGATGTCTCGACGGCCGACGACCAGTACATCTTCGAGAGCGAGAACCGGGCCGACGATCCGGTCAGCGTCATCATCCGCGGACACCTTCCCTCCGAGGGGGCGGACGGGGACCGGTACTACCGCGTGCTGCTGCTCGATGAAGCAGGCGAACAGCTGCTTCTGCGCCGCAACTTCCACTACAAGCTTAACATCCGGGGCGAGCTCGCCTTCGGACAGACGACCTTCGAGGAGGCCACGACGGCCGCTGCGACCAACAACGTGTGGATCTCCATCTCGGACGACGTGAACGAGGTCGAGGACCAGAACTACATCCTCACGGTCGCACAGACCAACTACGTCCTGAGCGAAAGCGACGCGGGAAACACCTACACGCTCTCCTACACGCTGACGGGCAAGAACGGGACACAGATCACGCAGGACGACAAGCCCGAGGTCTCGTGGCTGGACGACAACCGCGTCGCCGGGCCGAATGCCGACAACTCGTTCCAGATCGTGGAGGGCGCGGGCGAGGGAAGCATCCGCATCTCGCTCCTCCCGCTGGGTGACAACGAGAAACTGGAGGGCACGCTGCTCGTGAAGAAGGGCAAGCTGCAGCGCAAGATCAAGGTGATCACCATCAAGGAGCAGCAGTTCACGCCCGCATGGGTCGGAACCCGCGTATGGGGCCATATCGACGAGAACGATCCCACAGCAAACCGGGCCCACGTGACGGTGATGTTCACCATCCCGGAGAACTGTCCCGCGGAGTTGTTCCCGCTGCGCGTGCTGGTCAGCTCGAACGAGCTGGACATCCGCTCGGCAGCCGGCGTTTCGCTCCCGGTCATCAGCGAAGGCGAAGCGGGCTACGGCGCCCCGAACGGCATCGGGTACAAGTATGTCTACGAGGCCACGGCCCCCGGCGTGCAGCGCATCTACTTCGAGAACGTCCTCAACCAGGGGGACAACGAGGAGGGAACAATCATCCTGGAAGCCGGGCACTTCGAGAGCCTGACAAAGACCTTCACCTTCTCCGAAGACCAGTACACCATCACGGTGGAAGGTCTGGAGGAGTACAATGCCGAAAACCCGGGCAGCGAGAACTACCCGATCGACGAGACGATCTACTACCGGCTGGTGCCCCAGAAGCTCCATGCCAACGTGCAGTTCGACATGGTCATGAAGAACAATGCCGACGATCGGCCGTTCAACGCCGGGGTGAACGACGAGTTCCTGCTCTACTCGCAGCATCTGGACCATTACGAAGACGGTGAGGAGTCCCTGGCCGGCGTCGATGCGTTCGACTGCTCGTTCTACGAGATCAACGAAGAACTGTGGTCCACCGGAGGGCGCGTCGTGATGTTCCAGCCGCGCAACCCGCAGAATCCGGCAGCCGGGACCGGCCGCTACTCCATCTACATGAAGACGAACCGGGCGAAGAGTGCCGAGGTGGTGCGCATCGCCTCGAACCAGACCGGATCGCCCGCCGCACTGCCCGAAAACGGGGATGCCGAAGGCAACTACATCGGCAACTCCTACCGCTCGGTCACCTTCGAGCTGGCCAACTACAACCCCTTCCGTTTCGCCGCGCGCGTGAACGGCGAAGGATCGGACACCTCGAACGACTCCGAAGAGGAGGTCACGCCCCTGACCTGGAGCTACGAGCCCTCGCAGCAGGTGGACATTACCCTCGACATAACGAGTTTCCGCGGATCGGACGACAAGTCGGTCGATCCGTTCGGCGAGGCGTTCGACATCTACATCGACGCCCCGATGCTGGAGATCGACCAGGCCCGGCTGGCCGCCTGCCTCCTCGATGCCGGCAAACTCAAGGCCGATCCCGACCGGGCGGGACGCTTCATCTACACGGTGGATGCCGACCGAGACACCGAACGCAACTACGGCACCGGCTCGGCCCTCCGCCAGGACACGACCCCCGGCGGCGTGGACCAGAGCGGAGAGCGCAAGACGCTGCCCTTCCGCACGAGCAGCATCGTAAGTGCCGGTGATATCGTCATCTCGTCGAACGAGGAGCAGGTGGTCTTCTTCGCCAAGACGTTCAACGTCTCGAACGCCTCGATCGAGGGATCGCTCCGCTATACGGACCAGGCAGGAGGCGAATACAACGTACCGCGCAACGCCTTCGTCTCGTTCGAACGGACACGGAACAACAGCCGCATCGGTTCGATAACGGTCACTGCCGACGGCCGCTACGAACTGCGCCTGCGCAAGGAGTATACATTTAACTGGTACACGGACGAGGTCGAACTGCATTACGAGGACGACAACGGCAATGTCTATCACCGCAGCTATCCGAACCTCGCCGGCCTCTTCGCAGCCCCCGACATCGTGCTCGAACCCGCTGCAAACGAATAACGACAGAACCGGAGCGCGGAATATGCCCCGGAGAGACATGAAATGGAATCCCGCATCGAAGACTCCGGGCGCACGGACGCCCGGAGTTTTTGACCGGACACGCGACACATGAAAACCGCACTCTACCTCCTCACCGGCCTCTTTGCCCTGGCAGGTGCCTGCAATGCCCGGGCACAGGCCCCCGCAACACCCGTTCCGTTCCGGCTGCCCGACATCCCGGCCGTGCTCACAGCACCCGAGGACCGGGCCGCCTACCTCTCGGTGCACTACTGGGACCACTTCGACTTCAAGGACCCGTCGCTCATCGAACGCGCGGAGATCACCGAGCAGGCATTTGTCGATTTCATCAGCATCCTCCCCTACGCCGGAAACGCCCCGGCGGCGGTCGATACGCTCTACCGCCGGGCTGCAGCCGACCGTCGGATGCTCGACCACTTCATCACGCTCGGGGACAAATACCTCTACGAACCCAACTCGCCGATGCACAACGAGGAACTCTACATCCTCGTGCTGCGCGCCCAACTGGCCAACCCCGCATTGAGCCGGACGGAGAAGATCCGCCCGCGCTACCTGCTGGAGCTGGCACTCAAAAACCGTCCCGGGGATCCGGCCGCCGACTTCACCTTCCTGCGCCGCGACGGAAGCCGCGGCCGGATGTCGGAGATCGGCGCCCCCTACCTGCTGCTCTACTTCAACGACCCGGAGTGCGACGACTGCCGCCGCGTGAAACGGCAGCTTGCCGAATCACCGGTGCTCAACCGGCGGCTGGAAGACGGACGGCTGCGCCTGCTCTCGGTGGACGTGACGGGCGGAAACGGCACACGGGAGCAGGAGTCCGTCCCGCCGGGCTGGATCGACGGCCGCGACGAGGGGGAACAACTCACACGCAAGGAGGTCTATGACCTGAAGGCAATGCCGACGCTCTACCTGCTCGACGCGCAGAAACGCGTGGTGCTCAAGGATACGACCCCCGAACGGATCGAGGAGTACCTCGTCCGGGAGGCCCACTGACCGCGCTAACGTTCGGGGCGCAGCGCCTCACCCCGGTATCGGGCCCGGTAGTGCGAGGGGCTGATCTGCTCGCGGTTGCGGAAAAAGAGCGAAAAGGCGCTCACGCTCTCGAATCCCAGCGCATAGGCAATCTCCGAAATCGAACGGGTCGTCGTGGTAAGCAGTTCGCGGGCCTTGTTGAGCCGCACGGTCTGCTGATACTGTGCCGGCGCCATCCCCACATAGGCCCGGAACGTCCTCCGGAACCACGTATATCCCATTCCGACCTCCCGGGCGATCCGCTCGGGCGAATGCGCATGTCCGAAGCCGGCATGCATGAGCGCCCGGGCCCGGTTGATCTTCCCGACGAGCGGGTCATCCGTACGCAGCAGGTTGGCATGGCGGAACAGCACCCACCCCAGAATGTGGAGGACAATGCCTGAAATCAGGGGCTGGAAACCCATCCGCTCCTCCTCGACCGTCTCGATGATCTCCCGGTAACAGCGCTCGATTCCGCTGCTCCGTCCGACCCGGAAAAGGGGTTGGCGGCGGGATAGGAGTCCGTTTTCGACCAAACGTTCGATATTCGGGCCGTAAAACCCGACCCACCACTCGTCCCACCCGACCTCCGGATCGGGTGAATAGGCATGCCATTCGTGCGGGAAAAGCAGCAGCATGCTCCCCGCCTCGACAACCGTCGGCGGGCACGAAGCCGACTCGAAACGGCCCCGTCCGGCCGTAATGTAGACCAGTTGGAATTCGTCCAGAACACGTCCCTTTCCCTTGCTGAAGTGATAGCCGGCCGGATGGCGCGAGACCGGGTAGTCGGTCCCGGGCGGTACGTGCTGGTGTCCGGCCGTGGTACAGACCACACCCCAAAGTTCATCGCGCGACGAACGGGGCAGATAGTGCAGGATGTCTCCGGAATGTTCAGTCATGTGTCAAAATTATACATTTTGTGTCAAAAAAGGTAATGGCAATCCCATATTCGTGCGATAATTTTGTATCATGAACCTAAAATATCTCCCCTGATGAACCACCGTTTCACAACCGGAAGGGCGATTCCCTTCCTGATAATCGCCCTCACGGCCCTCGGATCGCTCTCCCTGCGGAAGAACGACGGCGTGCACATCGGCCGCATGCGCTGCGAGATGCGGGAAAACCCCGCGGGAATCGACACCGACACCCCGCGCCTGAGCTGGGAGCTGCACTCCGACGAGCGCAGCGTGCACCAGACGGGCTACCGGATTCTGGTGGCCTCCTCCGAAGAACTGCTCGCCCGGAACCGGGCGGACAAATGGGACTCGGGATGGGTCTCCTCCGACGAATCCGTCGGTATCGACTATACGGGCACACCGCTCGCCAGCCGTGAGGAGTGTTTCTGGAAGGTACAGGTACGCACCGACAAAGGGCGCACGGAGTGGTCGCAACCGGCACGCTGGAGCGTCGCGCTGCTCGACAGCACGGAGTGGAAAGCCCGCTGGATCGGCATCGACAGCCTCTTCACCGGAGAACAGGATACAAGCCAGACACGACTGGCGGCCCGCTACCTGCGCCGCGAGTTCCGCGTCACAGGCCAGGTGCGCCGCGCCACGCTCTACATCTGCGGACTGGGGCTCTACGAGGCTTTCCTTAACGGGCAGCGCATCGGCAGCCAGGAGCTCGCCCCCGCCCCGACCGACTACGACAGGTCGGTGCGCTACAACACCTTCGACATCACCGATGCCCTGAACGAAGGAGACAACGCCCTCGGCGTCGTGCTGGGCAACGGGCGTTACTTCTCGATGCGGAACCCGGGCATCCGCCATTTCGGGTTCCCGAAACTGCTCCTTCAGGCCGAAATCGAGTATGCCGACGGCTCGCGGCGCACGATCACCAGCGACACTTCGTGGCGACTCACGACCCGGGGCCCGATCCGCGCCAACAGCGAATTCGACGGCGAGGAGTACGACGCCCGCCTCGAGATGCCGGGCTGGGACTGCCCGGGATTCGACGACTCGGGCTGGATGCAGGCCCGCGAGGTCGGGGCTCCGGCCGGCCGGCTTCTCGCACAGGCCAATCCGAACATCCGTCCCTGCGGCATCTGCCGCCCGACGGCAATCCGCGAACTCCGTCCCGGGGTCCACATTCTCGACATGGGAGAAAACATGGTAGGCTGGCTGGCCATGCGGCGATGCGGCGAGCCGGGCGACACGATCCGGTTGCGCTTCGCCGAGACGCTCAACCCCGACGGAACGCTCTACACGGCCAACCTCCGAAGTGCCCGGGCCGCCGACTGCTACATCCCCGACGGCCGGAGCGACGGCTGGTGGGAGCCGACCTTCACCTACCACGGATTCCGCTACGTCGAGATCTCGGGCTACCCGGGAACACCCCGGACCGAGGATTTCGAAGGGCGCATCCTCTGCGACGAGATGGAGCTCACGGGCCGTTTCGCCACCTCCGACTCGACGATCAACCGCGTCTACCGCAACGCCGTGCGGGGTATCCGCGGCAACTACCGCGGCATGCCCACCGACTGTCCGCAGCGCGACGAGCGGATGGGCTGGCTGGGCGACCGCACGGTCGGCTCGCTCGGCGAGAGTTTCGTCTTTGACAACGACCTGCTCTACGCCAAGTGGCTGCAGGATATCGAGGAGACACAACTCGGCAACGGCGCCATCTCCGACGTGGCCCCCAACTACTGGACACTCTACAACGACGACGTCACGTGGCCCAGCGCCTACATCGTCATCGCCCGCACGCTCTACGAACAGTTCGGCGACCGCCGCCCGATCGACGAGCGCTACGCCTCGATGAAGCGTTGGATGGACCACATGCGCCGCGACTACATGCGCGACGGCATCATCTCGCGCGACACCTACGGCGACTGGTGCATGCCGCCCGAAGCGCCCGAGCTGATCCACTCGCAGGACCCGGCGCGCAAGACCGACGGCGCGCTGCTGAGCACGGCGACCTTCTACCAGTTGTCGGGCATCATGTCGGATTTTGCCCGCCTGACGGGCCGCGAGACCGACGCCCGGGAGTTCGCCCTTCTTGCCGACACGCTGCGCGAGGCCTACAACCGCCGCTTCTTCGACCCCGCAACGAAGAGCTACGGCAACAATACGGTGACGGCCAATCTCCTCTCGCTGGCCTACGGGCTGGTGCCGGAGGGGGCCGAGGAGGAGGTCTTCGCCCACATCGTCGCCAAGACGCTCAACGACTGCAACGGACATGTCAGCACGGGGCTGGTCGGCATCCAGCAGCTCATGCGGGGGCTGACCCGCCACGGTCGGCCCGACATCGCCTTCCGCCTGGCCACCAACCGCGACTACCCGAGCTGGGGCTACATGGTCGAGCAGGGTGCGACGACGATCTGGGAGCTCTGGAACGGCGACACGGCCGATCCGGCCATGAACTCGGGCAACCACGTCATGCTGCTGGGCGACCTGATAGTCTGGTACTACGAATGTCTGGCCGGCATCCGCAACGCTCCGGGATCGACAGCCTTCAGCCACATCCTGATGGAGCCCTGCCCGGTCGAGGGGCTCGACCGTGTCGAGGCATCGTTCCGCTCGCCCCGCGGCCGGATCGTCAGCAACTGGCGCAAGGAGAAGGGACGCTTCGAATGGGAGGTCGTCATCCCGGCCAACTGCCGCGCCACACTCGGCATCCCCTGTTCCGACCCGGCATCCGTCCTTGAAGGCGGCCACGAAGCCGCCCGCGCCGACGGAGTCCGTTTCGCAGGCAGCAGCGAGGGCCGCGCCCGCTTCGAGATCGGCTCGGGGCACTACCGGTTCTCGGTCCCCGAGTCTCTTATCAACCCCGAAAAGAACGACAACCGATGAAAAAGAGAAAACAGACCCTTTGCGCCCTCCTGTTGCTGATTGCCGGAGGCGCCTCCGCCGCACCGGGCGATCCGGCCGACCTGCGGTGTGAACACCTGACCGCCCCGCTCGGCATCGACGCTCCCGCACCGCGCCTGAGCTGGCGCATGGACGACGACCGACAGGGAGCCGCACAGCGCGCCTGCCGCATCACGGTCGGCACGGACTCTGCGGCTGTAGCTGCCGGAAGAGGCGGGCTGTGGGACTCGGGGCGCATGGAGACGGACCGGATGCTCGTCCGCTACGGCGGCGCGCCGCTGCAGCCCTTCACCCGCTGCTACTGGCGCATCACGCTCTGGGACCACGAAGGGGTGCCGCACGACTCCCCCGTCGCGGTCTTCGAGACCGGCATGATGCAGACCGGCAACTGGCAGGGCTCGTGGATCGGCGACAACCGCGACATCCACTACAAGCCGGCCCCCTACTTCCGCAAGGAGTTCACGGCCGGACGTCCGATCCGCTCGGCCCGTGCCTACATCGCCGCAGCCGGGCTCTACGAGCTCTACCTCAACGGCGAGCGGGTAGGCGACCACCGTCTCGACCCGCTCTATACGCGCTACGACCGCCGCAACCTCTACGTCACCTACGACGTCACGCGGCAGCTGCGCGAGGGGGCGAACGCCGTCGGCGTACTGCTCGGCAACGGATGGTACAACCACCAGTCGGGTGCGGTCTGGAACTTCGAGCGGGCCCCGTGGCGCAACCGCCCGGCCTTCTGCCTCGACCTGCGCATCGTCTACGACGACGGCAGCGAAGAGACGGTGACCTCCGGGCTCGACTGGAAAACTTCGGGCGGCCCGCTCACCTTCAACAGCATCTACACCTCGGAACACTACGACGCCCGGCTCGAACAGCCGGGATGGAGCTGTCCGGGATTCGACGACTCGGCCTGGTCGGGCGTCGGCTACCGCAGCGCCCCTTCGCAACTCGTCACGGCGCAGCAGGCCGTGCCGATCCGCCAGGTCACCCGCTACGAACCCCGCAGCGTACGCCGGCTCAACGACACCTGCTACCTCTATGACTTCGGACAGAACATGGCCGGCGTGACGCAGCTCCGCGTGCGGGGCGAGGCCGGCACGCGGCTCCGGCTGATCCACGCCGAGCGGCTCCGCGAAGACGGTCACGCCGACCTCTCGAACATCGATGTCTACTTCCGCCCGACCGATCCCGAGGACCTCTTCCAGACCGACGTAGTGACGCTCAGCGGCCGCGACGACGAGTTCATGGCCCGCTTCAACTACAAGGGGTTCCGTTACGTGGAGGTGGTCGCCGACCGCCCGATGGAACTCTCCGCGGCAAACCTCACGGCATGGTTCCAGCACAGCGACGTGGCTCCCGCGGGAACGATCCGCTCATCGGAGCGGCTCATCGAGCAGTTGTGGGAGGCCGCGAACAAATCCTACCTCTCGAACCTGATGGGTTACCCGACCGACTGTCCGCAGCGCGAGAAGAACGGCTGGACGGGCGACGGCCACCTGGCCATCGAGACGGCCCTCTACAACTACGACGCAATCACGGTCTACGAGAAGTGGCTGGCCGACCACCGCGACGAACAGCAGCCCAACGGCGTGCTGCCCGACATCATCCCCACGGGCGGCTGGGGCTACGGAACGGACAACGGGCTGGACTGGACGAGCACCATCGCGCTCATCCCGTGGAACCTCTATCTCTTCTACGGAGACCCGGCACCGCTCGAGGCCTGCTATGAAAACATCCGCCGCTATGTCGATTACGTCGATCGCCGCAGCCCCGAGGGGCTGACCTCGTGGGGACGCGGCGACTGGGTGCCGGTGCGCTCGCGCTCGTCGCTCGAGCTCACCTCGTCGGTCTACTTCTTCGTCGATGCCTCGATCCTGGCCCGTGCGGCCGAACTCTTCGGACGCAGCGAGGACCACGCCCGCTACGCGGCGCTGGCCGAGAAGATCCGCACGGCCATCAACCGCAAGTACTACAACCCGCAAACAGGTCTCTACGCCAGCGGCACACAGACCGAACTGAGCGTCCCGCTCCTGTGGGGCGTTGTCCCCGAAGAGGAGATCCCGCGCGTGGCGGAGAATCTCGCCCGACGGGTCGAGGAGGCGGGCTGCCACCTCGACGTCGGCGTACTGGGCGCCAGGGCCATCCTCGACGCCCTGTGCCGGAACGGCCATGCCGAAACGGCCTACCGTGTTGCCGTACAGACGACCTATCCGTCGTGGGGCTGGTGGATCGTGAACGGAGCGACGACGCTGCTCGAAAACTGGGACCTCGAGGCCACGCGCGACATCTCGGACAACCACATGATGTTCGGCGAGATCGGCGGGTGGTTCTTCAAGGCGCTGGGCGGCATACGTCCCGATCCCGCCTGCCCGGGTTTCCGCCACATCCTGCTCGAACCCCACTTCGTCGGACCCGAGCGGTTCGAGGCATCGCACGACGCCCCCGCCGGACGGATCGTCTCGGGCTGGGAGCGGAAGGGCAGCCGGGTCACCTACCGGGTTGTCATCCCGGCCAACTGCACCGCCACGCTGCATCTGCCCGACAACGTGAAAGGACCGCGCGTCTACGAGCTGGCTGCCGGCAGCCACACGCTGACGCTGAAACTCTCCGGCCGCTGATCCCGGTTTTTCGGCCGATTTTCCGTATCTTCGCCAACTGAAACCGGACAAAACAACCGAACAGATGAAACGACTCTACCGATCGGGAGCGGCCCTTCTCGTGCTGCTCGCCGCACAGACCGCCGTCACGGCGCAGGAGACCCGGCAGACATCCGGGGCCGAGACAACGTATGCCGCCTCGGACGAACGGAGCGGCAACCCGCTCTTCGAGGGGTGGTATGCCGACCCCGAAGGGGTGGTCTTCGGCGACGAATACTGGATCTTCCCCACCTGGTCGGCGCCCTACGACGAACAGACCTTCCTCGACGCCTTCTCGTCGAAGGACCTGGTCCGCTGGACGAAACACCCGCGGATTGTCTCCACGGACGAGATCCGCTGGATCCGGCGGGCGATGTGGGCCCCCGCGGCGATCCATGCCAACGGAAAGTATTACCTCTTCTTCAGCGGCAACGACATCCAGAGCAACGACGAGACGGGCGGCATCGGCGTAGCCGTCGCCGACCGGCCCGAAGGCCCCTACCGGGATGCACTGGGACGACCGCTCATCGACCGGATCGTCCACGGAGCGCAGCCCATCGACCAGTTCGTCTTCCGCGACGACGACGGGGAGTACTACATGTACTACGGAGGATGGGGGCACTGCAACATGGTCCGCCTGGCCCCCGACCTGCTGAGCGTCATTCCCTTCGAGGACGGCGAAACCTTCAAGGAGATAACCCCCGAGAACTACGTCGAAGGACCCTTCATGCTCAAGCGGCAGGGCAAATACTACTTCATGTGGAGCGAAGGCGGCTGGGGAGGCCCCGACTACAGCGTGGCCTATGCCATCGCCGACTCGCCATTCGGGCCCTTCGAGCGCGTCGGGAAGATCCTGCAGCAGGATCCCGGGGTGGCCACCGGCGCCGGACACCACTCGGTGATCCACATCCCGGGCAAGGACGAGTGGTACATCGTCTACCACCGCCGGCCGCTCGGCGAGACGGCCGCCAACAGCCGCGCCACCTGCATCGACCGCCTGCGTTTCGACGCCGAGGGGCGGATTCTCCCCGTCCGGATGACCCACGAAGGGGTCGGTCCGCGCCCGGCCGACCCGCAGGGGGCCTACCGCAACCCGGTGGTAAACTATAGCCTGCCCGACCCGACCGTCGTCCGGGGCGACGACGGACTGTTCTACCTCTACGCCACGGAGAACATCCCGAACGTCCCGATCCACCGGTCGCGCGACCTGGTAAACTGGGAATTTATCGGCACGGCCTTCGACAACGCGACCCGCCCCGACTTCGAACCGCAGGGACATGTCTGGGCCCCCGACATCAACCGCATCGGCGACCGCTACGTGATGTACTACTCCATGTCGCGCTGGGGCGGCGAGTGGACCTGCGGCATCGGCATCGCCGTAGCCGACCGTCCCGAAGGGCCGTTCGACGACCTGGGCATGCTCTTCCGCAGCAACGAGATCGGGGTGCAGAACAGCATCGACCCCTTCTACATCGAGGACGACGGGCACAAATACCTCTTCTGGGGCAGCTTCCGAGGCATCCATGCCATCGAGCTTACCGACGACGGGCTCGCCGTCGCACAGGGGGCCAAACCGCAGCAGATCGCCGGAACCGCCTACGAGGGGACCTACATCCACAAACGCGGCGGCTACTACTACCTTTTCGCCTCGACGGGCAGCTGCTGCGAGGGGCTGAAGAGCAGCTACAC
>FR892000.1:0-6123 GCA_000434235.1 Alistipes sp. CAG:268 | reverse complement strand
ACACGACGGTCGTGGGCCGGTCGAAGTACCTGATGGGTCCCTACACCGACCGGGCAGGGCGGCCGATGGCCGACAACCACCACGAAGTGGTGATCCACGGCAACCACGACTTCGCCGGGACGGGGCACAACGCCGAACTGGTCACCGACGACAAGGGACAGACCTGGATCCTCTACCATGCCGTAAGCCGCGCGAACCCCGACGGACGGGTGCTGATGCTCGACCGCGTGACCTGGCGCAAGGGGTGGCCCGAGGTCCGCGGCGCCGAGCCGTCACGACTGGCCGAACGCCCCGCATGGAAACATCGGACGCGGAAACAGGATTAGGAGATTCACGGAATTTGTGCTATCTTGCCGCAAAAACCGGACAACGATGAACGAACGACTGCAATTCACTCCCTTTACCTCGCCTGCCGACCGGGGCTGGGCCAAGGCGATGGAGATCTATCGCCGCTCGTTTCCCCGAGGGAGATCTATCGCCGCTCGTTCCCCTACAAGGAGCAGCGCTCCGAGGAGGACCACATCCGCGCCCTGGCCGACCCCGCATTCCGGGCCGAAGGCATCTGGCGCGGCGACGAGTTTGTCGGGATCCTCTACTACTGGCACACCGACGAATGGGATTATGTGGAACATCTGGCCATCTGTGCCTCGCTGCGCGGGCAGAACCTGGGGTCGGAGGTCTTCGGGACCTTCTGCCGCGACCGGCGCGTCATTCTGGAGATCGACCCGCCCGTCGATGAGATCTCGATCCGAAGGCTGCATTTCTACCGCCGGCTGGGATTCGTCGAGAACCCGCACGAGTACATCCACCCCTCCTACCGCCAACCCTTCGAGCCGCACCGGCTGGTGCTGCTGAGCCGCCCGACGCCGCTTACCGACGACGAAGCGCGCCGTTTCGCCGATTTCATCCGGGAGACCGTGCTCCGCTACACCGAACACGAGGCGCCCGATCAACCCCGCCTTTAGAACGATGCGGGACACAACAAGTTCCCCGGACGGAGATTCCGTCCGGGGAACTTCATTTCAATGCCACACCTCCGAACAGCCCTACAGCATCGAAACGAAGTATTTGGTCACGTAGTAGCCCCCGACGAGCAGCCACACGTAGAGCAGTCCGGCCAGCAGGAAAGGCTTTGCCCCGGCCTGTCGGAACTTGTCGATGCTCGTCTCGGTGCCCAGCGCCGTCATGGCCATTGTCAGCAGGAAGGTATCGATGTACTCGATCGCCCCGTTGAGCGGGATCTCGCGCACGCTCGCCACGCCGCAGAGGTGCTGCAGCAGCGAATTGAGGCAGATCACCCCGATGAATCCGAAGGCGAACCACGGGATCGTGATGCGGCTCTTCTCCTGTCCCGCAGCGGCGGCACCCTCCTTCCGGCGGCGGCCCGCCAGGGCGAAGCTCATGATGACAAGCACCGGAGCAAGCATCATGACGCGGATCATCTTGGTGATGGTGGCCGTCCCGGCGATGCCGAGCGAGTCGGTCGGGTCCATTGCATTGCCCGCACCGGCGACGTGCGCCACCTCGTGGAGCGTGCTGCCCGTGTAGATGGCCACACCCGTGTCGCCCAGCCCGTCGAGCACCCCGGCCCGGTAGAGGATCGGATAGAGGAACATCGAGAGGGTCCCGAAGATGACCACCGTCGATACGGCGATCGCCGTCTTGTACCCCTCGCACTTCACGACCGGTTCGGCACCCAGCACGGCGGCCGCGCCGCAGATGGCCGAGCCGGTCGAGGTCATCAGCGCCGTATCACGGTCGAGTTTCAGCAGCCGGCCCAGCAGCACGCCTCCGAGGATCGTGACCGTCACGATGATGAGATCGACCGCCACGGCCGGACCGCCGACCGCCGCCACCTGGGCCAGCGTCAGGCGGAACCCGTAGAGGATGATGCCCCAGCGCAGCACCTGCTTCGTACAGAACCTGATACCCGGCACCCACGTCTCGGGCAGGCGGTTGCGCAGGCTGTTGGCATAGAGCATACCCAGCACGATACCGACGATCAGCGGGCTGAACGAGAGCTTTTTCACCACGGGGATGTCGGCGATGTAGAACGCCGCGAACGAGAACAACGCGATCAGAAGAATTCCATGCAGGGTGTTGGCCCTGTTCCCTTTTTTGAGCATATCCGGCAATTTTTGATTCCGGTCGCAAAGATCGCACCTTTGCGCCGAATGCGGAACAAGAATTGGTTATCCGCGATAACCCGAGGTTATGCCGGGCCGGAGGAAGATGGAAAACGGAGAGAGAGGGAAGCGACACCCCGCCGGGAGGCGTCAGAAGTCGGAGCGGGCGAAATCGACGAACTGCCGGGCCAGCGAATCGGGCTCTGCGGCGGCATGGACGAACGAGAAGTCGCGCGTGAGGGTCAGGTTGTCGATATCGACGATCCGCAACGCCCCGCTGCGCAGCTCATCGACGACCGAGATGACCGAGACGATCGCCATCGCATCGCTGTGGCGCACATAGGCCTTGATCCCCTCGGTCGTGCCCAGGCGCATCGCCACCTGGAGCTGCGACAGCCGCAGGCCCGCTCCGGCCAATGCCGCGGCGATCACCTCGAGCGTACCCGACCCGTTCTCGCGCAGCACAAGCGGGATGCGGCACAACTCCTCGGGAGTCACCTGCTCCGTGCGGGCATACCGGCCGCCGGGACGCGCCACAAGCACCAGTTCGTCGGGTCTGAAGAGCGTGTAGTGCAGCCCCTGCCGGCGACTGAGGCTCTCGACCATTCCCAGGTCGATCGCCTGCCCGGCCAGCGCCTCCTCGACCTGCCCGCTGTTGCCCGAGAGCACGGAGACCCGCACCCCGGGGTAACGGGCCGTAAAGTGGGCCAGAATCGGAGGCAGCAGGTATTGGGCGACGGTCGTGCTGGCACCCAGCCGCAACTCGCCCTCGGCATGGCTCGAGCAGAGGCTCATCTCGTACTCCAGCCGGCGGTAGTCCTCGGCCAGGCGCTCGGCCGCCGCCAGCATCGTGCGCCCGGCATCGGTCAAGGCGAGCCGGCTGCCGCGGCGCACGAACAGCGACGTGCGGTAGCGTGCCTCCAGCTCGCCGATGTGCTTGCTGACGGCCGGCTGCGAAATGTAGAGCTGCTCGGCGGCCCGCGTGAAACTCAGCGTCCGGGCCGCCGCAATGAATACTTTCAGTCGGAAATCGTCCATCGCCTCAACCGAGATGACCCTCCTCGGCGAACTCGCGGACCGAACGGATGTAGTGGTCGATGGTCTCCTCCATCGAGAGGAAGGACTTGCCGCCGGCGGCATTCTTGTGGCCGCCGCCGTTGAAGTACTTGCGGGCGAAGAGGTTCACGTCCACATCCCCGCGCGAACGGAGCGAGATGCGGATGAACTTGCGGTGGGCCAGGAACATGGCCGACATCTTGACCTTCTTGATCGTCAGGGCGTAGTTCACGAAGCCCTCGCTGTCGCCCTGCTGGAACTGGAAGCGGCGCATCTCGCTCTCGAGCAGCGACATGTAGGCCACCGTACCGTCCTCGATGAGTGCCATCTTGCGGTTGATGGCGTAGCCGAACAGCCGCGCGCGCCCCTCGGTATAGGCGTTGTAGACGCTGTTGTGGATCTCGGGGATGCTGATGCCCTTCTCGAGCAGCACGGCCACGGCACGGAAGAGCTCGGGCGTGAGGTGCGAGAAGGCGAAGTTGCCCGTATCGGTCATCATGCCCACGTAGAGCAGCTCGCCCATGCGACGGGTGATGGCCCCGGTGCCGTACATTGCCTCGACGAGGCAGTAGACCAGAAAGCAGGTGCTCGACGATTCGGGGTGCGAGAAGACGATGTCGAAACCCTCGTCGGGCTGCAGGTGGTGGTCGATCAGCACGCGGCGGGCGGTCGTATTGCCCTGGATCGTCTCGCTGAGGATCTCGAGCCGCGAAACGGCGTTGAAATCGAGGCAGAAGAGGACGTCGGCCTCGGCGATGGCCTTCACGGCACGCCCCTCGGTGTCGGTCTTGAAGACCACCACCTCCTCGATGCCGGGCATCCAGTCGAGGAAATAGGGGTATTTGTTCGGGACGACGCACGTCACCTCGTGTCCCCGGGCCCGCAGCACCTCGGCCCATGCCAGCGACGAACCCACGGCGTCGCCGTCAGGATTGGTGTGTGACAGGATCACGATGCGCAGGCGGGGCTGCGCAAGCATCTCTTTCAGGGACTCGATCTGTTTATGCGATAACTCCATGTAGGCTCTTTTTGAATGATTCGTACAAAGATAGAAAAAAAGAGGCAGATAACCAACCCGCCCCCGGGGATCGCCCTCCGGGCGGGAGAAAGCGGCGGCCGGGTTCTATTTCGACCGGCTGTCGGCGGCATGCTTGCGACACCACGGGGCGATGCCGCAGGAGGCGCACTTCGGGGAGCGCGCCGTGCAGACATAGCGCCCGTGAAGGATCAGCCAGTGGTGCGCCACGGGCAGCAGATGGCCGGGGATGTTGCGCTCGAGGGTCCGCTCGGTCTGCAGCGGATTCTTTGACCCGGTGGTGAGGCCGATGCGCTCCGAGACGCGGAAGACGTGCGTATCGACCGGCATCACCTGCTTCTGCCACAGCACGGCACCCAGCACGTTGGCCGTCTTGCGGCCCACGCCCGGCAGGCGCTGCATGGCCTCCAGGTCGCTCGGCACCTCGCCGCCGAACTCCTCGCAGAGCATCCGGGCCATGGCCGCGAGGTTTTTGGCCTTGTTGTTCGGGTAGGAGATGCTCCGGATGTAGGGATAGATCTCCTCGGCCGAGGCGCGGGCCATGTCGAACGGGGTCGGGAAGGCCTCGAACAGGGCCGGGGTGGTCATGTTCACCCGCTTGTCGGTGCACTGCGCCGAGAGGATCACGGCGACAAGCAGCTGATAGGGGTCCTTGTAGTGCAGTTCGCTCTCGGCCACGGGCATGTGCTCCGAGAACCAGGCGATGACGCCGTCGTAACGCTGTCGGATGGTCATGGTATCAGGCTTTTTTCGAACGTCGGAACAGAATCTTCTTCACGAGCAGCCCCGCCCCCTCGGGACAAAGCGCCAGACGCGGCGTGCGCCGCACGTCGCGCAGCCACCGTGCGAGGTATTCGCCGACCGGACCGTTGTAGGAGAGGACCCAAAGGGCCACCGAGCTGCGCCGCCGGAGGATCCGGAAACGGTTGCGGCCCGCGCCGTAGCGGGCATCGAACCAGAGGCTGATGTCCATGAGCGAGTCGCAGAATTCGATCCGCCGGCGGTAGGCCGTACTGTGGCTCACGCTGTCGGGCAGGCGCCGGTGCACGGCCGTCACCGCAGGGATGTAGCGCACGCGGCTGCACACCGAGAACCAGAGCCACATCGGCGCATCGTCGGTCTTCCAGTCGGGATGCTCCGCAGGACGCACCTCGGCGTAGTAGCGGGCGATCAGGTCGCGGCGCGCAAGGGTCGCGCAGTTGGCGATTGTCAGGCTCAGCAGCAGGCGGTCGAAGTCGGTGAAGTGGACCTCCTGGTCGGGGGTCGTGCGCCCGTCGGCCTCATAGTAGTTGTCGGCCCGCGTGTAGCACATGCCGCACGAGGGGTCGGACTCCATCAGATCGACCTGCATCTGCAGCTTGTGCGGGTCGCTCCACCAGTCGTCGCCGTCGCAGTAGGCCACATACTTGCCGCGGCAGGCCTCGAATGTGCGGAGGTAGTTGGCCCGCCAGCCGATATTCGCAGGGCCGGTGACCAGCCGCACGCGGCCGGGATATTCGGAGGCATAGGCCTCGCAGAGGGCCCGCGTGCCGTCCGTACTGCAATCCTCGCCCAGAACCAGCTCCACGGCGAAGGAGGTCTGCTGCGCCAGCACGCTCTCGACGGCCCGGGCCAGGTAGCGTTCGTGGTTGTAGGTGGTCATCAGCACCGACACCAGCGGCAGGGAGGTCTGTTCCATTGCACGATCAGAGTTTGGTCAGTTTGGCGAATTTCGCGAGCAGGGTCTTTGTCCCGGCGTTGCCGAACTCCACGACCAGCCGCTGGTCGCCGTCCTGCGCCAGCTCGATGCTGCGCACGACGCCTGCGCCGAAAATCGCATGTTCGACCCGCTGCCCGACCTCGTAGCCCGCGGACGGGACTCCGGCCGAGGCAGTGCCTGCGCCCGAGGCGGCGGGACGCACGCCC
>FR891999.1 GCA_000434235.1 Alistipes sp. CAG:268 | reverse complement strand
TCCTTCGTGCAGGCAGTCGTGGCAAGGAGCAGCGAGGCTGCGGCGAGAAGCAGATGGATGGAATCTCTTTTCTTCATATCAGGTTGTTTTTTATTTGTTCTCGTTTTGTGCTGCCGCCGCCTGCGAAGGCGGCCGTCGCACCATCGTGTCTATGGGCAGCTCCGGCTTGACGCTTTCGCCGGGGCAGCGGTGTGCGGGGATTACAACTCTGCACTTGCATCGTTCGAATCTCCGGATTCCCACGGGGTAATTGTGGGGTCGCTCACCTCGATGTCCTTATTTTTGAGCGTTACGTTGTAGGTGTAGGCATAGCCTGCTGTGTAGAAATTGTCTGTGGGTGTAGCAGGCAGTTTCAGTTGGGCGTTGTAGCTCAGTCCGTTGTAAGACACGCTCAGTTCAAGAGGCTTGGTCACTTCCTGTGGGAGAATGATGACTTGCGAAGCGGTGGCACCGTTAAGCTGCATGGTAATCGGCGAGTCGGCGGCTGCGGTTACGGCAGTCGTGCCCGTAGCCGTGTCGAAAGTGCCTTCGAGCTTCAGCCCATACAACGTGTAGCCGGCAGGTTCCGTTTCGTTGAAAATGAGACCATCGCCTGCCTTGAAGGTGAACTTGATGAGACTCATGCAGTGGTGGAACGAGTTGTCTGGGCCGCCATCCTTCGTTTTGTCGGTGAAGCTCACCTCCGGGTTGTGGGTGTCGCCCGTGGCTCCCGAGGCAAAGAGGAAGTCGATGTCCGTGCCCTGCTTGTCGGCTGCGGTGCTGACGGTCACCGTTCCGCCCTCAGCCTGATACGGATAGTAGGCATGGAAGGTATGCGTTTCGGTGTCATTGAAATAGATGGTCGTACCGTCGGTCACGAACTTACCGTTCTCTCTCTTGTAGGGCACATTGGTGAAGCCTGCGCCGGTGACGCCGATGCGGTCGCCGTCGGTCCACTCGGTTCCTTCCGAATTGACGCGGGTAGCGGGCGAAATGTCGGCGATAAACTGGGCGGCTACCGGGCCGTCATTCAGGTTCTCGTTGTCGTTGTTACAGGCGGCAAGTGTCAATGCCAGCGCTGCGAAAGCAAAAAATCGGGCTCTCATTGTGCCAGCGCTGCGAAAGCAAAGAATCGGGCTCTCATTGTAAATCTGTTTTTTATATTTTATATCGTTTCTGTTACAGGGTCACATTTACATCTTCTGCGTCCACCTCTTCCCAGCCGGTGATCTCGAATTCCGAAAATTCGGCCTCTTCGGGGGTCTCAACCAGCGTTCCGCCGAGGGTCAGAGGCTCGGTCTTCTTCGCGTTGAACTCCTTGAGAGCTTCCGAGAGGTCGCTCTCCAGCGTCGTGGGACGCGGGTTGCCGTCGGCATAGCGGATTTCGCCCGTCAGCAACTGTTCCGTGCCGGTCACACCCAGCAGTCGCACCGTGGCTTTCCACTTGCCGGCATCATCCCCTTCGGTTATCCTGGTGAAGGGCAGCACGACGTTCGAAGCGGCTCCGTAGGTATCGGTCGCGAAGTCCAGCGTCCCGGCTGCACCCGTCAG
>FR891998.1:25719-31911 GCA_000434235.1 Alistipes sp. CAG:268 | reverse complement strand
ATACGCAGGCGGGCCTCCGCTTCGTCGGCCATCCGCGCGAGCGAACCGCCGTAGGCATCCAGCAAGGCCCCGGCCAGGCGCCCGTCTTCGACGAGTGCCGTGAGCAATTCGCGGTCGGTCAGGGACTCGACGCCCCGCACCGCCATTTTGTCCGCAATTTCCGTCATGATTGATATCGTCTCTTGGAGGTTCTCCGAAAAACATTCGGTTCCGCCGGTCCACCAGCCCTTTACCGGCACGCACAAACACACATCAGCCGACTCCCGACCGCCGGACATCTCCACGGGCCGCTCTTCCCGCCGGACGGCTCACCACCGGTCCGCCCGGTGCCCCGTACCCGACTACTCGTGCGCCCGGGATCAGCGGGCCAGACGGTCCACCCGGTCGAGCAGCGAGGCGCACTGCTCGTCAGTCATGTACTGCGACACGGAGAAGGCCGCATGCTGCTCGGCCTCCTTCTTCGACTCGCCCACGCCGTGGCCGATCTCCATGCCATCGACCAGCACCTTGCAGTAGAAGACCGGATGGTTGGCCGCATACTCCTTGTCGTGTTCGGTGCGGAAGGCGACCTTGTGGTGGTTCTTCTGACACCATTCGATCAGGCGGCTCTTGAAGTCGTTCTCCGATTCGGTCAGCTCCTCGAGATCGAGGTAGCGATAATAGATGTTGTTGATCAGCAGCCGATTGACGAACTCGTAGCCCTGATCGAGGTAGATCGCACCCATCATCGCCTCGAAGGCGTCGCCGTGGATGTGCTTCTGGGCAATGCCCGCACCGCCGTTCGAGATGACGTGCGTATCGAGACCGATCTTCACGGCCAAGGCGTTGAGTGACTGCCGTGAAACGATCTTCGAGCGCAGCTTGGTCATGAAGCCCTCGTCACGGTCGGGATATTCGATGAAGATGTAGTCGGAGGTGACGGCCTCGATCACGGCGTCGCCCAGATACTCGAGCCGCTCGTTGTTGATCGAACGCCCGTCCTCCAAAACCAAAGAAGCTGACTTGTGAATCAAAGCCAGCTTGTAGAGTTCGATGTTATGCGGGATGAACCCGAACATATCATCGACGATTCTGTAATACGCCTTGTCCCGTCCGAAGTTCCTTCGCCACGGACGAAGCAGAAAATCAATCACGACTCGGACGGATTGGGACGTTAGAGTTTACGGAAGATCACCGTCGAGTTGTGACCGCCGAATCCGAACGTATTGCTCAGGGCGCACTTGACGTCGCGCTTCTGGGCCTTGTTGAGCGTCAGATTCAGTTTCGGGTCGATCGCCGGATCGAGCTCCTCGCAGTTGATCGTCGGCGGAACGACGCCGTGCGTCAGCGCGAAGATGCAGGCCAGGGCCTCAACGGCTCCGGCGGCACCCAGCAGGTGTCCCGTCATGGATTTGGTCGAGGAGATGTTGATGTCGTAAACGTGGTCGCCCAGCACCTCGGCAACGGCCTTCAGCTCGGGCAGGTCGCCCGCAGGGGTGGAGGTACCGTGTACGTTCACGTAGTCGATGTCCTCGGGGCGGATGCCGGCATCCTTGATGGCGTCGCGCATCGCCTTGATCGCGCCCTTACCTTCGGGATGGGGAGCGGTGAAGTGGTAGGCATCGGCCGATGCACCGCCGCCGATGATCTCGCAGTAGATCTTGGCTCCACGGGCCTTGGCATGCTCATACTCCTCGAGGATGAGCGCACCGGCACCCTCGCCGATCACAAAACCGTCGCGGTTCACGTCGAACGGACGCGAAGCGTGCGCGGGATCGTCGTTGCGCGTCGAAAGCGCCTGCATCGAATTGAATCCCCCGACAGCCGGCTCGTTCACCGCAGCCTCCGAGCCGCCGGCAACCATCACGTCGGCCTTGCCGTAGCGGATGGCATCGAAAGCGGCGATCATGCCGTGGTTCGACGATGCGCAGGCCGAAACCGTACAGTAGTTCGGGCCCATGAAGCCGTACTTCATGGAGATGAAGCCTGCAGCGATGTCGGCGATCATGCGGGGAATAAAGAACGGGCTAAACCGCGGGGTTCCATCCCCAGCGGCATAGCCCAGACACTCATCGAAGAACGATTTGAGTCCTCCGATACCCGAGCTCCAGATAACACCGACCTGCTCCTTATCGACCGTCTCGAGATCGAGGGCCGAATCCTCCACGGCCTGCGTGGCCGCGATCAGGGCATACTGCGTGAAGAGGTCGTACTTGCGGACCTCCTTGCGGTCGAAATACTGTGCCGGGTCGTAATTCTTTACTTCACAGGCAAAACGTGTCTTAAATTTTTCCGCATTAAAATGAGTAATGGGCGCTGCACCGCTGACTCCCTTCTCCAGATTCGAAAAATACTCCTCAATACTGTTGCCGAGCGGGTTGATCGTCCCGATGCCCGTCACTACTACTCTTCTTTCCGTCATGATTTAAGGCTTCTTGCCGTGTGAAACGAATATGTGAAAATTATTTCTTGTGCTCCTCGATGTACTTGATAGCGTCGCCTACGGTAGCGATCTTCTCAGCGTCCTCGTCCGGAATCTGAATGTCGAAAGCCTTCTCGAACTCCATGATCAGCTCAACGGTATCGAGCGAGTCTGCGCCCAGGTGGTTGGTGAAGCTTGCTTCGGGTACTACCTCCGACTCCTTGACACCCAGCTTGTCGACGATGATCTCGACGACCTTAGATTGAACATCTGCCATAATTTTAAGTTTTTAGTTAAACAATTATTTGGAAATAGTTCGATACTTTTCCCGAGTAATTTTGCGCAAAAGTAACACTTTTTTTATTACTTTTGACAAAACGGCGCGATTTTTTATTCACAATATTTTCGACATTTAGCACAAAATTTTAATTAATCAACTAAAATACACATACTTATGAAATTGCTTCTGATCTCCAATTCGACCAATGCCGGAGAGGAGTACCTGCGCTATCCGCTTGCCGAAATCGGACGGTTCCTGCAGGGTGTCCGCGAAATCGCCTTCGTCCCCTATGCCGCAGTGACCTTCTCCTACGCCGAGTATGAGAAGAAGGTGCAGGCCCGTTTCTCGGAGCTGGGGATCCGGGTGCGGTCGGTCCACCGGGAGAAGGATCCCGCAGCCTTCATCCGCAAGGCCGAAGCGGTCTGCGTGGGCGGCGGCAACACCTTCGCTCTGGCCAGGAAGATGCAGCAGCAGGGGCTCATGCAGGCCATTCTCCGCAAGATCAAGGCCGGAACGCCCTATGTCGGCTGGTCGGCCGGCAGCAACGTCTGCTGCCCGACGATCTGCACCACAAACGACATGCCGATCGTCGAACCCGACTCGTTCCGCGCCATCGGGGCAGTGAAGTTCCAGATCAACCCCCACTACCTCGACGCCAACCCCGAGGGACACGCCGGCGAGACGCGCGAGCAGCGCATCCTCGAATACATCGAGGCCAACCCCCGCCGCTGGGTGGTCGGGCTGCGCGAGGGCTGCATGCTGCATTACGACCAGGGACGGCTGGAGCTCATCGGCAAGCGTCCGATGCGGATCTTCAAGAAAGGCATCGCACCCTACGAAGTGCAGCCCGGCGACGACCTGTCGTTCTTATTATAAATATCGGTATCCGCCGGCCGTCCCGGAATCCGCAGCGGCCGATTACGGACAAAAAACAGGACTGAAACGATGAAAGTCATGATCGCAGGACTGGGCCTTATCGGCGGCTCGTTTGCCCTGGCCCTGCGCGACCACGCCCTCGCCGGAGAGATCCTCGGAGTCGAACGGTCGCCCGAACACGCCGCCGAAGCCCTCCGGCTGGGGCTGGCCGACCGCATGGTCACCTTCGAGGAGGGGATGGACGAGGCCGACCTCGTGGTGCTTGCCGTGCCGGTCGATGTCCTGCCGCTGATGGCCGTCAAGGCACTCAACCGTGCCGGCAAGGAACAGGTGGTCATGGACATGGGCTCGACGAAGGGCGAGTTGTGCGAGGCCGTCTCGATGCATGCCCGCCGCGGGCGCTTCGTCGCCGTACACCCGATGTGGGGCACGGAGTACAGCGGGCCGAAGGCCGCCTGCCACGGCGCCTTCCGCGGCTGCAACGTCGTGCTGTGCGACACGGAGCGCAGCGATGCCGATGCGCTGGCGTGCGTCGAAGGGATCTTCCGCAACCTGGAATGCCGCCTGCTTCGCATGAATTCCGAGGAGCACGACCTCCATGCCGCCTACGTCTCGCACATCTCCCACGTCACGTCGTTCGCCCTGGCGCTCACCGTGCTCGAGAAGGAGCGCGAGGAGCGGCACATCTTCGACCTGGCGGGCGGCGGATTCGAAAGCACCGTGCGGCTGGCCAAAAGCGCCGCTTCGACCTGGGTGCCCATCCTGCTGGGCAACAAGTACAACGTGCTGGATGTCCTGCGCGAGCACATCCATCAGCTGGAGATCATGCGCCGGATGATCGAGCGCAACGACGCCGAGGGGCTGACCTCCGCCATGGAGCGCGCGAACTCCATCGAACGCATCCTGCGATGACGACGGCCGAAACGGGTGCGGCGGGCGAACGGGCTGCCGCGGAGTGGCTCCGGGAGGAGGGTTACGCCATCCACGCCGTGAACTGGAGGTCGGGGCGCTATGAGCTCGACCTGGTGGCCGAGCGTGACGGCATACTCCACATCGTCGAGGTGAAGACCCGCCGCAGCGGGTCGCTCACGCCGCCCGAAGCGGCCGCCACACGGCGCAAGTTCCACGCCCTGACACGGGCCGCAACCCATTACCTCGGCGTGTCGGGGTGGCGCGGCGAGGTGCAGTTCGACCTGCTGGCCGCCGAACGGCACGACGACGGAAGAATCACGCTGGAGCTGATCGAAAACGCCTTCGAATCCAACTGGTGATTTGGCGTTTCCGGCAATTTTTCATACCTTTGCCGGACTAAGCTGTCTCCCGCGGCCGAAATGCCGCACGACATACGGAAAAAACGGAAAAACTCAACACTCGCAGATACCGATGTGGCTCTATAACCTCGGACTCACACTCTATGTCCGGGCCATCCGGCTCGTGGCTCCGCGCCACCCGAAGGCCCGGCTCTGGATCGAAGGTCGCAAGGACCTGTTCCGCCGGATGCGGGAAGCGATCGCTCCCGAAGACCGCGTCATCTGGATTCATGTCGCCTCGCTCGGAGAGTTCGAGCAGGGGCGCCCGATCGTCGAACAGCTCCGCAGGTCGCACCCCGAATACAAGATCCTGATCACGTTCTTCTCGCCTTCGGGCTACGAGATCCGGAAGAACTACCCCGGGGCCGACTACATCTTCTACCTGCCGATCGACACCCCGCGCAATGCACGCCGGTTCCTCGACGCCGCACACCCCGAGATCGCCATCTTCGTCAAGTACGAATTCTGGCTCAACCTCCTCTCGGAGCTGCGCCGCCGCAAGGTCCGCACCTACATCGTCTCGGCCATCTTCCGCCGCAACTCCGTGTTCTTCCGCCCCTACGGCGGGATGTGGCGCCGGGCGCTCGAGTCGTTCGACGCGATGTTCGTGCAGAACGAGGAGTCGAAAAAACTGCTCGCCTCGCTCGGCTTCGACAATGTGCTGGTGGCCGGAGACACGCGCTTCGACCGCGTGGCGGAGATCGCCCGGGCAGCCAAGCGGGTCGATATCGTGGAGCGCTTCAAGGGCGACAACCGGCTGTTCGTGGCCGGATCGACCTGGGGGCCCGACGAGGAGTTGCTCATCCGCCTGATGAACGACAACCCCGGGGTGAAGTTCCTCATCGCACCGCACGAGATGGACGAGGGCCGCATCGAGCGGCTCATCGCCGAAACCCGCGGCGGAGCCCTGCGATACACGCAATGCACCCCCGCAACGCTCTACGGATCGAAACAGCTGCTCATCCTCGACACGGTCGGGCTGCTGTCGTCGGTCTACGGATATGCCGCCTGGAGCTACATTGGCGGAGGGTTCGGCGTGGGCATCCACAACACGCTCGAGGCCGCGACATTCGGACTGCCCATGGCATTCGGCCCCAACTACCGGAAATTCAAGGAGGCCCGCGACCTGGTGACCCTCGGCGCCGCCCGATCGATCGCCAACTACGACGAACTGAACGCCTGGTTCACGCCGCTGCGCGACAACGAGGAGTTCCTGCAGAAGACCAGCCGCATCGCCAAGGACTACACCACGCGGCACCAGGGCGCCACGAACATCATCGTCAAGACCATTTTCCAATAGAGTCGGACGGACAAAAAGACAACGG
>FR891998.1:24739-25562 GCA_000434235.1 Alistipes sp. CAG:268 | reverse complement strand
AACCGGCGGGCGGTCCGACGCGACGATACCGGACCGGGACTACGCCTTGTCGGTCATGATCCCGAGGACGATGCGGTCGGTCTCGTTCATGCCGTCGCGGCCGATCTTTGTTAAGTTATGGATGCAGCGGTCCACATCCTCGTCGATGATCCCCTCGACCGGAGTGACGCAACGTCCGTCCATGGCCATCATCGCCGACAGGACGGCCGTCGAGACTCCGCTCGTGAGTTTCATCGCGCAGCTAGGCTTCGCACCGTCGCAGATCATGCCCGTGAGGTTGGCGATCATGTTCTTCACCGCCGCGGCGACCTGGTCGTAACCGCCGCCCATCAGGTAGGTGATGCCGCAACTCGAGCCCGTGGCGGCCACCACGCACCCGCACAAGGCCGACAGCCGCCCGAGGCTCTGCTTGATGTAGACCACCGTCAGGTGGCTCAGCGTCAGCGCACGGATCGTCTGCTCCTCGGAGGCAGCAGTCTCCTCGGCATAGACCACCACCGGAAGCGTTGCGGCAATGCCCTGGTTACCGCTGCCGGAGTTGCTCATCACGGGGATCATCGCCCCAGCCATACGGGCGTCGCACGCTGCCGAGGTGTAGGAGAGGATCCGCGTGAAAATGCTGTCGCCCATCACCCGCCGCTCGCGGTCGCAGCGCAGCGTGCGGCCCACACAGTGGCCGTACTCGCCGGCAAAGGAGGCCTCGGCGGCAGCCTTGTTGAGCCGTTTGGTCTCGAGGATGAAGCGGATCTCGTCGAGAGGTGCGGTCATGGCGAATTCCCACACGCGCCGCAGCGTCAAAGGCACCTCGCCTTCGTCGCCCTCC
>FR891998.1:0-24707 GCA_000434235.1 Alistipes sp. CAG:268 | reverse complement strand
CAGCCGAGGCCTGCCGCCGGTCCAACTCGACCGCTCCGTCGCGCTCGACATAGACGAACGTCGTATGTCCGCCGGCGATCACGGCCGTGGCGGCGTGTCCGCCGCCGAGGGCATGTACCTCGATGTAGAGCTTCTCCTCGATTCCCTCCTTCAGGGCGATCGAGATGCGTTTTTCGTCGATGAAGCGGCGTCCCTCGGCCACGGCCTCCGGCGTTACGTCGCGCAGCACCTCCAGCTGGTATTCCGACCGGCCGATCAGCGCCCCGAGCGCCACGGCGATCGGCAGACCGATCATCCCCGTACCGGGAATTCCCACGCCCATGGCGTTCTTGAGAATGTTGGCACTCAACAGCACCTCGAGCCGTTCGGGCCGACAGCCCAGCGCCTCGGCGGCACGGGCTGTACACAACGCCACCGCAATCGGTTCGGTACAACCGATCGCAGGGATGACTTCGCGTTTGATCAGGGCGATGATCTCCGCCCGTTCCTGTTGTGACATCATAACATATATCAAGTTAAGCGTTTCTTCGTTTGTACAAAGATAGTCAAATTTCGCTACTTTTGCCCCGACGAAAAACGGCAACGATGGAAAATCCGAAAAACCGCAAATGGCAGGTCGTCCGCAGCGAATACCTCGCCCGCAAACCGTGGTTCACCGTCCGCCACGAGACGATCGCACTGCCCGACGGGCGCACGATCCCCGACTACTACGTCTTCGAATATCCCGACTGGGTAAACGTCACGGCCATCGACCGCGACGGACGCTTCGTCGTGATCGACCAGTACCGCCACGGGCTGGGCGAGACCTCGTACGAGATTCCGGCCGGCGTCATGGAGCCTTCGGACCGAAGCCCGCTCGAGGCCGCACGGCGCGAACTGCTCGAAGAGACCGGATACGGCGGCGGCGAGTGGCGCCCGCTGACCTGCATCTGCGCCAACCCGGCCACACAGAACAACCTGACGCACTGCTTCCTGGCCACCGGCGTGGAGCGCATCGGCGACCAGCATCTCGACACCACGGAAGACATCCGCGTGCACCTGTTCACGCGCGAAGAGCTTCTCGAACTGCTCCGCACGGACCGCATCCGGCAGGCGCTGATGGCCGCCCCGCTGTGGCGCTATTTCGCCGAGCACCCCGAACCGTAGGCGGCTACCGGCCCACGGTCTGGGCCAGAGCCAGGAAATAGCGGTCGGGATCGAGTCCGAGGGCGGCGAGCAGCTCGGCCTCGGGAGCACTGCCCCGCGTGATCGAACGCAGGCCGTGGCCGGCCGTATAGAGGTTTACGTTCTCGGCATAGCCGGCAGCATCCTGCCCGCACAGGTAGCGGACGTGGTCGGCCGGGATATTGCGACCGTCGTAGACCGCCCGGTCGGCGATGTAGACCAGGTTGAGCGGGGCCGTGAAGACGAAGGGCTGGGCGCCGGAGAGCTTCCGGTGGTCCCCTTCGGCCACACGAACAAGCGCATGGGCCGCAGGGTCATAGGCGTAGATCCCCTCGGCGAAGAGGGCGTAGACCCGGATCGAATAGAGCGCCAGCGCCGACGGGGCCGTCAGGCGGTTCTCCTCCGGACGGTTCACGCCCGCAGCGGCCCACAATACACCAGAAAGCTCCTCAAGCGAGAGTGCTCCGGCATTGTATTCGCGCCACGAACGGCGGTTGTGCAGCGCCTCATTGATCGTCAGGCCCGCCTTGAGGTCGGGTTTCACCAGGGCGATCCGCTCGCCGTAGGTCACCTCGGTCCGGGTTTCGGGCTTCTGCCCGCCCTGCTCTCCGGCAGGGCCTCCGCATGCCGCGAACAACAGCGCCGCGCATGCCAGCATGTGTCGTTTCATATCGTTACGTTTTTTTGACGTTTCAAGCAAAGATACGAAATTATTTCGGAACCCCGCGGAGCGGAATCCGACGGAGAGACATCCGCCGCAGCGTTTTTTTCCGTACCTTTGTCCTGCACAAACACACGCGACATGCAACCGAAATCGATCCGTCCCGTCGTCTTCTCGCCGACGGGGACTTCCAGAAAGAGTGCCGAGGCCGTAGCCCGCGGCATCGCCCGGACGGGCGGCACACCGTCCGCAACACCCGAAATCCGCACCATCGACCTGACCCACACGGCTGCAGCGGAGACACTGCCCGCCGATGCCGTGGCCCTGTTCGCCGTACCGGTCTACGGAGGGCACGTGCCGTCCCTGGCCCTGAAACGCATGGAGGGGCTCCGCGGCTCGGGGACCCCGGCCGTACTGCTGGTCGTCTACGGCAACCGGGCATTCGAACATGCGGCAGCGGAGTTGGCCGCCTTTGTCTCGGAACGGGGATTCGTCCCGGTGGCGGCCGGCGCATTCGTCGGCGAGCATTCGTACAGCACCCCGCAGCGGCCGATCGCCGCGGGACGTCCCGACGAAAAGGATATTGCCGAAGCGGAAGCCTTCGGCGAGGCCACAGGCCGGAAACTTGCCTCGCAGGGCATCGCCGCAATCGACGTCGCCCGGCTCAAGGACGTACGCACGCCGCTCATCCCGCTGCTGCGCTTCATCCGCTTTGTCCTCGCCTACCGGCGCCGGCAGAAGAAACACCCCGTGGTGCTGCTGCCCGCATGCGACGCACAAGCCTGCGTCCACTGCGGACGCTGCGCCGCACAATGCCCCACCGGGGCCATCGCCCGCGGCGAGGAGGAGCGCACCGACCCGGCCCGCTGCATCCGCTGCTGCGCCTGCGTCAAGGGGTGCCCGGTCGGAGCCCGGCATTTCGAGACCCCCTTCTCCGAAGCCCTCTCGCGGAACTTCGCCCGCAGGAAACCGCCCGTCACCCTGCTCTGAACGGCGCACGTTGCCGATCCGGCAGCGCCACACGACACACGTCGCCGATCCGGCAGCCCCACACTACACGCAGGCCTCGCTCCTTCGAAGGAGCGAGGCCTGCAGCATTTCGGATCCGAGCGGATGTGCCCTACCGGAGCGCCTTCTCGAAAGCCAGCCGCTCGCCGCTGTCGTAGTAGACCTTTCCGCGATAGGCAAATCCTTCACGTTCGAGCAGGTGCAGCATATAATGGTTGTCGAAATTGGTATCAACGCGGAAGAACCACACGCCGCGGGCCCGGGCCAGCTCCTCCGTGCGGTGGAAAAAGGCCGTGGCTACCCCCTGACGCTTCGCCTCGTCGGCCACGGCCAGACGGTGCAGGACCACATAGGCGTCGTCCGACGACCAGCCGCCCTCGATAGCGCCGTAGGCCGGCTCGCCGTCGAACGACACGGCCCCGTAGGCAACCGCTTCGGCATCGCCCGACGCTGCGGGACGGCACAGCACGCGGCCGTAGCCGCGGAGCAGGTCGGCGGCAATGTGCTCCGGACCCGGATAGCCGTTCTGCCACTGCAGGCTGCCCGCAGCCCGCATCTGGGCCTGTGCCTGGCGGATGATCGTCTGAATGCGGGGAGCATCGGCCGGCACGGCCGGACGGAAAAGAAGCTGTTCGTCGCAAAGAATTCGGGTCATGGCGTCAAGTTGAATTCAACCACAAAGATACGGATTTGTCACGAAGTGTCATCCGGACACGACAAAATTTCCGCCCGACTGCCAATTTGTGACAATTCATGACAATTTACACCTTTTCCGGCATTGGCACACATTTTGTCCATTTTACAGGCGAAGCCGCTCCGGAAGGGGCGGCGAGAAAAAAGATTGTAAAACCAAAACAAATAAGGAGGACAAAACTATGATGCCTGTCAGAAGAAATCAGAATTGGTTGCCGAGCATTTTCAACGACTTTTTCGGTAACGAATGGGTGGACAAGTCGAACGTCACGGCTCCGGCCGTAAACATCCTCGAAACGGAGGACGACTTCCAGGTCGAAGTGGCCGCTCCGGGCATGACCAAGGAGGACTTCAAGGTCAATATCAATGAGGACAACGAGCTCCTGATCACGATGGAGAAGAAGGCCGAGCAGAAGGAGGAGGACAAGAAGCACAAGGGCACCTACCTGCGTCGCGAATTCTCCTACAGCCAGTTCCAGCAGAGTCTGATCCTGCCGGACAACGTCGAGAAGGAGAAGATCGCCGCCAAGGTCGAGCACGGCGTGCTGACGGTCGAGATCCCGAAGAAGAAGGAGGAACACGTAACCCCCGCCGCACGGCAGATCGAGATCAAATAAGGCCCGACGCCCCGCAAAAGGCGACCGCACAGCCCGCAAGGGGGACCGTACCGCAAGGTGCGGTCCCCTTTTGCGTATGCGCATCCCGGCTGCGGAATGCGCCGCAGGCGAACACTTTCCCGGAAAAACCGCTATCTTTGACGTGTCGCCCAAGATGCGACTTGCAAACACGAAACGCAACGTATGAAAGTCGGATTGTTCATCCCCTGTTACATCAACGCCGTCTACCCCGAAGTGGGACGCGCTTCCTGCGAACTGCTCCGCCGCGTGGGCTGCGACGTGGACTACCCGCTCGACCAGACCTGCTGCGGACAGCCGATGGCCAATGCGGGATTCGAGCGCGACGCCAAGGCGCTCGCCGAACGCATGAATGCACTGTTCGAACGGTATGACTACGTCGTGGGGCCCTCGGCCAGCTGCGTGGTCTTCGTCCGCGAAGGCTACCCGCGCCTGCTCGACAACTACCGCGAGCATGCCTGTCTCGACTCCCGCATCTGGGAGATCTGCGAATTTCTCCACGACGTGGTGAAACCCGCGCGGCTCGACGCCCGCTTCCCGCACCGCGTCAGCCTGCACAACTCCTGCCACGGCGTGCGCATGATGGGGCTCTCGTCGCCGAGCGAACTCCATGTCCCCTACCACTCGAAACTCCGCGACCTGCTCGCCATGGTCGAGGGCATTGAGGTCGCGGAGCCCGAGCGCCGCGACGAGTGCTGCGGATTCGGCGGCATGTTCTCCGTCGAGGAGAATGCCGTCTCGGTAGCCATGGGGCGCGCAAAGGTGGCCCGCCACACGGCCACCGGCGCCGAATACATCACCGGAGCGGACTCCTCCTGCCTGATGCACATGCAGGGGATCATCGACCGGGAAAAACTCCCGATCAAGACCATACACATCGTACAAATTCTCAATTCACACGCATGAGCAGCCATTCGAAAGCCGCAAAGCGGTTCGTCGCCGACGCCGAACGCATGGCGTGGCACGACAAGGCGCTGTACGCCGTACGCGAAAAACGCGACCGGATGATGGAGAGCGTCCCCGAATGGGAGGAGCTGCGCCGCCTGTCGTCCGAGATCAAACGACACACGCTGAGCCGCCTGGGCCACTACCTCTGTGAATTCGAACGCAACGCCACGGCCAACGGCATGCAGGTCCACTGGGCGCAGGATGCCGCCGAGATGAACGCCATCGTCTGGGACCTCGTCCGCCGGCACGGCGGACACAACCTCATCAAGAGCAAGTCGATGCTCTCGGAAGAGTGCGGGCTCACGCCCTTCCTCCGCGAACGGGGCATCGACGCCGTCGAAAGCGACCTCGGCGAGCGGATCATGCAGCTGCTCCACCAGCCGCCCAGCCACATCGTCCTGCCGGCCATCGGCGTGCGCCGCGAGGAGGTCGGCGCACTCTTCGAGCACGAAATGGGCACCGAACCCGGGAACAGCGACCCCACCTACCTGACGCATGCCGCCCGCAAGGCCCTGCGGCCGAAATTCCTCGGGGCCGACATCGCCATGACGGGGGTCAATTTCGCCGTGGCCTCGACCGGCGCACTGGCCGTCTGCACGAACGAGGGCAACGCCGACCTGGGGACCTCGTTCCCCGACCTGCACATCGCCATCATGGGGCTCGAGAAGGTGATCCCCGACATGCGTGCGCTCGGGATCTTCACGCGCCTGCTCGCCCGCTCGGGCACGGGACAGCCCGTGACCACCTACACGTCGCTCTACCGACGGCCCGCACCGGGCAAGGAGATCCACGTCATCCTGGTGGACAACGGCCGCTCGGAGTGGCTGGCCGACGCGGAGCACCGCAACATGCTCAAGTGCCTGCGCTGCGGCGCCTGCATGAACACCTGCCCGGTCTACCGGCGCTCGGGAGGTTACTCCTACTCCTATTTCATACCCGGACCGCTGGGCATCAACCTCGGCATGCTCCGTTCGCCGAAGGCCCACCACGGCAACGTCTCGGCCTGCTCGCTGTGCTACTCCTGCTCGGGGGTATGCCCCGCGAAGATCGACCTCGGCGAGCAGATCTACAAGTGGCGCCAGCAGCTCGACGCGCTGCACCTGGCCGATCCGAAGAAAAAGGCGGCCGTCAAGGGCATGGATGCGGTGATGGCCTCCCCGAAACGGTTCTACGGAGCCATCGCACTGGCCCGCACGGCCGAAAAACTGCCCCGCCCGCTGCTCGAAAACGGGCTCAATCCGTGGAGCGCCCCCGGCCGGGCTCTGCCGCGCTTCGCCCGCGAGAGTTTCAATGCCCGATGGAAACGGGAAGGTTGCACCCCATCCGCAAAAACGAAAGACGATGAATAGCAAGGAACTGATTCTGAAACGGCTTGCCGCGGACGGCATGCCCGAATACCCCTACCCCGAACCGCGCGTCGCACCGCAGCGTTTCGACGATCCGGCAGCCACGTTCGCCGAACGGCTGGCCGCTGCCGGAGGCCGCGCCGTGGAGTTGCGGCCGGGCGAAACGCTCGACGAGGCCGTGCGCCGCTGCTACCCCGAAGCCCGGACGATCGCCTCGGCCCTCCCCGGGATCGGCATGGCGACGATCGACCCCGACCGGGTGGAGGACCCGCGCGAACTGGTCGATGTCGATCTGGGGGTGGTGGCCGGCTCGTTCGGCGTTGCGGAGAACGGCGCCGTATGGATCGCGCAGGATATCCGCCACAAGGCGCTCTACTTCGGAGCGACGGCCCTGCTCATCGTCATTCCCCGCACGGAGATCGTCCACACGATGCATGAGGCCGTAGAGCGGCCCGAGACCGAAGGTTTCGGCTACGGATGCTTCATGTCAGGCCCGTCGAAGACCGCCGACATCGAGCAGGCGCTCGTCTTCGGGGCCCACGGCCCGATGTCGGTCACGGTGCTGCTCGCCTGACCCGACACCGCGGAGAATGCCCGAAGAAACCGCCGGAGAAGTTTGCGTTTCCGGCCGAAATTCGCTATCTTCGTCGGGTTGTCCGGAGCTTGCCGACAAGTACGCCGGGCACAGGGACCTAACACATACGAAGATGATCGAAACCGAACTCTGCGCCTTCTCGACGGAGGCCTGCCGGATTGCCGCCCGCAACGGCGTCACCCGCGTCGAACTCTGCACCTCGCCCTACGAGGGCGGAACGACCCCTTCGGCCGCAGCCATCCGCGCCGCACGCCGCATCGAGGGGCTGCAACTGAGCGTGATGATCCGCCCCCGGGGCGGCGACTTCCTCTACACCGACGAGGAGTTCGAGCAGATGCTCGAGGAGGTCCGATTCGCCCGGGCCTGCGGCGCCGACTGCGTCGTGGCGGGTCTGCTCACTCCCGACGGCCGCATCGACGAACACCGCACGGCGGAGCTCGTCGCGGAGGCCGGCGCCATGGAGATGACCTTCCACCGCGCCTTCGACATGGTCCGCGACCAGGACGAGGCGCTCGAAGCGCTGATCCGCTGCGGCTGCCGGCGTGTGCTCACCTCCGGAGGCCGCAACACCGCCCCCGAGGGTATCGACGGAATCCGCTCGCTGGTGGCCCGTTCCGCCGGCCGCATCGCCATCATGGCCGGCAGCGGCGTCAAACCGGCCAACGTCCGCAGCATCGCCGCCACGGGAGTCGATGCCGTGCATTTCAGCGCCCGCCGCATGATCGAGAGCGGCATGGAGTTCCGCAATCCGAAGGTCTCGATGGGCGGCATCGAGGGCATTCCGGAATACGCCTCGGTGGGAGCCGACGAAGAGATGATCCGAAACATCATGAACGAACTCGCATAACCATGAAGAAAATCCTGATCCTGATCGCGGCGGCGGCACTCTGCGCCTGCGGCGGTCGCTACGGCGCCGGCATTCCGGCAGAGTACGAACAACTGCTCGACGGGGCCCTCACGGGGTGCCCGCGCGCTGACTCGCTGCGCACGCTGCTGCGCGAAACGCCCCACGAGGAGCGCGGCGCCATGGCCTACCTCATCGCATGGATGCCTCAGGGCGACCGCGACACGATGCGGCTCGACCTGCTCCGCGAGAATGTCACGTATGCCCTCCGCGCCCGGGCCGAATTTCCGTGGGCCCAGGCTCTGCCCGACTCGGTGTTCCTCAACGACGTGCTGCCCTATGCCGTCGTGGACGAGGTCCGCGACTCGTGGCGGCGCGACTTCTACGAGCGGTTCGCACCCCGCGTCAAGGGATGCACGGACATCCGCGCCGCGCTCGACACGGTGAACCGCATCCTCCCCTCGGCCGTAGGTGTCGAGTACAACACGCTGCGCGAGAAGACCAACCAGAGCCCCTCGGAGTCGATGCGTCAGGGCATGGCCTCCTGCACGGGTCTCTCGATCCTGCTCGTCGATGCCCTGCGTTCGGTCGGCATCCCGGCCCGCTTCGCCGGAACGGCCTCGTGGCACGACGACCGCGGCAACCACAGTTGGACCGAGGTGCGTCTCGACGACGGATGGCACTTCACGGAGTTCTACCAGCCCTCGGCCCTCGACCGCGCCTGGTTCCTGGCCGATGCCGGGCAGGCTGTGCCGGGCGAGCGGAAATATGCGATCTATGCCGTTTCGTTCCGCCCCACGGGCGACTGGTTCCCGATGGTCTGGAACGAAGAGTCGCGCGACATCCATGCCGAGGACGTTTCGCAGAGCTACCGTGACGTCTATGCCGCATATGCCGACCAGGCGGCCCAGGCCGGAACCCACACAACGGTGACCTTCCGCATGTTCCGCGACAAACGCCACGCCACGGAATCGGGCGACCGCATTGCGGCGAACGTCGATGTCTTCTGCGGCGCGGAGCAGATGGGCGGCGGCCGCACGGCCGGTCCGCTGCAGGACATGAACGATGCACTGAAGTTCCTGCTCGAAAAAAACCGCACCTACACGTTCCGTTACGAGAACGCCCGCGGCGAGCTGACCGAGGTCAAGGCCAAGGTGGGCGACGAGCCGATCACGGTGACGGGGTACATGGAGTAGCCCATTCATCGAAAAGAGACGACGGCGGGCACTTCCCTGTGGAAGTGCCCGCCATCGTTTTATCCGCCGCGGCAGCCGATCGGATGAAACGTCCCGCTTCAGAGAGCCATTCCGCAGGCGGCCGTCAGGGCAACGGCGAGGAACACAACCCAATGGCGCAGGCGATGCCGGCAGGCCGCCGGGGAGCGGTCGGCCGCCAGCACGGCCCGCCACGCTATGCCCCACCCCGCATAGGTCAGGGTCAGGAAGAGCTCCAGCACCGCATTGCGCGGACTCAGGCCCAGGCCCAAAGCCAGGAAACAGCCGGCCGAGAGAGCGAGATCGACCGAGATGAGCTGAAACCCGCACCGGCCCAGCATCCAGGCGGCACGGCGCTCCGCCACCACGGCATCCTCCGGAGCACGGCCCGGCAACTCCCGTTCGGGACGCGCCTTCGCATAGAACCTCGTGCCGGCAACGACATGAACCCCGAAGGCCCCGGCGAGCATCACGCCCGCCGCAATAAACCAGGCATTCATAAGGCCGTCAGAACCGGACATACAACCATCCCGGCAACAGCCGCAGAATCCCCCCCCCCCCCCCCACACCCCCAAAACCCACGCACCCAACCGCCAGCGGCGGGTGACCGTTGCCACGGCACGCCGGCGGCGAATGGCCCGGAGCATGCCGTCGGCCACCCGGCCGACGGGCATCACCCAGAAGAGCCCCTCGCCCTTGGCCATGGCCGTATCGGTCAATCCGGGGCGCAGGTCGGTCACGACAATCGGCCGGTGCGAGCGGAGGGCACGCTGCCGCAGCCCCTCGGTATAGTTGATCTGATAGGCCTTCGAGGCGTTGTAGGCCGGAGCCGCACAGCTGCCGCGCAGGCCGCCGACCGAGGTGATCACCGCCAAATGCCCCCGGCCCTGCCGCTCGAAGTAGCCATAGGCCCAATCGACCACGGCGGTCCAGCCGACGACATTGGTCCGGATCGCCGGCAGTTCCAGCGCATAGTCCAGTTCCGGATTGAGCTCGCCCGCCCCCGCCGCCACCAGGCAGAGGTCCATGCCGCCCATCCGCTGCACGAGGCGTTCGAGCACTGCCACGGCAGCAGCCGGATCGGTCACATCGGCCGCAGCCTGAAAAAACGGATTTTCGGAGGGGTCGGAATCCCGTTCGGTGAGGGGTTCGGCCCGTCGCCCGACGATGCCGACCCGGCAGCCGGAGGCCGCCAGCCGTCCGGCCAGTGCGCGCCCGATCCCGGACGTCGCACCGATGACAAGTACACGTTCCATGGCCGCAAAGATAGACCTTCGGCCGTCCCGGAGCCTTGATCGGAATCAAGAAATCACCGGATGCGGCGGCGGATGCGGCTCAAGGTTTCGGGACGGACGCCCAGATAGGAGGCCAGTTCGTGGAGCGGGATGAAATCCAGTACCCCGGGGCAGCGGGTCAGCAGGCGTTCGTAACGCTCCTGCGGCGTGGCGGCACAACGTTCCAGCAAACGCTCGTAGACCTCGGCCAGCAGGTGTTCGGCCAAACGGCGGCCCAGCCGTTCGTGGGCGGCATCGGCGGCATAGAAGGTCTCCAGGACTGCAGTGCCGACCTCCGTCACGCGGCTGTCACACATCGCCTCGATGGAGACCCACGAAGGGATGCCGTTGCAGTGCGAGATGTAGTCTCCGACAAACTCCCCGGCGAAGGCATACCCCACGATCCGGCGTTCGCCGTCGGCCGTCAGGTGGACGTAGCGGAAGGCCCCGGCAAGGAGCAGCCCGCAGGTGCGGTTCCGCACCCCCTGCCGGGCGAACTCTTCGCCGTTGCGGTAGGTCCGTTCGGTCCCCTCGGCGCGGAAAAACGCAGCAAGGGGCTCGAATGCCCCGTCGGCAAGATAGCGGTTGAACGGCGCACGGTCCACGCAGGAGGCTGCCTCGCCCTGCGCGGCAGCGGCAGCCGAGAAATCCGAAGTCTCCATCAGAAAGTCCGATTCAGGAATAGGTTCCGCCCAAAGATACGAAAAAGAGCGGACCCGGAAAAATTCCCGGATCCGCTCCGAAAGCGGACGGTGGAGGAGAACCGTCCTCTCGTAAAGTTCCGCTACCGGACGACGAACTCGGCCGACGAACCCGACAGAGTGATCTTGCCTTCCTGCTCGGCCGTGATGTAGATCGTGGTCAGCTGGTCACGTCCCGTTGCGTTAATGCTCGTCAGTGCAGGGCACTGCGTCACATCGAGCTCCTTCAGCTGATCGCCGGAGATATAATAGGCCGTCAAGTTGATCGACGTAACCCCGCTGCCGATGACGGTTATCTTCTCGACACCGATCCGCTGGCCCTGGGACAACTGGCAGGCATTCGCACCCAGATTGATCTCGGAGAGCATGGTGTCGCCACCCGTATCCACTTTTGTCACCTTCTCCAGACCGGAAATATCGACCGACTCCAGTTCGGGGTTATTACCCATGTTGCACTGGGTTATCCACGGGAAGTTCTCGATACCCTCGAACGACTTGATGTCGGCTTTGTGGGCCTGCAGGATGTAATAGTAATAGTCATTGTCCTTGATCGTCTCCAGATCGACCGGAATCACCTCCGGCGACTCCTCATCGACGATCTTGATCCAGCCCCTTTCCGCCAGACGGTCTCGGAAGCCCTTGTCGGGAATGGTGATCATCTGTACTCCCGGTGCCAACTGGCGCACCGAAAGCGTAAACTCAAAGCGTTTGTCGGCATCGGCGATCACCACGGAACCCGTTCGGGTCTCCTTACCCTCCGAAACCTGGAAGGTCAGGCGGTCGGTAGCCAGCGCCCGGGTGGCGGGAGCCTTCTCGCAGGTGATCCAGTCGGGCGTGGTCACCGTATACGCGATGTTGCTCTCGACATCGACCGAGAACGTCGCAGCTTCAAGTGTATCGAACTCGAATACCTTGTCGCCCTTGACGTTGAGGTAGTCGAGCTGACGCTGCGAGACGGCGACCTCGACACTCAGGTCATGTCCCGAGACCGTCACCACGCTCTCACGTCCCGAGTAACCGCTGTTCTCCGAAGCCGTGAAGGTCAGGAGCAGGTCGCCGAACACATCCGTGAACTCGGGGGTGCCGATCCACGAATCGCCCCCGTCGGAGAGCGTACAGGTCAGCTCCTCCTGCGGAATGTTGGTGGCCAGTTTCACCGAGAACTCGCCGCCGGACTGAAGTACCGAGACTGCGGCATCGGAATCGAGCGACAGCACATAGCCCTCGCCGCAGGTCACCGTCAGACGGGCTACGGCACTGCCCGTAAAGAGTTTGAACTCCGACTGCAGGTTGCGGTCGGTGGCGTTGGGATCGATCGTGAAGACGACCGTATCGCCGGATTTGCCCTCCGTCACGGAAGGATGCGCCCACGTCGAGGTGCCCGACATCCGCCAGTCACCCGAGCTGGTCACCACGATCTCGTCCGTGCCGCCCTCGAAGTCCAGCGAAATCAAATCCTTCGAGAGGGAGATGCTGTCGCCCTTCGGTCCGTTGTCCGAATCGCTCTCCGAACAGCCGCACAGGCCCGACACCATGCATACGATTGCCAATAATATCTTTTTCATAGAAATAATCCGATTTTAAGAGTTCCTAATCACCTCACTACTGGGGACGGCTCAACTCGAGGCGTTCCGTATCCTCTTTCTTGTAGTAATGGGTCACCTGATCGAGCGTCTCGTCGTAAAGGCCCGAGGCCACACTGCGCACCATCGTTACCTGACCGCGCCATGCATAGTTGTCCGGATTGAGCGAGAAGAACATGTAATGCCCGTACCCGGCAGCCTTCTGCTTGCGGGCCGTTTCCGTCGTCCAGTCACCCTTGAGCAGGTTCAGTTCGATCGAGGCGCCCGCACAGTTCTTCAGCGGCATGCCCGTCATCGGCGTGGCACCCGGGTTGATCGAGCTGTAGTCGGCAACGGCCACATCGACAAAATAGCCCGGATCGACCCCGTCCACCGCAGGGATGTACGGCGTGATGTTGCCCAGGTAGTAGACCATCACCGTCTTGTGGGGCATGGCCTTCTTGGTCTCGTAGAGCAGTCGGGCGGCAGCGGCCATCGAAGGACGCGTGAAGAGCGGATTGCTCGTATCGGGATTGACGTTCGAATACTCGTCGTCGAAACATACGCCGTCCAGGCCGTAGGTCTCGCAATAGGCGGCCAGCTCGGCGGCAAAATCACGGGCGGCAGGATCCGAGAGCTGAGCAAGGCCCGAATCGTCGTGGTTGCCCAGCACGCCCATGATCACCTTGATGCCGCACTTGCGCAGCGGCTGGAGGTACTCCTCGTTGTTGTCGAGCAGGAACTGCACCTCCTTGTTGCGCGAGAAGTAGACCCGGTTCTCGGCGGGATCGTAGTTGATGTTGCCCGAGAAGAGCACCACGTAGTCGAAGAAGAGCTTGCCGCTCTCCTGAAGGCGGAACTCCAGCGCATTGAGCGGGTTGGCATCGCCCAGTTCGAAGAAGACGATGTTCTTCACCGCATCGGGGCCCTTGTCGGCCGAGAGGCTCGTGCGACCGTCCTTGACGAGGTAGACCACATGTGCGGAGGACTCGGGAACCGTGATGCCCTCGGTCTCGACACGCACGATGAGCGGCAGCAGGTACTCCTTCTCGGAAGAGAAGCCCTCGAAGGCACGAAGCGTCACGCCCAGGGCTGCCGAGCGCTTGTCGTCGGGAGCCAGCAGCATGCGGCCCTCGCCCTCGAGCTCCACGGCGCTCTCGGGGAAGAGTTCATACTCGGTCCCGTGCTCGAGGTTGTAGTTCTGCAGGTAGTCGCCGTCGTAGGAGACCACGGCATCGACACCCTTGCCCGGTTCGCACGTCAGCATGAACCGCACGGCCGTCGTCATGGCGTCGTCGGTGAGGGTCAGCGTCCGCTCGTTGGCCGAATTGTACTCGTCTACCAGCATGCCGTCGATGCGCGACAGCCCGTCGTAGATTCCCTCGTCGAACTTGAAGCTCGTCGGGATCTCATCGGAACAGGATGTGAACGCGAATCCGCAGCAGGCCGCAGCGGCAAGAAGGAAGCGGTTCACATATTTCGTTGTTTTCATAAGTCGTTTTTCGTTTTACGGTTGAAGTTATTCGGCGATTTGGGGAAGTTCCACCTGGACCCAGTCCGGTTCGGACTCGATCGTCAGGTCGTGGCCGTAGGGCGAATAGTCCTTGCCCACTGTGCCGGCGCCGTCATCGAGTTTCCAATAGGCCACCAGACCCTCCGACGAGGGATCCACACGGTAGAAATGGTTCTCGGCAGCGATCTCGTCGGCTGTCAGGGCACGGTTCCAGATGCGGAGTTCCGAGAGTTTTCCGTCGAAATAACGATCCGACGTGAACGAATATCCAACCCAGAAGCAACGCTTGAACGACGAACCCGACTCATTGGAATGCGGGATTGCGAAATTGATGCTGTTCAGATAGAAAATACCCTCTTTCTTCAGCTCTCCGTTCAGGTAGATCTTCACCTCGCTCTGATTCTGAGCAATGCACTCGAACGTCACGGCGATGTGGGTCCACTCCCCGGTCGGGATCTTGAGGCTCTCGTCCGTCAGTTTCGAACTGGCAGCACCTACGACCTGAAGCTGCGAAGGATCGACGCCCGAGTCACCCATACGGATCAGGAACGTATCCTCGATACCCATGACGGTCGAGATCGTCTTGTTGAGCGTCGTGGGATTGACCAGCGCCTCCATCGTGAAGGCGTACATGTCCTGAACCTCATCGAAATTGCCGAATTCGGGCCAAGCGCGGTTCTCCGACAGATCGACGACGATGTTGATGAGCGAAGCGCCGCGGAAGAGGAAGTAGCAGGTCTTCGCACTGCGGAGCACCCCGCCGATCCCCTCGACCGACTCGATGGTCACCGGCATCACGTAACGCTGGTTGCGGTCGAGCGACAGCACGTTCTCGAAGGTCACCGAAACGGGAGAACTCTGCACGTTGCCGGCCAGAATGGTGGTCGTCGGCTCATCGATGCGGCAGACCCCGTCGGGCAGTGCAATCGAGACCGTGTCGTAATAGGCCTGTTTGTAGTTGTCCACCAGTTCGGGGGCCGGACGGAAGGTCACCGTGATGTCTTGCGATTCGGGCTTGGCAACGGCCGCAACGATATCGCGCGAATAGCTGTCAGCCTCATCGATGAGCATCTCGTCGGTCAGCGAAGCGGCCGAAATGAAGAGTTTGTTGTCGTAATGCTGCCGATCGGTGTCCTCGTGTTCGCAGGAGGCGAGCGCAAGGAGGGCCGTCAAGGAGGCAATCACGCTTATGGTTTTCATTTTCATGGGTTTCGTTAGTTTTCAGGTACGGGATTCATGATGTCAATTGCCTTGCGGATGTTCGGGAAGATCCGATTGAGGTCATAATAGTCGTTCCAGGCCCGGTCGATAGCCAGTCCGGCCTTGTCGTATGCGGACGGCTCGAGCACCCACGAAGCGGCGCCGACGATGGCGCTGAGCGGTTTGCCCGCCGCATCGGTCTGGGAGAAATAGCCCAGTTCGTCGGATCCGTCGAGTGCCGGGGCCGTCACGCCGATGATCAGCCGGTCGGTCGGGACACCCTCGACGCAGGCACGGTACATCTCGACCGTAAGTTCCTCTCGGGAGGTGGCGCTCCTGGCCATCACGATGACATACGAGCACTCGGAAAGCAGCGAACAGTCGGCCAGTTTGTGCGGGCCGCCGCGGAAGAAGAGCAGCTTCTCGGGATGGGCCGCATGCCAGCTCTTCAGGACCTCGTAAACCACACCGAGCCGTCCGGCGAACAGGGTCGTCTGCTCGGGGGTCAGGCTCGACAGCACGGGGCCGTCGTAGGTGAAGGTCACGCCATCGAAGCCATAACGCTCGCAGCTGGCCGTCAGGGCCTCGACACGCTCGCGGCAAAAGGCGAGGAATGCGCTGTCGTCAGCGGGCTCCGTCGTATCGCCCTCCGAACCGTCGCCATCATCCTGGCTGCCGTCGGTCGCATTGCCCGACTCGGTATCGCCCGGCGTCTCGGGTTCATCGGTCTCGGGCTCATCGGTCTCGGGAGCCTGCAGGGCCTCCCATTCGCTCTCAATACGGGCATAGTCGATCTCGCAGACCACGCGGGTCCCTTTCTTGCGAACCTCGGCCATCTGGTCGGAATACTCCGGAGCCAGGTTCTCGGGATGCGTCATGCAGATGAAGTCCACGCTGTCGGGATAGGCCGTCAGGCGCTGGTTCTGGGCAATCGGAGCGAGGCCGGCGCGGTTCTCCATCATGACAAAGGTCAGTTTGTGCTCACTGGCCTTGTAGGCGCGCAACGCCGCAAGGTACTGGGCATAGAGTGCGGGATTCTGCTCCTCGAGCGAAGGGCGGCTGATATCCACGCTCTCCGAATCCGTCCAGTCGCTGCACGAACCGAGCAATACGGCCGTGAGGGCCAGGACAGGCAGGAAATATATCTTGATACTGCGTTTCATAATTCAAAACTCTCGTTTATGGGTGAATCAATTGCGGGGAATGTTCGGGTTGCAGTCCCACCACATGCGCGTTGCCATGTTGTCGGCTCCCTGCAGCAGCGTGGAGACGGCCGTCTGGTAGTTCTCCGCATTGGTCGTACGCTCCTCGGCCGGATAGGGCATGCGGCGTGCGCCCATCTCGGAATCGACGATACCGCCGCTCTTGTTTCCGGCCTCCGTGGCAGGAATCAGGTGCGGGAAGCCCGTACGGCGGTAATCTGCCCACGATTCGTTGCCCAACAGCCAGTTGGCAATCCATTTCTGGATGATGATGCGCTCCTGCATCTCATCGGGCGTACCGGTCTTCCAGGCCACCGAGGTCGTCGAAAGCGTATTCGAATAGGTGTCCTTGCCGTTGTTGGGATCGATGTAGACGATCTGCGGCGCCGAGCTCTGTGCAATATAGCTCTCGTAGCCCGAGACGCCCCACTGCTCGAACGACAGGCGGATACCCTCGTTGTAGAAATCCTCGGCCGAACCGCTGCCCATGTCGAACCCGAAGACAGCCTTGGCCTCGGCCTTCAGGAAGGCCACCTCGGCGGCATTCATCCAGCAGAGCGGCGACGACGTGGTGAGCTTCACGCCCGAATACTTGTGGCCGATCGAGGAGAGGTCGGGGATCTCGATACCGCGGCGCATGCCGACGTAGGTCTGGCCGGGCCACTCCGACTCGACGAAATAGGCCGCACGGCGGGGATCGTTGTAGGCGTTCATGTAGCAGATGATGTCAGCCGCTGCGTGCGAGTCACCGCCCGTCAGACAGGCCGTGTTGTCGGAGTGCGTCGCCGAGTTGTAGTTCACGGCCACGTAGATCGGGTTGCCGTCGGCTCCGAAGCTCGTCATGCAGGCGTTGTCATCGTTCGAGGTCATCACGCCAATCTCATGCGACACGGCACTCTCGGCCATCGTGCGGGCCGTAGCCGGATCGGCATAGACGATACGCATGGCCAGACGCAGTTTGAGCGAATTGGCAAACTTGCACCACTTCTCGGCGCTGCCGCCATAGATGTTGTCGGCCGACGAGGCGATCGTCACCGAGCGGTTGGACGTCAGCACGTCGATGGCCGCATTGAGCTCCTCGAAGAACTTGTCGTAAACAGCCTTCTGCGAATCGTAGGGGACCTGCAGCTGTCCGTCGGCACCGATCTGCGAGTAGGGAATCGGACCATAGGTATCCGTCACGCGGTGCATGGCAGCCACCTTGATGACATCGGCAATGGCCAGGATCACCGGGTCGTCGGTCTGTTCCTTGAGCTCGCGCAGGTTCGAGTAGAGCGTCGGAATGACGAAATCACTGGCCATGAATACGTTGGTCCAGTTATCCGTCGGGTTGTAATTCGAAATGGTATTGCGCTGTTCGGCGTTCGAGTCGGCAAAATAGCCGCCCTGCGTACCGCCCAGCAGGCAGTCGGTGAACTGCGCCGTATTGACGTCGGTCGAAATCACACCGCTCATGATACCGCTCATCGTAGCACCGAGCAGGTATCCGTCGGCCTGCATCTGATCCTTGTTCGGCTGATAAGGATCGCTGTTGATCTCCAGATAGTTGGCCGTGCAGGCGCTACCCGAGAGCAGGACCGTGAAAAGAAGCGGTTTACATATGTTTTTCATAACGGTTCGGTTTAGAATTTGAGTCTGAGGTTGAATCCGATGTTGCGCAACGACGGCATCATGAAGTAGTCGATGCCCTGATAGAAGTTGCCCGTCGTGGCGATGGTCTCGGGATCGAACGGAGCCTTGTTGTAGATCATCCACAGGTTGCGGCCCACGAGCGAAAGGGTGATTTCGCACAGGTCACCCAGCACCTTGCGCGGGATGGTATAGCCGATCGAGGCCTCCTGCAGGCGGACGTTGGTGGCCGAGTAGGTGTAGTACTGCGGAACCGTATTGCCGCCGCTGACCGATGTATACCACTTGTTGGCATCGACCAGATCGCCGCCGTTGATCACCACGCCGCCGGCATCACGCGCCGCGGCCGAAGCCTCCGAAACACCGTAGTAGTCGAGCATGGCCTGCGTGCGCGAGAATACGACGCCGCCCAGGCGTGCCGACAGGGCGAATCCGAAGTTGAAGTTGCCCCAGCGGAAGTCGTTGCGCCAGGCCATGTTGGCATCCGGAAGCACCGAGCCCAGCTTGATGTAGTCATTGACGTTCGAGATGGCCTCCGTGGCAACATTGCCCGACTCATCGACATAGATGGCGCCGTTGGCGTCGTATTTCATGTCGCGCAGCGAGTAGAGGTCACCCAGCGTTCCACCCTCCTTGAGGATGAAGTGGGCCTCGCCCAGTCCGTCCATGTCGAGCAGATCGACCGAGAAACGCTGTCCGGTCTCGGGATTGACGATGTTGTTGGCCAGCGAGAGGATCTCGTTGTGGTTCGTCGAGAGCGTGTAGTTCGTGTCCCACGAGAACTTGCCCCACGTGTTGCTGTAACCGAGAGCCAGCTCGAAGCCGCGGTTGAGCACCTTGCCCGACTGGATCGTCAGCACCGAGGAACCCGAACCGGTCGAGATCGTCGTGTCGAACGTCTGGTCCTGCGTCTTGGTGTTGTAGTAGGTCAGGTCGAGGTTGAAGTGCTTGAGGAAGCGCATCGTAAGACCCACCTCGAAGGATTTCGTGCGTTCGGGCTTGAGGTTGTAGATCGGGTACTTCGTATTGGTGTTCCACGTCAGGCCGCTCTCGTTCCACTCATAGAGCGGGTTGGCGATGAAGCGCTCGAAAGCGACACCCACCGATGCATACGAACCGCGCAACTTCACGTAGGAGAGGTTCTCCGGCATGTTGGGGATAAGCTGCGAAAGCACGACCGAGGCACCCACCGACGGGTAGAAGAACGAACTCTTCTCGGAGTGGGGGCCAGCCAGCTGCGACGGCCAGTCGTTACGGCCGGTCACCGTAAGGAAGTAGGTGTTCTTGAAGCCCACCTCGGCCGAGAAGAAGACCGACTGGGTCTGCTCACGCCAACCCTCCTGCAGGCGCTTGGTCTTCGACGAGTTGCTCAGGTTCTGGATGTTGAAGACGTTGGCCAGGCCCGGCTTCTCTCCCTCGAAGGCGTCCGAACCGTCGGCGATCGGGCCGCGGACCTTCATTGCGTCGTAGCGCATGTCCGAGATCGAGGCACCGGCATTGGCCTGCAGCGACCAGTTCTCGCCGAAGGTCTTGTTGATGTTCACCAGCACGTCGCCGTAGACCTGCTTGTCGGTCATCTTCGTGATACCGTACATACCGCGGTCGGAGTACTCGGACAGCTGTTCGTAGGTCGAAGCATACATCTTCTCCGTATAGTCGGTGTGCGTGTTGTCGATGCTGACACGGCCCGAAACATTCAGCCAGTCGAGGATGTCGTACGACAGCGAGGCGTTGAGCATGTAGCGGTCCTTGCTGTTCTCACGCAGGTTGCGGTAGTTGATCCAATAGGGGTTCTGCATCGTCAGGCCGGCATCGCCCACGGGCCAGTACTGCGTATAGAGCTGGCGCGAGGGGTTGTAACGCTCGTACATCTGGATGTCGCTCCAGTCGTCGCCGCGCGGGAAGATGTAGGCGCCTACCAGCGGGTTGTTGTAGGTTCCCTGGTTGGTCATGTTGCGGTCGCGCTGGAGCACGTAGCTCGCACCGACATCAAGGCGCATGCGGTCCTTGAAGAAATAGGTCGTATTGCGGAACGTGAAATTGTAGCGGTCGTAGCTGTTGTTGGGAACGATACCGCGCGAGTTGATCGCCGCGGCCGACGCGTAAACCTGGTTCTTTTCGTTGCCCGTCGAGAAGGAGACGCTCTCGGTTCCGGTCACACCCGTCTGGAAGTAGTCGTCGGCCGGATCATAGCCCATGTAGTTGGCCGAATTGAGCCGATGGCCCCAGCTGCGGACGATCGAACCGGTGCTCGACGAGAGGTCACCCGTGCCGTAGCGGTTCTGGAACTCGGGAAGGACGAACGGCGTCATGATCTCGGTGTTGCTCGACACGACGACCGACGTACGACCGGCCTTGCCGCGCTTGGTCGTAACGACGATGGCTCCGTTGGCGGCATCCGAACCGTAAAGGGCCGCAGCCGCGGCACCGTTCAGCACCGACAGCGACTCGATGTCCTCGGGGTTGATGTCGGCGATCGGGTCGGTCGTACCCTGCGAACCGAACTTCGTTCCGCCGTCACGGGCCGTAGTGAACATCGGCACGCCGTCGATCACGTAGAGGGCATTCGACGACTGGCTGATCGACTTCTGACCGCGCATGACCACCTTCGAGGCGCCGCCGACACCCGATGACGAGGCGTTGATCGTCACACCGGCCACCTTGCCGTTGAGCGAATTGATGAAGTTGGCGTCCTTGTTGGCGAGCAGGCTCTCGGAATCGACCTGCTGTACGTTATACGACAGGGCCTTCTCCGAGCGCTTGATGCCGAGGGCCGTCACGACGACCGCATCGACCTGCTGCGTCTCTTCGCGGAGCGTGAAGTCCACCTGCGTACGGCTTCCCACGACAGCCTCGACCGTCTGATAGCCCAAATAATTGACTGTCAGGACTGCATTTTCAGCGGGGGGGGGGAACTTGCAGCGTGTAGTCTCCGTTCAGGTCGGTGCTCACACCGATGGTCGTACCTTTGACGAGCACGGCGGCTCCGATCACCGGAAACCCGTTCCCGTCGAGCACCTTACCCGAGATGCGCACGGGACGGCTGTCATCCTTCTTCACCGAGAGCAGGATGTTCTGCCCTTCGACGCTGTAGGTCAGTCCGGTACCCCGTACCAGCTGGTCGAGGACCTGGTTGATCGGCTGACTCTCGGCATCGACCGACACGATCTGACGCGCCGCATCGATCCCGTCGCCGAGCATGAAGAGATAGCGGGATTCTCCTTCGATCTTGGAAATAGCCTGCGTCAGAGGGACCTTGTCCAACCGGACCGTGAGCGTATTGTCCTGGGCAAAGGCCGCCGTTGCGAAGAGGCAGAGGCATGCGCAGGCAAATGCAGGCATAAACTTGATTAGTTTCCCGATTATACGGAAACTTACGTTTTTATTCATACATTTGTAGAGTGTTTAGGTAATAGGTTTTGTTCGTTCGTCAAGGGCGGGGCCGTTACCTGCCTGCGGGTGTGCAGACCCGCAGGCTTTTTTTTACGGTATTGCTCGATCTCCCCCGCCGGAAATGGAGGCAGACATCAACTCATGAGGACAGCGGTTTTAAAAGGTTGGTAATACATTTATTTCGATTCATCGATCAATAGATTGTAATGACGTTGCTGCGCACGTCGTGCTCGAAACGGAAGTCGGAGTTGTGCTGCAGCACGCGCAGGGCATGGTCCACACCGTCCGAGATGCGGATCTTGCCGCTCTTGAATCCGATGACGGGCATCTCCCGGCGACGGATGTCGATGCGCACGTTGTAGGCCTTCTCGAACTTGCGCATCAGCTCCTCGAACGACAGCCCGCGGATGCTGATGAGCCCTTCGGTCCAGCAAACGGCATCGAGGTCGGCATTCCGCTCGACGGAGATCCGTCCCTCGGTCAGACGCGCCTCGTCGTTGGGTTCCAGAACGATGGCCCGGTGCGTCGCGGGATCGGTCAGCCGCACACGTCCCTCGAGGAGCGTGGTCGAGAAAGAGCCGGTTTCGGCATCGGCCTCGACATTGAACTTCGTTCCCAGCACCTCCACATCCGAGGCGAAGGTCTCGACAACGAACGGATGCCCGGCATCGTGTGTGACCTCGAACATCGCCTCGCCGGTGAGTTTCACCTCACGACGATGACGTCCGAAAACCGACGGATACTCCAGACGCGATCCCGAGTTGAGCCACACGCGGGTGCCGTCCGAAAGGGTCACCTCGATTCGCTGGCCGGCCGGGACATTCAGCGCAACCATCTGCTCGGCCACGCTGTCGAACGTATATACATAGGTCGAATAACCCACTCCGAGGAGCAGTGCCACGACGGCCGCCACGCGCAGCACGCGGCGGAAGACCATCCGCATCACCGTCGGCCGGGAGGAAGCTGCGGCAGTCGTCGCACGCTGCGGGGTTTCGCCCGCAGCGAGACGCTCGAGCTCGGGTCCGTACATCTTGGTCGTCTCGAAGACGAAACGTATCTCGTTGAATTCACGCACATGCTCGGGAGAAGCGTCGAGCCAGTCGGCCATGCGGCGTTTTTCCTGCTCCGAGCAGTTGCCTTCGAGGTATTTCAGTACGTCGGTCGATTTCATCACAATACTTCTTTTTTGTACGTTTTGTCCGCATCGGTCCTGGGCTCCGCACGGTGCATTGCCGGCCGACAGACTATTATCACACTTTTTTCGTTCTCTTGACATCTATATATTGCACGAAAGCGGCGATCGGACAACCCGATCGGAGCATTTTGTGCAAATAAATATTTTTACGAAATTGCTAAATTTTTTCACGATCTAATTCTAAAAAAACCAGATCTGACACGGTGTTTTTTTCACGGATTGGTCGGAATGCTCGTGTAACGATTGAAAAAATATTATAACTTTGATCCCGAAAAAACAGTCAGTATGCCGATACCGGACGAGAGAGAATCCAGCGTCAGGGAATTCAACGAACTTTATTTCACCTATCGGAGCAATTTCATCTCGATAGCCCGTTCGTATGTCGAAGAGACGGCCGTGGCGGAGGACATCGTCACGGACAGTTTCGTTGCATACTGGGTACGGCGGCACGAACTGGCAGCAGATACGGATCCCCGACGCTACGTTGTCGGAGCGATCAAGAAGCGGTGCTTGGAGCACCTGCGCAACAAGCAGATCCACCAGCGCGTCGAAAAGAAGCTGCAGGATGCCAGCGACCGCATGCTGGAATACCACCTGGGAAGTCTCGAATGCTGCAAACCCGAACAGCTCTATGCCGACGAGGTGTTGGCCATTCTGCAGAAGCGGCTGGACGAGATGCCCGAACTCACCCGTGAGATCTTCATCGCCAGCCGCACCGAGGAGTTGAGCTACAAGGACATCGCCGAACGTTTCCGAATTCCCTCCTACAAGGTCAAGTATGAGCTGCAGAAGGCCCTGACCCAGTTGCGGGATTCACTCAAGGACTATCTGCCGGGCGTCCTTGTCCTGATCGCCGTGGACTTCCTGCTGCGCTCGGGGCACCACCCAAGCGGCATGTAACCCGTTGAGAGGCCCCCGCCGTCCGTGCGGCCGGAAACCGTTGCGGTCAGCCTGGCCGATGCACTTCACTCCAACCATTTTCCTCCGGACTCTTCGGCCCCGCCCGCAGCGAAGACTGCCTTCGGGCCGACAGCCGGCTCCCCTATTCCGGGTAGATCATCCGGATGGTGGCCCCGCCATCGACGGTCAGGGTCTGCCCGTTGAGAAAGTCGTTCGCCTCGTCGCACAGGAAGAGACACATGCGGGCGATGTCCCCGGGTTCCCCGACCCGGCCCGATGGATGGAACTGATGATCCTCCGAGCGCAACGGCTCCTCTTCGCGCACATGAATCCATCCCGGAGCAATGGCATTGACCGTAATGCGGAGCGGAGCCAGAGAGACGGCCAGCGAGTGTGTCAGCGAGTAGATGCCGCCCTTCGAGGCGGAATAGGCCTCGGTTCCGGCCTCGCTCTGCAGGTAGCGGGTCGAGCAGAGGTTGATGATGCGTCCGTATCGCCGATTGCCGTTCCGGCGGCGGTGGAGAGCCAGCTGGCGTGAGGTAATGAAAACCGGGCGCAGGTTGGTGGCGATCACCCGGTCGAACTCTTCGATCGAAAGTTCATCGAGGGGTTTGAAGAGGCCGATCCCAACGTTGTTCACCAGAATGTCGATATCGCCCAACGTCTCGAAAAGCTGTTGCATGCACCCCTCGAGACCGGCGGCATCGGTGACATCCAGCTGACAGAAACGGGCTCCGGTCCCGGCTGCGGTCCGGGCCCCGAGCTCGGGGTCGATGTCGCAGAAGACCACCTCGTCGCCCTGCCGGGTGAAAGCCTCTACAATTCCCTTTCCGATTCCGCGGGCGCCGCCCGTAACGAATACACGTCTTTTCATGTTTTTTTGAATTTTTACCGCAAAGATAGCGCAAGTCGGCTGCAGAGACAAGAGCCGAAACCCCTCGAAAACGATCCGATTTCGTGACATCCCACCCTCTCCGGGCGCCGGGGCGTCTTGCCTGAACAACAATTTTTCTTGCCTAAACGACAATTT
>FR891997.1 GCA_000434235.1 Alistipes sp. CAG:268 | reverse complement strand
CTTGAATCAATAGGATACTCGCCGGATCAGGCTACTCGCCCAACGCTGCACGGTCGCACATCCGACCGCCAGGGGCCGCAGCCAGCGCCAGCGGTCCAGCGACAGCAGGAACAGATCGCAGCGCGAATAGTAGCGGCGCAGGTCAGCTCCCCGGCCGCGAACCTCGCGGTGAATCCAACGGGCATACTCCGAATCCCCGCACCACGGATTGCGGCTCTTGCGGATGCAAACCAGATACCAACGCACCCGGCTCAGCAGGCGGAAAAAGACGAGCTGCGCGGCAGGAAGCCCCGGACAGCGAGCCAACTCCGAATCGACCGCCTCGGCAAACCGGGCACAATAGTCCACATCGACATTGCGCCGATTGGCCGACCCGGCCCGCTGGACGTAACCATAACCCACATAATCCACAAACCGGACACGGGGCTGACGCATGCCGATCTGCATGTTGAGCAGTTCATCCTCACCCAACGGCAGCGGATGGTGGCGCAGGCTGTCGTCGAACAACGTTCGCCGGTAAAGCTTCGCCCAAAGACATACGGATATCGAGTGGCTCAACGTCGCCTCCATATATCCGAAGCCGGAGAGCTCCTCCGAACGGCGCTCCCGCACGGGGAACTCGTAAGAATCCCGCACACGCTTGAAGTCGCAGCACACGATGTCGCAGCCGTCACCCTGCCCGGCAGCTGCGACCAGCTCCTTGAGGATGTCCGGTTCCCAACGGTCGTCACCGTCCAGGAAACAGATCCAGCGGCCGCGCGCCGCCTTCAGCCCGGTCTCCCGGGCCCGGGCAACGCCCAGATTCGGCGTGGTGATCACACGGATGCGCGGATCCTGCGCGGCGAACGACTCCGCAATGGAACCCGAGGCGTCCCGTGAGCCGTCATTGACCACGATCGCCTCGAAATCGCGGTAGCTTTGTGCAACCACCGATTCCAGGCAGGGCACCAGATAGTTTTCCAAATTATAGACCGGAATGATCACCGAGATCTCCGGGCAATTGTCTGGCTGTTTCATGACCCGATATAGTTTTTCACGGCCTCTGCGATGCGCTCGCCGTCGAGTGCCGCCGAAATGATTCCACCCGCATATCCGGCCCCCTCACCGGCCGGGAACAGGCCGGAGGTTTCGGGGTGCATCAGCGTCACCGGATCGCGCGGGATACGCACCGGCGTCGAGGTTCGCGACTCAACACCCACGACCACTGCCTGGTCGGTCACATAACCGTGCATCCGCCGTCCGAAGGTCGCTATGCCCTGCCGCAGGCTCTGCGCAATGAACTCCGGCATCCAGCGGTCGAGACGCGACGGCACAATGCCCGGAATGTAGGAGGTCGCCGGCAGCGTTGTGCTGCTGCGCCCGGAGACGAAATCCGAGACCCGTTGTGCGGGTGCAATCTGATGCGCTCCGCCCTCGCGGCGGGCGGCCTGCTCGAAAAGCTGCTGGAACTTCAACCCGGCCAGCTCGCCCCACTCCGAACGGAGGTAAGCGAAATCCGACAGCCGCACCTCGGTCACCATGCCCGAATTGGCAAAGGGCGACGTGCGGCCGCTGGGCGACATGCCGTTCACGACCGACTGCGAGGCATCGGTCATTGCCGGGACGATGAATCCGCCCGGACACATGCAGAACGAGTAAACGCCGCGGCCCTGCTCCTGACTCACCAGCGAATAGGATGCCGCCGGCAGATACTCTCCGCGCGTCGGGCAGTGGTACTGAATCGAGTCGATGAGCGCCTGCGGGTGTTCGATACGCACCCCCATGGCGAAAGGCTTGGCCTCGAGGCGGACACCCCGGGCATGGAGCAGTTCGTAGATGTCGTGAGCCGAATGGCCCGTGGCCAACACGACCGCGGCGCCTTCGATCCGCTCGTCGCCGCAGCATACGCCCCGGATGCGTCCGTCGCGCAGGATCAGGTCCGTGACCCGCCGGCCGAAACAGAAGACACCGCCGGCATCGATGATCGTCTGCCGGATGTTGCGGATGATGTAGGGCAGCTTGTCGGTCCCGATGTGCGGATGGGCCTCGTAGAGGATCTCGGGGGTGGCGCCGTGGAAGACCAGCGTCTGCAGCGCCTTGTTGTAATCGCCGCGCTTCTTGCTGCGCGTGAAGAGTTTTCCGTCGGAGAAGGTCCCGGCCCCGCCCTCGCCGAAAGCGTAGTTCGAGTCGGAATCGATGCGTTCGTTGCGGTTGATCAGCGCGATGTCGCGCTTGCGCGACGAGACGTCACGGCCCCGTTCGAGGATGACGGGACGCAGTCCCAGTTCGATGAGCCGCAACGCCGCAAACAGGCCGGCAGGACCGGACCCGACAATCACCACTTCGGTGCGTCCCTCGACATTGGGATAGTCGAAATGGACGGGAGCGGGCAGCGGCTCCCGATCGACGAAAACCTCGAGTGTCAGGTTTACCTTCACCTGCCGCTGGCGGGCATCGATCGATCGTTTCACGACCCGGGCGAGGGCGATGTCGGTATCCTTGATCCCCAGGCGACGGGCGGCAAAGGCCGTATAGGTTTCCGGCTCGGCAGCCTGTCTGGGGGTCAGAACGAGGGTAATCTGTTGCGGCATATCTTAAAAAATGACATACAAATGTATGCAAAAAAGCCGAATAATCCCCTGACTCGGTTGTGTTTTCTGAATTTTTCCATATCTTTGTCGAACCGATGCGGATATGGTGTAATTGGTAGCCACGTCAGACTTAGGATCTGATGCCTTACGGCGTGGGGGTTCGAGTCCCTTTATCCGCACAAAGGAGCCTTTTTCCGAGGCTCCTTTTTTGTTGCCTGTCCGGCGCAAAAAGAGGAAAACCGACTGTATATCATCATTTT
>FR891996.1:27510-39925 GCA_000434235.1 Alistipes sp. CAG:268 | reverse complement strand
GCCACGGTCCGGGAACCCGGACCGTGGCGCTTTCAGTACGGAGACCTTACGGACATACGCTCACTCCTCGCCTTCGAGCCAGCGGAGGAAGTCGTCCACACGCGACCGGCTCACGACCATCTCGAAATCGGGATGGGGCCGGGCGATGATCTTCAGCCGGTTGCCGAGATACTTGACCACGCTGGCGATCGCCTGCATCGAGACGATGCAGTTGCGCGAGATGCGGAAGAAGTTCCGCTCGTCCAGCTCCTCGGAAAGGATGTCCAGCGAGAGGTCCATCACGTAACGGTTGTTGTCCACCGTCACCAGATAGGTGTTCTTCTCCTCGGAATAGAAATAGGCGATATCGGCAGTCTTCACCGGCACGATCCGGTCGTTGAAACGCACCACGTAACGCTGCTTGTGCCCGCGGGGCGGAGCGACCGCCTCGAGCAGCCGCGCCGTATCGGTCGCCGCGCCTCCTGCCCGGCAGCGCTCCACGGCCCGCCGGAGTGCTGCGGGATCGATCGGCTTGAGCAGGTAGTCGATGCTGTTCACCTCGAAAGCCCGCACGGCATAGCTGTCGTAGGCCGTTGTCATGATGACCCGGGCCGTCACGTCGATCTGCCGGAAGATCTCGAAACAGTCGCCGTCCGAGAGCTCCACGTCCATGAAAATCACGTCGGCGACATTCCCCGGAGTCCGCAGCCAGCCGACTGTCTCGCGTACCGAGCCGGTCGTCCCTACGATATGCAGGTCGGGGAAATGCTGCGTGAGCGCGCGGGCCAGGCTCTGCCGGGCCATGATCTCGTCCTCAACAATCAATACTCTCATAATAGCGGTATCATAACAAAGGTAAGGTGACACGGTATTCGTTCTCCGTGTGGCAGATTCCGATCGGCCGGTCGGCCAGATCGAGGTACTGCTGCCGGATGTAGTTCAGTCCCACGTGCGTGGATGAAGCCGGGGCGGAGAGCTTCGGGCGAAGGTTGTTCGTCACGGTCACCGAGTCGGCCGTAACCGCAATGCGGATCTCGAGCGGAGAGGAGGTATCCACCGCATTGTGCTTGATGGCGTTCTCGATGAGCAGCTGGATCGAGCAGGGGACGACGTTGCGCATCAGAGCCTGCTCGTCGATCTCCTGCCGGACGGTAAAACCGTCGGCGAAACGCACCTGCAGCAAATCGACATACATCCCGACGAAATCCAGCTCCTCCTTGAGCCGTACAAGCGGCTCAGCCTCGTTCTGAAGCATGTAACGGTAGATCCCCGCCAGCTTGTGGATGTAGGCGCTCGCCTGTTCGGTGCGTTGTTCGCAGACCAGACAGTCGAGTATATTGAGCGAGTTGAACAGGAAATGGGGATTGACCTGCTGCTTGAGTTTCATGTAGAGGAACTGCGCCTGATGGGTCCGCCCCCGCTCGGTCCGCAGCACGGAGCGGGCAACCAGCGCATAATCGACCATGAAGACGACCGAATAGAGCGTCGCCTCGAAGAGCAGCGTGATGATCGACAATTGGAGGAACTCGCGCCAGGAGAATGCCGCATCGAAGCCGAAGGGCAGATGCAGCCCGGCAATCAACGTCGCACAAACCGTCGTCACGAAGACGAACAAAGTGAGAGACAACGCCTTGACGACATTCTTCTGATCCGAGTGCCGCCGCATGTGGCGCACGTAGATCACATTGACTCCCAGCAGAAAGATCAGCGCCACGGAGTTAGACACCAGCAGGTCGGCCATCTGGTAGAAGCGCTCGACCGAGAACGAGGGTGTGGCAAAGAGTTCTACATAGGCCAGTCGGAGGGCGAAGATCACCCCCACGGCCAGCAGCACCAGCCCGATGCGGGGCGTCCACGTCGCCGGCCGCGCAGCATCGTCGCCGCGCCGGAAGAATTTGGTGAACCAGACTATGCCCCAGCCGAGAATCTCGGTCGTGAGGAAGGTCGATACGGCATGCACGGCGAGCGGCGAGCGGACGACCCGCTCGATCAACGCGGCGCCCCCCGTACCGAGCAGGTAACCGATCACATTGACCACGATGACGCTCGCGGCCGTAAACTCGACGTTCAGTCCCCGTCGCAGACAGATCAGCACGATCAACGCAATGGTCAGCAGCGTAAGCACCAGTTCGTCGTTCACCCCCGCGGTCCGGCACAACAGGGCGACGACGGCATGAAGGGCCGCAAACAGGTGGATGATTACGGAGACTTTGGACGACCGCATGGTGATCAGTTCTTCGGTTCGGGGTATTTGTTTAGGTCAGAATAAAGGTAGTGATTTTCGGCGAAACGACCAAATCCGCCGCCCAACCGCTCATCGGAAAAATCCTGCCATTCGTCGCCTCCATTCCCCCGTTCGTCGCCCGGAGGGTTCAAAATCGGGATTTTTTATTAAAATTTGTATGACCTAAAACACAACCTGCAACCGAATGAACAAGCCCAAACTCTCCTTTTGGCAGATTTGGAACCTCAGCTTCGGATTTCTCGGCGTACAGATCGGATATTCGCTCCAGAACTCCAATACGTCGAGCATTTTCGAATCGCTGGGTGCCGATGTAAGCCACCTGAGCTATTTCTGGCTCGCGGCACCGCTGGCCGGCATGATCATCCAGCCGATCATCGGGCTCTTCTCCGACGGAACGTGGACCCGTCTGGGCCGCCGCATTCCCTACATCCTGGGGGGGGGTCGATCGTCTCGGCGCTGGCGTTGGCCCTCATGCCCAACTGCCCGCGGCTGCTAGCTTTCGCCCCTTTGGCCATGGGAGCCTTCATCCTGCTCTTCATGGATCTCTCGTTCAATGTCACGATGCAGCCCTTCCGGGCCCTGGTAGCCGACATGCTCGACGACCGGCAGAAAACCCAGGGTTATGTGGTACAGACCTTCCTGATCAACCTCGGAGCAGTCATCGGTGCCATCCTGCCGCTGATCATGACGCAACTGGGCGTCTCGGACGAAGCCGAGCCGGGAAGCGTTCCCGAACACATCGCCTATTCCTATTATATAGGAGGCGCCATCCTGCTGCTGACCGTTCTGGTCACCTCGTTCAAAACCAGGGAGTACCCGCCCGAGGAGTTCGCCCGCTACAACGACCTGAAGCCCGAGCCGGAAGGCCCGCGCCCGGGGTTCATGACCCTGATGCGCAACATCCCGCAGGCCATGGTCCGGCTGGGGGTCACGCAGTTCTTCTCGTGGGCCGCCCTTTTTCTCATGTGGACCTACCTCAAGCCCGCCATCACGGGGGTTGTCACCGACCATGCAACGGGCGAGATCCTCTCGGCGGGAGCCACACAGACCTGGGTCGGCGTGCTGAACGGCACCTACCCCATTCCGGCCTGCATCGCCGCCCTCTTCCTGGGACGCATCGCCGCACGCTGGGGCAACAGGCCCGTCTACGCCGCCTGCCTGCTGCTGGGCGCCGCAGGTTTCGCCGGGCTCTGCCTGCTGCACAACCAGTATGCACTGATGATCCCGATGGTCGGCATCGGCATCGCCTGGGCCGGAATCCTCGCCATGCCCTATGCCATCCTCTCGCGGGCCGTCGAACCCCGACACATGGGGGTCTACATGGGTATCTTCAACTTCACGATCACCATCCCGCAGATCGTCATCGGACTGACCGGAGGCGCCATCGTCAAATACTGCTTTGCCAGCAATGCCGTGTGGATGCTGGCCCTGGCCGGCCTGTTCATGTTGCTTGCTGCCCTCTCCGTGGGCTTCGTCCGTGAGGAGGCGGCCCGATAAACCGAACCCGAAAGAAACCAATTTATCAACCAACCAAAATTCCTATGAAAAAATTTTTGACTATGTGTGTGGGAATCTTGCTGACCGGCCTGATTACCCCCCCCCTTACGCTGGCGCAAAACGCTGGCTATGAGGTACAAGGCGTAGTTGTAGACAAAACAGGAATGCCGATTCTGGGAGCGACCGTGGTCGAGAAGGGTACGACCAACGGCGTCTCGACCGGAATCGACGGCGACTATGCCATCCGTGTGGCCTCGCCCGAATCGGTGATCGAGGTCAGCTACGTCGGCTACAAGACCGTCGAGCTGGTAGCCTCGTCGTCGCTGCTCGCCCGACTCACGCTCGAAGAGGATGCCATGGGCATCGACGACGTGGTGGTCATCGGCTACGGTACGGTCAAGAAGAACGACATGACCGGATCGGTCGTAGCCGTCAAGGCCGAGGAGTTCAACCGCGGAGCCGTCGTATCGGCCCAGGACATGCTCAAGGGCAAGGTGCCGGGCGTACACATCATTCCCGGTGACGGAGGTCCCGGTTCGAGTTCGACGATCCGCATCCGCGGCGCCGCATCGCTCAATGCCTCGAACGATCCGCTGATCGTGATCGACGGCGTGCCCATCGCCTCGGATGGCGGCACGGGTATGGCCAACCCGCTCGAGACGATCAATCCCAACGACATCGAGTCGTTCACCGTACTCAAGGATGCCTCGGCGGCAGCGATCTACGGTTCGCGCGCCTCGAACGGCGTAATCATGATCACGACCAAGAAGGGCAAGGGCAACACCCCGCGCGTGTCGTACAGCGGCAGCGTGAGCGTACAGACCAACTCCGACGAGCTGCCCGTGATGACCCCCGGAGAGTTCCGCAGCTATGTGGACCGCGTCTTCCCCGCGGGAACCGCCACCGGCGACAAGGTGCACGCCATGATGGGCGACAAGAACACCGACTGGCAGGAACTCATCTTCCGGACGGCCATCTCGCACGACCACAATGTCAGCCTGACGGGCAACATCAACGACCGCATGCCCTACCGCGCCTCGGTGGGCTACACCAACCAGCAGGGCACGCTCGAAACCTCGAAATACGAACGCGGGACCCTCGATCTGAGCCTCTCGCCCAACTTCTTCGACAAGCACCTGACGGTCAATATGAATGCGAAGGGTGTGGTCACCTCGCAGCGCTACGCCTCGAGCGGGGTGGTCGGCTCGGCAGCCTTCTTCAACCCCACGATCGACCCCTACTGGCGCAACGAGGACGGTTCGATTGACTACACGACCACCAACGGATTCTGGAACTACGGTTCGGGCCGCGGCGATGAGTTCACCCCCAACACGCTGCTGGGTGCCGGACCTCTCTCGCAGCTCTACGACCGCGACAACACGGCGCGCGCCAAACGTTTCATCGGCAACGCGCAGATCGACTACAAGGTACACGGTTTCGAGGCCCTGCGCTTCAACCTCAACCTCGGTATGGACATCTCCTCGGCGAAGACCTACGACGGGGTGAACCCCGGATCGTTCCAGGCCTACACCGACACCGAAGCCCGCGGCTGGGGCCAGTACTCGTGGACGACGAACTTCCGCCGCAACCAGCTGCTCGAGTTCTACGCCAATTTCAACAAGGAGTGGGGCATCCACCACCTCGACGTGATGGCCGGCTACTCGTGGCAGCACTTCTACAGTTCGGACCACACGGTGACCTACTTCAACGAGACCCACGAGCAGAAGGGCGAGGATTCGCGCTATCCGTTCAACCGCCAGGAGAGCTACCTGCTGTCGTTCTACGGCCGCATCAACTACTCGATCGCCTCGAAATACCTGTTCACCTTCACGCTGCGTGACGACGCCTCGTCGCGCTTCTCGAAGGATACGCGCTGGGGCCTCTTCCCGTCGGCCGCCTTCGCCTGGAACATCGCCCAGGAGGAGTTCCTCAAGGACGTGCGCGCCGTCTCGTCGCTCAAACTGCGTCTGGGCGCCGGACAGACCGGACAGCAGGAGATCTTCCAGAACTATCCCTACCTGGCCCGCTACTCGATGTCCACCGATGTCTACAAACAGTACAACATGGGCAGCGCCGGCTACATGTTCTACCTCACCCCGGCCGCCTACGACCCCGACATCAAGTGGGAGACTACGACCACCTACAACGTCGGCCTCGACTTCGGTTTCCTGGACGGGCGCATCAACGGCAGCGTGGACTGGTACCTGCGCCAGACCGACGACCTGCTCAACAACGTCATCACCCCGATGGGTTCGAACTTCGGCAACACCGTGCTGACGAACATCGGCTCGATGGAGAACCGCGGCGTGGAGTTCAACCTCAACGTCATCCCCGTACAGACCGAGGACTGGAACCTCATGATCGGACTGAACGGCACGTTCCAGCACACCGAATTCACGAAACTCAACAACACGGACGATCCCGACTACAGCATCCAGACGGGCGGCATCTCGAAGGGTACGGGCAACCTGCTCCAGCGCCACATGGTCGGTTACTCCCCCTATACGTTCTACTGCTTCCAGCAGGTTTACGACCAAAACGGCAACCCGATCCAGAACGCCCTGGTAGACCGTGACAAGGACGGCAAGATCACGCAGGCCGACCGCTACATGACCGACAAGAGCCCCAACCCCGACTTCTTCTACGGTGTGAGCGTCAAACTCTCCTACCGCAACTGGGATTTCGGCTTCAACGGCCACGGCTCGGTAGGCAACTGGGTCTTCAACGACTTCGCATCGGCCAACTCGACCTCGAACCTCGACCTGAACGCCGGCAACCTGCCCAACTTCGCCAAGCTCGTCGAGAAGACCGGCTTCACGAAGGCCAACAGCGGCGAACAGTGGTATTCGGACTACTTCCTCGAGGACGCCTCGTTCTTCCGCATGGACGACATCAACCTCGGCTACACCTTCGACAAGGTGGGCAGCTGGAAGGGCTCGATCCGCGTGGCCTTCGGCGTGCAGAACGTCTTCGTCATCACGGACTACAGCGGTGTGGATCCCGAAATTCCGGGCGTGAACGGCATCGACGGCTCGATCTGGCCCCGCCCGCGCACCTACTCGCTGCGTCTGAACGTCAATTTCTAAAACCGAAAGAGAACCATGAAACGAAACATGAAACACATAGCCTGGATCGCCGCAGGGGCCTCGATGCTCTTCACCGCCTGTATCGGAGACCTCGACACCCTGCCGCTCAACCCCTCCGACTCGACCTCGGAAACGGTCTACGGCGCCGATGAGAGCGGCTACATCGCCGGACTGACGAAACTCTACTTCAACTTCGTCTCGAACGAAACCACCGACCTGCAGGTCAGCGATGCCGGCGCCTCGGAGCTGGTCCGCGCCTTCTGGACCGTGCAGGAGGTGACCTCCGACGCCTGCAAGTGCGCCTGGGAGAACGACGCCTGGGTGCGCGCCATGAACACCAACACGTGGTCCGATGCCGACAACGACGCCACCTATGCCGTCTACGTCCGCACGCTGCAGGGCATTGCCTACACCAACGAATACCTGCGCCAGACCGCTTCGGACCGCCTCTCCGACCGCGGTGTGAGCAGCGAACTGGCCGCCAAGATCCAGGGGTTCCGCGCCGAAGCCCGCTTCCTGCGCGCCTACTTCTACTGGATGGCTCTCGACGTATTCGGCGACGTGCCCTTCACCACCGAGAACTCACCCTTCGGCGGCGGCGTGAACCCCAAGCAGGCTTCGCGCAAGGATGTCTTCGACTACTGTATCTCGGAGCTGACAGCCCTGGCGGCCGACAACAGCCCGATGCCGGCCGCCCGCTCGAACTACCCGCGTGCCGACAAGGGAGCCGTGCTGGGTCTGCTGGCCCGCATGTACCTCAACGCCGAGGTCTACACCGGAACACCCATGTGGCAGGAGGCCAAGGATGCCTGCGAGGATATCTTCACGATGGGCTACTCGCTCTGCCCGGAATATACCGACCTGTTCCGCGGTGACAACGGCGAGAATCCCGAAGCCCTGAACGAGGTTCTCTTCGGCATCTCCTACGACGCCGAGCAAACGCAGTCCTACGGCGGCACGAGCTACCTGACGCTGGCCGCCATTGCAGCCACCGACGTCTCCTCGACCCAGATGATCAACGGCGTGAACAACGGATGGGGCGGTATCCGCGTACCCTATGAGTATGTCGAGAAGTATTTCAACGTCCGCAACGCCGACTACTCGGCCGGTACCTACGACGTGAACGACAAGCGCGGCAGGATGTTCTACATCAAGGGCCGTTCGGAGTCGATGGACGGAGCGCTCTACGTCTTCCTCAATGGCTGGAGCTGCCTGAAGTTCAACAATATACCCCACAACATGGACCAGGATTCATACCTTGCGACGGCCGCTTCGAAGGCCTACAGCGACATCGACTTCCCGATGATCCGTCTGGGCGAGATCTACCTGATCTATGCCGAGGCCTGCATGAACCTCGGACAGGCCAACACGGCGCTGCCCAAGGTCCAGGATCTTGCTGCACGTGCCGGTGTAACCGCACCGACGTCGATCACGCAGGAGTGGCTGATCGAGGAGCGCGCCCGCGAGCTGATGTGGGAGGGTCACCGCCGCACGGACCTGATCCGCTACGGCAAGTTCACCTCCTCGTCGTTCCTGTGGACCTACAAGGGAGGCTCCTTCAGCGGTCAGGGATTCGACGACCACATGAAGATCTTCGCCATCCCGGCATCCGAGCTGGCCTCCAACCCCGAGTTGCACCAGAACCCCGGATACGGAGCCGGCACCTCCACCGAAGAATAATTAAAAACCTTCAAGAACCATGAAAATCAAGAGATATGCGATGATGCTGGCGGCCACCACGGGACTCTTCGCCGCCTGCCAGGATCTCGACGAAATGCACACCTACGCCCCGGAGGATGTGGTGGCTCCCGTGCTCCACAACCTGCCCGAGGAGATCGTCATCACCTCCGAGAACATGGGCGAGACCCAGGTTTTCACGTGGGATGCCGCCGATTTCGGCGTCTCCACACAGATCAACTACTCGCTCGAGGCCTCCTGCGGCGAGGGCGACCCCGTAGTTCTGTTCGCGGACCTTACGGATACCTCCACCGAACAACCCTACGAAAGCATCAACACCAAACTCGTCTATGACGCAGGCGTTGAACCGGATACCCCCACCCAGGTGAACTTCTACATCAGCGCCACGATCGGCTCCGATTTCGAGAAGTTCTACTCGGCCCCCGTTGCCGTCACCATGACCGTCACCAAGGCCGAACGGGTCTACCCGACCGTCTGGGTGATCGGCGACTACTGCGGATGGAACCACTCGAACTCGCAGTTCCTGTTCAGCTTCTCGGACGACGAGATCAACTACGAAGGCATGATCGACTTCGGAGAGAAAGCAGCCAACGGCTTCAAACTGACGGGCATAGGAGGCTGGGACGACTCTTGCAACTGGGGTACCGACGGCGAAGCAGAAGCCCCCGAAGCCGAAGCGGCCTCCATCAAGCTGATCTCGGCCGGCAACTCGGGCAACATCACCGCCTACTCGAAGCGCTTCTACCGCTTCGCCTTCAACCGCGAATCGCTGACGCTCACCAAGGAGCTGTCGTTCGACCAGCTGGGAATCGTGGGCGACGGCGTCGGCAGCTGGGACAATGACGTCGTGATGGAGTTCGACACGAAGACGCAGCGCTTCTGGGCCGATGTCGAACTGGTGTCCGGTGCGATCAAGTTCCGCGCCGACGGAGCCTGGGACACCTCGTTCGGCTCCTCGACCGAAGGCATGCTCGACGGCAGCGACAACATCCAGGTTCCGGCCGGAAACTACCGCATCTACGTCAATCTGAACAACTCGGCGGCGATGACCTACGAGCTCAACGCCGACGATTACGGGCAGAGCGGAGGCGAAGAGGAGCCCGACCCCGAGACGGCCGACTGGTACATCCACGGACAGACCGTCGCCACTCCCGACTGGGGCCCGACCCCGATGGAGAGCGCCAGCTCGAACATCGTCGCCTACAAGGCCGCCGGAGTGGAGGTTGCCGCCAACTCGCAGTTCCTCTTCAAGAGCGGCGACGAGTCGCAGTGGCTCGGTGCCGACGCCTCGCTGGCAGGCGGAGACGAAATGTACACCTGCACGGTCGGCTCGGCCTTCGCCGTATCGGCCAACAAGGTGAATGCCGTCATTGCCGAAGCCGGCACCTACGACTACTGGTTGCTGCCCGAAGCCGGACGCGCCTACGTCATGGCCGCAGGGGTCAAACCCGAATACGTCGCCGAGACGTGGGGCCTGATCGGCACCATCTCCGGCTGGGGTGATCTGGGAGACCTGTCGATGAGCGAACAGGAGGGTTACCTCGTCCGCAAGGGCGTTGCGCTGACGACCGCCGACGAATTCAAGATCCGCTTCAACAACGAGTGGGACGACTCGAAGAACTACGGTACGGCCTCGGGCGGTGCGATCGACATCAACACGGCCGTCGCGGTGGTCACCAGCGGCGGATCGCAGAACATGAAGGTCCAGCTCGACGGCACCTACGACATCTACTTCGATCTGGCCAACAGCACGATCTACGTCATGAGCCCGGGCAAGACCCCGGCCGACGTACAATAGGACGCATCCACGGAGCGGAGGAGCACCTCCGCTCCGTTTCTGGCCTGCGGCCCCCGACCGGACCGCAGGCCCCGAATAGAGAAACAAGAACCGATTAACGATGATGAAAAAACTGCTCTACCTGCTGCTGCCGCTTCTCCTGGCAATGGCATTCTCGTGCAGCGAGGACAAGACCTCCGGCAACGGAGGCGCGCTGCTCACCGTGACACCCGACAAGATCGAGTTCGGGACCGAAGGCGGAAGCCAGCTGATCGACCTGCGCACCGACGCCGGTTCGTGGACGCTGACCCCAAGCGACGGGGCCGAATGGTGTACCCCCGAACGAACTTCGGGCCGGACCTCCACGTCGTTCCACATCCTGGCAACGGCCAACGACGGCGCCGAACGCACGACAACGCTGACCGTCTCGGCCCCGGGATGCGAACCGGTGGCGATCTCCGTAAAACAGGCGGGCGACACGCCGGCCGGCAGCGAAGAGGTCGTGGCCGAACCCGATGCCTGGGATAACGTCAAGCGCGCCGACATCTCCTACCAGACGCTCGTCTACAGTTTCGCCGACGGAGACGGAGACACGAAAGGCGACCTGAAGGGACTCACCGGACGGCTCGACTACCTCGACGCACTGGGTGTCTCGGCCATATGGCTCTCGCCGATCCACCCCTCAGCCTCGTACCACGGCTACGACGTGCTCGACTACGAGGCAGTCAATCCCACCTTCGGCACCGAAGCCGACCTGAAGGCGCTGATCGACGCCGCACATGCCCGCGGCATGAAGATCTATCTGGACTATGTGCTCAACCACACGGCCAAGGACCATCCCTGGTTCCGGGAGGCCGTCTCCTCGACGGAAAGCCCCTTCCGCAGCTACTACATCTTCTCGAAGGACCCGCAGTCGGACATTGCGGCCGGGAAGATCGACCAGATCGCCACGGAAGGCGCCGCAGGCTACGATGCGGGGCAATGGTTCTCGACAGACAGCGATGCGGGGGCTGCGGGACGCTTCCGTTTCGAACTCGACTGGACGAACGCCGCAGCGCCGACCGTCACGGTCACCGAGACGACCGACGCCCCCGACGAGGAGAACACCGACACCTCGGCCGGCGGCAAATACCTCTATTACGGCGATGCGCAGATGGCGCGTTTCCACACCACCGACGACACGCACTACCACCTGACGCTCGACTTCGCGTCGGACTGGGGCTTTCTGATCCGCACCTCGGCCACCTCGTGGGCCGCAGGAACCAAATTCGGAGCTCCGGACAACCGGACGATCCTCGAGATGGGCAAACCCTTCACGCTCACGTCGAGCAGTTCGGCGGCCAACATCCAGTTCGCAATGCCGACACTCTATCACTCGCACTTCTGGACCGCCGCCTTTGCGGACCTCAACTACGGCAAGGCAGCCGAGGCCGAGCAATCGGCCGCATTCAAGGCCGTGACCGAAGCAGCCGACAAATGGGTGGCCATGGGCATCGACGGATTCCGTCTCGACGCCGTGAAGCACATCTACCACAATGCCTACAACGATGAGAACCCCACCTTCCTCAAGAAGTTCTACGACCGCATGAACGACTCCTACCACGCCAACGGCGGACAGGGCGACTTCTACATGGTGGGAGAGATGCTCGACGACGGCGCCAACGCCGCTCCCTACTACAAGGGACTGCCGGCCCTGTTCGAGTTCTCGTTCTGGTACAAGCTCTCCTGGGCCCTGCAAAACGGCATCGGGCGTTACTTCGTCAAGGACATCCTTGCATACCAGCCCGCCTACAGACAGTACCGCTCCGACTACATCGAGGCCACGAAACTCTCGAACCACGACGAAGACCGCACGGCCACGGCACTGGGCCGCGTGGAGGGACGGCTGCGCGTGGCTGCCGCCGTGCTGCTCACGGCGCAGGGCGCCCCCTACATCTATCAGGGCGAGGAGCTCGGATACTGGGGGTCGAAGCAGAACGGCGACGAATACGTCCGCACCCCGATCCTGTGGGACAAAGCCGCGAAAGAGCTCGCCTCGGGAGCACTCTCGGGCAAGATCGACAAGTCGATGCTGACCGCAGCGATCTCCGTGGAGGCGCAGGACGAGGACGAAGGATCGCTGCTGAAGCTGTA
>FR891996.1:13772-27496 GCA_000434235.1 Alistipes sp. CAG:268 | reverse complement strand
CGCTGCTGAACCTCTACCGCACCTTCGCCCGGTTGAGAAACACCTACCCGGCACTGGCCGAAGGCGAGATGACCCGTCACCCGGTCTATAACGACGGGAATGCCGCACAGGAGGCCGTAGCCGTCTGGTACCGCGAGAAGAACGGACAGCGGATGCTCGTGGCCCACAACTTCTCGGACAAGGCACAGACGCTGACCCTCACCGATGCACTCGGCAAGGCCGTGGGGGTCTCGGGAACGGTGACACTGAAGAAAAACGACGGCGAGGCACTGCTCACACTGGGCGGCTACTCCTCGGTCGTCTTCACTCTCTGATATGCTCCGAACGATGAAACGATTGCTTTCGATCCTGCTTGCAGCCCTCTGTGCGGCCTGCACGACGACACCGCCGACCGAAACGGCCGCCCATCCCGAATGGAGCTACAACGCCGTCGTCTACGAAATGAACGTGCGGCAATACACCCCCGAGGGGACTTTCGCAGCGGCGGCCCGGGAGTTGCCCCGTCTCAAAAGAATGGGCGCAGACATCATCTGGCTCATGCCGATCCACCCGATCGGCGTCAAGGAGCGCAAGGGAACTCTCGGCTCCTACTACGCCATCTCGGACTACTGTGCCGTAAATCCCGAATTCGGAACTCTGGACGAGTTCGACCGCTTCGTCGCCGAAGCCCACAGGCTGGGGCTGCGCGTCATCCTCGACTGGGTGGCCAACCACACCTCGCCCGATGCACGGTGGATCACCGAGCGGCCCGCCGACTGGTACGTCCGCGACTCGCTGGGCCGCACCATCGTGCAGTACGACTGGACCGACATCGCCAAACTCAACTACGACAATGCCGACATGCGGCAGGAGATGGAGCGCGCCATGCGCTTCTGGCTCGAGCGCGGCATAGACGGATTCCGCTGCGACATGGCCTGCGAGGTGCCCATAGACTTCTGGCGCACAACGCTGCCTGCGCTGCGGCGTGACTACCCGCAGATCTTCCTGCTGGCCGAGGGCGAGGATCCCGCACTGCACGAGGGGGCCTTCGACGCCTCCTACTCCTGGGAACTGCACCACCTGATGAACGACATCGCCCGGGGCAAGCGGGGTGTCGCGGAGCTGAAGGAGTACCTGAAAAAGGATGCGGCAAACACCCCGCGCGAAGCGTTCCGGCTGATGTTCACCTCGAACCACGACGAGAACTCGTGGGCCGGGAGCGAGTTCGAACGCATGGGCGATGCCGCGCGCGTCATGGCCCTGCTCACCTTCACCCTGCCCAAGGGCATGCCGCTCATCTACACCGGGCAGGAGATCGGCTACGACCACCGCTTCGCCTTCTTCGAGAAAGACCCCGTGCCGCAATGGTGCGAAAACGAATTCGGGGAGCTCTACGCGGCGCTGGCCCGCCTGCGCCACGAACACCCGGCACTGGCCTCCGGCGAACGGGGTGCCGAAGCACGCTATCCGGCCGAAGGGAGCCTGCCCGACGGCGTATTCGGCTTCACGCGCGGCACCGGGAGCGACGCGGTGACCGTCATCGCCAACCTCACGGCTGCAGAGCAGGAGGTCGGGCTGCCGACCGAAGGTCCGCTCCGCGAATTCTTCACCGGACAGATCCTCAGCGCAGGCAGCCGGGCCGTACTTCCCGCATGGGGATGGCTGGTGCTTACGCCCGAAAAGGAGTGATCCGGCCGGAAACCGGCCGCCGAACGAATGCACGAACCGACTTTCATATTAACTTTACCAAACAAACAATACCTTGAACCGAATTTTGATGACACTTGCAGCAGCCGGCATGCTCTCCTGTGCAGCACAACCGGCATTCGACCCCGCCTCGATAGCCGACGCATCGGGTGAGGTCGCACGGATCGAACCCCTCTCGTGGTGGACGCAGATGCAGACGCCCCTGCAGCTGCTCGTCGCCGGAGAACGGATCTCCGACTACGGAGTCCGCATCGAAGGGGGACGGGGCGTGAAGGTCACGGCGACCCACAAGGCCGACAGCCCCAACTACCTCTTCGTCGATGTCGCCATCGATGCCGCGGCCGCACCGGGCACCTACTACCTCGTCTTCTCGAAGGAGGGGTGGGAGTTCAAGATGCCCTACGAAATCGCGGCACGCCGCGAAGGTTCGGCACAGCGCCGGAGCTTCACGACCTCGGACATGATCTACCTCCTCATGCCCGACCGCTTCGCCAACGGCAATCCCGAAAACGATTCGACCCCCGACACGCAGGAGAAGGCCGACCGCGAAGCCTTCTTCGGCCGCCACGGCGGCGATATCCAGGGTATCCGCGACCACCTGGACTACATTGCCGACCTCGGGGCAACGGTCATCTGGCCCACGCCCCTGCTGCTCGACGACGAGCCCGAAGGATCGTACCACGGCTACGCCTGCGCCGACTACTACCGCATCGACCCCCGCTTCGGATCGAACGAGGAGTACCGCAACCTGGTTGCCGAGGCCCATGAAAAGGGGCTGAAGGTAATCATGGACGTGGTGACCAACCACTGCGGCACGGCCCACTGGTGGATGCGCGACCTGCCCTTCGAGGACTGGATCCACCAGTTCCCCGAGTACACGGGCACGAACGTCTGCTTCTCGACGAACATGGATCCCAATGCCTCGAAATACGACCTCAACCTGCAGGAGAGCGGATGGTTCGTCCCCTCGATGCCCGACATGAACCTCGACAATCCCTATGTGCTGCGCTACTTCCAGCAGTGGGCCGTCTGGTGGACCGAATACGCCGACCTGGACGGATTCCGCGTCGATACCTACCCCTACAACGAGAAGGGTCCGATGAGCGAGTGGTGCGCCTCGGTACGCCGCGAGTACCCGGCGCTGAACATCGTGGGCGAGTGCTGGACATCGTCGATTCCGCAGCTGGCCTACTGGCAGTCAGGCAACGCGAACAAGGACGGATTCGACTCGCACCTCCCCTCGATCATGGACTTTCCGCTGCAGGAGGCCATCTGCCGCGCGGTGCCGACCGACTCGCTCCGCTGGGGCGAGGGCATGACCCGCATCTACGACTGTCTCTCGCACGACTTCGTCTACCACGACCTCTCGAAAATGATGATCTTCGCCGGCAACCACGACACGGACCGCATCGGCGACGTGGTGCGCAAGAACCCCGAGCGGCTGAAACTCGTCATGACGATGCTCGCCACCATGCGCGGCATCCCGCAGATCTTCGCCGGCGACGAGATGATGTTCACCTCGAAGGACCTCTCGCAGGGACACGGCGGACTGCGCGTCGATTTCCCGGGCGGCTGGACCGGCGATGCGAAGAATCTCTTCACGGCCGAAGGGCGCACGGGGCTCGAAAAGGAGCTCTTCGACTACACGCAGCGGCTCTTCCAGTGGCGCAGGGGCAAATCCGTGATCCACAACGGCCGCACGATGCACTTCCTCTCGCGCGACAACACCTACGCCTACTTCCGCTATGACGATACCGACGCGGTGTTCGTCTTCATCAACAACTCACGCGGGAAAAAGCAGGTGCCCTGGTCGCACTATGCCGAGATCGCCGAAGGGCTGCACGACGGGCGCAACGTCCTCACGGGCGAGGCCGCCACGGTGGACGATAACACCGTCGTCGGAGCCCGTCAGGCACTTGTCGTCGAATTCAAACGTCCGTCGAACCGATAAACCGCAACCATCCCGATGAAAAGAATACTTCCGCTGTTGGCCGCCCTGTTTGCCGCGGCCGGAGCCTCGGCGCAGGAGACCCTGCTCTCGCCCGACGGCGACCTGAAACTCACCTTCCGCCTCTCCGAAACGGGCGCCCCGACCTATGCCCTCGACTTCAGGGGGCGTGCCGCCGTGCTGCCCAGCGCCATGGGGCTCGAGCTGCGCGGCGATGCACCGGCGCTGGAGTTCGGAACCGAAATCAAAAAGGGCGGCTATGGCGCCCCCGTATCGCTCTACGACCGCTTCGAGCAGACCGGCGTCGAACGCTCCTCGTTCGACGAACGGTGGCAGCCTGTCTGGGGCGAGGAGTCGTCGATCCGCAACCACTATAACGAGATGGCCGTAACGCTCCGCCAGGCGGAATCGGGCCGCGAGATGACCATCCGCTTCCGCCTCTACGACGAAGGACTCGGATTCCGCTACGAGTTTCCCGAGCAGAAGCAGCTCACCTACTTCACCATCCGCGAGGAGCGGACGCAGTTTGCCATGACGGGCGACCACACGGCATTCTGGATCCCCGGGGACTACGACACCCAGGAGTACGACTACACCGAGTCGCGTCTCTCCGAGATCCGCTCGCACATGGAGCAGGCCATCACGCCCAACTCGTCGCAGACCCCCTTCTCGCCCACGGGCGTGCAGACCGCCCTGCAGATGAAGAGCGACGACGGCCTCTACATCAACATCCACGAAGCCGCCCTGATCGACTACCCGTGCATGCACCTCGACCTCGACGACGAGACGATGGTCTTCACCGCACACCTGACCCCCGACGCACAGGGTTGGAAAGGCTACATGCAGGCCCCCTGCCACACGCCGTGGCGCACGGTCATGGTGACGGACGATGCCCGTGAGATCCTCGCCTCCCGCCTGATCCTCAACCTCAACGACCCCTGCGCCATCGAGGATACCTCGTGGATCCGGCCCGTGAAGTATGTGGGAGTCTGGTGGGAGATGATCACCGGAAAGAGCGACTGGGCCTACACGCGAGACGTTCCCTCCGTGCAGCTCGGCGTGACGGACTACGCAGCCACGAAGCCCAGCGGGCGCCACGCGGCCAACAACGACAACGTAAGACGCTACATCGACTTTGCCGCCGAGCACGGATTCGACCAGGTGCTCGTCGAGGGGTGGAACGTCGGTTGGGAGGACTGGTTCGGCCACACGAAGGACTACGTCTTCGACTTCGTCACACCCTACCCCGACTTCGACATCGCGGCGCTGAACGACTATGCCCGCCAAAAGGGCGTGCGGCTGATGATGCACCACGAAACCTCGTCGTCGGTACGCAACTACGAACGTCATCTGGAGGCCGCCTACGGGCTGATGAACCGCTACGGTTACAATGCCGTGAAGAGCGGCTACGTGGGGGATATCCTGCCGCGCGGCGAACACCACTACGGGCAGTGGATGGTGAACCACTACCTCCACGCCGTGAAGCTGGCTGCCAAACACCACATCATGGTCAATGCCCACGAGGCGGTGCGTCCCACGGGACTGTGCCGCACCTGGCCCAACCTGATCGGCAACGAGTCGGCCCGCGGCACGGAATACCAGGCCTTCGGCGGCACGAAACCCATACACGTGACGCTGCTGCCCTTCACCCGTCTGCAGGGCGGTCCAATGGACTATACCCCCGGCATCTTCTCGATGGATGTCTCGAAACTCAACCCCGAAAACCACTCGCACGTCAATGCGACGCTGGCCAACCAACTGGCACTCTACGTGACGCTCTACTCGCCGCTGCAGATGGCTGCCGACCTTCCCGAACACTACGAGAAGTACATGGATGCCTTCCGCTTCATCAAGGAGGTAGCCGTAGACTGGGACGAAAGCCGCTACCTCGAAGCCGAGCCGGGCGACGTGATCGTCATTGCCCGCAGGGCCAAGGGGTCGGGCAACTGGTTCGTCGGCGGCGTAACGGACGAGAACCGCCGCACGGTGGATCTTCGGTTCGACTTCCTCGATCCCGGGAAGAGCTACGTGGCTACGCTCTACGCCGACGCCCCCGACGCCGACTACCGGACCAACCCCGAAGCCTACGAAATCCGCACGGGCCGCATCGACTCGCGTTCGGAACTTCCTGTCACGATGGCCTGCGGCGGAGGTTTCGCCCTCTCGATCCGAGAAGCCACGGCCGATGACCGGGGCTTGAAACGGCTCAAATAGCCGCACAGCGGTCCGCCTGACGAAGAAGGCAGCCCTCCGATTGTCGGAGGGCTGCCTTTTCGTTTCAACCCCGGGCAAGATCCCGGTTCCTGCCATGCGATCAGTCGAAATCGGGCAGTGTCACGGGGAAGAGGTCGTTCGGACGGTGTTCCCGGCGGATGATCTCCTTCATCGCACGTACCACGTCAGGATGCTCGGCCGCCACGTCGTGGTCCTCGTGCAGGTCGGTGGCCAGGTCGTAGAGATGGTGTACGCCCCGCTTGACCACCAGTTTCCAGTCTCCCATGCGGACGCCGATCTGATCCGTCTCGTGGAACTCCCAGTAGAGGAAGTCGTGCTTCTGCTGCCGCTCGTCGTCACCCAGCAGGGTCGGAGCGAAGGAGATGCCGTCGAAGCAGTCGCCCTCGACCTCCGAATTGAGGTACTTTTTTGGGAAGCGCTTGTCGCCGATCAGTTCGCAGAAGGTCGGCATCACGTCGTAGAAGGCCAACTGGTGGTCGTTCACCGCACCGGCCTCGACGTGTCCGGGCCACCGCACGATGAACGGAATGCGGATGCCGCCCTCGTAGCACTGGCGCTTGAGCCCGCGCAACTTGCCGTCACGCCCGAAGAACTCGGGATCGGCACCGCCCTCCTCATGAGGGCCGTTGTCGCTGCTGAAGATCACGATCGTGTTCTCGTCGAGCCCCTTCTCCTTGAGTTTGGCAAGAATCTCGCCCACATAGCCGTCCAGGCGCGTGATCATGCCCGCGAACTGCGCATGGGTGTGCTCCACGGGATTGTAGCGCGACCCTTCGCTGCCGCCCCACGTCTTGTCCACGAAGAACTGCTTCTCGTAGTGCTTCAGGATCTCGTCGTCGGGCTGCGCCAGCTCGGCGTGCGGCAACGTATAGGTGAAGAAACCGTAGAAGGGCTGCTTGCCGTCCTGCCGGTCGAGCCACGCCAGGGCCTCCTGATGGATCAGGTCGGCCGAGTACTGCGGGCGCTTGCGGTAGTCGTCGCCGTACATCGGGTATTTGATGTTCTCCTCCAGAACAATCCGGATAACCTCCGTATCGCCGGCCGAACGGCTGTAGCGGTTCATGAAGTTGGGATAATAGAGGTGGGCCTGGAACTGGCAGATGTAGCCGTAGTACTCGTCGATGCCGCGCTTGTCGGGTGTGGAGACCGAACCCTCGTAACCGCCGGCCCACTTGCCGAACATGCCGGTCGTGTAGCCGTTGCCCTTCATAATCTCCGGAAGGATGATGTGGTCGGGGTCATAGGGCTCCTGTCCCGTGACGGCATACTCCCTGTTCTGCCCGTACATCACCTCGCCGCTCCAATACTCGCGGTTGCCGCGGACATGCCCGTGGCCCGAGTGCTGCCCGGTCATCAGCGACGCCCGCGAGGGGGCACTCACCGGACTTCCGGCATAGGCCTGCGTGAAGAGCATCCCCTCGCGGGCCATGCGGTCGAGGTTGGGCGTCTGGATGTATTTCTGCCCGTAACATCCCAGATCGCCGTATCCCATGTCGTCGCACAGGATGAAAATGATATTCGGCTTTGCATTTTTTTCCGCCGCACCGGCATTCGCCACGAATCCCGTGGAGATCAGTCCGGTGCACAACAACATCTTGTCTGCACCTTTCATCTTTTCTCGGTATTAGATATTGAAAATTTTCCCCAACACACCATTCGTCCCGATTTAATTTACGATTATCGCTATTTTTTTTGAATTTTCCAAAAAACACAGTTCAAAAGGTAGTGAGAAATTCAAAAAAAACTCCAGACCGAGGTTCCTCTCGAAACAGATTCCGTCTCTCAGAGGAGCCATTTTGCGCACCGCTGCAGCCCCCTTTCGCACATGATACGGACCGTTTCGGATATCCGTATCGCACATGATACCCATTTTCCCTCGTTTTATCTCCATTTTTGCGCCCGTACAAGCTGAGGAACAGGATGGTGAGCGAGAGTCGTACGTTATTCCCTTCCCGAATCCGGGGCTTTGACCAACGGGAACTATTCCACAAAACAGATATGATGAAGAAACTTTTTGCAACGATGCTGCTGACAGGATTCTGCTGGCTGGGGGCATCGGCACAGCAGGTTGCCGTGAAAACCAACCTGCTTTATTGGGCTGCAACGACACCGAACATAGGGATCGACATCGCCGTCGGCAAGCACTCGACCATCGGCATGACGGCCAACTACAACCCGTGGACTCTGGGCACGGACAACAAGATCCAGCACTGGTTCCTCCGACCCGAATACCGCTACTGGGTCACCGAAAAATACACGCGGCTCTACTTCGGCGTGCATGCCATCGGCGGCGAGTTCGAGGTCGGCGGATTCAAGCTTCCGTTTATCGGCAACCGCATCCTCACCGGGCTGCCCACACATTATTATAAAGGGTCGTTCGTCGGGGCAGGCATCAGCATCGGCTACCAGTTCTACGTCAGCCCCCACTGGAACATCGAGCTCTCGGCCGGTGCCGGACTGGCCCGTCTGAGCTACCATGCCGAACCCGTAAACGGGCCGAAGGCCGCCTCCTACACGAACCGCAAACGGATCCTGCCGATTCCCACGGAACTCGGCGTCTCGTTCGTCTACCTGTTCAACTCCAAGAAATAAAACCGAACCACGCGATGAAAAGATACTGCATTCTGATCCTGTTTCTTCTGACCGCAGCATCGCTGCGCGCACAGATCGTCGGCGACGTGGCCGTAACACGCAAGGTGCTGGCCGAACGCAACGGCGAACTGCACCTGGTGCTCGAGGTCTCCGTATCACGCAACGCCGTGACCCGCTCGCAGAGCTGGGCGATCCTTCCCGAACTGAGCACCCCCGACCGCCGCTCGGTGAAGCTCTTCCCGCATATCCTCATCAACGGCCGCTACCAGCAGCACATGATGGAGCGCCGCCGCCGTCTCTCGGGCGCCTACTGGGCCGAGCGGCAGCCCTACCTGACCATCAATGCCGACGGGAAGACCGACCGCACGTTCCGCTACGAGATGAAGGTTCCCTACGAAAGCTGGATGGCCGACGCGACGCTCGTCCTGCGGCAGGTGCAGACCTCGCCCGGCGGCAAACGGCGCGTCTTCACGGTCGATGTGAACGGCGCAGTGGATACGCAGCACGAATAAACCCTACCCGACCCAGATGAGAAAACGTGAATGGATGGAATATGCGGCTGCGGTCCTTCTGACCGGAGCCCTGCTCTCCGGCTGCGGCAACATCCGCAAGCTGAGCAAGAGCGACCCCGAGGCAGAGGTGCATCTCCCTGCCCGGACCAAACGGGAGAGGGCCTACCGCGCGGCGGACACGGTCCGTCCGCCGCGGATCATCACCTTCCGCAAGCAGGACGGGACCGAACTCTTCCTGACCCCCGTGGCCCTCGATTCGGCCTCGGGCGAAAAGATCATGTCGGTGAACATCGATGAAGTGGTCATCTCGGCAGCGAATCGCCGCAACCTCGTCGAGCGCAACGGCAAGATCAACGTCGAGTTCATCGTCACCGTCCCGCAGGAGCTGCAGGACCGGAGCTGGCAGCTGGTCATCGGACCGCAGTTGCTCAAGGGAGACGACACACTCTCCTTCGACCCGCTGGTATACAGCGGCGAGCGCTACCGCGCCATGCAGCAGCGCGAATACGGCCGCTATGACGACTACCTTGCCCGGATCGTGGACAGCGCCGACTACTTCGACCGCTTCGCCGACAAGGGGGCCTATCGCCGCTACATGAACGGCGTGGCGGCCGAACGGGCGGAATATGCCGATGCGGCGGAGCGGCTCGGAAGCCTCACACCCGACGAGGCGATGTTCGACCCGAAGGTGGGATGGGCCACCGAGGGGGAGAGCCGACGCCGCTACAAACGGCTGCGCCGGTATGTCTACGCCACCGACCGGATCGTACAGGCCAACACGACCTACACGTCCGACCCGAACGACAAGTTCGACCACCTGAACGACTACTTCGCCCCGCGCTACCGCTACGAAGGGATCGACGTGTTGCCCGGAGGCGAGATCTTCACCCGCATCGAGGGCGACTACGCCGCAGCGGGCGACCGCGAGCGGGAGGCCTACATCCGCTCGCTGAGCAAACAGCCCGCGAAGGTCTACGCCGAAGTATACACGGCCGGCGAACGGAAGCTGCGCGACCTGGCGGCCGACCGCCTCGCCTACACGGGACGCCGGCGTCCCGCCATCGAGGGGCTGCTGGAGCAGACGAGCGACAGCACGATGCTCGCCAACTACCGCTCGCGCAAGGAGGCGGCGAACGACCGTCTGGCCGAATTGAATGACCTCGATACGGCCGCCGTACGGCAAAGCGTGCTGCGTCAGGGGGCGATTGCCCGCAACCGGCGGCTGGAAGAGGGCAAGCCCGAGGCTTTCGGGCGGATGGTCCGCCACCCCTACCTGCCCAACGCCCGGCTCGACACGGTGGTCGTCCGACCCGACGGAAAGATCGACTATTATTACTCGCAGCCGGTGCAGGCCGACGAGAACACCGCCAAGCTGCGTCTCTACCTGACCGGCGAGGTCGAGGACCGCAGCGGACGCACCTACCGACTCACCCGGTCGGATACGCTGACCTACGACGTAGCCTCGATGACCTCGTTCCTCGACGAGCGGACCCGCTACATGCAGCGGATCGTGCTGCGAGATGCCGAGGCCAACGCCCGCTTCTTCTTCACCTTCCCCGTCGGCAAGGCCCGGCTGGTCGATACGCTGACGGAGAACCGGCGACAGATTGCGGCCGTGCGCTCGCTGACCCACGGGCTGATGACCGACCCGGTCTACATCATCGACAGCATCACGCTCCGCGCAACGGCATCGCCCGAAGGCACCTGGGCACTCAACGACCGTCTGGCCCGCGACCGCGCCGAGGCCCTGCGGCAGGTGCTCGTATCGGAGTTCCGCACACTCTATGACTCGCTCCGCGTTGCGGGCAGCTACACGCTCGACGACGAGGGCCGTCAGGTGCTGGCCGACAGTGACGACCGGCTGCCCGACCTGCCGAACCTGCTCCGCACGACGTGGCTGGCCGAAGACTGGGACGAACTCTACCGTCTGGTGGAGGCCGACACGCTGCTCACGCACAGGGAGGAGATCCTGGAGATGATCCGCTGGGAGGGCAACCCCGACACCCGTGAATGGCGCATCCGGATGAAGTATCCCAAAGAGTATGCCCGCATGCGCAGCGTGATCTACCCGCAGATGCGTGCCGTGGACTTCCGCTTCAACCTCCACCGCCGGGGCATGAAGCAGGACACGGTATACACCACCGAGGTCGATTCGAACTACATGCACGCCGTGGATCTGCTCCGCAAGCGCCGCTACGAGGAGGCTCTGGAGATCCTGCGCCCCTACGAGGACCGCAACACCGCGCTGGCCTACATGTCGCTCGGCTACGATGCCGCGGCCTACCGGATCCTGCGCGCCGAGCCCGAGGCCGGATCGACGGCCGACCTGCAGTACATGCTTGCGATTCTGGCGGCCCGTCTGGGTGACGAGGAGCAGGCCGTCAAGTACTTCCTGCGTGCGGTCGAGCTGCGCGAGAACCTCAAGTTCCGCGGCAACCTCGATCCCGAGATCTCCCGCCTGATCCGTCACTACGGACTCTTCCGCGAAGACTTCGAATAAGACGCAAGAAATGTCTTCCGTCTGAAACGAATCGCCCCTGCCGCATCCTGGCGGCAGGGGCGATTTTCATTCGGGAGCATTCGGGACAGGAGACGGGGAAAACCGTCGGTCACAGGCCGGCAGGTCCCGCAGCATCGGGCCGCTTCATCCGCAGCAACCGCCGGTAGACGAAGGCAAAAGCCGGAATGAGGAAGAGGTCGGCGAAGATCCACGCCGTCGAATCGCCAAAGCAGACGGCGATATAGCCGAAGGCCGGTACGGCGAGGAGGCTGACCAGAATCCGGGCAATCATCTCCGAGACGCCCGAAAGCATGGCCAGATTGGTATAACCCACCCCTTGGATCGTATAACGCAGGATGCAGAGCAGCCCCAGCACGGGGAAGAACGAGACCGATACATGAAGGAAGAGCGCCGTGTCGTTCAGGATCTCGGTCTCGGAGGCATCGACGAAGAGCCGGGCGATAGTCCGCGAAGCGGTCATCAGCACCGCGAAGGTGAAGACCCAGTAGACCATCATCAACAGCGAGCTGGCCCGCACGCCCTGCCAGACGCGCTCGGGACGACCCGCACCGTAGTTCTGGCCGCTGTAGGTGGCCATGGCGATGCCGAGGCTCTCAAGCGGACACATGAAGAACATCTTGATGCGCATGGCTGCCGTAAAGGCCGCCACGCAGGCCGTACCCAGAGCATTGTTGGCGCTCTGCAGCATGATGCTGCCGATCGCCGTAATGGAGAACTGCAGGCCCATCGGCACCCCGATGCCGAGCAGTTGTCGCGCCAGACGCCCGTTGAAGCGCCGCTCGCCGGGCTGCGCCCGGAGAATCTCGAAGCGGCTCATCATGTAGCGGTAGCAGAGCCACGCCGAAAGTCCCTGCGAGACGACCGTAGCGATGCCGGCTCCGGCCACGCCCCACTTCAGCACCAGGATGCAGAAGAGGTCGAGTATGATGTTGAGCACCGTCGAGAAGAGCAGGAACCAGAAGGGCGTCCGGCTGTCACCCAAAGCCCGGATGATGCAGGCCAGCAGGTTGTAGAAGAAGGTGCACGGAACGCCAATGAAGGTAATCAGCAGGTAGGCATAGGCCCCGGGGAAGATGTTGTCGGGAGTCCGCATGATCCGCAGGATATCGCCGCACAGCAGGCTCGTAACCAGAGCAATGGCCACCGACATCACCGCAGAGAGTTTCAGGCTGACGAAGACCAGACGCCGCATGGTCACATAGTCTCGGGCGCCGAACTTCTGGGCTACGGGGATGCCGAATCCGCCGCAGCAACCGTTGCAGAAGCCCAGGATCAGGAAGACGACCGAAGTGCTGGCTCCGACCGAGGCCAGGGCATTGATTCCCAGGAAGCGGCCCACGATCACGGCATCGACCAGCGAGTAGGTCTGCTGCAGCAGGTTGCCCAGCAGCAGCGGCAGGGTGAAGTTCAGAATCAACGTCAGCGGACGCCCCGCCGTGAGTTCCTTTGTCGTAGTCGCCATAATATCCGATCCTCGATAACGGCGCAAAGATAACGGATATTCGCCCTCATTGGAGCGCTCCCGGGTCATTTTGTCGCCAGGCCCCGGCCGGAGCGGCATGCCGGGTTGGCACACGAATTGCGCTGACGAAGGCAAAATCCGTTTGCTATGGACCGAATCAACGTATTGCTTGAAAATTCTAAGCGGGCCGTCCGCTACTGGTGGCTGCTCGCCGTCGTCGGGGGCGCCCTGCTGGCCGCCGGCATCCTGATCTTCGCCTACCCGAACCGGGGCTATCTGGCACTGGCCACCCTGTTCGGATGGCTGATGTTCCTCTCGGGCATACTCGAGGCCGCACTCTCGGCCATGAACCGCCACTTCGTCACCGGCCGCGGCTGGATGGCCGTCGGCGGGCTGATCGAGATCATCCTGGGACTCATCCTGATCTTCAACGTCTCGCTCTCGGAGATCACTCTCCCGATCGTACTGGGTTTCTGGCTGCTGATGCGCGCCTTCGCGACCATCGGGCTGGGCGGCGACATGAACGCGCTGGAGATCCCGGGGGCCGGATGGACTGTCTTCACCGGCATCCTCCTGCTGCTCTGTGCGGTATGGATCCTGCTCCAACCGCTTGTGTTCGGCCGGACGGCCGTGCTGGTATGGGTCTCGATCTCGCTGCTCTTCGCCGGCACGGGAGCCTGCTCGCTGGCCTTCCAGCTGCGCTGCTCCCACCCGAACGACGGGGGACGGGAGCACTGACCCCCGCGCCCTGCCCCAAGGTTGAAAACA
>FR891996.1:7877-13729 GCA_000434235.1 Alistipes sp. CAG:268 | reverse complement strand
CGGATTACCGGCCGCCGCTTCGCGTACACCCTGCCGTCCGAAGCCGGCGCCAAACAATGAAGGGGACCTCGCGGCCCCCTTCTCCCATCAAAAATTAACCCTTAAAAATTATCCCCTTTTCGGAAAACCTCCGAGAGGTAATGATGCAAATAACACAAATCCGCATCACCCTGTATTACCTCCCGCATGATCAAGTCTTCGTCCTCGGAGATGCCGTTGTTTGAAACATCGTTCTTGTCCATGTCCTCCATAGGCACTTCGTTTTAACTGCTGCAACTATAAAACGCATGGCAGGGAGGAATATTGTGCGAAGATCAACTTAAAATCAGATTTTTTTCCTTGATCATCCGGCGCAGGTTGATCAGCGCATAACGCATGCGCCCGAGCGCCGTATTGATGCTCACATCGGTCTGTTCGGCAATGTCCTTGAAACTCAGCCCCGAGAAGTAACGCAACATCACAACTTCGCGCTGCTCGGCCGGAAGATGATCGACCAGAGCGCGGACGTCGCGCTCGATCTGGTCGCTGACCATCGAGTCCTCGACCGTACGCTCGGCGAAACGCAGCGTGCCGAGCATGTCGTATCCGGCATCCGATTCGGAGACCGACTTGTCCTGCCGCATGGCACGGAAGTGGTCGATCACCTGGTTGTGGGCGATGCGCAGGATCCACGACAGAAACTTGCCGTTATCCGTATAACGGCCTTCGTCGATCACCCGAACGGCCTTGATGAAGGTCTCCTGAAAGATATCATCGGCGACATCGCGGTCCTTGACCATCATGCCGATGTAATCGCGTACGCGGCGACTGTGACGTTCGATCAAAGTGGATATGGCGCTCCGGTCCCCCGAAAGGTAGTGATTAAGCAATACTTGGTCACTTAATACTTGCACGTTCATACTCTTTTCCCCCTAATAGTTACTAAGAGTAGAATTCTGTTCCGATAGGCAATCCCTGTTTTTTAAATTTAATCGTGTCGCTCGTGTATTGAACTCATCCGGAGCAGATCACACCGCTTCCGGAGATTTTACGTTCGCAAGATAAACACTTTTTCCGAAAAATCCAAATTTTTCTACTCCCCCCGGTTCAGCGACCGGCATCCGTGCGTCATACAAAAATCGCGCCGCGAGGAGGGTCCGGACGGGTTATTTCTCAGGCTCGACGTGGATGGCGATCATCGTTCCCCGGCCGAAGCGATCGCGGAGCCGGCGTTCGATATCGACCGTATGGTCGTGCGACTCCCTGACGGTCATCTCCCCATCGACCCGAATGTGCACCTCGATGGCGATCGAGGCCCCGATGCGGCGCGTGCGGAGGTTGTGGGGCTCCTTGACGGCCGGATCGGCGGAGACGATGCGCAGGATCTCCTCCTCGGTTTCGGCGGGAAGCGACTGTTCGAGCAGCTCGCCGAGCCCCGAACGGATCAGGTCGAGGGCGATCTTGAAGATGAAGACGGCGACGACGAGCGCCGCAATCGGGTCGGCGATACGCCACTTCTCGCCGAGAAAGAAGGCACAGCCGATGCCGACCAGCGTCCCGAGCGACGAGAGCGCATCGCTGCGGTGGTGCCAGGCGTTGGCCACAACGCTGGGGCTGTCGATCGCACGTCCGACACGGACCGTATAGCGGTAGAGAATCTCCTTGGCCACGATCGAAAGCACGGCGGCGATGAGCGCCACACCGCCCGGACGGGGCAGCACCCCGCCTTCGATGACCGTGCGGATGGAGCGCATGCTCGACAGGAGGATGCCGACACCCACGGCAACCAGCGCCAGGCTGATGATGATCGTGGCGAGCGTCTCGTATTTCCCGTGTCCGTAGTCGTGCCCGTCGTCCTTGGGTTTGGCCGAAATCCGGGCAAAGGCGATCACCACGACGTCGGTGGCCATATCCGAGAATGAGTGTACGGCATCGGCCGTCATGGCGGCACTGCGGCCGAGGACGCCCGCAGCCAGTTTGAAACACGAGAGCGCGAGGTTCACGACAAAGCCGATGAAGGTCACGCGATAGATTTTCCGTTTCCGGATTTCAGCTTCGTTGTCCATGGCATTCGGAGAATAACGGCGATAAAGGTACGAAAAAAAGCGTTCGTCGCATCGATTTTTTTACCTGTTCCCCATTTTGCCGCCTGCAGCGGATCGGCCGGGGATAAAAAAAGCCGGGACGGACGGATGCGGCGTCCGAAAGCCGCTCCGTCCGTCCCGACCCTGTGTCGGAGCCGGGCCGATCAATAGCTGCGGGCGAAGAGCACGCGGCGGTGCGACGGCTTGCCGGAGTAGATGCAGACGCCCTCCTCGTCGGGTGCGTCGATCGGAATGCAGCGGATCGTGGCCTTCGTGGCATCCTTGATCGCCACCTCGGTCTCGACCGTGCCGTCCCAGTGTGCCGAAATGAAGCCGCCCTTCGTCTCGAGCACCTCCTTGAACTCCTCCCACGTATCAACCCGCGTAATCATCGAGTCGCGGTAGGCAAGCGCCTTGCGGTAGATGTTTTCCTGAATCTCGGTCATCAGGCCCTCGATCCGGTCCGCAAGACCCTCCTGCGGGACGGTCTCCTTTTCGAGCGTGTCGCGGCGCACCAGCTCGATCGTGCCGTTCTCCAGGTCACGCGGTCCCATGGCCAGACGCACCGGAACGCCCTTGAGCTCGTACTCGGCGAACTTGAAGCCCGAGCGGACGTTGTCGCGGTCGTCGATCTTCACCGAGATGCCCCTGGTCTTCAGTTCGGCGGCAATCGCCTCGAAGCGGGTGCGGATCTCGGCGAGCTGTTCCTCTCCCTTGTAGATGGGGATCATCACCACCTGGATCGGCGCCAGTTTCGGAGGCAGCACCAGACCGTTGTTGTCCGAGTGGGCCATGATCAGGGCACCCATCAGGCGGGTAGAAACGCCCCATGACGTAGCCCAGACATACTCGAGTTTGCCCTCCTTATTGACATACTGCACGTCGAAGGCCTTGGCGAAGTTCTGCCCGAGGAAGTGCGACGTACCGCTCTGCAGCGCCTTGCCGTCCTGCATCAGCGCCTCGATCGTCAGCGTATCCTCCGCGCCGGCAAAACGCTCGTTAGGCGACTTGTGCCCCACGATCACCGGCAGCGACATCCATTCCGTGGCGAACTTTTCGTAGACGTGGATCATCTTCGTGGCCTCCTCGACGGCCTCCTCGCGCGTGGCGTGAGCCGTATGCCCCTCCTGCCAGAGGAACTCCGCGGTACGCAGGAACAGGCGCGTGCGCATCTCCCAGCGCACGACGTTGGCCCACTGGTTGCAGAGGATCGGCAGGTCACGGTAGGACTGGATCCAGTTCTTGTAGGTGTTCCAGATGATCGTCTCGGAGGTCGGACGCACGATGAGCTCCTCCTCGAGTTTCGCATCGGGATCGACGACGACCCCCTTGCCCTCGGGATCGTTCTTCAGGCGATAGTGCGTCACCACGGCGCACTCCTTGGCGAAGCCCTCGACGTGGTGGGCCTCCTTCGAGAAGAACGACTTGGGAATGAAGAGCGGGAAATAGGCGTTCTGATGTCCCGTCTCCTTGAACATCCGATCCAGCGCATCGTGCATCTTCTCCCAGATGGCATAGCCGTAGGGTTTGATGACCATGCACCCGCGGACGGCCGAATTTTCCGCCAGTCCGGCCTTGACCACCAGATCGTTGTACCACTGCGAGTAGTTCTCGTCGGATTTGGTGAGGTCTTTGAGTTCCTTAGCCATAACTTATCTTGGTTTTACGTTTGTTCCGGAGCGCAAATATACAAAAAAATAAAGGTCTGCCTATCATGGAGCAGACCTTTATGCGGTATATTTCCCCGTTGCGGGCGACGGGCCACCGTCCGGAGGCGCAGAATCGTCTCCCGCGCCGCCCGCAGCGGCCCGGCGGATCAGAAGCGGAAGCCGAGCGTCAGGGCGATGTAGTGACGCGTGATTGAAGTATCGTAAAAACCGCTCCAGGTCACGGGCTGCCCGGCATCGGCATCCATGCTGAAGAAGAGCTGGTACTTCGAGTAGCTGTCCACGGCGTACTGGTAGGCCAGGTCGAGCACCGTCGTGCGCGAAAGCGTGAAGCCGATACCGGCCGTCAGGTAGTGGCTTTCGGTAGCCACCGGGCGGTTGAAGTAGAGGCTCTTGTCCTTGAGCATCGAGGAGGTGTACCCCCCGCCGACACGGAGGGCCAGCACGGGCAGCGGCTTGAGTTCGAGGCCCGCACGTACGGCGTTGGTCGCACAGAAGTTGTTCTTGAACTCGAGTTTGTACTCTTCGGGCTGGATGATGAACCCGGGCTGTCCGTCAGGCACGTTCTTCACCCGGATGCCGTTGTACCAGTCGCGTTCGTAGTCCACGGAGACGATGGCAAAGGTGCCGAACGTATAGGAGGCGCCGAACAGCAGGCGCGACGGCGAGACGAACTCCCAGCTGTTGGGTCCGTCGTCGGAGAGCACCGGCGTGCGGTCGGTGTTGATCTCGCGGCTCGTGTTCGCGGCGTTGGAGATCGACGACTCGATGTCGGCCGCATAGGTGCGGTCGAGCGAATAGAAAGTCGGCGTATGGTAGGCTACGCCCAGACGCAGCCCCGCCACGGGGCGCACGATGGCGCCGATCTTGAAATTCAGTCCGCTGCCGTCGAGCACCGTCTGCTGGTAGAGCGAGGCATAGTCGAGTTTCGAGGCGAGCGGCGTCCCGTCGCGGTCCACGGGGGCACCGTCGTAGAGATACTGCTCCTGGTAGGTGATCCCCGTCTTCTTGTGGACGCTCTGGATGCCGAGCGTGGCGCCAACGTAGAGGATGTTGTTGATGTTGGCGCCCAGGGCGATCTGGAACTCGTTGATCGATCCCGAATTGGCCACATCGACCGAATGGATGGCCGATGCGTTGTGGCCGATCATGTCGGGCACCATCTGGTCACCGGCCTGGCTCGTCATGAAGCCGTTGTAGCCCAGGATCGCCGGCCAGAAGTAGGGTACGTAGTCATAGCCGAGTGCCCCGTCCTGGTTCGGGAAGATCCCGTGGTAGGTCAGCTGCTGGCTGAAGACATCGGCCAGCGTGGGCACGGTCTGTCCCGATGCGGCGTCGTAGACCGACTCCGAGGAGTAGGAGTAGCGCGTATTGAAGTCGGCGACCCGGTTGAGTCCGACGCCAAGCGTCATGCTCACCAGCGAACCCGAGGAGCTCTCGAAGATGTTGAGCGCCGCACCGACGTTGGCGAACGAGAAGCGGGTTCGGTTGTTGCCCTGCCACGGCAGGGTATTCGCGGTCTCGCCCTGCGCCACCGAGAGCATCGGCGTCAGCGAGATCTCGCTGCGGCGGTACATGCCCAGACCGGCCGGGTTGATCGACATGGCCGACATGTCGGCGCCGAGCGAAGTGAAGGCCCCGCCGAGCGCCATGGCACGAGCCGTCCCGAAATTCGCGGGACGCGACAGCGAGGCGAAATCCTCGGCCAGCATCAGGTCGTGACTGAACATCAACCCACCAAACTGCATCGACGACTGCTGTGCGGCGGCCGGCACGGCCACCAGGCCGGAGACGGCTCCCAGCAAACAGATTATGATTCGTTTCATGTTCCGATTCTTCTTTAAGGTTTAACGTCCTCTGTAGGAGTTGCCGCCGCGCGAACCGCCCGAGCCCCCTCCGGTGAATCCGCCGCGCGAGCCGCCCGAGCTGCCGCCCGTAAATCCGCCGCGCGAACCGCCGAAGCTGCTACCGCTGTTGAAGCTGTTGCCGCGGGATCCGGAGTTCTCGGTCCGGCCGGGCGTATAGCGGCTGCCCGACGAACCGCGGTTGCTGTTCCACGAGTCGTTGCGCGAATTGTTGTTGTTGCGGTAGATCCGGCTGCTGTTGTTCGTACGCCCGCCCC
>FR891996.1:0-7868 GCA_000434235.1 Alistipes sp. CAG:268 | reverse complement strand
TGTTGTTCGTACGCCCGCCACTGTTATAGTAGACCCGTGAGGAGCCGCTGCCGGTCGCACCGCCGCGCGTTCCGGAGAGTGCCGGACGATAGCGGCTGCCGCCCGACGAGAAGGCCGGCAGGTAGCGCGATCCGCCTGCGGTGCCGGTACGTCCGAAGCGATAGTTCGGACGCGGCGCCCAATGGTGCCCATGCCCCCAGGCCGGGCCCCAGTAGGGATGGTGATGCCAACCGGGCCCCCAGCCCCAGCCGGGTCCCCACCAGGGATCGTACCACGGGCTGTACCACCCTGCGTACCAGGGCCGGTACCAGGCGTTCCAGCCGAAGCTCCAGCCCCAGCTGCCGATCGAGAACGACGGCCCCCACGGCCAGCTCCAGCCGTAATACCACGGATCGAGCAGCACGACCGAAGTCCCCCACGATCCGAACATCGAAGTGATGTACTTGGGCTCGACCCACACCTCGTCACCCATGACGATGACGTTGTAGAAAGCCGGATCGTAGGCCGAGGCATAGGTGAAGGCCGAACTGTAGCGGGCATTGATGTAGCTCGAAGGCATCCGGTAGGTCGGCGACTCGAAGCCCCGCAGGCGGCGCGCATAGGCGCTCTCGTAGTCATCGGCCAGGATGCTCTGGTAAGGATTCGAATCGGCACTCCGGTATTCGTAGTAGTCATTTTCTGCCGCAGCGGCCTGGGCCTCGGCGATCCGGGCCTCCCACTCGGCTCTGCGCGCCTCGGCTTCAGCCTTCTTGGCTTCGGCCTCGGCCTGCTGTTTGCGTGCGATCTGCGCGCGGTCGTGCTGAACATACAGGTCGTCGCCGGCATACCCCGACGCGGCGTAATATGCCGACGAGCAGCTTGCGAGACCCGCAGCCGCGACGACGGCGGCAATCCATAATCTCAACTCTTTCATGGCTCACTCGTTGTTTGCGTTAGCTCTGTTCATGAACAGAACGAAAACCGTACCGGTTTTAGTATCGGCTCTCACCCATATAAACGGGTGCGGAGGGGAAATACTGCGCCGCACCGGCAAGCGGCCAAAACCCCGGATACAAAGATAGGAATTAAATCAGGCAAAGAGCGGAAAACGGAGCCGTCCGAAGAAAAAAATCAAAAAAACCGAAAATTTCCTGCAAAAAATAGTAGTTTCCGAAAAATATGTCTATATTTGCAGTCCCAAAACGAAAGTTTCGGGGAGGGGGAAAGCCGAAAAGCAACCCCGCAACACAAGGAGAGATGCCGGAGTGGTCGATCGGGCCGCACTCGAAATGCGGTGTACGGGCAACTGTACCGGGGGTTCGAATCCCTCTCTCTCCGCAAAGGGGGTTTGACAAAAAACCCATGATCCCTGTAAGTAGCTCACTTACAGGTATTTTTATTTTTCAGGGTCGGACAAATCCCCGTATTTTTATTTCTCAGGGTCGGACAAATCCCCCCCCCCCTTGCGGAAGCTCTTCGGCAGGCAATTCGGTGGCATGACCATCCGCCCCGGATTCTGCCACCATCAAAAGGTTCTTATTCGCTGATTCACTGCGTTTTGCATACTCCAAATTTGCACACGGTGGCGTAAATTTACAACCCGTTAACACATGGAGTATATGAATCGACAAAAAAGTACTTTTCGGATCTCGTTCTACGTGCGTCGGACGAGGCCCAACAAGCACGGGGAGGTCCCCGTGTGCGTCCGCATCACGGTCAACGGCCAGCGCGCCGACACCACCATCCGCAAGAGCATCCTCCCCGATCAGTGGGACGCCATCCGCGGCCAGGCTTCGCCCCGCACCACGCTCGGCAAGGCCATCAACCTCTACATCGACACCGTGCGGGCCCGCATCATCCGCATCCACCGCGACCTGGAGATGGACGAGCAGCCCTTCACGGCCCAGCAGGTGCTGGACCTCTACCTCGGCCGCAAGACCTCGAACCGCCACACGCTCTTCGAGCTCTTCCGCGAGCACAACGACAAATGCCACCAACTGGTGGGCATCGATCTGGCCGCTGCCACCGCCGAGCGCTACGAGACCTGCATGAAGCTCACGCAGGAGTTCATGCGCCATACCTACCACCGCGACGACCTCTATCTGGACGAGGTCGACCGCCGTTTCGTCGAGGAGTTCGAGTTCTACCTGAAGCCCCACCGCGGCTGCTGCCACAACACGGCGACGAAGTACCTCAAGAACTTCAAGAAGATCACCCGCATCGCGCTGGCCCGCGAGTGGATGCAGCGCGACCCCTTCGCCGAGATCCGCTTCTCGCTGCAGCCCGTCAAGCGCGAGATGCCCGAAAAGGCGGAGATCGAGCGGCTGATGCACAAGGAGATCGACATCCCGCGTCTGGCCCAGACGCGCGACCTCTTCATCTTCTGCTGCTTCACGGGGCTCGCTTTCTCGGACATCAAGCAGCTCGCCCCCGAACACATCGTCACCGACATGCAGGGCCACCGCTGGATCCGCAAACCGCGCCAAAAGACCGGCAACATGTGCAACATCCCGCTGCTGGAGATCCCCGCGCGGATTCTGCAGCGCTACCGCACGGATCCCGAGGGCGTGGCGCACAACGTGCTGCTGCCCGTGTCGAGCAACCAGAAGATGAACGCCTACCTGAAGGAGCTGGCCGACATCTGCGGCATCCGCAAGCAGCTGACGACCCATTGCGCAAGGCATTGGCATCAGAAGTACTTGCTGAATGAGAGATATTTACAGAAGTCAGCCGGTTGATAGCTAACGATTTGGAGACAAGCAACATTCTCTGAATCACTCGATTCTGCATAGCCGGAAAGAACGCATCTCGAATGCAAAAATAAGATGTATTCCTGTTTTCGCCAAATTTACACGCTGATTCTGATACTCGCACTCCTTGATTAAGTCGATCTTCAACGGTTCCGTCCCAGAATCAGCACATCTTTATGCCAAGGTCGTTTTTCGACCGGAACTCAATTAATAGTACCCCAAACTCCCGGGAGGATTATATCTGGCTGAAGAAAGAGCCTCCAAGACTCACATGGTAATGAGATTTCACCGCAAAAATCGGCAGCCGTTGGCGGTTTTCCGATTTAATTTCCTATTTTTGTAATTGGTTCCGTGCCTCTGCGGACGGAGCCGGACATATTTACGAACGTTTCGTTACGTTTTCTTTCGCATTCAAACTTCGCAACTTTGACCAATAGAAAGAGATGTAACTGGACGCCTCGTGGACGCATGTATTGTGCCCGCAGGCCTTTGGCTTGCTATGTGCATGATACACGTTTCGCGTGGGCTGTCCGTGTTGCTTATTTCTGTTGGGGGCAGCGAAGGCCTGAATGCGTGGTAAGTCAATGCGGCAACCCACGTTTTTTTATGGCTTTCGATTACGACTACACGGGCAACCTTGCCCTGCTCGACCGCCGGAAGGTCGCCTTCTTCGCCTCGCGCGTCGTTTCACCGGCCGTCGAGGAGCAGACCCTTCGCTGGGCCGAGGCGTGCTGCGCAACCGACCGCGTCGTAATCAGCGGTTTCCAGTCGCCGCTCGAAAAATCCGTCTTTGAACTACTGCTGAAAGCCCGCCACCCGGTGATCTGGGCCCTGGGGCGCACGCTATACACTCGTTATTCGCCTGAAATTCAAACAGCACTTACAGAACAGCGCATTCTAATCTTTGCTGTCCGCAACACGTGCCGCACCAACTGGCAAACAGCACAAACCCGCAACTATTTGATAGCCTCAATGTCCGACGAAAGCGTTTATGCCATGAACATCGATGGTCGCAGCAGTTCGCTTAAAGTATTATACGAGATCGAAAAAAATGAAAAAAATGTACATTCTCTATAAACTGTGAATTTCAACATCGAAGTGATTTAAACTTTTTGTTTTCGTGAAATTTTCTTTAGTAACAAGACCGCGAATGCCAGGTAATTCCAAGATGTCCAGTTGGCAACAGTTGTATCAAACCGGTTCAATAGAGTCCTGAAACTGTCCATCCAAGCGTTGGTCCGTTCGATGGAATACCTTTCAGCATACAGTTCATCATCAACAAAGATGTCATCGGCATTTTCTCTCCGTTTATTGATGCAGATGTTTGCGATGATCTCTTTTTCACACAGGAAACCACGTAAGGCATCGCAATCGAATCCGGCATCGGCATTGAGGAAAAGGCCGTCAACCCGAATATGGGATTTCTCAAGGTCGTTGAACATGTCACCAATGACCTTTTCTATGTCATGTACGTCATGGTGTTCGCCGGATTTCGGAGAAGACATGGCAATCGGAAGTCCTTGCCTGTCTGTTAGGTAGAGTGCGTTGGTCGTCTTCCGTTTCTTCCGCCCTTGGTATCCGACTTCTTCACCGCCACGGAGTGCAGCCGTGTGGCTCCCGTCCAAATCCACGCCGGACATGTCCAACTCATTGCGGTGTTTGTCAAGCAACCTGACCTACATGGATTTCCACTCGCCCGACTTGCTCCATTTGTTGTAATGATGATATACGGCACCATGGCTCAGTACCTTGCCGCTAAACAGGGCTTCCACAGGAAGGAATGCCCATTGACAACCGGTCTTCAACTTGTACAAGATGGCGTTTACAACCTCTATTAGGCAACTTTGAGTGACATAACCACGTTTTGCCTTCGAAAGATGAGGCAATATCTCATTTTTTATCGTATCTTTGTCGAGCATAGTGTACATAGGACTTTCACTATATATGAGTTTGGGCACCCATAATATAAGGAATAATTCTATTTGTATGCTGTGCTTTAACATTTTGATGCAATTTTAAGAGAATGAAATAAGTTTAAATCACTTCATCGATCAAAACTGCACGAACATGAACAGACTGCTCACACTTGCCGCCGCACTGCTCCTGGCCGGAGGCGTCGCAACCGCACAACCCAAAGTCATCGCACACCGCGGCTACTGGACCGCCCCGGGATCGGCCCAAAATTCGCTCACGTCGTTCATCAAGGCCGATTCGGTGGGTGTCTACGGTTCGGAGATCGACGTGTGGCTGACGGGAGACGATCGACTGATCGTCAACCACGACCGCGTCTACAAAGGCACCGACATCGACATGGAGAAGGCCCCGGCCCGCGAGATTACGCAGATCGTACTTCCCAACGGAACAGAGAACATCCCCACCCTGGACGCCTATCTCGAGCTGGTGGCCTCGAAACCCGACACCCGGCTGATCCTCGAGATGAAGTCGCTGTCGGACCTCAACCGCGAGGACCTCGCGGCAGCCAAGATCGTCAAGGCGCTGCGCAAACACGGCGTATTGGAGCGTACCGACATCATCGCCTTCTCGATCAACGCGTGCCTGGCTTTCGAGAAGCTGGTTCCCGACACGAGGATCTACTACCTGAACGGCGACCTGCCGCCCAAAAGCGTCAAGAAACTCGGGCTGTCGGGCATCGACTACTCGATGAAGACCCTGCGAAAACATCCCCAATGGGTGAAACAGGCCCACGACCTGGGGCTCGAGGTCAATGTCTGGACCGTGGATTCGGAAGAGGACATGCAGTATTTCATCGACCTGGGTGTGGATTACATCACGACGGACTATCCCGAACGGCTGCAGGCCCTGCTGAAGAAGTAGGATCCGGCTCGAGAGGCTCCCTTCTGAAACATCCGAACCATGTGGAAATTGCTGCAACCTCCCGCCCATGAGGCGGAAATACCGGCCGAAGAGGCCGATCGGAAATACCGCAAACTGCGGCTGCAGGTCTTCATCGGAATCTTCATCGGCTATGCGGGTTTCTACCTCGTGCGCAAGAACTTCTCGATGGCCATCCCCGAACTGGCCGCCCTGGGGTTCGACACCGGCGAGCTGAGCATCGTCCTCTCGATGAACGCCGTGGCCTATGCCCTGTCGAAGTTCCTCATGGGGAGCGTCTCCGACCGCAGCAATGCCCGCGTCTTCCTGCCGCTGGGGCTGGTGCTCACGGCCGTGTCGATGATCTTCATGATCGTCCCGGTGACGCTGCTGGGTCCCGAACACAAACGGCTCTCCATCGTCATCATGGCCGTGCTGAACTTCCTGGTCGGCTGGTTCAACGGCATGGGCTGGCCTCCGTGCGGACGGGTCATGACCCACTGGTTCTCGCAAAATGAACGCGGCACGAAGATGTCCGTCTGGAACTGCGCCCACAACGTCGGAGGAGCCCTCGTCGGGCCGATGGCCGTCTACGGGGCCATCTGGTTCGGATCGTGGTTCTACGGCAGCCATTCGGGACTCTACTTCCTGATCGGCACCTACCTCTTCCCGGCCGTCGTGGCGCTCTTCATCGCCCTGCTGGCCTACGTGCTGATCCGCGACACACCGCAATCGTGCGGTCTCCCCCCGGTGGAGAAGTGGCGCAACGACTACCCCGCCAACTACAGCGCCAAGCAGGAAGAGGTGCTCTCCACCCGCGAGATCCTCTTCAAATACGTACTGAACAACCGCCTGCTGTGGTTCATCGCCATTGCAAACGCCTTTGTCTATATGGTGCGCTACGGCTGTCTCGACTGGGCCCCGACCTATCTGCGCGAGGCACAGGGCTACGACATCAAACAGGCCGGCTGGGCCTACTTCGCCTATGAGTTCGCGGCCATCCCGGGAACGCTGATCTGCGGATGGATGAGCGACCGCCTCTTCCACGGGCGCCGGGCCCTGCCCACGATCCTCTTCATGGCCGTCGTCGCAGTGTTCATCCTCCTCTATTGGCAATTCTCGTCGAACTACGTCATCGTCACCGTCTCGCTCATCGCCATCGGGTTCTTCATCTACGGGCCGGTGATGCTCATCGGGGTGCAGGCGCTGGATCTCGCCCCGAAAAATGCCGCCGGCACAGCCGCCGGACTGACCGGTTTCTTCGGGTACTTCCTCGGCACGGCCATTCTGGCCAATATCGTGCTGGGCACGGTGGCCGACCGGGCCGGCTGGGACTGGACCTTCGTCCTGCTGATCGGGGCCTGCCTGCTGGCCATCCTCTTCATGGGGCTCACCTGCCGGAAGGAGCCGAAACAGCCCGGCAAACGATAGCCGCCGGCAGCGCCCGCTTCATCTCATACGCCCCCGGAACGCCCGATATTCCGGGGCGTTTTTTTGCCGGAACCCCAATTGACCGGGTAATGATGCCAAAAGTGGTTGGTGTCGTATTGGATCAAATGACCAGAATTGTACGATTCTGGTCATTTGCGTTTCTTAATAATTCCATCATTGCTGTTCAGGAAAAGATACCACTTTACAAAGTCCTTAAAATGTTGTTCCGAGAGTCCGCGATGGATTCTTAAATTATCCTTCAAGTGACCGAAGAACGACTCAATAGAATTTGAAGATTTAGGTACATTAGGGTATCGCGTGTATGAAAACAGATCGGGTATGGCACGCTTGATATGCGAGACACTTCGATGCAGCATCTTATGCGTAAACCACCATCTTCCCGACAGCTCATCTACGGTTTTTTCATTGATAAATGGTTCGTGTCGCCGATACCAGTCAATAAAAGCCCGTATCCATAACTGTGCCTCATCATGTGTTTGTACTCCATTTAACAAGTGCACCAGTTCGAGGAGTTCCTGTGCCGCTACGGTCTGTGGTTTGCGTGTAATCCACGTCTCTATCTCTCGCGCTACATGTACCGTACAACGCTGCAAGATCGCCTCCGGACACACTTCCCGCACCGCTTTTATGATATTGGGAGATCCATCACAGGTGACACTCTCAATTTGAATGCCGACATCGCGTATAGCCGTTAGGTCTGCTTTCAAATCCCGCAGCGTTTCACTCCTGGTTATGCGATAGAGGAGGGTCATCTTGATGTTGTGATCCCGATCACTAGTGTCCGGAGAAAAATTCTCCGACAATGTTTTAATTATTAAACATCAATAAGTTACAAGCATTAGAAAATTTTTCGAT
>FR891995.1 GCA_000434235.1 Alistipes sp. CAG:268 | reverse complement strand
ATCTCGGATTCGGCTCTCAAAATCAAGAGGTTACGATTTAAGTAGCCTCTTTTTTTGTGCCGTTTCGGGAGTGAAAAAGGGGCAAAAAAGGGCTTCCGAGCGCAAATGTTGGACACTTTGTTGGACACCGCCATCGCTTCTCTCAATTACTTGCAGAATACGCAAGTAGATGAAAATCAAGATTATTCTAAAAACAGACAGAGTCTACAAAAACGGTCGATCCCCGTTGATGCTTCGGTTTACCCACAACCGCACCTCAAAACTAGTGGCTCTCGGACTTTCTGTTGCACCCTGTTACTGGGACAAAGAGGCCGAAATGCTGACAGCGGATTGCCCCGATCGTGCCGCCCTGCAAAGCAAGATCGACGGCACATTAACAGGATTTCAGAAGAAGATCAAAAGGCTGGAGGCGTTGGATATTCCTGTAAACTTCGATACGCTGTTTGAGGTAAAAACCGCCCATATCGCAGGAATCACCATCGAACAAGGATTCAACGAGGAGATCGAACGGTTGGAATCGCTCGGCAAGATTCATTCGGCGACCAAACACCGATATGCCCTGCAAGTGTTGGAAGGCTACAAACCGACCAGCATGGCCATGGAAGCCATCGACCTCGACTATCTGAAAGGGTTGGAACTATACCTGCGGAAACGCGGCAACAAGGACAACAGCATCGCCACACGGTTCGCCATCTTCAAGGCCATCTACAACAAGGCAGTCAAAGAGGGGCGGATCGAGACCAAACAAAATCCGTTCAGCCTTTACCAAGTGGGCAGTTTGTGGGCCAAGACCCGCAAACGAGCCATCGACAAAGAGGACATCCAGCGATTGATTGATCTCGAAATTACAGAGGGACATACAACGGAGTACCGACAACTTGCCAAGGATTTATTCCTGTTCTCCTACTTTACGGCAGGAATGAATTTCGGTGACATGGCACGGTTACGTTACAAGGACCTCATAAAAGGCAGAATCTATTACTCCCGTCACAAAACCCAGAAGTTGCTATCCTTTCAACTCGTGCCGAACGCCTTGCAGATTATCGGGAAATACAGCAGGGATAACCACACACAAGAAGATTATATCTTCCCGATTCTCGACCGTGCGGAACACAAGACCGCACAGCAGATTTTCAACCGCATCCATAAGGTGCTGGCAAAGATCAATCGGGAATTGAAAGTGCTGGGAGAACAGATTGGATTGGAGGTTCCATTGACAACCTACGTTGCCCGCCACACATACGCAACCGTCCTGAAACGGTCAGGGGTAAGCGTGGCTCTGATTTCCGAGTCGTTGGGACACTCCGACCTCTCGACCACGCAAATCTACCTCGATTCATTCGAGAATTCGCAAATCGACGAAGCCATGCGGCATCTGCTGTAAAAGGAAAAAGGTCGGACAACCAATTCGGTTTCCGACCTTCTTTCCCATCTAATGCCAGGCAATCCTATTTGCCAAGGTATTTTATCAGGAGGTTGATTGTGGTTTGCTCACGCGTCTGATCCTCTACTTTCTCGGGGTTCATAATCTCCTTTGCCTGCTCCTCTGTTAGGCTCCTGATTTTCTCCACCATCTGAACCGTGAAGGATGTCGGATCGGCCGCATTGTGATACTTGTCGATGATGTAGGTTATCAAATACTTCTTGGCAAGGAATTTATCGTTGAACTTCTGCTCTGCGGCCTCGTACCATTGCTGACTGCGGGAGAGCCATCCGTTATTATCGAAAGCCCGATCCAAAGAATCTGAACCGATAAGCTTAACGAACATGGAGGGCTTCATCGAGTTCTTCCCGAGACACCACAGCGAAATCGTTGCCAGCGGGAATCCTTTCTTGCGCAAGAACAAGGCAAAGTCAAAGACCTCATTGGACTCCTTCAGCGTCATTGCAGACCCAGCCATGTAATCCGTGCCCCTCCACGCAACGGTACGGATATTCATCTCAGCAATCTGCTTCATGACGGACACACGCGTGTTTAAGGATTCCATAATCACGATTTTATTCATCTCGGGATCAAATTCCTTGAAGGCTTGCACTCTATGCTGACCATCCAGTACAGCATAATAGTTCTGGGCCTGGTCATCGGGAATATCGTTCCCTTTCAGATCAACTAAATGTCCTCCCGAGCGCAAAACCTCCTCACCCTTGGCAACGGTAATGGGGGACAACTACCCATAGTCCCGATAAGAATTTGACTTGCGGAATACTTCGTCGCTATTGGTCGGGCGGTTGCCTTTCACAAAAGCCAGTTGACGATTCGTGTTGTCCTCTTGCATAACCATCTTTTTCATGGCCATAAATTACTCCGTCCTTTACGGAGGGGCGTTGGTTAGCTGCTTGCCTTGCCCAAGGGGTTGCAGGTCGTCTGGACCATCCATCCGACGGATACAAAGCTCGGCAAAATTCCACCCCTCTTTAGGGAGTAAAATACAACCCGACTTACTCTCCCTCTTCTTTCGGCAGTCGTAAGCCGCCCGTATAAACCCGAGGTTCCAGTTGGTTGAAGTCCGTATTTCCGTACTGTTTCAGGACGCCTTTGAGCGAGGAGCTGTCCACCGTAAAGGATTCATTGGCCGTCAGTCGGCAGAAATAGATGATGCGGGAGATAAGGAGCAACTTGCTGTACGACACAACCTCTCCCCGTTTGGCACGCAATTCGGGCAATTTGAGGGTATCGAACAGTACCTTGAACAACCGATACATCAGTACCTGTTGCTGGGCGGTGGACAGTGATTCTGTATAATTCCTATAAAGGAGGTCGATGGTAAAGATTTTTTGTTGGGGCGGTTCTGGATATTGCGCCAACTCCTGCTTGACAAAACGACGCAGGCAGCCAAGAATCAACGGACTGTTGGTTTCGTAGCGTTCACTCTTGCGTAACTCCCGATCCTCCGAGAGGTAGAGAACTGCTTTCGGGTGCTGTTGCAGAAAATCGTTGAGTTCCGTCAGAATCTCATAATCCGTCTTGCTGGCATCGGCAGCATTCAAGCAGAAAGAGATTGTGATGTCGTAGATGAAGAGCAACGCATACCAGAACTTTTCGGCATCCAACCCGTATCCCTCCAATGTAGCCATGATGTCGTCGTTATCCCTGAAGGCTTCATAGGTGAAGGGAACTTTCACCAAGCCCTTGTTCAGACGAACAAGAAATCGGAGGCTCCAGTCACTCGGGCAATAGTTCTCACCATCCCAGCCTACATTGATTCGGTCGGCCAGTTGGTTGGCATAATCCATGGCTTCATCGCTCCAGTTTTGAGGAATCGTACAGTTCATAGTCAGTTCGGGGTTTCAGTTTTTCAAAGATACAAAATGGCCGAGAGACAAACAACGCTAAATACATTGTCAAATATTTGTATAATTATTGAACTTTTTGTATCTTTGTTCATCCAATTCCAAGACGGGGCAGGCATTCCGTTCGTCCCTGAGATTCCAGATTCAATCCGTTCAGATAGTAGGCAGGCAGTTGCTTAAAACTGTCCTATGATAACTGCTCAAAAGTGTCCTATATATACACTACCTACTTATACACTACCTAATAAAGTCGTTCCGACCATGTACTACCACGTCAAAGACCGCAAGTGATTCGAGAACCGCAAGCAGGCGAAAGAACACTATGGCGTAGCCCGTTTCCGAAAGCTGCTGCATTTAAAAGAGATTCTATTTACTAACCCTCAAAATTCCATTGCTAACGATGAATTATACCGCTATACCCAAATCGATCATCACGTTTCAGACGGGCAACAGTAAGCCTGTCGATGTTTATGTATGAGCAACCATCAAATGCTGCTCTGACCACAAGACAAATATTTCTCACATTACCGAAGAGAAACTGGCCCTCCTTACAAGGCTGGATAAACGAACCATCCGCCGTGCTATCAAACGGCTCAAAGAGGCTGGTTGTCTTACCGTGCAAACGGCCATTAAGGAAGATGTCGTCCGTGGATTTATCAAGCGGAACAGTTACCAGATAAAGCCTGTCGAGAAGGATTTTTTCTTGCTGAACAATGGCTTCTTTACAAGGAACTATTCCGCCAAGATGGCGGGATTTCTGCTCCTATTAAAGGCCATCTGCTTGAACAATACGAATACCATCCAATGAAGCAAGAGCCAGATTGCCCAGGCACTCGGCCTGTCTCGCAATACCGTTTCGGCTTTATTGGAAGAGTGCCGACAAGCTGGACTTATAAAGCCACAGGCAAAGGGCTATGAGCTGACGGCGGATTGCTTTATCCAGCCAGCCATTAAGCAGACAGAGGCTGCCATTTATAAGGAACTATGCGATTTCTGTAAAGCCAAAGGAGTGGCTGCACCCAGACGGAACAAGGTGGCATTATCGGTATTGCTTACCAAGTACAATACCGTTGGCATTCCGAGTACGGAGCCAATAAGTCTGACCTATCAACTCAACAAGCGTTGCGAGCAATTACCCGAGAAGGTTTCCATTCCCTACTTTATAAAGGTGCTCGATATGCAGGAACAGTATCGGGAGGTGATGGAGATACACAAACAGGATAAAAAGGAGTTTGGAGGATTTGAGTTTTAGAAATACAGGACTGACTAAATAGTTAGCCAGTCCCGTAAGTGGTTGTAAATACCAAACACGCCTACTATTAGTACAATGCATCCTCAATAATGGACATACGTTCCTCCAAATTACTATACGACTGTAATACCCCTATCATATTTAACGATAAAGATACATACTTAAAAGCGGAAAATGAATCTTCACTTGAACTTACACGTTCCTGCAATGAATCCACTTTATCTTTTATGTATTTAATATTTCCCTGAAGAGCTTTATAAAGTTCTCGCATTTGCGATATTGCAGAGGATCCCCCTATGTAAAGATTTGTCAATATATTGGAAACCTCTATCGAACGTATACTTATTTCTGTATCAAGATCATTTATTTCGGCATCTATTTTCAAAAAAGCTAATTCTTGTTCAAGATTTGCTACTTTTACTGACAAACTATCAATAACTACTTGCAACGAATCAACAGATTGAGCAGCTGCTCTTGTTGCGCAAAATGACATGCAAGAAATAAGGAGGAGAAATATAGACTTTTTCATGAGAAGTGAGGTTTATTTACAAATATAGCAATATTTTACCATATCCTTAAACATTGAGTCGGAAACTTTAATATAGCACGATAGATATTTAACACCGTAAAATAATTTTAACGAATTGGTTTTGAGATGCCATAAAATCTTACTACATTTACGCATAGCCAAGAAGAATAAGCTCATATAAACTCACGCTATCAACATCAAATACTACCCCATCCATTGAACCCTTAATTGTCCGTTTATGAAAAAAGTTTTCAACATCTTCTCTTATTTACTGAATGTATTCTTCATTACCGTATTTGTAATTGGGTTCATAAAACAAGCATCTTATCAAGAGAATGGCGCTAATGAGCAACAAAATAAATACGAACAAATCAAGCAAGGCATTATTGAAAGGGAGCAAGCTGATATTCCACTAAATGTGCAAAGTTTCAAAAATGTATATGACATTACCATAGACGACTTTGTATTCACGAGCGATGTTGAGCCTTACTCTGGATACTTGGTTACGACTTGGGATTTTGATGAAAAGCAAGATTTATCCCCCAGCGAATGGGTAGCAAATGGTTGTGAAGATAAATACATCCGCAAACAAAAAAAGGTATATGTTGAGGTTAATAATATAACTACACAAAAAGATAATATCACATGGTATAGTAATTGGCATGCGGCATATATGGATGCGATAAGGCCGTTTTAACAGAGAAAAAATGACTATACTCCGCACGTTGCAACACCCCGTAAAACACCCCTCCCCCTATTCGGATTGAAAAACGAATTTCGGGGAGGGATTTTTTGTGGCTGATTGTCGGAAATTTTTCCAGACTAACAACAAAAGCAACAGACAGATGATGAGTGTATTTATTTATTCATCATCTAATTTGTAGCTTTATGCAATTACGTCCATCCATGCGCCGTGCAGCCAAAATGAGGCTGGCACTGGCTGGAGCCTCGGGGTCAGGAAAGACCTACTCATCGCTCCTCATCGCTTACGGCATGACCTCCGACTGGTCCCGTGTTGCCGTCATCGATTCCGAGAACGGTTCGGCCGATCTCTATGCCCATCTGGGCAATTATCAGGTTCTCACCCTGCCCGACTACTCTCCCGAGACCTATATCGAGGCCATCGGTATCTGTGAACAGGCGGGGGCCGAGGTCATCGTCATCGACAGCATCTCCCATTGCTGGGACTATCTGCTCGATTTCCACGCCAACCTGCAAGGAAACTCCTTTGCCAACTGGGCCAAGGTCACGCCCCGTCAGAATGCCTTCATCCAACGCATTCTCAACTCCTCGTGCCACATCATCTGCACCATGCGTTCCAAGCAGGATTATGTCCTCTCGGACAAGAACGGCAAGATGGTGCCCGAGAAGGTGGGCTTGAAGGCCGTACAGCGTGATAACGTGGACTATGAGTTCACCGCCGTGCTGGACATCGCCATGAACCACAAGGCCACCACCTCCAAAGACCGAACAGGGCTCTTTACAGGCCGTCCCGAGTTCACGATAACTCCTGCCATGGGGCAAGCCATCCTCAAATGGTGCAACATGACGCAGACCACGCAATCGAATCCTTCCACACAAAACCTCCACAGCCATGCTTCCAGCCTTTCAGCCTGAACCCGAATTTGCCGCAGGGTTGAATCTTCCCGTGAAGGAGGCAACCATCGTAGAGGAGCGTCCCGTAACTCCGATTGTATCGCTGGGGACTGTACCGCGTACCCGTCACTTTATCGAGGCCAACACCAAGCCTGTTGCTCTGGCCCATCTGAAGAACGATTGTGTCGTTCCCGTATTCAGCAAGGACAACGAGGTGACGATCTCCCACCAGAGTTTTATTGAAACGGTATTGGGTGCTGCCCACCGTATGTTTCCACAGGATGCCATCGACACTCCCGATATTGTCGTTTCGCATATTATCAAGGGACGGATTCCCGAGGCTATTCACAAGCCCGTGAATCAGCTCCTGGAGACGGACAAGACCATCTATTACGAACGCATGGCCTTCTGCTTTGAGATTCCCTCGATTTACGAGGAGGTAGCAGGCAATCGGCTCCATCTTTCGATCGGAGGGGTAAGGGCCTACAACCACGAAAATCTCTATTCGAAAAAGACGGTCGAGAAGTTCAAGGTCTTCATCGGGTTCAAGAACCTTGTCTGCTGCAACCTGTGTGTATCGACCGATGGATTCAAGCGGGAATTGCGGGTGATGAGCGTGCAGGACTTGTTTGAGGCTTCGTTGCAGTTGTTCCAGCAGTACGATGCCGAACGGCACATTCGACAGATGGCGGCTTTACAGCGGCAATCGCTCAGTGAACACCAGTTTGCCCAGTTGATCGGCAAGGCACGCTTGTATCAATACCTGCCCACCGCCGAGAAACGGCAGCTTCCAGCCATGGAGTTTACCGACTGCCACATCAATGCCGTGGCAAAGGCTTACTACACGGACGAACACTTTTCACGAGGGAACAATCCCGAGATTGATTTGTGGAAGGTCTACAACCTCTTTACGGGAGCCAACAAATCCAGCTACATCGACACCTTCCTTGACAGGTCGCTGAATGCAACGGAGCTGATTGCAGGAATCGGTCGGGCCTTGGAGGGGGATACCGAGTACAGTTGGTTTGTGGAGTAACGCTTTACAGAGAAGAATACCCTTGCTGTCGTCTGACGGCAGGGGTAT
>FR891994.1:30227-32521 GCA_000434235.1 Alistipes sp. CAG:268 | reverse complement strand
GCCGCTGTCCCGACGTGGTGATCGGCAAGCCCAATCCCGGGATGCTGCAGGTCATCCGGGAGCGTTACGGCCTGCGCCCCGAAGAGATCGCCATGTGCGGCGACCGGATCTACACCGACGTGCAGACGGCACTCAATGCCGGAAGCCTCGGCGTGCTGGTCCTCTCGGGCGAAACGACCCTCGAAACGGCATTGGCCTCCGACCCGCAGCCGCCCGTCACGGTGCGCGATATCGGTGTCTTCGGCGAACTGTTGCTGCGCGCCCGCGGCAAACTGGACTGAACACGAAACATCACCATAACCCAAACTTACACAACAAAACAAAAAAACATTCAATCACCCATCACCCCATCAACAAACCCTTCAAACAATTGTTTTACTAACCAACTTAAACCTAACCCTATGAAAAAGACTACGAAAATGTGGGCGCTCCTGTTGTGCGGAGCCCTCATCGCCCCGGGACTTGCGTCGGCCAATCCGGAAGAGAAGCCGGCCCCTGCAGCGGAAACCGTGACGGCCGAAGCTCCTGCCGTAGAAAAGGAGAAGACCGGATGGGAGAAGTTCCTCGAGAAGCTGCCGAAGATCTCGGGATACCTCCAGTCGGGCTGGAACTACACCTCGAACGCAAACAGCTCCACGTCGTCGTTCCAGGCCAAGCGTCTGCGCCTGCTGCTCGACGGCAAGGTGGGCGAGAAGGTGGACTTCCGCCTGCAGATCGAGGCGTTCAACGGCATCTCAGGCTCGACCAACGGCAACGGGCAGAAGAACCTGCAGGTGATGGATGCCTTTGCCACCTGGAAGATCGTTCCCGAGTTCAAGGTGCGCGTCGGACAGTTCTACACCCCGCTGGGCTATGAGAACTACGACATCTCGCCCGCAACGCTCGAGACCGTGGACTTCTCGAACATCGTCTACCGCATGGCCTGCCGCAACCCCTACGAGTACAATCTCGTGGACTACGGCCGCGACCTGGGCATCATGTTCATCGGCGACGCCTTCGATTCGGGCAAGGGCTTCAGCTACCTGCACTACGACGTGGCCATCACCAACGGCTCGATCCCGTGCAAGGACGACAGCAACCAGTCGAAGGACATCTACGTCAGCCTGACGGTCCGTCCGTTCAAGTACTTCAACATCAAGGGTACCTATAACTGGGGTGAGTACAAGTCGGTCGAACTGGCCGGCGGCAAGGGCGTCGGAAGCGGCAGCTACAACCCCATGAACCGCTTCGTCGTAGGTGCCTGGTACGACAACCCGAAGGGGCTGAACCTGCGCGCCGAATACGGTCACATGAAGAGCGCCGTGGGCGGTGTGGACGTCGTCAAGGAGAACGGCGCCTACGTGCTGGCAGGCTGGCACCTGGGCAAGTTCCTGCCGATCGTCCGCTGGGACATGTACGAGGACTGCGTAAACACCGGCACGGCCAACAACTACAACCGCATCCTTCTGGGCTGCACCTACCAGATCTTCAAGAACATGAAGCTGCAGGTCAATTACGGCCACTTCATGTACAGCGGCGACGCGAAGGACGCCCTGGGATACGACTCCTCGGAGCAGCTGCAGATCATGGGCATGTTCAAGTTCTAAACACAAGCGATAAAGACATCAACCACCTTAAAACCTTACTGTTATGAAAAAGTTGTTATTTGCATTGGCTCTTGTGGCATCGGTTACGACCGTAAGCGCACAGCACATCGGCACGGAATACCGCCTGAAGAAGGTCGTGCAGGTTCCCGGACGTCAGGGCATCGCTGCCGACGAGAACTACTACTACGTCTCCGACACGCGCGGTCTCTACAAGTTCGACAAGGAGTGGAATCTGGTGCAGAAGCGCGTACAGACCCCGGAAGATCCCCTCTTCCCGAATCCTGAGCAGGCCAACCACTTCGGTGACATCGACGTATGGAACGGCAAGATCTACACCGGCAACGAGAAGTTCGAGTATGGCCGCGGCTACAACATCGCCATCTCGGTATACGATGCCAACACGCTCGAGTGGATCGAGGACATTCCCTGGTGCGCCGAATCGGGACAGGTGGAGGTTTCGGGCCTGGCCGTCGATCGGGAGAAGAACATGATCTGGATGTCGGACTGGGTGGACAGCCGCTACGTCTACTGCTACAGCCTCGAGACGGGCAAGTACTACACCAAGATGCAGTGCCGCCCGATGCCCTACTGGTGCCAGGGTATCTTCATTGCCGACGGCAAGATGCTCTTCGCTGCCGACGACGGTGAATCGACCTTCCACATTGCCGACAACATCTACATCGCCGACATCACCGAAGTTCCCTACAC
>FR891994.1:23160-30201 GCA_000434235.1 Alistipes sp. CAG:268 | reverse complement strand
CGGGTCTCAAGGAGGGCACCGAGGTAGTCCGCGACACGCCGTTCAGCGTGAAACTCGACAAGAAGGGCAACCCCGTGAAGCGCACGGGTCTGATCGCCGCAGGTGCCAAGGCAGGCCGCCTGGAGCTGTTCCGCGAGATGTCGGACTTCCGCCGCGCCGGTGAGATCGAGGGTCTGTGCATCGACCCCGTGACGGACGATCTGCTCGTACTCAACAACCGCGGCACGCAGATCATCCTCGGCATGTCGCAGGGCCCGTTCACCGAGGAGGGCTACACCGGTGAGATCCACGAGGTGTACATCTACGAGAAGGTGAAGTAACCGATCAGTAGTATCTGACTGCAAGAATGTTGCAGTTCGGATACACCAGAAGAAAGGCGACCCGGATTTCGGGTCGCCTTTCCTGTTGTTGGTCTTGTGATGTGGCCGTGCGGCGGATCGGGCCGCCGCATCCGGAGCGGAGGGTTAATAGCGGAGCAGAACGTTCACCTCGGTGAAACTCTCGCCGACGCGCAGCCGCAGGGTGTAGGAGACCGAACCGTCACCGTACGACGGCCAGTCGTGCAGCACGAAGACCAGCTTGCGGCCCCGCTTCTCGCAGGAGAGCTCCCTGTTTCCGTAGAGCTCGGCCTCGAAGTTGTCACCGGGGAGCGTCAGCGCCACCTCATCCCCGAGGGCCTTCGACGAATAGTCGATCTCGTAGGGCGTCGAACCCCACTCGGGCAGCCAATAGCCGCGGGGCGCCTCGATGGCGAACTTCACGACGGCGCCCAGATCGCCCCGTTCGGGGTCGGTGATGCGATCCACGACATAGAACTTGAGGTAATTCACGCCGCGCTCCGGATCGACCGGCAGGGCCACGCACTGCGAAGGGAACATATACGCCGCAGCACCGCGTACCGCCACATAGCCGTACTTTTTCATCACGGCAGCCTCGGGCGCAGGGTTCTTCAGATCGGTGACCCGCACGCCGCCCAGCCCCGAGCGCTCTCCCAGCATGAAGAGCTGGCAGCTCGCGGGGCTGATGAAGTTTCCGGCATCGTTGATGTAAATGTCCGAATCACTGAGCAAGGTCTTCCCGTTCTGCTCGTTGTACATGTTCAGCAGAACGGTCCCCTCGGGATCGCCCGGGGTCTCATCCTTGGAACAGGATACGGCCCCGAAGAGCAGAGCCGCAACCGCGGCCCATCGAATGGTTTGTCTGAGCATTGTTTCGTGCTGTTTGAAAATTTTGTAGCCGACGGCAAAGATAGTGAAAAATTCCCCCCCCCGCGAAAAAATGAAAAAAAGGCGGATTTTGTGAAAAACCCGCCTTCATGTCGTTTCCGGCCTTGATTATTTGCCGAAGTAGCGCTTGTAGAGACCTTCGAAGCCCTTGCCGTGACGGGCCTCGTCCTTGGCCATCTCGTGCACCGTGTCGTGTACGGCGTCGAGGTTCTCCTCCTTGGCCATGCGGGCCAGACGCATCTTGTCCTCGCAGGCGCCGCACTCGGCGTTCATGCGCTTCTCGAGGTTGGTCTTCGTGTCCCAGACCACCTCGCCGATCAGCTCGGCGAACTTCGAAGCATGCTCGGCCTCCTCCCATGCGTAACGCTTGTAGGCCTCGGCGATCTCGGGATAGCCCTCGCGATCGGCCTGACGGCTCATCGCCAGGTACATGCCCACCTCGGTGCACTCGCCCATGAAGTGGTTCTGGAGACCCTCCCAGAGCTCCTTGCTGGCGCCCTTGCCGTCACCGATCTTGTGCTCGGTAACGAAATCGAGGTCGCCCTCCTGCTCTACAACCTCTACGAACTTATCCTTGCCGACTTTGCACATCGGGCACTGCTCGGGTGCCTCGGGACCTTCATGAATGTACCCGCATACGGTACAACGCCATTTCTTTGCCATAGTTTTCAAGTTGTTAGTTTGGTATGTCAAGTGTGTGTGTTTCGTTTTAATCCGATGCAAAGATAACGATTCGCCGGGAAGTTTCCATATAAAACCGATTGTCTTTTTTTATGCAACCATAAGCATCGCTTATACCCTTCGCGCACGGGTATGGGAAGGCACGCATGCCGGGCGGCAGACAGCCCGCAGGCTGCGCGGACGCGGGACGGGGAGGTTCAGCTCCGGCGGTCGATCGTCTCCTCGATCAGGGCCACGTCGGCCGAGTCCTTGACGAGCACCCGCTTGTCGGCGTCGAGCAGGTAGAGCGACGGGATGGCCCGCAGGTCGTAGAGGCCCGAATCGCGGACCACGCATCCCGGGTCGCGGGCATTAATCCACGCCGGAGGGATCTCGCCGGCATGGACCCGCCAGGCGTCGAGCTCCTCGTCGGGATAGAGCACCAGCACGGCGAGCCGTCCCCGCTCGATCATTTCGGAGAGCATCGGCGACGAGGCGATCTGCTCGCGCACCTCGCGGCAGAGGGCGCATCCGGGATTGGAGACGAACAGCAGGACGTACTCCGACCGCAGCCCGTAGAGGCTGCCCCGCTCGCCGGTGATCCGCTCGAAGGTGAAATCGTTGGCCGGCTGCCCCACGCGGTTCTGCATCGCCATCTTCAGGGCATACTCCGGGGCCAGCCGCTCGTATGCGTCGTACCACGGGGCGGCGAGCACGGCCTGCAGCACGGGGATGTAGAACTCGTCGTTGCGCAGCGGCGAGTTGGGGTCGTGCAGCACCTCGTCGGCCAGCATGGCGAAGTAGTCGAGCATGAGGCGCGACGCCGAGGCGCGGTGCATGAGCGAATCGATCGGCGCCGGGTCGTTCGGGCGGTCGGAGATCAGCGCCACATAGCGGACATAGGCCTCGACGAGCTGCAGCGTGTCGGCCCGAGCGAGGAAGAGCGTGTCCGAAAAATCGAAGTTGTCCCAATAATGCCACCGAAGGTAGTCGCGCTGCTCGTCGAGCGACATCCGCGCGGGAGCGAGCGCCGGAAGGAAGACCCGCGGCGCGTCGGAGGCCGTATCGGCGGCCTTGCGGCGGGACGATCCGCCGCCGCACGAGGCGAGGCACAGGGCGGCAAGCAGGATGGACAGGATGCGTTTCATGGCTGTCAGGAAGTGGTTCGGGAGCAAATATACGGAAAAAATTGCACGGTAGTTGCACCGGTTGCAGCGTTCAAAAACAAAATCGACACGTTATGAATGGAAAGAAAACTTCCGTCGGCACGGGGTTCAAGCTGAGCGTCATGACCCTGGCCATCATGAACGTCACGGCGGTGGTGAGCCTGCGGGGCCTGCCGGCCGAAGCGGTCTACGGACTCTCGTCGGCGTTCTACTACCTGTTCGCCGCCGTCGTCTTCCTCATCCCGACGGCGATGGTCGCCGCCGAGCTGGCCGCCATGTTCTCCGACAAGCAGGGCGGCGTGTTCCGCTGGGTGGGCGAGGCCTTCGGGGCCCGCACGGGCTTCCTGGCCATCTGGCTCCAGTGGATTGAATCGACGATCTGGTACCCCACGGTGCTCACCTTCGGGGCCGTCTCGATCGCCTTCATCGGCATGAACGAGACACACGACATGACGCTGGCCTCGAACAAGGTCTTCACGCTGGCCGTGGTGCTGGCCATCTACTGGGCAGCGACGTGGATTTCGCTCAAGGGCCTGGGCTGGGTCGGCAAGATCAGCAAATGGGGCGGCATGATCGGCACGATCATCCCCGCCGGGCTGCTCATCGTGCTGGGCATCGTCTACCTGGCCACGGGCGGGCACAACCACATGGACCTCTCACAGGGATTCTTCCCCGACCTGACCCGGCTCGACAACCTGGTGCTCGCCAGCGGCATCTTCCTCTTCTACGCCGGCATGGAGATGATGGGCATCCACGTCATGGAGGTCCGCGACCCGGGGCGCAACTACCCCAAGGCGATCATCATCGGTTCGCTGGTGACGGTCTGCATCTTCGTGCTGGGCACCTTCTCGCTGGGCTTCGTGATCCCGGCCAAGGAGATCAACCTCACGCAGTCGCTGCTCATCGGCTTCGACAACTACCTGCGCTACCTGCACCTCTCGTGGGCCTCGCCCGTAATCGCCGTGGCACTGATGTTCGGCGTGCTGGCCGGCGTGCTGACCTGGGTGGCCGGCCCGTCGAAGGGTATCTTCACCGTGGGCAAGGCGGGCTACCTGCCGCCCTTCTTCCAGAAGACCAACCGCAACGGCGTGCAGCGCAACATCCTGCTCATCCAGGGCGGTCTGGTGACACTGCTGGCCCTACTCTTCGTGGTAATGCCCTCCGTGCAGTCGTTCTACCAGATCCTCTCGCAGCTCACCGTGCTGCTCTACCTGATCATGTACATGCTCATGTTCGCGGCGGCGATCGTCCTGCGCTACCGCATGAAGTCGGCGCCGCGCCCCTTCCGCCTCGGGAAGGGCAACGGCATGATGTGGTTCATCGGTTCGCTCGGCTTCTGCGGCTCGCTGCTGGCCTTCGTATTGAGCTTCGTGCCGCCCGGGCAGATTGCCACGGGAAGCAGCGCCGTGTGGTACTCGGTGCTCGTCATCGGCTGTCTGGTCATGGTCGGCGCCCCGTTCGTGATCTACGCCCTGCGCAAACCCTCGTGGCGTGACCCGAAGGCTGCCGCCGACTTCGCCCCGTTCCACTGGGAGGAGACCCCGGACAAGGGCAGCCCCGCCACCGCAACGGATTCGGCACATACAATCAAGAACCGCAAATCGGACAAATCATGATACGAAAAATCGACGCACACACGGTTCGGGAGGCCGTCGAAGAGGCCTACCGGCACTGCAAGGAGGAGAGCGGCGGCCGGAACGCCGACTACATCCCCTACCTGGCGGGGGTTCCCGCCCATCTGTTCGGCATCGCGGCCTGCCTGCCCGACGGATCGGTCATCACCGCCGGCGATACGGAGTACGCCTTCGGCATCGAATCGGTGTCGAAGGTCCCCACGGCGCTGCTGGCCATGGAGCAATACGGCGCCGGACAGCTGCTGCACAAGATCGGCGCCGACGCCACGGGGCTGCCCTTCAACTCGATCATGGCGATCCTGCTCGAACGCGACCATCCCTCGACGCCGCTGGTAAACGCCGGGGCCATCGCCGCCTGTTCGATGATCCGCCCGACGGGCGATGCCGACGCGAAGTGGGCGGCGATCCGGGGCTTCATCGGCGAACTGGCCGGATCAGAGGTCGAGGTGATCGACGAACTCTACCGTTCGGAGTCGGCGACCAACTTCAACAACCGCTCGATCGCCTGGCTGCTGCGCAACTACGAACGCATCTACGACGATCCGGAGCTCTCGCTCGACCTCTACACGCGGCAGTGCTCGCTCGGCGTGACGGCCCGACAGCTTGCCGTGGCGGCCGCGACGATTGCCGGCGGCGGAGTGAACCCCACGACCCGCCGGAGGGTCTTCAAGGCGGAACTCACGCCGAAGATCACGGCGCTGATGGCCACCGTCGGGTTCTACGAACACACGGGCGACTGGCTCTTCACGACGGGGCTCCCGGCCAAATCGGGAGTCGGCGGCGGCATCATGGGCGTCGTCCCGGGCGTGCTGGGCATCGCGGCCTTCGCGCCCCCGCTCGACGGGGCGGGCAACTCGGTCAAGGCGCAGAAGGCGCTGGCCCGCATCGCCGCCCGGCTCGACCTGGGGGTCTTCCACCCGACGCACTGCATTCCGGCATCAGCAGAAGCCGCAACGGTCTGAACGTCCGCTGCGGGACCGGTCCCGGAGAAGGAGGAGCAACCCGCTCCGGGCAGGTTCCGTCCGGACGCTCCGTCCCCGAGGTCCAACGAACGGAAGAGCCCCGCATCATCGTGATGCGGGGCTCTCACGTACACGCTTTCCGGAAAGGTTATGCCACGGGGCTCTTCACACAGGCCCGGATGCACGCCGCGATGCGGTCCACGTCGCCGTCCGTGACCATCGGCCCGGCCGGAAGGCAGAGTCCCCGCCCGAAAAGGCGCTCGGCCGTGCCGTTCACATAGCACGGATTGCCGGCATAGACCGGCTGCAGGTGCATGGGTTTCCACAGCGGGCGGGTCTCGACGCCCTCCGCATCGAGCCGGAGGCGCAGCTCCTCGCAGGTGGTTCCCGACACGGCCGGATCGACGAGGATCGTGCAGAGCCAGAAGTTCGAGTTCCACCGGCTGTCGGGGTTGTCCGCGAGGGTGATGCCCGGCACGCCGGCAAAAGCGGCGGCATAGCGCGCATGCACCCTCCGGTGGTGGGCGATGTGGGCGTCGAGCACGGTCATCTGCCCGCGGCCGATGCCGGCGCAGATGTTCGACATGCGGTAGTTGTAGCCGATCTGCTCGTGCTGGTAATAGGGGAACGGCTCGCGGGCCTGCGTGGCGAAGAACATCGCCCGGCGTCGGGTCTCGTCGTCGGGGACGATCAGCGCACCGCCGCCCGAGGTGGTAATCATCTTGTTGCCGTTGAACGACAGCGCACCCAGTGCCCCGAACGTGCCGCACTTGCGCCCCTCGAACTCCGAGCCAAGGGCCTCGGCGGCATCCTCCAGCACCGGGATTCCATACCGTTCGGCCACGCGGCAGATGGCGTCGATATCGGCCGGCATGCCGTAGAGGTGCACGGGGATGATGGCCTTCGGCTTGCGGCCGCGGCGGGCGATCCGGTCACGGATGGCCTCCTCGAGCAACTCGGGATCCATGTTCCAGCTCCGGGGTTCGCTGTCCACGAAGACGGGCGTCGCCCCGAGGTAGACGGCCGGATTGGCCGAGGCACAGAAGGTGAACGACTGGCAGATGACCTCGTCGCCCGGGCCGACCCCCAGCAGCACGAGCCCCAGGTGGATGGCCGCCGTGCCGGCCGAGAGGGCCACGACCCGTTTTCCGCCGCCGAGGAAGGCCCCGAGCTCCTCCTCGAAGGCATTCACATTGGGGCCGAGCGGCACCACCCAGTTGGTGTCGAACGCCTCGCGGATGAAATCCTGTTCCCGGCCGCTCATGTGGGCCAGGCACAAATACACGCGTTTGTCCATTGGTTTGCGGGATTGTTTTCGATATGCACGGGTGCGATCCGTGCAAAACCCGCTCCAAAGCGATGCGCCGCGCGGTCCGAAGAGGGTCCCGGGAGG
>FR891994.1:10339-23137 GCA_000434235.1 Alistipes sp. CAG:268 | reverse complement strand
GTCCCGGGAGGGCCCTCCGGCAGCGGGTTGCCCACTCCGCAAAAACGAACGGAGACCTCCGCGTGGCGGAGGCCTCCGTTACCTGAACCGGCCGGGCGGCGTGGCCGCCCCCGATGTCGTTACTCCTGCTCGCCTACGGCGCGGAACAGCGCGACGTCCTCCGTCGTGGAGGCCATCACGTAGCCGTAAGCCTCGGCCACCTTGCCGGCGGCGAGTTTCGAGAAGATGCGGGCCGAAGCCACGTAATCCTCCGACTCGCCGGCCTGACGGGCCAGCAGGTAGGTGATGATGATGTGTCCTGCGGTCTCGACCAGACGGCGGGCATGGAAGTCCTTGAACCCGGCGCACTCCTTGTCGCCGGCCTCGACATGGGCCACCATCTCCCGGAACTTCGCCGTCCACTCCGCGGCCCTGGCCACCACGGGCTGCATTGCCTCCGAATACTCCCCGGCGGCATAGCGCTCGATCTGCTCGAGGAACGTGCCCTTCGTCACGGCGTTGATCGCCGCAACGACCTGCAGCTGCGAGGTGCCCTCGTAGATGTTCATGATGCGGGCGTCGCGGTAGAGGCGCTCGCACGGATAGTCCTTCATGAAGCCCGAGCCGCCGTGGATCTGGATGGCGTCGTAGGCCAGCTGGTTGGCGTACTCCGACGAGAAGAGCTTCACCAGCGGCGTGAAGCCGTCGGCCAGGCGGTTGTAGAACTTCATCTCCTGGCGCTCCTCGGCTTCGAGCGAACGTTCGTGCGAGATGTGCATGTACTGCTTGTAGACCTCCACGAAGCGGGCCGTCTCGTAGAGCAGCGCGCGGGCGCCCTGCAGCTTGGCCTTCATGTTCGAGAGCATCTCCGAGACGGCGGCGAACTGGATGATCGGCTTGCCGAACTGGGCACGCTCCTGCGCATACTTCAGCGCCTCGCGGTAGGCAGCCTCGCACAGACCCACCGACTGCGCGCCGATACCCAAACGGGCGGCGTTCATCAGCGACATGACGTACTTGATCAGACCCATCTTGCGGTCGCCCACAAGCTGTGCCGGAGCATTCGTGAAGACCAGCTCGCACGTAGGCGAGCCCTTGATGCCGAGCTTGTTCTCAATGCGGCGCACCTTCACGCCGCCGTCGCGCTTGTCATGAACGAGCATCGACAGGCCGCGGGCGTCGGTCGTTCCCTCCTCGGTACGGGCCAGGACGAGCGAAACCTCGCCGTCGCCGTTGGTGATGAAGCGCTTCACACCGTTCAGGAGCCAGGTCTGCCGCTCCTCCGACCAGGTGGCCTTGAGCATCACGGCGCCCAGGTCCGAACCGGCATCGGGCTCCGTGAGGTCCATGGCGCAGGTCGCGCCGGCCGACACCCACTTGAGGAACTTCTCCTTCTGCTCCTCCGAGGCGAACTCGTTGAGCGTCTCGGCGCAGTCCTGCAGGCCCCAGATGTTCTCGAAGCCGGCATCGGCACGGGCCACCATCTCGTTGGCCATGACGAAGCAGATGAGCGGGAAGTTCAGACCGTCGTACTTGCGCGGGAGGGTCATGCCGCTCAGTCCGGCATCGACCACGGCCTTCATGTTGCGGACCGTACCCGAGGCGTACTCCACGTGGTCGTTCACCACGCGCGGGCCCTCGTGGTCCACACCCTCGGCATTCGGGGCGATCACGTCGCCGCACACCTCACCGGCGATCTCGAGCACGCGGCGGTACGAGTCCATTGCATCGTCGAACTCCTGCGGCGCATAGTCGTACAGCTCCTTGTCGGCAAACCCGCGCTCCTTCAGCTCCACGATCTTCCGCATCAGCGGATGATTCAGATGGAACTGCAAATCCTTGTTATCTGAAAAGAAATTAGCCATTACTTCGAGTTTTGCTTATAGTATTTGATCATCTTGGGGATAATTTCGTTCACGTCGCCCGTGATGGCATAGTCGGCGATCCGGTTGATCGGCGCCTCGGGGTCGGTGTTGATCGAGATGACCATCGACGACTGGTCCATGCCGGCCGTGTGCTGGATCTGTCCCGAAATGCCGCAGGCGATGTAGAGCTTCGGGCGCACCGTGACGCCGGTCTGTCCCACCTGACGGGCATGCTCCGTGAATCCGGCATCAACTGCCGCACGGCTTGCACCCACCTCGGCGCCCAGCACGTCGGCCAGTTCGTGCACCAGACGGAAATTCTCCTTCGATCCCATGCCGTAGCCGCCGGCCACGATGATCGAAGCGCCCTTGATGTCGATCTTGCGCTCCTCGATCTGGCGGTCGATGATCTTCACCGCCAGGTCCGTATCCTTGACGTATTTCCGCCAGTCGATCGCCTTCACCTCTCCGGCTGCGGGCTGTGCGGCGTACTCCTTGCGCATCACGCCCTCGCGGACGGTGGCCATCTGCGGACGGTGGTCCGGATTGACGATCGTGGCGATGATGTTGCCGCCGAAGGCCGGGCGGATCTGGTAGAGGAGGTTCTTATACTCGGTGCCCGTCTTGGCGTCCTTGTGGTCGCCGATCTCGAGCTGCGTGCAGTCGGCCGTCAGGCCGCTGTGCAGCGCCGACGATACGCGCGGCGCGAAGTCGCGGCCTACGGGCGTGGCGCCGAAGAGCGCGATCTGGGGTTTCTCCTCCTCGATCAGCCCGCACATCACGGCCGTATGGGGCAGCGTGCGGAAGGGGTTGAAAATCTTGTCGTCGGCGACCCATACCGTATCGGCGCCGTAGCGGGCCAGCTCCTGCTCGATGCCGGCGAGGTTCTCGCCCAGCACCACGGCTTCGAGTTTCACGCCGAGCGTCGTGGCCAGTTCGCGGCCCTTGGTCAGCAGTTCGAGACTCACGTCGGCGACCTTGCCGCCCTCCATCTCGATATATACGAATACGTTGTTCATCTCTCAGTGCGCATTAACCGAGCGTGTGGCTCGCAATCAGTTCGACCATCAGTGAATCCATCTCCTCGTCGCTGCCCGAGAGCTTCTTGGCCTCCTTGGCGGCGAACACCACGTTTTCGATCTTCTTGACCTTCGTGGGCGAGCCCTGCAGACCGAGCTGCGACTCGTCGGGATCGACGTCCGCAGCGGCCCACTCCACGATCTGCAGATAGGGCGTCGCGGCGGCACGCCGGGCAGCGACCGAGTCGGCGGCTGCGGCGATCTCCGACGAAGCGAGAGCATACTTGTATTTCATCACGCGCTTGGCGTTGCGCGGGCGGCACTCGGCAGCCGAGGCATTGACCGTGATGACGGCCGGCAGCGGGCACTCGACCACTTCGGTGCCGTGCTCGAGGCGGCGTTTGATGACCAGCGACGACTCGCGGATCTCGACGATCTCCTCGGCGTAGGTCACCTGCGGCAGGCCCAGTTTCTCGGCCACCTGCGGACCCACCTGCGCCGTATCGCCGTCGATGGCCTGGCGGCCGGCGACGATCACGTCGGGCATGATCTTGCGCAGGGCGCACGAAAGGGCATAGGAGGTGGCCAGCGTGTCGGAGCCGGCGAACTTGCGGTCGGAAAGCAGATATCCCCCGTCGGCGCCGCGGAACATCGCGTCACGGATGATGTCGGCGGCACGCTGCGGACCCATCGTCAGGATGTGCACCGTCGAGCCCTCGACGGCGTCCTTGAGCCGCAGGGCGGCCTCCAGCGCATTCAGGTCTTCGGGATTGAAGATGGCCGGCAGCGCCGCGCGATTGACCGTCCCTTCGGGCGTCATCGCATCCTTGCCCACGTTGCGGGTGTCGGGCACCTGCTTGGCCAATACGACAATTTTAAGCGGTTTTTTCATAACAGGTATTATAGGTTTTGACTTATCTTTCGATCGTTTCGTCGCGGTCGGGACCCACCGAGATGATCTTCACGGGCACGCCCGTCTCACGCTCGATGAACTCCACGTAGCGCTTGAACGCCTCGGGGAAATCCTCGTAGCGGCGGCACGAGCGCAGGTCGCACTTCCACCCCTCGAAATCGGTATAGACGGGCTTCACCTCGCCCGAGATCGAATAGGGGAACTCCGTCGTGCGCACGCCGTCCACCTCGTAGGCCGTGGCCACGCGGATCGTCTCGAAGTCGTTCATCACGTCGGACTTCATCATGATGAGCTGCGTGACGCCGTCGATCATGATGGCGTACTTGAGCGCCACCAGGTCCAGCCACCCGCAGCGGCGCTTGCGGCCCGTGACGGCGCCGAACTCGTGGCCCAGCGTGCAGAGGCGGTCGCCCGTCTCATCGAAGAGCTCCGTGGGGAAGGGACCGCTGCCCACGCGCGTGCAGTAGGCCTTGAAGATGCCGTAGACCTCGCCGATGCGGTTCGGGGCCACGCCCAAACCGGTGCAGACGCCGGCGCAGACCGTGTTCGACGACGTGACGAAGGGATACGAGCCGAAATCGACGTCGAGCAGCGTGCCCTGCGCCCCTTCGGCCAGCACCGATTTCCCGTCGGCCAGGCAGCCGTTGATGAAGTACTCGCTGTCCACGATGCGGAAACGCTTGAGGTATTCGACAGCCTCGAACCACTGACGTTCGAGATCCGTGATGTCGTAGGCGTAGTCGAGGCTGCGGAGTATCTTTTCGTGACGCGCCTTGGCTGCGGCATAGATCGCCTTGAAGTCGGGGCTGAGCAGGTCGCCCACGCGCATGCCGTTGCGGCTCACCTTGTCGGTGTAGGTGGGGCCGATGCCCTTGCCCGTGGTGCCGATCTTGGCACTGCCCTTGGCGGCCTCGTAGGCTGCGTCGAGGATGCGGTGCGTCGGCAGGATCAGGTGGGCCTTCTTCGAGATGCAGAGCTGGCGGGTCAGGTCGTGGCCGCTGGCTGCGAGCGCCTCGGCCTCCTCGCGGAAGAGCACGGCATCGAGCACCACGCCGTTGCCGATGATGTTGGTCTTGCCGCCCTGGAAGATGCCGGAAGGAATCGAACGCAGGACATACTTCTCACCGCCGAATTCCAGCGTGTGACCGGCATTGGGACCGCCCTGGAAGCGGGCCACCACTTCATAGCGGGGCGTCAGCACATCCACGACCTTTCCTTTTCCCTCGTCCCCCCACTGCAGGCCGAGGATCACATCTACTTTTTTCATTGTAACCGGTTTATTATTTTGAGTACAAAAGACATTTTTAGCATCCAAAGGTATAAAATATTCTCCGAAACACCCAATCTGCGGCGGGGAGTTTTCTCAAAAAAACGATTCGCGGCAAAAGCGCAGCCGGAAACGGGCAAAAAAAAGAGGAGAGCCTTTCGCTCTCCTCCATCAGCCAAGCACGCATCAGCGGCGCACGACCTCCGTGATGCCGTCGTAGTAGAAGTTGCCCTGCTGCCGCCCGGCCAGGTAGAGGGTCTCGAGCTGCCGGCAGCCGCGCACGTCGGCCGACTCCATCCAGGCCGAACAGTTGGCCAGGTCGAGTGTCCGGAAGTCGCAGCCGCGGGCCGCAAAGCGCGTGAGGGAGACGTTCGACGTGAGGTCGAGCAGCGGGAGCGGGTTCTCCGAACAGTCCAGCTCCACGAGGGCGCGCAGCCCGTCGGTACGGAGCGAGGTCAGCCCGTTCGACGCACAGTCGAGCCGCTCGAGGTGGGCCAGCATGCCGACATCGAGCCGCGTCAGGCGATTCCCGCTGCAATCGAGCGAGCGCAGGTTCGCGAACTCGGCCACGTCATCGAGCGACGCGATGCCCCGCTGCGAACAGTCGAGCGAGAGAACGCGCTGCGCCTCGTAACGGGAGATGCGCCCGTCGCCGTCGAGGTCGTATTCACCGAGGCAGAAGGCCTCGAACGTCTTGTCGTAGAAGTTCAGATAGACACGCCGGTTCTTCTCGTCGCGCTCGTTGTCGGCCAGCCCGCAGGCCGTGGCGCCGAGCAGCAGCAGAACGGATAGCGCATGTCTTATCATAAGGTATCGGGAAAGGATCAGATGTCCACGTCGTCGTCGGACTGCTCCACCGAATCGCCGTCGTCGTCGCCGGCGCCCTGAAGCTCGTCGGCGCCCTTGATCTCGTCGTCGTAGTAGTCCTTGTCGTCCTCCTCGGTGGCGCCGTTGTCGATCTTCACGTCAATCTTCACCAGGTAGGCCACCTCGTCCGTGTCGAACGGCACGGCATAGAAAAAGTCGCCGTTGGGCTTGTCCACCCGCATCATGGCATCGGTGAATCCCAACGGATATTTCTCACGGACGGCCTCTTGCAATTCGGCACTCAAATTGTGGAAACTGGTTACGATATGTTTCTTCGCGGTATTCTGTTTGGTAGTCATAATAACTGTTGCTCGAAAATTTTCTGCAAGTATACGCAAAATTTGCATATTGCATCGCATCCGCATTTTTTTTGTTGCATTTTTTTTGATTTTCCCCGATCTTACAAACAAAATATGTACCTTTACGCGGGTTATACCTTGATTTTATGATACGCGAACGGATCGAAGAGCTGCGCCGGCTGCTCGACTACCATAACCACAAATACTACGTTGAAAACGCCCCCGAGATCTCGGATTTCGAGTTCGACACGCTCATGCACGAGCTGCAGCGGCTCGAGGCCGAGCATCCCGAATACGCCGACCCCAACTCGCCGTCGGTGCGCGTGGGCAGCGACCTCTGCGCCGAGTTCCGCACCGTCCGCCACCGCTACGCGATGCTCTCGCTCGGCAACACCTACTCGCTCGAGGAGCTGCACGAGTTCCTCGACCGCATCGAGCGCGAAGCCGGACCAACGGACTACGTCTGCGAACTGAAGTTCGACGGCACGGCCATCTCGCTCACCTACGAAGAGGGACAGCTCGTACAGGCCCTGACGCGCGGCGACGGCGTCGAGGGCGACGACGTGACGGCCAACGTCCGCACGATCCGCTCGGTGCCCCTGCGCCTGCGGGGCGAAGGGTGGCCCGCGCTCTTCGAGATCCGGGGCGAGATCCTCATGCCCTACGCCTCGTTCGACCGGCTGAACGCCGAACGCGAAGCCAACGGCGAGCCGCTTTTCGCCAACCCGCGCAATGCGGCGGCCGGCACGCTCAAGCAGCAGGCGTCGGCCGTAGTGGCGCGGCGCGGGCTGGACTGCACGCTCTATCAGCTGGCGGGCGACAACCTTCCCTTCACGACCCACTGGGAGAGCCTCGCAAAGGCCCGCGAATGGGGCTTCAAGGTCTCGGAACACATGCGCATCTGCCACGACACCGCCCAGATCGACGAGTTCATCGCCTACTGGGACGAGGCGCGGCGGCAGCTGCCCTTCCCCACCGACGGCGTGGTGATCAAGGTCAATGACTTCGCCGTGCGGCGCCAGCTGGGCTTCACGGCCAAGGCCCCGAAGTGGGCCGTAGCCTACAAGTTCAAGGCCGAGCAGGCCCTCACGCGCCTGGAGAGCATCTCGTTCCAGGTCGGCCGCACGGGCGCCGTCACGCCGGTGGCCAACCTCGAACCGGTATTGCTGGCCGGCACCACCGTGCGCCGCGCCACGCTCCACAACGCCGAGCAGATGGCCCTGCTCGACATCCGCCCGGGCGACATGGTCTATGTCGAGAAGGGCGGGGAGATCATCCCCAAGATCACGGGCGTGGAACTCGCACAGCGCCCGGCCGACAGCCTCCCGTTCCGCTACATCGACCGCTGCCCCGAGTGCGGCACGCCGCTGGTGCGCTACGAGGGCGAGGCCAAGCACTACTGCCCCAACCAGAGCGGCTGCCGTCCGCAGATCATCGGCCGCATGCTCCACTTCATCCGCCGCAAGGCGATGGACATCGAGGGGCTGGGCGAGGAGACCGTCGAGCTGCTCTACGACAACGGACTCGTGCACGACATCTCCGACCTGTACGACCTGCAGGCCGGGCAGCTGGCCCCCCTGCCGCGTCTGGGCGAGAAGTCGGCCGACAACATCATCCGCTCGATCCGCCGCTCGACCGAGGTGCCCTTCCGCCGCGTGCTGTTCGGACTGGGCATCCGCTTCGTGGGCGAGACGACGGCCAAATACCTGGCCGAGCACTTCCGCTCGCTCGACGCCGTGATGGCGGCCTCGCGCGAGGAGCTGGTCGAGGCCGACGAGGTGGGCGAGAAGATCGCCGACGCCATCCGCGAATACTTCGCCGACGCGGAGAACCTGCGGATCATCGGACGGCTGCGCCAGGCCGGCCTGCAGTTCGAGGAGGCGGCCCGCGAACTGGCCTCCGAGGCGCTTGCCGGGCGGAGTTTCGTCGTCTCGGGGCGCTTCACGCGCAGCCGCGACGAGATGAAGGAGCTCATCGAGCTCCACGGCGGACGGAACCTGGCGGCCGTATCGGGCAACGTGGACTACCTCGTTGCCGGCGAGAAGATGGGGCCCGCCAAGCTGAAGAAGGCCGAGAAGCTCGGGATCCGGATCCTCAGCGAGGAGGAGTTCCTCCGCATGGTGGGCGAGGCGGACGCCCCATCCGAACGGATCTCGCAGACGGGGCTCCCCGAGGAGCGGCCCGAACCCGCTGCCCCGACGGCCGGTCCCCGGCCGCAGGAGGGCGCGGCACCTGCCTCCGGCTCCGCACGCGAGCAGGAGCTTTTCTGAACCGGGCCCCGGCCCGGTCCGCGGCAGCCGGCAGCCGGCGCCGCACAACCGAACGAACAACGAAAAACAGTGAAAAACGACATGTTGCAATCCAAACTCTCCGGCGCAGGCGCCGCGATGATCACCCCCTTCACCGCCGACGGGCGCGTGGACTACGAAGCATTGGCCCGCATGATCGACTACGTGATCGAAGGCGGCGTGGACTATATCGTGGCCCTCGGCACCACGGCCGAGACCCCGACCCTCTACATGCCCGAGCGGGCCGTGATCGCGATGTTCATCACCAACCAGATCGCCGGCCGCGTGCCGCTGGTGATGGGCTGCGGCGGCAACTCGACCTCGGAGGTCCTCGATCAGCTGCGGGAGTTCGACCTGCGCGGCGCGGATGCCATCCTGAGCGTCACGCCCTACTACAACAAGCCCTCACAGGAGGGGCTCTACCAGCATTTCCGCACCGTATCGGAGCACTCCCCGCTGCCGGTGATCCTCTACAACATCCCGGGCCGCGCGGGTGTGAACATGACGGCCGAGACGACCCTCCGCCTGGCCCGCGAGGTGCCCAACATCATCGGCATCAAGGAGGCCTCGGGCAACATCGAACAGATCCAGCAGATCATCGACCACCGTCCCGAGGGATTCCTCGTGCTCTCGGGCGACGACGCACTGACCATCGAGTTGATGCGCCGCGGCGGCGACGGCGTGATCTCGGTAGCCGCCAACGCCTTCCCGCAGCGGTTCATGCAGTGCGTGCACCTGGCCGAGAAGGGCGACTTCGAGGCCGCCGGACGCGAATACGCCGCATTGGACGAGGCCGTGCAGGCGCTCTTCGAGGAGGGAAACCCCGTGGGGGTGAAGTGCGCCCTCTCGGTCATGGGCAAGATCGGCCCGACGATGCGCCTCCCGCTGGTCGAGGGGACCGCTGCGCTGCGCGAAAAGTTCCGACGGCTGATTGCGGAATACGATTTGCGGTAAAAATCCGTTCTCTACGGAAAACCGACTGCCTATGAAACGACTCTTTTGGCTGCTCCTGCTGCTGCCGGCGATCGCCGCCGCGAAGGTACCCGACGAGGAGGACATCCTCGCCCGGACGATGGACTCCTCGTCGCCCTACTACTACACGGGGCTGATGATGCGCTACAACGCCGGGGACGAGACCCTCACCGACGACGACTACCACTATCTCTACTACGGCTACGCCTACCAGGACGACTACAAGCCGCTCAGCTCGAACCCCGACCTGGACAAGCTGCTGCTGCTCGCCTCGGGGCTCGACCCGGACAATCCCGACCGCGAGACGCTGGAGGCGATCATCTCGGTGGGAGGGGATGCGCTCAAGCGCGATCCCTTCAGCCCGAAGATCCTCAACCTGATGTCCTACGCCTACGGAGCCCTGGGCAATCCCCGCGAGGAGCGGGCCTATGCCAACCGCATGAACGGCGTGATCCGCACGATCCTCGCCTCGGGCGACGGCTTCACGCAGAAAACCCCGCGCCACGTGCTGATGTTCGACCACGCACTCGACGTGCTGACGGTCGAGGGACTCTCCTACGGCAAGGCCCGCATCATCAGCCGCACGGTGGAGTTCGTGCCGCTGACCACCCCCTACACGGTCGAGGGGAAGAAGCGCCGCGGCTTCTACTTCGATTTCGGCCGGGTCTACTGGAACAAGCCCGAGGGTTACACCTACAAGCGTGACCGCACGTGGCAATTCAACAACCTCAAACCGCGCACCTACAAATGACCGCACCGCTCCTGCGCCGGCTCGCCGCCGGCCTGCTGATCCTGCCCCTGCTCTTCGGGGCGGGCTGCTCGGACGACAAGACCGAACGCCCGAGCCTTACGCTCTCCGCCGAGAAGATCGTGCTGCCGAGCGAGGCGGGAGCCACCGCCCGTCTCGACGTGACGGCCAGCGGGCCGTGGCAACTCGAGATATCGGGGTCGGGATTCGACGCCTCGCCCCTCCACGGCGGCCGCGGCACAACCTCCGTGACCCTGACGGCAACGGAGACGAACACCTCGACCGCACGGACCAGCCTCGGCTCGCTGCACCTCTTCATGCCCCAGTCCGGTCCGGAACTGACGGTCACTGTCGAGCAGCGCCCGGCCGTGGCGGCGCAGACCCTGCTGCTCTACATGCCCGGCCGGAGCCTGGCCAGCTACTTCGAACAGAACATCGAGGGAATCCGCCGCGCCGTCGATGCCGACACCCCGGGCGACGGGCGGATCTTCGTCTGCTGGCAGCCCGCAAACCAGCGCACGGCCGAACTGTTCGAACTCTACTACGACTCAAACAGCGCCTCGTGCGCCACACGCGAGGTGAAGACCTACACGGAATTCAATGCCGGAGACCCCGAAAGCGTGCACACGCTCTTCGCGGAGCTGGCCGACGAGGCCCCCGCACTCAGCTACGGGCTCATCATCGGCTGCCACGGCAAGGCCTGGGTGCCGGCCTCGGCCGGCACACTCGCACGCGGAGCCCTGCGGCCGTCGGACGGAGCGAAGGAGTACTGGCAGCCGGCTCCCGGGGCCTACCCCACCCGATCGTTCGGCGACTCGGGTTACGAGATGGACATCACGGAGCTGGCCGACGCCCTCGCGGCACTGCCCTACCGCTTCGACTTCCTGCTCTTCGACGACTGCTTCATGGCCAACATCGAGACGCTCTACGACCTGCGCGCGTCGGTCGATCACGTCATCGCCTCGCCGTGCGAGATCATGTTCCCCTACGACCGCATCATCCCGCAGATGTTCACCGACGAGGGACGCTCGCACGACCTCGGGGCCGTATGCTACGAGTTCTGGAACCTCTACCAGAACGACTATGCCTCGACCATCTACCGCATGCAGTCGGGATGTATCATGCTGGCCGTCATGTCGGAGATCGACCGTCTGGCCGACGTCATGCGCCGCATCAACCGGACCCCGGCCGCGGAGTACGACCCCAACACGCTGCAAACCTACGAGGGGCTCTCGCCGCACCTGTTCTACGACATGGGGCAATACGTCTCCGTGCGGTGCAGCGACGCGGCGCTGCTCGACGAGTTCGCGGAGTGCTTCGACGCAGCCTTCCCGCCCGAGAGCCGGCTGCACACCGACGGTTTCTATTCGGCCTACAACAACCGGATGAACCCCATCACCCACTACTCGGGCATCACGATCAGCGAGCCCTCGACGAAATTCACGGAGGAGAACCGCGCGACGAACTGGTACCGCGCGACGCACGAATAGCTCTCCATCCGCAAAACCGGGGTGGGCAGAAGAGGATGAAACCGGCCGGTCCCGAAACGACGCTCCGGACTCCACCCGCAGACCCGGCCCCGGCATCCGCAGAAAGGGAATCCCCGGACGGAACCGTACCCTTGCAGGTACTTCCGTCCGGGGATTTCCCGTATGTTCCGGTATGTTCGGGCGACGCGGCAGGGCGGCATGCTACCATCGGCGCGCAACCCCGCACCCGAGCCCGCGGCCTTGCGGCAGGCCCGGCGCCGTGCGCTACTCGTATTGTCCGGACTTGAGCCGCTCGACCTCCTCGCGCGAGAGGAAACGCCAGGCACCGCGCTTGAGGTTCTTCTTCGTGAGGCCCGCATAGTAGACGCGGTCGAGCTTGGTCACCGTGTAACCCAGGAACTCGAAAATGCGGCGCACGATGCGGTTGCGGCCCGAGTGGATCTCGATGCCCACCTCCTGCTTGTTCTCCTTGACGTAGGAGATCTCGTCGGCGAAGATCTCGCCGTCCTCGAGCGTGATGCCCTCGGCGATGCGGTCCATGTCGGCGCGCGTCAGGGGCTTGTCGAGCGTCACCTGATAGATCTTCTTCTTGCGGTAGGAGGGATGCGTGAGCTGCTTGGTCAGGTCACCGTCGTTGGTGAAGAGCAGCAGCCCGAGGCTGTTCTTGTCGAGGCGCCCCACCGGATAGATCCGCTCCGTGCAGGCCCCCTTGACCAGCTCCATGACCGTCTTGCCGGCATGCGGATCGTCGAGCGAGGTCACGTAACCCTTGGGCTTGTTGAGCACAAGGTAGACCTTCTTCTCGCCCTGCACGCGGCTGTCGTTGAACTTCACCTCGTCGGTCGGCAGCACCTTCGTGCCGAGTTCCGTAACGATCTGCCCGTTCACCGACACGAGGCCCGCGGTGATGAAATCGTCGGCCTCGCGGCGCGAGCAGATGCCCGACTGGGCCAGGAAACGGTTCAGGCGCATCTCGCCCGACTGCTTCGCGGGATCGTATTTCGGGTAGGAGGCCGGCTTGGAGTTCTCCTTGCGGAAGGCCGGCCTGGAGGCGTGCTGTCCCGGCTTGCGGTCGCCGAAGCGGCGGGGCA
>FR891994.1:8169-10310 GCA_000434235.1 Alistipes sp. CAG:268 | reverse complement strand
GCCGTTGCGGCTGCCGAACGGCTTGCCGTCGCCCTGATGCTCGCCGCCCCTGGCATCGAAGCGCTTGGGGCCCGATGTCCGGCCGCCCGATGCGGCTCTCTCACCGGCGGAACGGTCGCCGAATGTCCGGCGCGGACGCTCCCCGCCGCTGTTGCGGCTGTCGCGGTCGAACGTGCGCGGACGCTCGTCTCCATGCTGCGGACGCTCATCGCGGCGGAAGCTGCGCTCCGCCGTGCGGTGGCCGTGCTCCCCGTCGCGACGCGGACGCTCGTCGTCGCCATACCGCCCGTAGGCCGGGCGCGGGGAGTGCGAATTGTCGAACTTCGGACGGTTGTCCTCCGTGAAATGGGGGTTGTAGGAGGCACGCCTTGCGGTCTCCTTCTGATACGGCTGCTCCGAATCGGCAGCATCACGCTGCAAACGCGGGCGACGCTCGACACGCTCCGCCGTAGCCTTCACCACGCGCACGCGTTTGTCGCGACCGAATCGCGCGAGCACCTGGGTCGAGTCGTTTTTCTGATCTTTCATCGCTTGATATACGTCTTGTTTTCCGGACTGCGGGGGATCCCGCTCCGCACGACGCACCGCATGCGGCACGATACGGCGGCGAATCCCGGCACCCGGTTTTCGTGGGGCAAAGGTAATCCATTTTTCCGGATTACAGCACATTGCATGCCCGATTTCGAGATAAAATCGGACAAGGCCCGCAAATTCGGCACTTTTACCTTATCTTTGCATCCGCGTATGAACATGAACCGGGAAATACTGCGCATCGCGCTTCCGAACATCGTCTCGAACATCACCGTGCCGCTGATGGGCATCATCTCGACCGCCATCGCCGGACACTGGGGCAGCGATTCGGCAGCCGCGATCGGCTCGCTGGCCATCGGCGTCTCGATCTTCAACTTCATCTACTGGAACTGTTCGTTCGTCCGCATGGGCACAAGCGGACTGACGGCCCAGGCGTTCGGCGCCGGAAACTTCCGCGAATGCGCCAACATGCTGGGGCGCGCCCTCTCCGTGGCCGGAATCATGGGCATCCTGATGGTGCTGCTGCAGTATCCCGTGGGCGAGCTGGCGCTGCGGGCGATGAACGGCAGCCAGATGACCCGCGAATACTTCTACGCACGCATCTGGGCTGTGCCGGCCGGCATCCTGCTCTTCGGCTTCAACGGCTGGTACACGGGCATGCAGAACGCCCTCTTCCCCATGTGCACGGCCGTCACGGTGAATGTCATCCACAGCCTCTGCAGCCTGTGGTTCGCCTTCGGCATGGATATGGGCATCGTCGGCATCGCCTACGCCTCGGTCATCGCCCAGTGGAGCGGCGTGGCACTGGCCTCGGTGCTGCTTGTGGCCAAATACCGCCACGTCGTGAAGCTCATCGACTGGTCGCAGGTCATCGACCTCCGCCCGCTGAAGACCTACTTCATCATCAACCGCGACATCATCCTGCGCACGTTCTGCATCGTGGCGGTCTACACCTTCTTCACCGGATCGTCGGCCCGGCTGGGCAACCAGGAGCTGCTGGCCGTGAACGCCCTGCTGCTCGAGCTCTTCACTCTCTTCTCCTACATGAACGACGGCTTCGCCTATGCGGCCGAGGCGCTCACGGGACGCTTCATCGGCGCCCGCGACGCAATGTCGCTGCGCCGCTGCCTGCGCGGCTGCCTGGCGTGGGGTACATTGGTATCGGCCCTGTTCGTCGTGATCTACATCATCTGGTGGCGCGACCTGGTGGGGCTCTTCGTCAGCGACACGGCTGAAAACGCCGCGGCGATCATCGAGACAGCCGGCCGCTACATCATCTGGATCATCCTGATCCCGATCGCCAGCGCCATGCCGTTCATCATGGACGGCATCATGGTCGGGGCCACCGAAACGCGCGTCATGCGCAACTCGATGTTCCTGGCCACGCTGACCTACTTCGGCATCTACTACGCGCTGCATCCCGTGATCGGCAACAACGCCCTCTGGCTGGCCTTCACGCTCTACATGTTCCTGCGCGGCGTGCTGCAGTACTTCATGACGCGGCGTCTGAGGGCCATCCACGAGAAGGTCTCCTGACCCCCCCCCGACGCATCGGTTCCACACACCGACACATCCCGGCACACTCTATCCCGGCACACCTCATCCTGCTA
>FR891994.1:0-8097 GCA_000434235.1 Alistipes sp. CAG:268 | reverse complement strand
CCCGCCGTAAAGGCCGGGGCTTTCCGTCAGCCCCGGCAGAAATGCGCTCCGCCCGGCGGCCCCGCCGCATCAAAAACAGAGCCCCCGGGAGTTCCGAGGAACTTCCGGGGGCCCGATGAATCATCGAATCCGGGACAATCACTGCTGACCCTGGATCTTCTTGAACATCTCGTTGTACTTCGTGTACTTGTCCATCATACCCTCCTCGTCGCGCAGACGGAAGCAGATCGACTTGAGCAGCTCGACCGAGCTGGGATCCTCGGGCTTGAGCTCGAGCGCCTTCTCCAGCCAGGGAATAGCCTCCATGTAGATCGCATTGACAGCCTTCAGGTCGGCATCATAAGCGGCCTGGCTGCTGTACTGCTTGGCGTTCATCTCCTTGTTCACCTCGTCGCCCTTGATCGTGTAGAACACACCCAGATAGTAGTTGCCCTCATAGAGGTCGGGCTTGAGCTCGACGACCTTCTTGAACGACTCGATGCTCTGGTCGTAGTCCTTGAGCGCGTAGAAGATACGGCCGCGGCCGAACCACAGATCGACGTTCGTCGGGTTGTTCTCGATGGCCTTGTCGATCAGCGCGATCAAGTCGGCCGGGTCACCCACGTTGTCCTCGGGCGAGGTGTAGAGCTGCACCAGACCGTCGAGGATGCGCTCGTTCTTCGGGAACTTCTCGATACCGGTCAGCAGGGCCTGCTTGGCCTTGTCCACAAAGGCCTTGTCCGAAGCTTTCTGGCCGTAGTAGCAGTGGAACAGGTAGTAGTAGATGTTGCCCTCCTCGTCGGTGTAGCCCATATCGATGGCCTTCGAGAGCTGCTCGGCTCCCACGGGGAACGAAGCGGGGTTGTTGGCGCCGTCCACCGTGTGGAGGTAGCCGGCATAGTAGAGCAGCGAAGGATCGGCAGCCTCACCGTAGGCAGGGCTCGACTGTGCCTCGAAAGCCTGTGCGTAGGCGTCGGCTGCACCCAGGTAGTCGCCCGAGTCGAGGCCGGCGTTGCCGACCTGCGAGCAGAAGTCGCTGATCTGCTTCAGGCCGTCCTTGACCTTCGAAGCGCTCTTGGGATCGAGTTCGAATGCCTTGTTGTAGGCCTCGACGGCCTTTGCTACGGCTCCTTCATAAACGAACTGCGTCTGCTTCCAGGTCTTCACCTTGCCGTCCACGATGTAGACCGTGAACCACGGATAGACCCAGGCCTCCATCTGGGCACCGTTCACCGTCTCGGTGCCGGTCGATTGTGCGTCGCCGACAGCGAGCTTGAGCATCGTGGCGTCCATGCCGACGAAGAGGCTCTTCGTCGGTTCGGCGGCAGCCTCGTAGAAGGCCTTGCCGCGGTTGATCCACGTTGCGGCCTTGGCGCCTTTCTTTGCGTCGGCGATGTCCGAGTCGCTTTTCTCGATCTTCGCCAGCAATGCGTCTTTGTTCACTTTCTGAGCCTCGGCAGCAGGGACTGCCAGGATCAATGCGGCGAGCGCCGTCACAAAAGTCTTTTTCATAAGAAACTGAATTTTAGGTTTGCAATTACTCTTCCTCAATAGTTATTCCTCGGCGGAAGGATTCGCCTGCACGGCTTCCGCCGCGGTCTGCGAATCACCCGCAGGATCGACGTCTGCATCCTCCCCGGCAGCCGGCACGGCCATCACCGAAGCGATGGCGTCCCCTTCGCGGAGGTTGATGATACGCACGCCCTGCGTGGCGCGGCCCGCCAGGCGGATCTGCGAAACGGCCGTGCGTATGGTGAGTCCCGAACGGTTGATGATCATCAGGTCGTTCTCGTCCGTAACGGCCTGAATCGATATGAGTTTGCCTGTCTTTTCCGTGATGTTGATGGTCTTGACACCCTTGCCGCCGCGGTTGGTGATGCGGTACTCGTCGAGATCCGTGCGCTTGCCGTATCCGTTCTCGCTCAGCACCAGCACGTCCTGCTTCGAGTCGGGCTCGATGCAGATCATGCCGACCACCTCGTCGTCCTCGTCGATCGAGATGCCGCGCACACCGGCGCCGACACGGCCGATCGGACGCACCGTGTTCTCGTTGAAGCGGATGGCCTTGCCTTCGCGGGCGGCGATCAGCACCTCGGCGTTGCCGCTCGTCAGCTTGGCCTCGATGAGCTGGTCGCCTTCGCGGATAACGATGGCATTGACACCGTTCTGGCGCGGACGCGAGTAGGCCTCGAGTTTCGTCTTCTTGATCGTACCGTCCTTCGTGCACATGATGATGTAGTTGTTGTTCACGTAGTCGGCATCGTCCAGGCGCTTGACGTTGATGTAGGCGCGGACCTTGTCCTCGGGTTCGATCTGGATGACGTTCTGGATGGCGCGGCCCTTCGACGAGCGGGCGCCTTCGGGAATCTCGTAGACCTTGAGCCAGTAGCAGCGGCCCTTCTCCGTAAAGAAGAGCATCGTGTTGTGCATCGAGGCGACGTAGATGTGCTCGATGAAGTCCTCGTCGCGCGTGGCGCTGCCCTTGGCGCCGACGCCGCCGCGGTTCTGCGTGCGGTATTCGGCCAGCGGCGTGCGCTTGATGTAGCCCATGTGCGAGATGGTGATGACCATGTCGTCGTCGGCGTAGAAGTCCTCGGGGTTGAACTCCTCGGAGGCGTAGACGATCTCCGAGCGACGCTCGTCGCCGTACTTCTCCTTCATCTCGATCAGCTCGTCCTTAATGATCTGCATCTGCATCGAGACGTTCTCGAGCACCTCCGTGAGGTGTGCGATGAGCTTCATGAGCTCGTCGCGCTCGGCCACGAGTTTGCCGTGCTCGAGGCCGGTCAGTGCGCGCAGACGCATCTCGATGATGGCCGAAGCCTGGATGTCGTCCAGCTCGAAACGCTCCATCATCGTCTGCTTGGCCTCGTCGGGGGTCTTCGACGAGCGGATGATGTGCACGATCTCGTCGATGTTGTCCTGCGCGACGAGCAGACCCAGCACGATGTGCAGGCGCTCCTCGGCCTTGCGCTTGTCGAAGCGCGTGCGGCGCACCACCACGTCGTGGCGGTGGTCGATGAAGTGCCGGATCAGGTCGCGCATCGTGAGCAGCTGGGGCCGGCCATTGACCAGCGCGATGTTGTTCACGGCGAACGACGTCTGCAGCGGCGTATTCTTGAAGAGCGTGTTGAGCACCACGCTCGCCACGGCGTCGTGTTTGAGGATGATGATGATCCGCAGGCCGTTGCGGTCCGACTCGTCGTTGATGTAGGAGATACCCTCGATCTTCTTGTCGTTGATCATGTCGGCGATCTTCTTGATCATCTCGGCCTTGTTGATCATGTAGGGGATCTCGGTGATGACGATGCACTCGCGGCCCGAGGGGGTGTGCTCGATCTCGGTCCGGGCACGCATAACCACGCGGCCGCGGCCCGTGAGCATCGCCTCGCGGACGCCTTCGTAGCCGTAGATGATGCCGCCCGTCGGGAAGTCGGGACCCTTGACGTAGTGGAGCAGCTCCTCGCCCGTGATCTCGGGGTTATCGACATAGGCGCAGCAGGCATCCACCACCTCCGAGAGGTTGTGCGGGGCCATGTTCGTGGCCATGCCGACGGCGATACCGCTCGCGCCGTTCACGATCAGCAGCGGGATCTTCGTGGGCAGCACCGTGGGTTCGGGGATCGTGTCGTCGAAGTTGAGCGTCCAGTCCACGGTCTCCTTGTCGATGTCGGCCATCACCTCGTCGGTGATCTTCTTCATGCGGGCCTCGGTATAACGCATGGCGGCCGGCGAATCGCCGTCCATCGAACCGAAGTTACCCTGGCCGTCCACCAGCGGGTAGCGCATCGACCACTCCTGGGCCAGACGCACCATGGCGTCGTAGACCGACGAGTCGCCGTGGGGGTGGAACTTACCGAGCACGTCGCCGACGATACGGGCCGACTTACGCGTGGGTTTGTCCGAGTAGAGGTTGAGCTCGGCGCTCATATCGTAGAGGATGCGTCGGTGCACGGGCTTCAGACCGTCCCGCACGTCGGGCAACGCACGCGAGACGATCACCGACATCGAGTAGTCGATGTAGGCCGACTTCATCTGCTCTTCGATATTGATGGGGATGATACGCCCCACCAAACCGGCGTTCTTTTCTTCTTCAGTCAACATAAGGTTTCACTTTTCTGCTTCACGACGGACCGGTGGTCCCGCCGGCTGCCGCACGGGCAGCCCGACGGTGCCGGAGCCTAAGGCGCGGCAACCGTACCGTTCCGCTGTTCCGTCACACTATAATTTAACGAACAAAAATAGTAATTTCCCGCGATTCGGGCAACTTTCCACCCGGAAAACACACCCCCGGAGAGGATATTTTCTCCGCGAAGGGCTGTTTTCGGCCCTTTTCGGGCGATTTGGCGGCATAAAAAAAATCTCCCGACGGGGTGTCGGGAGAAATACGTCTTTTACCGGTGCGGCGACAGGCCCGCCATCCGGCGGCAGGAGCTGCCCGGCGGGCAGGCTACCGTCCCGCACGCCCGGCCCCGCAATGCCACAGGATGCGGACGCCGACCGACAGATAGACATGGCAGTAATCCGCAAATCCGCCCTTGTAGGCATCGACATAGCGGATACCGGCACCTATAAAAAGCGGAGTCCACAGGACGTCGGACTGCCAGCGCACACCCGCATCGTATGAACGGAAGTGCCAGTCGCCGCCGAGCGTATTGCCGAACCGGACCGAAATGTCGAGCCGGTCGTGATCGGTATGCAGCGGTGCGTAGCCGAAACCCAGCCCGAGCTGCATGGCATCCTCGTAGTTTTTCGCCTTATCGGCATCGAACAGCCCGACCGACCGCGTAACCGGAACAAGCAGCGAGAAACGCGGATCGAAGCTATACCCGACCGCCAGCTCCTCCTCGAGCACGCGCTGCTTGACTCCCTCGCTTTTCGACTGGAACAGGTTTCGGAACTCGAATTGCCAGATCATGCCTTTGCCGTTATCCACAAAAGACTGGGCGTGCGCAACGGCGGCCGCCCCAAGCAAAGCGAACAATAAAATCCATCTCTTCATACGGGTCAGTATTTTGGTTTTCCGTCTCTTCCTCGTCCGAACCGGATTCGCCCCTACACACAGGGCTGCACCCGACAAGCCTCAGACTCACAAGGCCCTCCCGTCGCCGACATCCATTCAACACACGTTACAAATATAGAAAAAAACACGATGCATAAAGCATCGTTTATACATTTTTAACACCCCAAAAGAAACGATATTAAAAAATACAAAAAAGCCGCAATGCCCGGTTTCCGGCATCATATCCGTCCAACCGAAACATGGCGGCTCCGTCAAAAAAAAGCCGGCACACACCGCCCTCGAGACACCCGATACGGGGCGGAAACAGGTTCGGGATTACCGGAAATCGATGAACTCGTAGCCCTCGCAGGCCTTCCGGTCGAAGCGCCGCAGCGGGGCATCGGGCGCACCCACCGAGCGGATCGCGACATCGACCCGCTCGCCGTCGTAGTCGTACGAGAGCGACACGGGACGCATCCGTGACGTATCGACCACGAGGGTGATCTCCCCGGCCGACGAGTCGCTCCCCGCCATCGGGGTCAGCCGCACGGCCGCCTGTCCGTCGCGCTCCCAAAGCAGTTCGCAGGAGTAGTCGCTGCCGATGAAGTCGAACGCCCGCACGGGATTGTTCAGGATGTTGCGGCTCCGGCGGTCCACATCGAGGATCGTCACCTCGCGACGGCCGTTGTCCACCTCGTAGCGGACCTTCCCGTCGCAGAAGACCTCGGCATCGCCCAGTTCGAGGCTGTAGGCCTCGCCCTCGACGACATAACTCCCCGAGGAGCGGTAATCGGCCGTTGCGACCTCGAAGCGCACGGCATAGCTTTTCATGGCGCGGAACCCGTCGGAGATCCCGCGCAGCAGATCGCCGGCCCGGTCGGCCGCCGATGCGCCGCACACTCCGCCCAGAAGGGCCGCCATCCAGACGATTGCTTTCATTCCTCTCATCATCTCAGTCTTGTATTTTCGTTGCATGGTCCGCGCACCTCCGCCGCGTGTCAGAACAACCCCAACTCCTGCAGCTTTGCCTCGAGCGACGGCAGGTCGTGGAAGAGGATGTCGCGCGGCTTGGCCCCCTGCTGGCGGCCCACGATGCCGGCCCGTTCGAGCTGCATCATGATCCGCCCGGCGCGGTTGAAGCCCACCTCGTAGTTACGCTGGATCATCGACGTGGAGATCTGTCCGCCCGACACCGCCTCACGGGCGATCTCGGCGAAGAGCGTGTCGTATTTGACCGGGGCCGACGACTCCTCGCTGCTGCCCATGCCCTCGCCGCCGGCGCTCTCGGGCGTATAGTCGGGCAGTGCATAGGCCTCGGTGTATCCCTGCTGTTTCGAGATGTAATCGACGATCCGCTCGACTTCGGGCGTATCGACGAAGGCGCACTGGATACGGGTCAGCTCGCCGTCCTTCGAGATAAGCATGTCGCCGCGGCCGATGAGCTGGTCGGCGCCGGGACGGTCGATGATCGTCCGCGAGTCGATCATCTGCATCACGCGGAAGGCGATGCGGGCCGGGAAGTTGGCCTTGATCTTTCCGGTGATGACATCGACCGACGGGCGCTGCGTGGCCACGATCAGGTGGATGCCGATGGCGCGGGCCTTCTGCGCCAGGCGCGTTACGGGCATCTCGACCTCCTTGGCCGTCATGATCAGGTCGGCGAACTCGTCGATCACCACGACGATGTAGGGCAGGAAGCGGTGGCCGTTCATCGGGTTGAGCCGCCGCGCGGTGAATTTCTCGTTGTACTCGGCAATGTTGCGCGCCCCGGCCTTCTTGCAGAGCTCCAGACGGGTGTCCATCTCCGTGCAGAGGGCGTTGAGCGTGTAGACCGCCTTCTTGGGGTCGGTGACGATGGCCTCCTCCTCGGACTCCATTTTGGCCAGGAAATGCTTCTCGATCTTGGCATAGAGCGAGAACTCGACCATCTTGGGGTCGATCATCACGAACTTCAGCTGCGCCGGATGCATACGGTAAAGCAGCGAGGTGATGATGGCGTTCAGGCCCACCGACTTACCCATACCCGTGGCTCCGGCCACGAGCAGGTGGGGCATCTTCGCCAGGTCGAAGACGAAGTTCTCGTTCTGGATCGTGCGCCCGATGACCACCGGGAGCGTGGCCTTCGACTCCTGGAAACGCAGCGAGCGGATGGCCGAATACATCGACACGACCTGCTTGCAGCGGTTCGGCACCTCGATGCCGATCGTGCCGCGCCCGGGGATCGGCGCAATGATGCGGATGCCCGACTCGGCCTTGAGGCTCTGCGCGATGTCGTTCTGCAGCCCCTGGATCTTCGAGATCTTGACGCCCTGGGCCTGCACGATCTCGTAGAGGGTCACCGTCGGGCCCACCGTGGCCTTGATGCGCTGGATCGGGATGCCGAAATACTTGAGCGTCTCCTCGATGCGGGTCTTGTTCTCGAAGATCTCCTCGTCCGAGACCTCCGAATCGGAGATGTAGTCCTCGAGCAGCGTCACGGGCGGCTTGCGGTAATTGACCAGATCCTTCAGCGGATCGTAGCTCTCGGTCGGGATCTTGCGTTCATCGACCATCCGCGCCTCGTGCGCCTCGACCGTGACCACCACCCCCTGCGTCGTCTCCCCGCCATCGTGGGCGGGCGCCGCGGCCGTTTCGGAGGGCATCCCGGCCACCGGATGCACGTCCGGCCCGGGGCCCTGCAGCGGCTCGGGAGCGTCCGCCGGATCGTCCGCTGCCGTCGTGAACTCCTCGAAGACGGGGCGGTCTTCGTCGTTGCGCGGGGCATACGACGGGCCGCGCCGCACGGTCTCCTGCACTGCGCTGCGGGCGGAAGCCCCGCCCTCGGAGGAATCGCCGCCCACGGTGATTTCGGTGAACGGGCCCTCCTGCACCGGCTGCCGCACAACGGACGGCCGCGCCAGTTCGACCAGACCGCCGCGGCCCATGACCACGCGGTCGCCCGAACGGGAGAGATCCACCTCCGTGAACTCCCCGTCGTCGGCCGACAGGAGTTCAGGCTCCGCCTCATCATCAGCGACAATCGGCCGCCCGTCGGGAGTCAGCTCGAGGAAGGGGCTCTCCTCCCCCGCTTCCGCGGCATTCGCCGCCACCGCCACGCCGGCCGTTTCGGCTGGCGG
>FR891993.1:124685-125967 GCA_000434235.1 Alistipes sp. CAG:268 | reverse complement strand
GAAGGCCCTTCGGAGGGCCTGGGCAGGGGTGATCAGCGTGTTCATTCGATGCTTTTGATGTTGTATTTGGTGATTTCCGACAGGAAGGCCTGTTGCTTCGGGTCCTCGGGGTCGTAGTCCAGCCCGTCGGCCTTGCGGGCCTCCCAGACCTTCATGTAGATGGGCTTCGACCGGGTCGGCGGACGGTTTACGATCTCGAGCGAGGAGGTGTCGATTCCGAGTGTCGCGGTGATGAGCGTGCGGACGGGCTCCGTGAGTTCGGCCTGTTCGGCGAGGATCACCATGTTGAGCGCCACCTCGTATTCGTGGAGGATCCGTTCGGCGTTGAAGCCCGAGCCGTAGTCCAGACCGCTCAGGGTCCGGAACCACGAGTGGGCCACGACGATGTCGGACGTAGCCTGCTCGTGCAGCGCCTGCCAGTCGCCCTCGTTCTGGGCCGTGATCGGAATGAAGCGCGAGTTGTCCTCCTCGCCGCCGTCGCGCAGGACGAACATTACCTGCCCGGGATTCCCGGCGAACTTCTGCTCGGCCAACCGGACGATGCGTTCGGCTTCGGCCTCGCTGTCGGCCGACGAGTCGAGCATCATCACGCTCGAGAGCTGGAACGAGTTGTCGAGCCGCGAGATGTTCCACCGGTCGGTCTTGTAGGCGATGGCCGAGACGTTCAGCCCGGCGATGTAGGGCGGCACGCCGTAGTGTTCGAACGCCGGTTCGTAGTCCTTGTAGTGGATTGCCGTGCGGAGCGTGCCGTCGGCCTGCTCCTCGAATGCGGGATAGAGCGGCAGCGACCGCGCCTCTTCGGGGCGGAAGGCGCTCCAGTCGTAGTGCAGGAGGATGTGGGCCGAGTCGCGGGCCAGGCGGCAGCGCGTGGCGTCCTGGTGGAAGAGCGCGAGGAAGATGCGTGCCGGGGCCGTAGCTTCCGCCCGGTCGGGGAAGCTCCCGGCGGGGGCCGCTTCGGTCGTGGCGGTCACCGTGCGCCCCGCAGCCGGGGTGAAGCCGGTTTCGTCGTCGGCCGGTTCGAACCGCAGAGCGCGACGCAGCAGGGGTGCCGCGTCGCAGCGGGCCTCCCTGACGCCGACGTAGCGCCGCATACCGAGGCAGGTCGTGCCGTCCGATGCGACGAGACGGAGGTCGATGTCCGCCGCCTCGGGACTCTCCACGACGTAGATCGCCCCGGAGCCGAGTGCGGTGTACTGTTCGGGAATCTGTGTAAAGGTCATGGTGGATATGGATTTGGAAAGGATGGGCAGGGCAGCAGGGCCCGGGAGGCGGGACAGTGCGG
>FR891993.1:112680-124648 GCA_000434235.1 Alistipes sp. CAG:268 | reverse complement strand
TGCCGTGCCGCCGGTCTGGACAGGGCGGTGCGGGCGGTGGTCCGGAGTGTTCATAACTCCGGGGTAAAATGTGGATAAATGTTGATAAGTCGAATTAATCCGCTGAACGACAGCATGTCTCTGTTGTCGATAACTTGCGGGCTGCGGAACTCCGATTGTGAATTGACGGAGCAAATATACGATCGGCCAATCCCCGTTGTCAAGAGTCTCGGACAAAAAATCGGAAAAACGTGGAAACAATGTTCCCGTTTTTCAGGAATAAATCCTATATTTGCGACGTCAAACCAACAGTTTCATACCTTATGGACGATGGTCACAGTTCCACGTATAGCCACCGTGTCGTGCCTCAGCACGACGCCGTTCATTCATGGTATTCGGTACGAGGGTAATTTCCGTGCCGAACTGTTGCTCTCGCCCGATTCCGACTCCGTCATACAGGATTTCCTGAGCCGCAAGGCCGACATCGCATTGGTGCCGGCCCTCGCCGTACAGCTCCTTGCCGATGCGCGCATGGTGACCGAATACTGCGTGGGCGGGGTTCCCTCCTGCCGCGAGGGGCTTCTGTCCAGCTCCGATCCGCTTGTCGAGGGGTGGAAGGACTACGGCGAACTGCCCTTCGCCTTTGCGGTGTGGGTGGCCCATGCCGAAGTCGATGCCGATACGGTCGAGTCGTTGCAGCATGCGCTGACCTACGGACTCGAACACGGCTACGAGGCGTTGCTCGATTCGCCCTTCGCCGCCGACTCCGCGGCGGCCTACGGGGAGCTGCTGCAATTCGACTACATTTTCGACAACCAGAAAAATCAGGCGCTCCAAAAGTTCTGGGACTCGGGTGTGAAGGTCGCCCCGAGAGCCAATCCCGGCTGAAGAGAGTAAGCGGGCGGCGCCCGCCTCTCTAGGCATGCGGATTCAGGAACTTCACGAGAGAGCGATCATGATAACAATTTACCTCAAGCAGTACAACAAGATCATCCGGAATGCGGATACGCGGCTGTTCGACGAGCTGGGTTACGACGACATTCTGTGGATCGACATGCTCCAGCCGACGATCAAGGAACAGAAGGCCGTCGAGAATTTCATGGAGATCAGTCTTCAGACCAAGCAGCAGGTGGAGGAGATCGAATCGACGTCGAAATACTCGGAGGGCGAGAATGCCATCGTGTCGAACTCGAACTTCTTTGTCCCGACGGGCGATTCGTTCATCGTCGAGCCGGTGTCGTTCATCATCTCGAACGAGGGTGTGCTGGTCTCGGTGCGCAACACCGAGTTCCGGACCTTCCGTGAGACGGAGAAACGCCTCCAGATGAGCTATCGGAGCTATTCGACCGGCTATCACCTCTTCATCTCGCTGCTGGAGGTGCGTATCGACTTCGACGCCGATCTCGTGGAGCTGATCTCCAAGCAGGTTTCGGCCCTGTCGAAGGACGTGAACTCGGAGGATTCGATCGACAAGGAGGTGCTGCACCGGATCAGCGCCCTGCAGGAGAGCACGATGCTCTTGCGCGAGAACATCTTCGACCGCCAGCGCGTGCTGTCGGGCATCCTCCGCTCGGAGCGTTTCCCGAACGATATCTACCCACGTCTGCAGCTGATGATCAAGGATGTCAATTCGCTGATCAACCACGCCGACTTCAGCTTCCAGCGACTGGACTACATCCAGGACGCCGCGCTGGGTCTGATCAACATCGAGCAGAACGGCATCGTCAAGATCTTCTCGGTGGCTGCCGTGGTCTTCATGCCCGCGACGCTCATCGCCTCGATCTACGGCATGAACTTCAAGGCCATGCCCGAACTGGACTGGCACCTGACCCTCGACAACGGTACCGTCATCCCGCTGGGCTATCTCTTCGCCATCGCGCTCATGATCTTCTGCTCGATTCTGACGATCTGGTTTTTCCGCTACAAGAAGTGGCTTTGATTGCCGGCAGATAGCGTCTTTTCCGGCTAATTTTCGTATCTTTGCCCACCATACACGTTGTCATGCTCGAAAAACTGGCCAAACAGACCGCCGTCTACGGCATCAGCACCATCGTGGTGCGTTTCCTGAGTTACCTGCTCACGCCTTACTACACGCGCGTGTTCGGGCAGGAGGTCTACGGCATCGTGGTCGATGTCTATGCCCTGATCCCGCTGGCACTCACGCTGCTGACCATGGGCATGGAGTCGAGCTATTTCCGCTTCTCGGCAAAGGCCGAAGAGGCCGGCGGCGACGTGCAGGGGGCCAAACGGCGGCTCTTCGCCACCACGTGGGGCGTCACGTCGCTCGCGGCGCTGCTCTTCTGCGGCGCGATGATCCTCTGCCGCGACGGGGTGGCCCGCCTGATGGGCGAGGCCTATGTCGCCCATCCCGAGTACATCGTCTGGGTGGCGCTCATCATCCTCTTCGACGTTTCGGCCTGCATCCCCTTCTCGCGTCTGCGTGAACAGGGGCGTGCGATGACCTTCGTCGGCTTCAAGGCGCTCAACGTCGTGTTGAACGTCCTCTTTGCCGTAGGCTTCGGTCTGGCGGGCCTCTTCGCCACCGACTTCGGCGTAGGGTGGGCGTTCGTGGCCAACTTCATCGCCAGTGCGGTGACGTGGCTGCTGATCCTGACCACCGCCGACCGCACGGTGCCGCGCATCGACTGGCGGCTGCTCGGCGCCATTTTTGCCTACTCGCTGCCGCTGCTCGTCGGCGGACTGACAGGTACGGCCAACGAGTTCATCGACCGCCAGCTCATCAAGTACCTCGTTCCGGACGGTGCCATGGCGCAGGTGGGCGTCTACGGGGCCATCACCAAGATCGCCGTGGTCATGATGCTCTTCTACCAGATGTACCGTCTGGCCGCCGAACCCTTCTTTCTCTCGAACTTCAAGAAGTCGGATTTCGTGGCGATGAATGCCGCCGCGCTGAAATACTACGTCATGGCCTCGATGGTCATCTTCCTGGGCATCGCGCTGTTCCGCGACCTCTTCGCGCTGATCGTGGGCCGGGACTTCCGCGAGGGGATCTTCATTCTGCCCGTCGTGCTCGGGGCCAACGTGCTGACGGGCGTCTGGCTCAACCTCTCGTTCTGGTACAAGCGCGAGGAGCGCACCTCGCTGGCGATCGTCGTCACGGGGGCCGGTCTGGCGGCCATCCTGCTCTTCGGCTGCTGGCTCATCCCGCTGTGGGGCTACTACGGGGCCGCCTGGGCCCGCCTGGCCAGCGAATCGGCGATGGTCGCGGTCAGCTGGTGGCTCAACCGGCGCTTCTTCCCGACGCCCTATCCGTGGCGCCGGATCTGGGAGTATGTGTTTGTGGCCCTCGGGCTGTTCCTCCTCTGCGAAGCCTTCTCTTCGTGGGTCGGAGGCAATATGTTCGCCGGCTATACGTTTAATATCGTGCTGTTTGCATCCTATCTGGCCTATCTGATCCGCCGCGAGCGGATCGACGTGCGGGCGATGGTGCGGGCAGTCTGCGGACGGGGCCGCTGAATCCCCGCAAGGAGTGGATTATGCGATTTGCTGACATAACGGGACAGAACGATCTGAAACGGCATCTGGCGCAGACGGTCGATGCGGGGCGCGTGAGCCACGCCCAGCTCTTCACCGGGGCTTCGGGCTTCGGGACGCTGGCCCTTGCCGTAGCCTATGTCCAGTACCTGTGCTGCCGTCACCGCCGCAACGGTGATTCGTGCGGCGAGTGTCCCGACTGCCGGCAGATCGAGGCGCTGGCGCACCCCGACCTCCACCTGGTCTTCCCGGTGAACAAGCAGGGCAAGAAGTCGGGCGAGGTGATCCGCAGCGACGAGTTCCTGCCGCAGTTCCGCACGCTGTTCGCCGAGCGGCGGGGCTACTTCTCGCCGCAGGAGTGGTACGACAGACTCGACCTGGGCAAGACGCTCAAGGGGATGATCGCCGCCCGCGAAGCGGACGAGATCATCCGCAAACTCTCGTTCAAGAGTTTCGAGGCCGACTACAAGACGATGCTCGTCTGGCTGCCCGAGACGATGAACGAGGAGGCGGCGAACAAGATCCTGAAGATCCTCGAGGAGCCGTGGGAGCGCACGCTCTTCATCCTCGTTTCGGAACATCCCGATCGGCTGCTGCCGACGATCCTCTCGCGTACGCAGGAGGTTTGCGTGCCGCGCATTGCCCCGGAGGTGCTCGAGCGCGAGGCATTCGCCCGGGGCGTCGCCGACCCGCTGCAGGCGCGCAACATGGCGCGGCTGGCCGACGGCGACCTGCTTGAGCTGGGACACCTGGTCGCCGGTGAAAGCGATGCGCAGCGCAAGGAGCATTTCGACCTGTTCTGCAGCCTGATGCGACTGAGTTACAACGACAAGCACCTCGAACTGGTAACCTGGGCCGAGGATGCGGCGCAACTCTCGCGCGAACAGCAGCGGGGCTTTCTCCGGGATGCGGCCCGACTTTTGCGCGAGAGCTACATGCTGCACGCCGGGATCCGCGAGATCAGCTACCTGTGGGGCGAGGAGCTGGCCTTCTGTACGAAGTTCGCCCCGTTTGTCGGCTCGCAGAACATCGAGCCGCTGATCGCCGAGATCGAGAGCGCCTCCGCACAGATCGCGCAGAACGGCAATCCGACGATCGTATTCACCCATTTTGCTCTCTCGGTGAGCAAAATGATAAAACATTTGTGACGATGGCACGAGTGACACTTCTGATGGGCGGCAACCTGGGCGACGTGAAACGTACGCTCCAGTCGGCGCAGCAGCTGGTCAATGCCCGCGTGGGCGCCGTATTGCGCTGCTCGCACCGGTACGAAAGCGCCCCGTGGGGCTTCACGAGCGAGAACCGTTTCTCGAACCAGGCCCTCGAACTGACGACCGATCTCTCGCCGCTCGAGGTGCTCGACGCCTGCCAGGCGATCGAGCGCGAACTGGGGCGGAATCGCGCTGCAGAGCAGCTTGAGCGCTCGGCATCGGGTGCCCGCTATACCTCCCGGCCGATCGATATCGACCTGATCTTCTACGACGACCTGGTCCTTGAGACCGATCGCCTGACGCTTCCCCATCCGCTCCTTGCCGAGCGGGAATTCGCACTGGTGCCCCTGTGCGAGATCATGCGTCAGCGCCGGCATCCGGTGCTGGGTATCAGTGTGGGCGAGATGCTGTCCGCATTGCGGGAAAACCATAAAACGGAGAAGGCATGAGCATGCGGCGCTTCCTACTGCTTCTGTCGGCGGCTGCGACGCTGATCTGTCCGGGATGTTTCAAGGATGTCTCCGACAGCACGAACTACGTGCTCAAACCGTTGGTCCAGAATCTTTCGGCCGATCCGAACAATCCGCTCGAAGGGGTTCGGGCCTATGCCTTTGTGGCCGACACGGCGCTCTATACGGTCGCCTCCTACGAGGATGCCCTGAACGGAGTCGTGACCTCGCGGACGAACTCCTCGGACCGGCTCGATCCGGTCGCCACGTCGGAGCCCTGTGAACGCGAGGGGACGACGGGCTGGATCCAGATGCCGCTCACGGGCTCCTCGAAGAAGATGATCGTGGCCGTGGACCCGACCAACCGCCTCTATGCCTATACGCAGCAGGAGATGTCGGACAACCTGCCGAACCTCTACGTGACGCTCATCTTCAAATTGTGGAAGGAGGGCTTCACCTACAAGGACGGCAACTGGATTTTCCGCAACGATTACTACACTCCGCCCAAGGCGGTGACCTGCTACGTCTCGCCCTCGGTCCAGAGCGAGGAGGGCGGTGAGCCGGGTGCGATCGAGAAACTCGATGCCTATGCCTATGCCGTCGATACGACGGCGTGGTACATCGCCTCCTACGACGATGCCGTGGCGGGCAAGATCACCTCGAAGAGCGACGACTCGTTCACCCGCACCAACCCCAATTTCCAGGCTTACAAGGATTCCGAAACGGGGCTCTATTCAATGTCCGTCACCTCCGAGACGCTGATGGTCGTGGTTGTGGACCGTGTGGACCGCCTCTATGCCTACTCGCAGCAGACGGTCGATCTCGACGGCAGCAGCCCCACCTATTCGGTGCTCTTCCGTCCGTGGCGCAACGTCTGGATCGACGTCGATAACGGCTGGCGCATCGTGAACGAGTCCCTGACCCCCGAGAACCGGTCTGCGACGGCTCCGGCTGCCGCGACGCAAAGCCCTCTCCGCCGATGAAAACCCGCCGACACCATACGCTCAACCTGCTGCGCTCGGCCGTGGCGCTGCTCTTCGCCTCGGCCTTCCTGAGCCGTTGTGCCAACATGATGACTCCGACGGGCGGCCCGCGCGACTCGCTGCCCCCGGTGATCGTGGCCATGACGCCCGACAACTTCACGACGAACCGCCCCACGGTGGGTCACGACAAGATCTACATCGAGTTCGACGAGTTCGTGCAGATCAAGGACCAGCAGAAGGAGTTCTTCACCTCGCCCGAGATGAAGAAAAAACCGACGATCACCATGCGCGGCCGCGGAATCGTCATCCAGTTGCGCGACACGCTGCGCCCGAACACGACCTATGCGCTCAACTTCGGAAGCGCCATCTGCGACAACAACGAGGGCAACCCGCTCTATTCGATGCGCTACGTCTTCTCGACCGGTCCCGAGATCGATTCGATGGTCTTCTCGGGCTATACGGCCGACGGCTACAAGTCCGACTCGGTCTCGAAGAGCTTCATCTGGTTCTACCCGGCCGACTCGGTGGAGTATACCCCCGACTACGACTCGACGGTCTTCAAGTACCGCCCTTCCGTCATTGCGCGTGCCGAGAACAACGGTATCTTCATCGCCCAGAACCTCAAGCCGATCCCATACCGGATCTATGCCGTGCAGGACAAGAACGACAACCAGCTCTACGAGCCGGGAACCGACCAGGTGGGTTTCATCGAGGGAACCTACAATCCGGCCGAGATGCCCGACTTCGCCATCTGGTACGACTCGCTGCGCCGTTATGTGACTGCCGAACCGCAGCTCTATTTCCGCATGTTCACCGACGTGCAGTTCCGCCGTCAGGTGCTCTCGGAGAGTGCCCGGCCCCTGCAGCACAAGGCCATGCTCTACTTCGGGGCCCCGCGCCCGCGCATCACGAACCTGGTGTTCGACAGCATCCCTGCCGAGCGGGTCATCGTCGATCCGCAGACCGTCGGCCGCGACACCATCGCTCTGTGGTTCGACATGCCGTCGGAGTCGCTCCCGGATACGATCAAGGGCAAGATCACCTATTTCAAGCACGATACGGTGAACCGCCTGCAGGAGGTGACCGAGGAGCTGAAACTCGCGTGGCGTCTTGTCGAGACCAAGGAGCAGGAGCGCGAACGCGAAAAACTCGAACGCGAGCGCCGCAAGGCCGAGGAGGCCGGCGAGGAGTGGAAGGAGCCCGAGAAGCCCAACCCGTTTGCCTACAAGCTGCCGCAGAGCGGTGAGATCAACCCCGAGGAGCACCTGACGATCGACTTCGACTACCCGCTGACGCGGCTCGATTCGGCCAGTCTGCGGCTCGTGCGTACGGGAGCCGACAGCCTCTCGGAGGAGGTTCCGGTGCGCATGGTGCGCGATACGGGGCAGTTGCTCCGCTGGCACATCCGCGCCGCATGGGAGACGGGCGCACAGTATCAGCTGACGATTCCGAAGGGTGCGATGACCGACGTGGCCGGCCTCTCGAACGACTCGATCGTCGGTACCTATACGGTCTATGACCCGGAGAAGTTCGCGACGGTCAAGGTCCACGTCGTCGGGCGCAACGACGGCTCGAAGTACATCATCCAGCTGCTCGACGGCAACGGGGCGCTCAAGCAGGAGCGGCGTGACGTCACTACGGGCGATGTTCAGTTCAACTATGTTCCGGCCGGCGAGATCAAGTTCCGTGTGATCGAAGACCGCAACGGGAACGGCAAGTGGGATACGGGCAATCTGGTCGGCCGCCTGCAGCCCGAGCGCACGGAGATGTACATGAACGATGCGGGCGAGGACACCTTTGCGACGAAGACCAACTGGGAGATCGAGTTCACGATGGACATGAACCGGATCTTCGCACCGGTGACGATGCAGTCGCTTTCGCGCATGCTCGACGAGCGGGAGGCCCGCCGCCAGCAGCGTGAGGCGGAGAAACGAGCCAAGGAGGGACCGAAAAAGGAGAACCTCAACAACCAGCAGAATTCGATGAACGCCAACTTCGGCTCGGCGGGCAGCATGTTCAGCAACTTCAGATAAGGATATGACAGGACGCAACATACGGACTTTTCTCGTCGCGGCGGCGATGCTTTTCGGCGTGCTGGCCGCACCGCGTGCCTCGGCGCAGCATACGCTCGGTTTCACGGCCGGCTACGGCATGGGCACCGGGCGGTTCAATCCCAAACAGGAGATGCGCGGGATGTGGGGCATGTACGGCGGCGGCCTGACGTGGCGCTACTACGGCAAGCAACGCTTCGTCGGAGGCTTCGGTGTAGACCTCGAATTCCTGCAGCAGGGCTTCTCGTTCGCCACGAACACCGCGGCGGTCGAGGAGAAGAAAGACTACCTCTACTACACGCGCAACATGAACACGGTGATGCTTCCGGTCGTCTGGCAGCCGCACATCTACATGTTGCGCAACCACGTGCGGGTCTACCTCGAGGCGGCCGCAACCTTCTCCTACACCTTCTCGTCCCGCTACGAGAACGAGCAGGCTCGCGAGCAGGGCGATCAGGCCTGGAACGGGGACTACGCCTACAAGCTGCCCCGCGACAACCGCTGGGGCTACGGACTGGCCGGCGGAGGGGGCGTGGCCTTCCTGATCGGCCGTTATGAGCTGAACTTCCGCGTGCGCTACTATTTCGGCTATTCGGACGTGCTCCGCAACCGCAACAAGTATGCGGACAACGCGATCGACGGCCCGGAGAACCCCTTTGCATCGACCCCGATGCGCTCGCCGCTGGACAACATGATGATATCCGTCGGCCTGAACTACCGATTCAACAAGGAGGGCTTCGAGACGTGGAAGCCCCGCCCGAAGCGGACGAAGAACCGCGAAGTATTCAAATACGGATTGTAAAACAGAGAACTATGGAAACCACACGCCAGCAGAAGATCGCCAAGCAGATCCAGAAGGATGTGGCCGAGATCTTCCAGAAGGAGGGAGCCGCCCTTGTGCGGGGGCTTCTGGTCACTGTTACGGGGGTGCGCGTGTCGCCCGATTTCGGATACGCCAAGATCTACGTCAGCGTCTTTCCCTTCGACCGGAGCGCCGAGTTGATGAAGACGCTCGAGCACCAGAACTGGTTCGTCCGCCGGGCCCTGGGCCAGCGGCTGCGCAACCAGTTGAAGAACGTCCCGGAGATCCAGTTCTTCCTCGACGATTCGCTCGAGTACATCGAACACATCGAGCAGGCGTTGAAATAGGCGCCGGATCCGGACGATGCTGGCCCGCCTCTTTGCACGACGCTACCTCTTTTCGCGTCAGTCCCGGTCGGTCGTGAACCTGATCTCGGGGCTGAGCGTGGCCGCCGTGTCCATGCCCGTCGCCGCGATGATCATCCTGCTGTCGGTCTTCAACGGCTTCGAGACGCTGGTCAAGTCGATGTATTCGGCCTTCGATGCTGACCTGACCGCTGCTCCGCGTACGGGGCAGACCTTCGTCTTGTCGCAGGTCGATACGGCCGCCCTTGCCCGCATCCCGGGTGTAGCCTCCTTCTCCTTCCTGCTGGAGCAGAGCGCCCTGCTCGAGCACGGCGACCGGCAGGCCACGGCCACGGTCCGCGGCGTGGACGATGCCTACACCGGGGTCTTCCCGCTGGGCGAAGCCGTCACGGCGGGCGAATGGTGCGTCCGGCTCGGGGACCTTGAGAAACTGGTCATCGGGCAGACGATGGCCTGGGAATTGGGTATTCGCTCGCTGGCCGATGCCGACGTGACGCTCTATGCCGTGCGTCGGGGTTCGTTCTCGAGCCTGTTGCCCGTCGGGAGCTATGCGCGGCGGACGGAGCCCGTCGGCGGGGTTTTCTCGCTCGACCTGGAGACCGAACGGACCTATGTGCTCTCTTCGCTGCGCCTGGCGCAGGAGCTCTTCGACTACCCGGGGCAGGCCACCTCGCTGGTTTTCCGCCTCGATGCCGGTGCCGACGTGCATGCCGTGCGGCGCGAAGTCGCATCGGCCCTGGGCGACACGTTCCGTGTGCGGACCCGCGACGAGCTGCGCGCTTCGTTCTACCGGATCATGACCTACGAGAAGTGGGGCATCTTCTTCATCGCCCTGCTGGTACTGGTCGTCGCCTCGTTCTCGGTCGTCGGGGCGCTGTCGATGCTCATCGTGGAGAAGCGGGCCGACCGGGCGACGCTGCGGGCGCTGGGGGCCGACCGGGCGCTGATCCGCTCGATCTTCCGCCGTGAGGGGCTGCTGATCTGCGGGCTGGGTGCCGCCGTGGGTGTCGTCCTCGGTGTGGGTGCAAGCCTCGTCCAGCAACACTTCGGTCTGATCGAGATTCCGGCCGAGACCTTCCTTACGAAGAGCTACCCCGTGGAGTTCCGTTTGGGTGACCTTGTGGCCGTCGTGCTCTCGTTCGGGGTTGTGGCATGGCTGCTGACGGGACTGACGGTGCGGAGTATGATAAAAAACGACGAACGATGATGAACAAGCTATTGCGACATGCCGTCTGTGGCCTGCTGGCCCTCGGGGCGCTCTCGTGCGCCCGGCATACGATCATTCCGGACAGTGAGCTGGCGTTGATTTTCCGTGATGCCTTCCTGGCCAATGCCTATATTTCCAACGAGAACATCCGCACCGACTCGCTGCGGATCTACGAGCCGATCTTTGCCCGCTACGGCTATACGACCGAGGATGTCTACTACACGATCGGCAACTTCTCGAAGCGCAAGAGCGCCCGCCTGGGCGATGTCGTCGAACGGGCGATCGACCTGCTCGAGGCCGAAGGCAAGGTCTACAACCGCGAGGTGGCGATCCTCGATACGATCGACAACGTCGCGCAGCGCACCTTCACGCATACGGTCTATGCCGATTCGCTGATCCGCGTCTCCTCGCTGCGGGACACCGCGCGGCTGAGCTTCACGTTCGACGTGGTTCCGGGCGAATATACCGTCTCGCTGAAGTATCTGGTCGATTCGCTCGACCGCAATACGCGGGGGCTGAAGGGCTCGGCCTGGCTCGAGCGTGCCGACGGCTCGCGCTCGAACCTCTATACCGTGACGCTGCGCCGCGGCCGCGAGGAGCGATTCATGCGTACCTTCACGCCCGATACGACCCACCGCCGCCTGCGTGTGGACCTGCTCGACTTCGGTCAGACTCCCGCCCGCCCCTCCGTGACGGTCTCCGATCTGAAGGTAACCTACACCACGCCGGTCGCCGATGCGGTGGACAGCCTCTACCGCCGTCAGTTGAACATCCGTATCTTTGCCGATGAATTCTTCCGCGCAGCCCACCCGGCGGATAGCCTCTAACCTGCTCTGGACCCCGCAGGGGCTCGTGCGCAACCCGCTTATCACGCTCTCCGCGGAGGGACGCCTGCTCCGTGTCGAGACGTGTCCCGAACCCGACCGCCGGCCCGCCACGGAGTTCTACTCGGGACTGCTTGTCGCGGGCTTCCCCGCCGACTACCGCGCCGCTTTCGTGCGGCTCCGTGAAGTGGGGCTTCCGCTCGGCGAGGCGTTGCCTGCGCTGGTCCACCCCGACGGGGTTGCGGTCGTCCTCTCGGGCCTCGATTACGATACACTCCGCCTGACGCCCCGTTCGGCGATCCTGAAACTCTGATTCCGTCCCGTTTTTCCTGCCCGTTTCAGATCGGGAGGTGCTCTTCGACCGTCTGCCGCAGGTGGCTGTCGTCCAGGTGCGTGTAGATCTCCGTGGTGAGGATGCTCTCGTGGCCGAGCAGTTCCTGCACCTGCCGGATGCTGGCCCCGCCCTCGAGCAGGTGGGTGGCGAACGAGTGCCGGAAGGTGTGCGGCGATATCTTCTTCTCGATGCCGGCCCGGCGGGCCGCCTCGCGGAGGATCGTGAAGATCATGACGCGCGTGAGGCTGCTGCCGCGGTTGTTCAGGAA
>FR891993.1:44344-112646 GCA_000434235.1 Alistipes sp. CAG:268 | reverse complement strand
GTCTCCTCCCCGGCCCGTGCGCTGCGCCGCACCTCGAGGTAGCGGTGGATCCGCTCCCGGGCCGTCGAACTGATCGGGACGAGTCGCTGCTTGTCGCCCTTGCCGGTGACGCGGATGTAACCCTCGCCGAAGAAGAGGTCCCGGATGCGGAGCGAGGTGAGCTCCGAGACGCGCAGGCCGCACGAGTAGAGCACCTCGAGCATCGCGGCGTCGCGGATCTCCTTGGGGGTCGTTCCGTCCACGGCGGCGATGATGCGGTCGATCTCCCCGGTCGTGAGCACGTCGGGCAGATGCCGCCCGAACTTCGGCGTCAGGACGAATTCGGCCGGGGAACTTTCGATGCGGTCGCTGATGAGCAGGAAGTTGAAGAAGCTCTTCACGCCGCTCAGCGACCGGGCCTGCGAGGCTTTTTCCCGGCCGCGGTCGTAGAGCCATGCGACGTAGCGCTGCACCATGGGCTCCTCGACCTTCGCCGGCGGCACGTCGTACATGCGCAGGATGAAGTGAGCGAACGACCTCAGGTCGCGCATGTAGGCCTCCACGGTGTTCTGCGCCAGCCGCTTCTCGAGTTTGATGTAGGTCCGGTAGTGCCTGCCGGCCTCTTCCCATTTTTTCGTATTTTCCGCCATTTCGAGTCGGTCGAATCCGGATAAAATGTTACCTTTGTCGGTACGAAGGTACGAAATTTTACATAATATTATTCCCGATTCCTATGGATTACGTTGCGCTCAATGTCGCCTGTACGGGCGGCGAACAGGCCGAGATTCTGACGGCGGAACTGGCAGACTATGCGTTCGAGAGTTTCGAGACCGAAGGTTGTGTGCTGAAGGCCTACATCCGCCAGGACCTGCTGGCCGACTGCAAGGCGGAGATCGACGCCCTGCTGGTGCGCTACGGCGTAGAGGGCCGCTATATCTCGATCGAGACGCAGAACTGGAACGCCCTTTGGGAGAGCAATTTCCCGGCGGTGGACGTCGAGGGGCGCCTGCTTATCCGGGCGCCGTTCCATGACCCGGCTCCGGACGGAGAGCCCGAGGTGGTGGTGATGCCGAAGATGTCGTTCGGCACGGGACACCACGCCACGACGTGGCTCATGTCGCGTGCCGTGCTCGATCTGGGGGTTGCCGGCCGCACGGGCCTCGACATGGGCAGCGGCACGGGCGTGCTGGCCATCGTGGCTGCGAAGTGCGGGGCCCGGCACCTGGATGCCGTCGATATCGACGACTGGGCGGATGCCAACTGCCGGGAGAACATCGCGGCGAACGGCGTGGCCGACCGCATCGAGCCGATGCTGGGCGATGTCCGCCGCATTGCCGGCCGACGCTACGACTTCATCCTGGCCAACATCAACCGCAATATCCTCACGGCCGACATGGCAGCCTATGCCGCGGCACTCCTTCCGGGCGGGGACCTGGTGATGAGTGGTTTCCTCGCCGCCGACGTCGAAGCGATCGAGGCGGCTGCCGCCCGCGAGGGGCTGCTCCCCGTTGCGCGGGCCGAGCGCGACGGCTGGTTCCTGGTTCATGTCCGCAGGCCGCAGTGAAGAGTTACAAGGGGCGCGGCATCGTCCTGCACACGCTCAAATACGGCGATTCATCGCTGGTGGCCTATCTGCTGACCGATGTCGGCGGCCGTCGCAGCTACATGGTGCAGGGAGTCCGTTCGCGAGGCCGGGGGTCGAAACTGGCGCTCTTCCAGCCGATGTTTCCCGTCGAGTTCGAAGGGTTGGAGTCGCCTCACAGGCAGATGGACCGTTTTCGCGAGATCCGGGCGGGCTTCACGCTGCAGAGCCTGCCGTTCGATGTCCGCAAATCGACGATGGCGCTCTTTATGGCCGAAGTTTTGTATCGTCTGGTGCGGGAGTGTGAGCCGAACGATCCGCTGTTCGATTTTGTCTGGGGATCGGTCGGGGCGCTCGATGTCCTGGAGCAGGGGGTCCCGAATTTCCACCTGTGGTTCCTGGCCAACCTGAGTTGCCTGTTGGGCTACCGCCCGGGAAACGACTACGTCGAGGGATGGTGGTTCGACGTCCGCGAGGGACTCTACACCCCGCATCCCGGGGCCCATCCCGAGGTGATGACGCAACCGTCGTCGCAACTGCTCGACCGGCTGCTGCACTGCGACGTGCAGGCGCTGGGAGAACTGGCGCTCAACCGGGCGCAGCGGAGCGACTTTCTCAGCGAGATGCTTGTCTTCCTGGGCTATCACCTCGATGCGATCAACTCGGTCCAGTCGGTGCGTATACTAAAGGAGGTCTTCTGACCGTTATAAATAAAAAAGGAGTGTACCATGCGAAAGATGTTGTTGTTGGCGGTTCTTGCGTTCGCTGCAACGCTGACCGCAGCGGCCCAGGAGCACCCGAACGGCCGTTTCGAACGGCGTGACTCGACCCGTATCGCCGAGCCGTTCGTCCTGCCCGATACGATCGTCCACATGACCCCGTGGATGCCTTCCTACGACGTGATGGCCCCGATCGGGAGCAAGCCGGTGGTCTCGATGACCTCCGTGGTGCTGGCTCCCAAATCGAAGCTGCCGGCCCGGGTCTCCGTCTTCGACGCCTCGCCCCGCCAGTTGGTCCGCCACGTGACGATTTCGAACGGACAGGCCTGGAACTGGAGCCCCTATCCGGACGCCTACCTCGATGCCCGGACCCTCTCCTTTCCGATGCCCCGCTGAGCGACCCGTCATTCTGCGGCGGCATTTCCGCCGCGACGTATAGCAGACCCGTACCCGTGTGGGCGCGGGTCCTTTCGTCTTACTCTTGGTCCCCGATCCGGCGGATGATCCGTGCCGGGACGCCTCCGACGATCGTGTCGGCCGGCACATCCTTCGTGACCACGGCGCCGGCGGCGACGATGGCGTTGTCGCCGATCGTCACCCCCTTGAGGATCGTCGCATGGGCTCCGACCCAGACGTTCCGACCGAGGACGATCGGTGCCGGGCAGGTCGTCTTCCGCCGCGCGGGGTCGATCAGGTGATCGAGCGTCGCGAAAACGACGTCGTGGCCGATCTGGCAGCCGTCTCCGATCGTCACCCCTCCGTGGTCCTGGAAGTGGCAGCAGGCGTTGATGAAGACCTCCCGGCCCAGGTGGATGTTCTTACCGAAGTCGGTGTAGAAGGGCGGGAAGACCCGCAGCGAGGGATCGACCCTGCGGCCGAACAGTTCCGAGAGCAGTGCGCGGATCTCATCGGGGGTGTGATATTCGGCGTTCAGGCGGCAGGTGATGCGCCGGGCCTCGTCGCTCATCTCGTTCATCAGGCGCAGCATTTCGGGCTCCTCGAAGGGTTTGCGCTGTTGTGCGTATTGCAGGAATTCGTCGAGTGTCATCTCTTCTCTTTCGGGTTTGCGGTTCTGCGGGGCCGGATCCCGCACTGTCTTTGTCGTGTGTTGCGGCGGTTGTCCGTTGTCGTGTCTCTTCTTGTCCCGCGGATCCGGCCGGCTGCGGGACGCGTTGCAAAAATACACGGAAAAACGACTCGCCGGACTATCCCGATTCCGGATTCTGTTACCCGTATTCCGGTTCTCCGTTTCGGCCGTCAGTCCGGATCCTCCTTCCGAAGAGTAGGTTGCGGTTGTAAATTAGGTATTTTCGCGTATTGCCGCGTCGCCGGATTTTTCGACCTTTGCCAAAAATACAGCCCGCTGCCGATGAAACCTCTCCTTTCTCTGCTCCTCGCGCTGTTTGGCGCCGTCTGCTGCCTCGGAGCGCAGCTCTCGACCGATACGCTTCCCTCCCCGGCGACGATCGATTCGTTGCAGGCGCGGATCGACCGCCTCGAACGGCGGGCCGACCGCTGGGATCGATTGCGTTCCCGCCTGCCCGAGTTTTCGGGCTATGTCCAGTTGGGATACGAATACGACGGAAATACCTCGAGTTTCCTGATCCGCCGCGCCCAGTTTGCACTGGCAGGCTCTCTTTTACCGTCACTTCATTACAACGTGCGGCTGGAGTTCGCCTCGCCGCAGATTCTCGACGCCTGTCTCGACTATCGCCCGCTGCAGGCCCTGAACCTGCGGGTCGGGGAGTTCAAGGTTCCCTTCTCGATCGAGAATACGGCCTATCCGCCGACGAAGATCGAGTTCATCCACTATCCGATGGCGCTGTTGCGGCTGATGGGATTCGCCGACTTGTGCGGGCTCTCCTCCACGGGCCGCGACATGGGCCTCGTTCTCCACGGCTCCTTCCTTCCGCGCGACGGCTACAACCTGCTGCATTACGACGTGGGTGTGCTCAACGGCGAGGGGATCAACACGTGGGACCGCAACAGTTCGAAGGATTTCGTCGCGCGCCTTTCGGTGCATCCGGTGCAGGGACTGACGCTCAGCGGTTCCTACTATTGGGGCGAATACGGTCCCGACTACCGCCGCCGCGTCCGCTACGGCGCCGGCGTGTGCTACGACCGCGGGGCCGTGGTCGTGCGCAGCGAGTGGATCGGCGGGGAGACCGATGTCGCCGGGGGTGATTCGGAGCCTGTACGGCGGATCGATAGCGGCGGCTGGTACGTCATGGGTGGCTGGCGCGCAACCCGCTCGCTCATGCCGGTCGTGCGTTACGATACCTTCCTCGAGCAGGTCTCCGTCTCCTCCACGCGCCAGACCAACTGCACGGCAGGCCTCATCTGGCAGCCCGTGCGGTATCTGCGCTGCCAGCTCAACTATACCTGGGAATCGTATGCTGCGGCCGGCCTCTCCGACCGCAACCTGCTTTCCGTCCAGTTTACCGGAATGTTCTGATGACCAAATCTCCTTTTGACCGATGAAACAATTTTTCGAATCTCTCCGCACCGAAGACTGGGTGGTGGTTTGGGTCTCCATCCCGCTGCTCCTGCTCTCCGCACTGATTCCGGCTCTGTTGCCGAACGTACCTTCGACCCTGGCCACGCTGGACGCATGGCGCAACATTGCCCTGCTCTTCGTGATCGTACTCGTGGTGCTCTATGTGGGTAACCGACTGCTCGGCCGTCCGCTCAAGGGGCTCTTCCCCTCGCTGTGCGTGGTCTTCGCCGTCTCGCTGCTGGCCCAGCTGGTCGCCAAGATCCCTGCCGTGGCCTACTGGGGCTTCGAGTCGGTCTTCTTCTCGGTGCTCTTCGGACTGCTCATCCGCAATGTGTGGCATGTTCCCGCGTGGATGAAGCCGGCCATCCAGGGCGAGTTCTTCATCAAGATCGGCGTGGTCTGCCTCGGTGCCACGATCCTCTTCAGCGACGTGATGAAGTCTGGCATCTTCGGCCTTGTCCAGGCGTGCCTGGTCGTGGCGATTGTCTGGTTCTTCGCCTTCCGCACGGCCCGGCGAGCCGGGGTGGACGAACGCTCGGCGATGATCCTCTCGAGCGGCGTCTCGATCTGCGGTGTTTCGGCCTGCATCACGGCGGCGCGCGTGGTGGGCGGCGACGACCGCAAACTCTCCTACATCGTCTCGCTGGTACTCATCATTGTCGTACCGATGATCTACCTCATGCCGTGGCTGGCCGAACTGATCCTTCCTCACCTCTTCCCCGCCGACGTGGCCCAGGAGGTCGCCGGGGCGTGGATCGGCGGAACGATCGACACCACGTCGGGCGTCGCTGCCTCGAGCATGATCGTCGGTGAGACGGCCAACAGCCACGCCGTCATCATCAAGGCGGCGCAGAATGTGCTGATCGGTGTCGTGGCCTTCTTCATTGCCCTCTACCTCTCGGCCCGCAGCGGACACGGCGGCCAGGCTCCCTCGCTGGGTATCGTGTGGGAGAAGTTCCCGAAGTTCATCCTCGGCTTCGTGGCCGCCTCGCTCGTCTTCAGCCTGCTGCAGTCGGGCGGCGTCTTCGTCCCCGATGCGCGGGGCAAACTGGCCGAGCCGGGCGTGGCCAAGATGTTCTCCACGGTCTTCTTCTCGCTGGCCTTCGTCTGCATCGGACTCGACACGCGCCTGAAGGAGATCGTCTCGCGCGAGAACCGCAACATCCTGCGTTCGTTCCTCGTGGCTCAGGCCTTCAACATCGTCGTGACGCTGCTGATCGCTTCGCTTCTGTTCGGTGTGCTGAAACCGATGTGGTCGTAACGGATTTTCGGGAAAAACCGCCCCGGCGGATACGAAACACCCCGGCTGCTGCGTTTGGTATAAAACCTGATACTCCGACCATGCGAACCCTGCTTCTTGCGGCTGCGATGCTGTCGTGCCTCGCCGTCCGCCCGGCCTCCTGCCAGAACTCCGAACCTCCCGCCTCCCTGTCGGGCTTCACGCTGACAGCCGGGGATTTCGACGATCCCCGTACACTTCCCAACCTCGAAACGCTCTGCCGCGTCTGGGGCTATGCCAAATACCACCATCCGGCGTTCTGCGACACGCTGCGGCGGGTCGATATCGACAGCGCCCTTTTCTCGCTGTTGCCGCGGGTCGTGCACGCCGACCGGGAGATCCGCAACCGGCACCTGCTCGACTGGGTCCGCTCGCTGGGAGATTACACCCCCAACCGGGTCGAGTACGAACAGAACCTGGCACCGCTCGAACTGGTATCGACCGTCGATCTGGCGTGGACCCGGGATACGACCCTGTTGGGGCGTGATCTGTCGCGCCTGCTGCAGGACTTGCGTTATGCCGAGCGCGGCGAAAACTACTATCTCCGCATGGGGACAACGGGGAACGGACCTGGCTATCACTACCTGTCGTTGCGCGGCGAGTCTTTCCATCCGACCCCGCAAATGGATAGCGGGCTCAACCTGCTGACGCTCTTCCGGCTGTGGAACATCATCGAATATTATGCTCCGTACAGGGCGGTGACGCTGCATCCGTGGGAGGAAGTGCTCTCCACCTATATTCCTCTCATGGGTGTTGAAACGGACGGGAGACGTTTTGCCCGCCTCTACATGCGGTTAATCCGCGAACTCAACGACGGCCATGCCTACGCGCCGATTGAGATGCTCTTCGGACAGCGGATGCTGCCCGTGTGGCCGCTCCAGGCCGACGGGCGCCTCTTCGTCGGCTACTCCGGCGACAGTGCCCTCGAACGGGGCGACGAGGTGGTGGCCATCGACGGGGAGCCTCTCTCCGAACGGCTGGAGCTGCTGCGGGAATATGCTTCGCGGTCGAACGAGGCAAGTCTGCGCCGGGCCGCCCGTTATTACGGGCTCTGCACGCGCCGCGATACCGCCGAGGTGGTCCTCCGCCGCGCCGGGGCCTGCGACACGCTCCACGTGGCAACGGTGCCCTATGGCAACGCCCCCCCCTTTACGACCCGGCCCAACTCACGCAGCCGCCCTTCCGCCTGCTGGCCGATTCGGTGGGTTACATCTACGCCGGGACCTTCTCACGCGAGCACCTCGCCGAGGTCGGGCAGACGCTGCCCCGCACGCGGGCGCTCATCATCGACCTGCGCACCTACCCGCTGAATGTGGCCGACGCGCTGATAGCGTTGATTGGCCAGTCGCTGCGCACCGAGCCGGTCGTTGCCTGGCAGATGGTGCATCCGACGCTGGCCCTGCCCGGCCTCTTCTTCCGGCAGGAGCAGTGGATTTACGAAGGCTTCGGGGAGGAAGCCAAGCGGTGTGCCGAGCCCTACAAAGGGCGGGTGATCTTACTCGTGAACGAGCTGACGCAGAGCAACCCCGAGTTCCAGGCCATGGCGCTGCAGCGATGCCCGCAGACGCTGACCATCGGTTCGCCGACCTCGGGTGCCGACGGGGATATCGTCCGTATCCCGTTACCCGGAGGGTTGATGACCTGTTTTTCGGGAATCGGCGTCTTCTATCCGGACGGAACCCCGACCCAGGCCGTAGGCGTGCGCCTCGATGTCGAGCTCTGCCCGACGGCCGAAGGGTTGCAGGCCGGGCGAGACGAGGTGCTCGAACGGGCCCTGGAGCTCGCTTTGGAAGATTGACCCGGTCCCGCTTCTCCGCGAAGAAACCTCCCTCCGCCATCCATGAAAAAGGCCGATCCCCGACGGATCAGCCTTTTTTCGTAACGCCCGTACCCTTCCGAACCATTGGGCGCTTGTTCTTTCGGAAACCGTCCGGACTGCTCTTCGGAGCGCTTTTCGATCCGCCGTCCGACCTGCCATACGGACCGCCCTTCCGCCCGGCTGCTTGTCCGCGTTCCGCCTCGTGCGCTCTTCGTCCGGCGGAGGCGGTCGGTGCGGGAATGCGTCCGCCGAAGAAGTAGCTCTTCTGGCGGCGTTTCTCCTCCTGCGTGCGGGCCACGTAGACCTTCTCGTGCGTGTAGGGGTTCTCGCCCGTGTAGAACATCACCGACGAGAGGGTCATCGGCGTGGGGGTGAGGTCCTGCACCTGCTCGAGGTTGAAGTGCAGCTTGCCGAGCACCTTCTCCGAGAGTGCGCGCATGTCCTGCTCCGTGCATCCGGGGTGCGACGAGATGAAGTAGGGGATGAGCTGGTAGGGCAGCCCCTCGCGGTCGCAGATGCGGTGGAAGTCGGCGTTCAGCCGCTCGAAGAGGGCGAACGGCGGCTTGCGCATGAGTTGCAGCACCTGCTCTTCGGTATGCTCGGGCGCCACCTTCAACCGCCCCGAGGTATGGTGCTTCAGCACGGTTTCGAGATAGGGCCTTTCATCGAAGAGGTCGTAGCGGATGCCGCTGCCGATAAAGGCCTTCTTGACCCCCTTGACGGCTCGGATCTTCTCGTAGAGGGCCAGCAGCGGACCGTGGTCGTTGTTCAGGTTGGGGCACATCCGCGGGTGGAGGCACGACGGGCGGCGGCACTTGCGGCACAGTTCGCGGTCGCGGCCGCCCATGCGGTACATGTTGGCCGAAGGGGCTCCGACGTCCGAGAGGTAGCCCTTGAATCCCGGCATGGCGGCCACCCGCTCCACCTCGCCGAGAATCGAGCGTTCGCTGCGCGAGTTGATGAATTTGCCCTGATGGGCCGAGATCGTGCAGAAGGAGCAGCCTCCGAAGCAGCCGCGGTGGATGTTTACCGAGAACTTGATCATCTCCCAGGCCGGGATATCCCCCTTGCCGCGGTAGCGGGGATGCGGCGCCCGTTCGTAGGGCAGGTCGAACGAGTGGTCGAGCTCTTCGGTCGTGAGGGTCGTGTTGGGGGGTGTCACGACCACGAACCGATCGCCCGTCGCCTCGACCAGCGTCGTCTCGGGCTCCATCAGGTTGCTCTGTGTCTCGATGACGGTGAAGTTCTCGCCGAAGGCTCGCTTGTCGCGCAGGCACTCTTCGTAGCCGTGCAGGCGGATCGTTCGGTCGAGGTCGAGCCGGCTGACGTAGGCCTCGTCGGCAAGGAAGGCCACCTGGCGGATCTTGCGCAGCAGTTTGGCGTTGTATCCGTTGCGCATGGCCCGCGCCACCTGCTGTACGACCCGTTCGCCCATGCCGTAGATGAGCAGGTCGGCCCCCGACTCGACGAGTACCGAGGGCTTGAGCGAGTCGCTCCAGTAGTCGTAGTGCGTCAGGCGCCGCAGCGAGGCCTCAATGCCGCCGATGACCACCGGGACGTGGGGATAGAGCCGTTTGAGGATCTGCGCATAGACCGTCACGGCGTAGTCGGGTCGGAATCCGGCCTTGCCGCCGGGCGTGTAGGCGTCGTCGTGTCGCAGGCGGAGGTTGGCCGTGTAGTGGTTCACCATCGAGTCCATCGATCCGGCCGAGATGCCGAAAAAGAGGCGCGGGGCTCCGAGCTTGGTGAAATCGCGCAGGTCGTCGCGCCAGTTGGGCTGCGGGACGATGGCCACACGGTAACCCTCGGCCTCGAGCAGGCGCCCGACGACTGCCGGTCCGAATGCCGGGTGGTCGATGTAGGCATCGCCCGAGAAGAGGATCACGTCGAGTTGATCCCAGCCGCGTTCGCGGACCTCTTTGATCGTTGTAGGTAGAAACATCGGAATGTGTTGTCTGTACATCTTCTGTCGCCCCGGCCGCCGGGTCACTCCTCGTCCGTCCTTCCGGTCGCGGCATATCCCTCCCATTTCTCCAGGAGTGCGCGGAAGTCGTCGGGCAGGCCGCACTCGAACAGCATGTCGCGGTGCGTCGTGGGGTGCTCGAATCCGAGCAGGCGGGCGTGGAGCGCATGGCGCGGCATCACCGCGAAGCAGTTCTCGACGAACTGCCGGTACTTGGCAAAGGTCGTGCCCTTGAGGATGCGGTCGCCGCCGTAGCGCTCGTCGTTGAAGAGCGGGTGGCCGATCCAGGCCATGTGCACGCGGATCTGGTGTGTGCGTCCCGTCTCGAGGCGGCACTCCACGAGGGTCACGTAACCGAAGCGGCGCAGCACCTTCCAGTGCGTCACGGCATGCTTGCCATCCGATCCGTCGGCGAAGACATACATCTTCTGCCGCTCGCGGGGGCTGCGGCCGATGTTGCCCGTGATCGTCCCCTCGTCCTCGTCGAAGTTGCCCCAAACGAGCGCCACATAGCGGCGCTGGATCGTGTGGTCAAAGAACTGGCGGGCCAGGCGTGCGTGCGCCTGCTCGTTCTTGGCCACGACGAGCAGTCCCGAGGTGTTCTTGTCGATGCGGTGCACCAGTCCGGCGCGATTCTGTTCCTCGGCCGGGATGCCCTGCCGGTTGAGGTGGAACATCAGTGCATTGACCAGCGTCCCGTCCCAGTTGCCCACGCCGGGGTGTACGACCATGCCGGCCGGCTTGTTTACGATCAGCAGGTCGTCGTCCTCGTAGGGTATCTCGAGCGGGATGTCCTCGGGTTTGATCTCCGTATCGCGCCGCGGGTAGGGCATCACGATCTGGATGCGGTCCAGCGGCTTGACCTTGTAGCTCGACTTGGCGGGACGCCCGTTCACGAGGATGTTGCCGCTGTCGGCCGCCGCCTGGATGCGGTTGCGCGAGCAGTGCTCCATTCTTGCCGTGAGGAACTTGTCGAGCCGCAGGAGTGTCTGCCCCTTGTCGGCCGTCACGGCGAAGTGCTCGTAGAGCCCGGCCCCTTCGTCGTCCTCGGAGGTTGCGGCGTCTGTTTCCGGATCGAGCTCGTCCGGTATGTAGCGTGCGTCGTCGGCCATCAGTCGAAGAATTCGTCGGGTTCGGATGCTTGTTGTTTCGGACGGGACTCGGACCGCCGCTCCTCCGCCGTCGGACCTCCCTCCGTGGCCTCTGGCTGCGGCAGTGCGGTCAGCGCTCCGGCCTCGCGCAGCGAATCGCGCTCGCGCTCCATGCGCATGCGCTCCTCAGCTGCCGTAGCGGCTTGTTTTGTCGCTTCGGAGCGGGCCCTGGTCAGCTTGTCGGCATCGAGTGTCAGCCGCAGCTCCACCGGAGAGCCCAGCACGGCGGCCCGCTCGGCTCCCGGGGTCTGGATGTAGACCCGGGCGTCCTTCTGGTTGATAAGGTCGATGCCTTCGTCGAAGGCGATCCGTCCGACATTGAGGCCCAGCTCCCACAGCCTGCTCTTGGCCTGCCGCAGGGTAGCCCCGATCACCTGCGGGACGATCGTGAGGCTGTCGCCCGCCTGGACTCCGACATAGAGCGTCACGCCCGAGCCGGCTTCGGCCTCGATCTTGCTCTCGGGCTGCACGGGACGGTTGTCGCAGTACTCTTCGAGCACGTAGTTCGTGGCGATGTCGGGACGATAGACGAGACGCTCGATCTCCAGCCCGGCGATCTCGAGCATGTTCTTGGCCTGTCGCAGCGAACGTCCGGCCACGTAGGGCACGGGAACCTGCTTCTGGCGGAAGGCGTTGATCGTGATGTAGACCGTGCGTCCGGGCTTCACCTCCACGCCCCCTTCGGGCAGTTGGTCGAGCACCGTGCCTCCTTCGTATGCAGGCACGAAGAGCGAGTCGTTGATGTGCAGCCGCAGGTCGTTGGCGCGGGCGATGCGCTGCGCCTCGCCGAGTGCGATGCCCGAGAAGTCGGGCACGGTGCGCCGGGCGCCGTGACGCGTCCCGGCCTGCATGACGAAATGTGCGATGACGGCCATCGCGAGGATGATCAGAACGATCAGCAGCAGGTTCCACACCAGCTTGTTCCGCCGGAGTTCGGACAGGGTATTCTGCAAGTTTTTCATAGGTCGTAGCCAATTATTTCGGTGCCTTCCGGTAGAGGTAGACGGCGATGACAAGGTAGATAATGTTGGGCAGCCAGACCGCCAGCCAGGGCGGGAGCGATCCGCTTTTGGCGAACTCCTCGAAGAAACGGTTGAAGAGGATGTACGAGAAGCAGAGTCCGGTGCCGATTCCGATGTGGAGCCCCGTTCCGCCGCGGACCTTGCGCGAGGAGAGCGAGACGCCGATCAGCGTAAGGATGAAGGTCGAGAGCGGGTAGGCGTAGCGTGCGTGCTTCTCGACCTCGATGATGTTGATCGAGTCGGAACCCTTGGCGCGCTGCTGGTCGAGGAACTCGTTGAGCTGCGTGATGTTCATCGTCTGGATCAGGTCGTTGATCTCGCCCAGTTCCGCCACTTCGAGGTTGATGAGTGTGTCGAGGTTGCGGAACTGTTCGAAACGCTCCATGCCGAGCGAGTCGAACTCGCGTTTGGTGTACCGGGGTGCTGTCCAGCGCTTGGTCTCGGGGTTGAACTTGGCGTCGGCGGCCTCGAGCGAATGGGTCATCGTACCGCTGACGTACCGCTCCAGGGCGAAGAACGAGGCCTGGTGCGACGCTCCGTTGTACCCGCGGACATAGGCGAAAATGCCCGGTTCGATCTGCCTGTAGATATGGCGGTCGTAGCGGGTGTTCTGCTTGCGGGGGATGTACTGCTGCTCGAAATCGACGATGTGCCGCTGCGAGAGGGGATGAGCCAGAGGTTGAGTCCCAGCGAGAGCGATCCGATGATGAACGCGCCGAGGAAGTAGGGCCACATCAGCCGGCGGAACGACATGCCGCCCGACAGCATGGCGACGATCTCGGTCTGATAGGCCATCTTCGAGGTGAAGAAGATACAGGCGATGAAGGTGAACAGACCGCTGAACTGATTGATGAAGAAGGGGATGAAGTTGAGGTAATAGGTGAACAGCACCTCCTTGAGCGGCGCGTGCGTCTCGGTGAAGTCGTCGATCTTCTCCACGTAGTCGAAGATGACGACGATGACGATGATCATCGCGATGGCGAAGAAGTAGGTCGCGAGGAACTTGCCGAGTATGTAGCGATCCAGAATCTTGAATCCGGGCCAATAGCGTTTCATCTTTCTTTCGGGTCTTGGGTCCTGCTGTTCGCGGAGTCTGTTTCTTGTCTGTTTTGCGGTTCGCCTCCTTCGTTCCTGCGGCCTACAGCCGGCGCTGGAGCCGGGCGACCATCTGCTGTTTCCAGGGGGTGAAGTCTCCCGCGGCGATGTGCTCGCGGGCCATCGTGACCAGCCGCAGGTAGAAGGCAATGTTGTGCAGCGAGGCGATTTCCGCGGCGAGCATCTCCCCGCAGGCGGCCAGGTGGTGCAGGTAGGCCTTCGAGTAGAGCCGATCGACGAACGCCGTTCCCTCGGGATCGATGGGCGAGAAATCCGCCTCCCACTTCTTGTTGCGGATGTTGATCACCCCTTCGGCCGTGAAGAGCTGCCCGTTGCGGCCGTTGCGCGTGGGCATCACGCAGTCGAACATGTCCACGCCGCGTTCGATGCCCTCGAGGATGTTCACCGGCGTGCCGACCCCCATCAGGTAGCGGGGACGATCTTCCGGCAGGATGGCATTGACCACCTCGATCATCTCGTACATCACCTCCGTGGGTTCACCCACGGCCAGTCCGCCGATGGCATATCCGTCGGCGTCGTACTGTTTCACGTTTTCGGCCGCCCGGGCCCGCAGGTCGGGGTAGGCGCACCCCTGTACGATGGGGAACAGCGCCTGGTAGTGGCCGTATTTAGGGGCAGTCTGGCGGTAGCGGTTGAAGCAGCGGTCGAGCCACCGCTCGGTCAGGTCCAGCGACTTGGCCGCGTACTCGCGGGGCGCGTCGCCCGGGGGGCACTCGTCGAAGGCCATCATGATGTCGGCGCCGATCGTCCGCTCGGTGTCGATCACGCTCTCGGGGGTGAACAGGTGCTTCGATCCGTCGATGTGCGAGCGGAAGTGGCACCCCTCCTCCTTGAGTTTGCGGCACGCCGCGAGCGAGAAGACCTGGAAGCCTCCGCTGTCGGTAAGCATCGGCCCCTCCCACGTCGAGAAGCGGTGCACGCCTCCGGCCTGCTCGATGATCTCCATACCGGGGCGGAGGTAGAGGTGGTAGGTGTTGGCCAGGATGATCTGGGCGTGCGCCTCGTCGCGCACGTCGCGGTGGAAAAGCCCCTTGACCGTAGCGGCCGTGCCCACGGGCATGAAGATCGGCGTGCGGACGACGCCGTGATCGGTCGTCAGCTCGCCGGCCCGGGCCTTCGATGCGGGGTCCTTGTACTGCAGCGTGAATTTCATACTCATATATTCGGCAAAAATACACAAAATATTCGTATCTTTGCGCATATTTCGTCAATATGCACTTCTACGATACTTTTCTGGCGTGCTACGGCTGGGAGGGGGCTGCTCTGGCAGGAGCGATGCTCGTCATGCTCGGCGTGCAGCTCTACTATTACATCGGTGTCTACGGCCGGATTGCGGGCTACCGCGACAGCCGCCGTGCGGCGACCCGCAGCGAGGAGCCACCCGTCTCGGTCGTGGTGCCGCTCTTCTCCGAGGACTACAGTTTCGTCGAGGAGCGCCTGCCGCTGATTCTGGCCCAGAACTACTCGGTCTTCGAGGTGATCATCGTCTACGTGGGTCACGACTCGGACTTCTACGAGGACCTCTCGCAGCTGAAAGGTACCTTCCCGCAGATCTTCACGACCAAGATCCAGCTTGACCCCCGTTTCCCCATTTCGCGCAAGATGGCGCTCAACGTGGGTATCAAGTCGGCGCACTACGAACACCTGGTCTTCACCTCGACCGACGCCGTGCCGCAGTCGGACCGCTGGCTGGCGCTGATGGCCAAGGGCTTCACGCGCGGAGAGATCGTCGTCGGCTACTGCGGCATGGAGTACGGCAAGGGCTTCACTCCCTACATGATGCGCGTCTGGCGCATGATGCACTCGGCCAACTGGATCGCCCGGGCCGTCCGGCACCGGCCCTACCGGGGCACGCTCCACAACTTCGGCTTCACGAAGAGCCTCTACTTCGGGGTGAACGGCTTCAGCCACCTGAACATGAACATCGGCGAGGACGACCTCTTCATGCAGCGGGTCATGCGGCGCGACAACGTCAGCGTCATTCTCTCTCCGCGGGCCACGCTGCGCGAGAAGCGCTGGGGCGAGATGCGCTGGTGGATGAGTCAGCTGCGCTACTTCGGCTCGGCCTTCCGCTTCTATCCCGCGGCGGTCCGCAGCTTCGTCGGCTGGGAGATCGGCTCGCGGTCGCTCTTCTTCCTCGCGACGCTTACGGCTCTGGCCGTCATGCCTGCGGAGTACAAGCTCGCGGCCCTGTTGCTGCTGCTGGTGCGCTATGCCGTCGTCGTGATCGAGGTCCGTCGCGTGGCGGGGCGCCTGGGCGAGGCCGGCGTTGCGGGCCGTTACTTCATCTACGATCTGTTGAGCCCGCTGTGGGAGGCGGCGCTGCGCATCATGCTGCTGCGCCGTGATGAACGCGTATGGAGATAGCCGACTATATCGTAGCCGAAGACCGGGAGCTGGTCTCCCGGACGCTCGGGGGCGACGACACGGCCTTCGAGTATCTGTTCAACCGCTACCGCGACGCGATCCACCGCCTGTTCGTGCAGCGGCTCGGGGGTACGAACGATGCCGACGACCTGCTGCAGGAGACCTTCATCAAGGTCTACATCAACCTCCACCGCTACAGTACGAGCTACACTTTCGGACAGTGGGTTTACACCATCGCACGCAACACCTTCATCGACTTCGTGCGGCGCCGGCAGGAGGATCTGCCGATCGACGACCGCTTCACGTCGCCGGCCTCGAGCGCCCCGACCCCCGAGGAGAGCGTCATCAACCTTCAGCAGCGGACGCAGATCGAGCACTACCTCGAGCGCCTGACGCCCCGTTACCGGCAACTGATCCTGATGCGCTTCTTCGAGGAGTACTCCTACGAGGAGATCGCCGCGAAACTCTCCCTGCCGCTGGGAACGGTCAAGACCCAGATCCACCGGGCCCGGGAGCAGATGTGCCGCCTCATCGCGCAGGGCGACGAACGCTGAAGCCCAGCTCCGGGGCCGTTCGGACGCTCCGCCGCCTGGGTGCATACAGAAAGAAAAACAGTAAATCGGGACAAACGTGGAACTGATTCTCAAATATTTTCCGGATATCACCGAGACGCAGCGGCGGCAGTTCGCGGCGCTCTACGACCTCTATGCCGGGTGGAATGCCAAGATCAATGTCGTCTCGCGCAAGGATTTCGACCAGCTCTACCTCCGACACGTGCTGCACTCGCTGGCCATTGCCAAAGTCTGCACCTTCGACACCGGGGCCCGGATCCTCGACGTGGGCTGCGGCGGGGGCTTCCCGTCGGTGCCGCTGGCGATTCTCTTCCCGGAGGCGCACTTCACCGCCGCCGACTCGATCCGCAAGAAGATCACCGTGGTCGAGGGGGTTGCGACGAGCCTCGGCCTGCAGAACCTCACCCCCTGCTGTGCGCGTGTCGAGACTCTTCCCGGACGTTTCGACTATGTGGTTTCCCGGGCCGTCACGGCCATGCCGGAATTCGTGAAATGGATCTGGGACAAGATCGAGCGGGGGCAGCGCGGCTCGCTGCCCAACGGCATCCTCTACCTCAAGGGCGGCGACCTGGCCGAGGAGCTGGGCCTGACCGGCAGGAGGTGGTACCTCTACGATATCCCGCGCTTCTTCTCCGAGGAGTTCTTCGAGACCAAAAAGGTGGTCTACACCCCGAAAAACTAACGGCATGCTGCCCGCGCTGCTGGTGTGGTCGCTGCCTCTCCTCTTTGTCATCCACGATGCGGAGGAGGTGTTGTTTCTGCCGTCCTGGCTTCGGCGGAACAGGGAACTTCTGGTCCGCCGCGTGCCATCTGCAATGCGCCGGGTCGTGCTTGCCCTTCCCGATCTTCCGCGGCGGGTGTTTGCCGCAATGGCGGGCGAAGAGCTGGCTCTGCTGCTGCTTGTCTCGGCTTTAGCCTCCGGGGCGGATCTGATCCATCCGTGGCTGGCTCTCTATCTTGCATTCGGCGTGCACCTTCTGCTTCATGTCGGGCAGTGCCTTGTTGTCAGATGCTGGCTTCCCGTCGTTGCCTCGTCGCTGTTTTGTCTTCCCTTCTGGTTTTGGGGCGTGGCCGTTGTCCGGGACCGGATCTTGTTTTCCCTTGATGAGTGGTTGTTTTGCGGATTGGCGGGATGTGTGTTCGCTGCGGTGAATTTCGGCGTGATGCATGCGGTTGCTCGCCGGATGGTGCGGTTTGGCCGGCGGGCCGGCGCCTATGGGGCTATTTCCGGTCGCGGCCCCGGCGGGCAAGGATCTCGCGTAGGTCGTTGAGGTAGACCTCCGGCGTCGCTGCACCCTGGATGCGCCCCAGCAGATTGCCCTCCGTGTCGAATACCAGACCGAGCGGAATCGCTCCCGATCCGTAGCGCTTCATCAGCGCCCGGCCTGTCCTGCGGTCCGTGTCGTAGCGGGCCGCGACGAAGTGGCGTTCGAAGAATTCCCCGACCTCCCTGTCCGAAAAGACCTCCCGCTCCATGACCCGGCACGGCGGGCACCAGTCGGCATGGAGTTCGATGAAGACGAGTTTGCCGCTCTTCATTGCCCGCTCGCGCAGGGCGTCGGTCGATAACGCCTCGAAGCGTACTTGCGCCCGGGAGGCGACGGCGCCCAGAAGGAGCAGCGTCGCCAGAATCGTTTTTTTCATAAATAAGGTATCGTTTGTTGCCGCGCGGGGTGCAAGTCCCGCGCCGGAGCGGCTCATGCTCCGGCCTCTTCCTCGAGCGTCCGGGTGCTCAGCAGCCCGCATGCGGCCTGGATGTCCTCGCCGCGCGACGCCCGGATCGTGGTCTGGATGCCGCGGGCCGTGAGTGCGTCGCGGAAGCGTATCATCCGTTCGTCGTCGGGCGAGTAGTAGGGTGAGTCGGGGATGCGGTGGAAGCGGATCAGGTTGATGCGGCACTTGATTCCGTTGAGCAGCCTCGTGAGTTCGCGTATGTGGCGCGGCGAGTCGTTGCGCCCCTCCATGACGATGTACTCGAACGACACGCGGCGCTGGTGCGTGAAGTCGTGGTGGCGGAGGATCGAGGCCACCTCGGCGATGGGCCAGGCCCGTTCGACGGGCATGATCTCCATGCGCTCCTCGTGGAAGGGGTTGTGCAGGCTGACGGCCAGGTGGACCTTCGTCTCCCGCAGGAACCGCTCCAACTGGGGCACGACGCCGGCCGTCGAGACGGTGATGCGCGTCGGCGACCACCCGAATCCCCATTCCGAAGTGAGTATCTCCAGCGCGCGGAGTACGTTGTCGGTGTTGTCGAGCGGCTCTCCCATGCCCATGAAGACCAAATTCGTAAGGCGGTCGCGCTCGGGCAGCGAGATGATCTGGTTGAGTATCTCGGCCGCCGTGAGCGAGTGCTGCAGCCCCTGCCGCCCCGTGGCGCAGAAGCGGCAACCCATGCGGCATCCGGCCTGCGACGAGACGCAGAGCGTGGCCCGGTCGCCGTCGGGAATGTAGGCCGATTCGATGAAGTGCCCGCGCAGCGTGCGGTAGAGATACTTCTTCGTGCCGTCGGCCGATACCGACACCCGCTCGGGTGCGTGGAGTGCCGGGACAAACTGCTCGGCCAGCCGCTCCCGGGCCGCAGTCGGCAGGTCGGTCATCCGCAGCGGATCCTCCGTGTGGCGCACATAGAGCCAGCGGGCGATCTGTCGGGCGGCGAAACGCGGCAGTCCCGATTCGGCGCAGAGGGCCGTGAGTTCGGCGGGATTTTTCCCGTACAGGGTCTCTTTCTCTTCCATTTCCGGGGCCCGGAGGGCGGTTTTGCAAGGCAAAAGTAGTAAAAACTGAAGATTTTTTGAGCGTGAATGTTCATTTTTGGATTTTTATCTCTATATTTGTGGTGGATAGCGCGCCTGTGTCTCACCCGGCCGTGCAAACGGTGTGTGGAGATGTGTGCGGCGCCCCGGCCGAACGAACCTCGGAACAAATTAAAAAAGCAAGATAGATGGAAATCAAAAAATCACCCAAAGCGGACCTTCAGAACAAGCGGGGTCTTCTGCTCGAAATCGGGCTTGTCGTATCGCTCGCACTCGTGATCGTTGCGTTCTGGTATACGCCCAAGGAGCGCAAAGTTGAGAAACTCGACCTGCAGACGGCCATCGTCGAGCAGGAGATCACGGAGATCACCCGTCAGGACCAGAAGCCGCCCGAGCAGCCCAAGAAGGTCGAGGTGAAGGTGATCGCCGACCTGATCGAGGTGGTGACCAACGACACGAAGATTACGACGGATGTCAGCTTCGCCGAGTTCGACGAGGATACCGAGGTGATCCAGCAGGTAGAGGTTCAGGAGGAGGAGATCGAGGACGACCAGCCGTTCCTGATCGCCGAGACGATGCCCTCGTTCCAGGGCGGTGACCTGAATACGTTCCGCAACTGGGTACAGCAGAACGTCCGTTTCCCGCAGATCGCCCTTGAGAACGGTATTCAGGGCCGCGTGGTGCTGACCTTCGTGATCGAGAAGGACGGCCGTCTGACCAACATCGAGGTGCTGCAGACTCCCGACCGTTCGCTTTCGGAGGAGGCCATCCGCGTGCTGAACAAGTCGCCGAAGTGGAGCCCGGGCAAGCAGCGTAACCAGCCCGTGCGTGTGAAGTACACCCTGCCGGTAGACTTCCGCGTGGCGAACTAAAATGCCGTATCGGAAAATTTGAGGGTATCCTGCTTTCGGGCGGATACCCTTATTTGTGCATCGTACCGACCGTAGTCGGTCGGGGTTGCGGGGAGTCCGGTGCCGGACCTTGCCTGCCCATCGGGCGGATGTTGCCGGACGGAAACGTTTTCCGCCGCATTTTTGCAGGACTCCCTTCCGGATTTGAAGAACCGTATGAATCAGAAGGATATTTCGAAAGAGAACAGTAAAAATTCCTCGCCGGCCGCGCAGCCTGCCGACTGGAAGGAGCGTGCCGTGCTCGTTGCCGTCGTTCGCGACAACCAGGATCCCCGCCAGGCCGAGGAGTATCTCGACGAGCTGGAGTTTCTGGCCGAGACGGCCGACATCGTCTCCGTCAAGCGTTTCACGCAGCGCCTTGCACAACCGTCGGCACGGATCTATGTCGGTCCGGGCAAACTGCAGGAGATTGCCGACTATTGCCGTGAAGAGGAGATCGACGTGGTGATCTTCGACGACGAACTCTCCCCGTCGCAGACGCGCAACATCGAGAAGGAGATGCCCTGCCGCCTGCTGGACCGCACGCGCCTGATCCTCGACATCTTCATGTCGCGGGCCCAGACGGCCTATGCCAAGACGCAGGTGCAGTTGGCCAACTACGAATACATGCTGCCCCGGCTGTCGGGTCTGTGGACCCACCTCGAGCGGCAGCGCGGCGGTACGGGAACCCGCGGCGGTGCGGGCGAACGCGAGATCGAGACCGACCGGCGCATCATCCGCAACCGCATTGCCAAACTCAAGGAGGACCTCAAGAAGATTGACCGCCAGATGGCCGTGCAGCGCTCGAACCGCGGTGCCATGGTTCGTGTGGCGCTCGTCGGCTATACGAACGTGGGCAAATCGACGCTCATGAACCTCATCTCCAAGAGCGAGGTCTTTGCCGAGAACAAACTTTTCGCGACGCTCGACACCACGGTGCGCAAGGTCGTCTTCGACAACCTCCCGTTCCTGTTGTCGGACACCGTCGGTTTCATCCGCAAGCTCCCTACGGAGCTCATCGAGTCGTTCAAATCGACGCTCGACGAAGTGCGTGAGGCCGACTTGCTGGTGCATGTGGTGGACATCTCGCACCCGCAGTTCGAGGACCAGATCGCCGTGGTCAAGCAGACCCTGCAGGAGATCGGTGCTGGCGACAAACCTGTCTACCTGGTCTTCAACAAGGTCGATGCCTACACCTATATCAAAAAGGAGGAGGATGACCTGACTCCTTCTACGCGCGAAAACCGCTCGCTCGACGACCTCCGGCAGAGCTGGATCGCCCGGGCCAATACGCCGTGCATCTTCCTCTCTGCCCTCGAGCGCACGAACATCGAGAAGTTCCGCTCGGACCTCTACGGCATGGTACGCGAGATCCATGCGGGCCGTTACCCGTTCAATAATTTCCTCTATTGACCAACCAATTTACGAACTGAATATGACGTTGCACATCCTTTCCCAGCAGAACACCGTTCTCAACAAGTTCATCGCCCAGATCCGCGACAAGCGCATCCAGCAGGACTCGATGCGTTTCCGCCGCAACATGGAGCGCATCGGCGAGATCATGGCCTACGAAATCTCCAGGGAGTTCGCCTACAAGGCAGAGACGGTCGAGACCCCTCTGGGTGAAGCGGTGGTCGAGACGCCCGACGAGCCGATCGTGCTGGCTACGATTCTCCGGGCCGGACTGCCCTACCACCAGGGTTTCCTGAACTATTTCGATGATGCCCAGAATGCCTTCGTCTCGGCCTACCGCAAGAGCCGCAAGGACGGCTCCTTCACCGTCAAGGTCGAATACATCTCGTGCGGCAGCCTTGAGGGCAAAACCCTGCTGCTTGTCGATCCGATGCTGGCCACCGGATCGTCGCTCGTGCTGACCTATGAGGCCCTGTGTCAGCACGGAGGTACGCCGGCGCGGGTGCATGTAGCCTCGGTCATTGCCAGCGAGCAGGGTGTCGATTATGCGATGAAGCACATGCCGCGGGAGACGACGACCATCTGGGCCGCCGCGGTCGATGAGGAGCTCACCTCTCGCTCGTACATTGTGCCGGGCATCGGCGATGCCGGTGACCTTGCCTACGGTGAGAAACTCTGATCGGACGTGCGGCGCGGCCCGTTGGAAAAACCGCTGAAAAACAAGTGCTATGAAATCCGGATTTGCTCTTCGTAAATTGGCCTTTGTGCTGGGTGTTTTCTGTGCGACCGTGTTGGCCATGGCCGTCCAGAAACCCGTTTTCATGGCCTGGTACGGTGCCGAAGCCGCCGGAGCCGGCCCGGCCGGTTGGCTGGGTGTGCTTCTCCACGGGCTTTGGCTCGATGCCACCGTGGCCGGATATGTGACGGCCCTGCCGCTGCTCATCACGTTGCTGTCGTTCTGGGTCCGCTTTCCGGAGCGGATGTGGCGGCGTCTGCTGACCGCCTATTTCGTGGTGGTTTCGGTATTTACGGCCGTGATCTTCAGTGTCGATCTGGCGCTGTACGAGCATTGGGGCTTCCGGCTCGATGCGACTATTCTGATCTATCTGGCCGATCCCGGCGAGGCGATGGCCAGCGTCGATTTCTGGCTCGGCGTGCGGCAGACGCTTCTTGCCGCGCTCTATGCCGCCGCGATGATCTGGCTCTACCGCCGGGTGCTGCGCCTGTTTGACGGCGAGCCCTGCGCCTGGCATCTGGCACTTCCCGGCAGCCTGCTCTTCCTGTTGCTTGCGGGTGTCGATTTTCTGGCGATCCGTGGTGGCCTCGGGGCCTCGGTGGCCAACGTCTCGAAGGTCTATTTCAGCCCGGAGATGTTCCTGAACCACGCTGCCACGAACCCCGTCTTCTCGTTCCTTTCGAGTCTGGGCGACAACGAGGATTTCGCTGCGGCCTACCCCTTCTTCGACGAGTCGGAGCGGGCCGCGAGGTTCGAGACGTTGCGCGGCAACGGCCCCGCCTCGGGCCCGGCCGAACGGGTGCTCGATTCGCTCCGCACCCGGCCCAATGTCGTGGTGGTAATCCTCGAGAGCTTCGCCCGCACGGTTATGGACGAGACGGTCGATGGCCGTGAGGTGATGCCCTGCATGCAGCGCCTCAAGCGCGAGGGCATCTGGTTCGAGAACCTGTTCGCCAATTCGTTCCGCACCGACCGCGGCGAGGTGGCCATCCTGAGCGGCTTCCCGGCCCAGACGCGGATCTCGATCATGAAGTACCCCGGCAAGAGCCGTTCGCTGCCTTCGCTGGCCCGGTCGCTCTCGCGTGCGGGCTATGCGACGAGCTTCTGCTACGGCGGTGACCTGAACTTCACGGATCAGGCACAGTATATGTATGCTACCGGATGGCAGGAGCTCATCTGGCAGAAGGACCTGCATTTCGATGCCGAACCTTCGGACTGGGGCTGGGACGATGCGTTGATGTGCGACTGGTTCGCCGATCGGGTCATTGCGCTCGATGCCGGGGGAAAACCCTTCCTTGCGGGACTGCTGACGCTCAGCAGCCACAAGCCTTTCGATGTCCCCTATGCGAAGTTCGAGGACCCGGTGCTCAACGCCATGGCCTTCTCCGACGAGTGTGTCGGACGCATGATCGACCGGCTGAAGGCCTCCCCGGCGTGGGACAACCTGCTTGTGGTGCTGGTCGCCGACCACGGCTATCCCTACCCGAAGACGCTGCCCTACAACGTGTCGCTGCGCCACCGTATTCCGATGATCTGGACGGGAGGGGCCGTCTCTTCGCCGCGCATTGTCGGGACCTATGCCTCGCAGATCGACATCGCGGCGACGCTCCTCTCGCAGTTGGGGCTTCCGCACGACGACTACGACTACAGCAAGGATATCTTCGCCCCGGCGCCGCCCCGCAAGTTCGGCTACTATACCTTCAACGACGGGTTCGGCGTGGTGGACAGTCTGGGCGAGGCGATCTGGGATGCCACTTCCGGCCGGACCGTGTCGGCAACGAATCCCGATCTGCTGGATGTGGGTCGCACGATGCTGCAGACGACCTATACCGACATTGCGAACCGGTGAAAATACCCTGTTTTAGGTATTGCCGCTCCGGTCGCGGAGGATTATTTTTGCGTGTGAAAGATGAAAAGCCTTCGTATGATGTATAAGAATGGCGGATATACGGGCGAGGACCGGATGTGCGATCTGGTCTGCGACCGTTATCCTGTTTTGCAGGTGATGAGCCGCTTCGGCATTGCGCTCGGCTTTGGCGACAAGACGATTGCCGAGGTCTGCGGGGAGAACCGGGTCGATACGGCCACGTTCCTTGCCGTGGTGAATCTGGTGCTCGATTTCGGCGGGGAAGCCGATGCCGGGGTTTCGGTGCGGGCGCTGACCGATTACCTGCACAATTCACACGGTTATTTCCTCGATTTCCGCCTGCCTGCGATCCGACGCAAGTTGATCGAGGCGGTCGATTGCTCGCTGAGCGATGTGTCGTTTGCAATCATGCGCTTCTTCGACGAGTATGTCGCTGAGGTCCAGCGCCACATGACCTACGAGGAGCAGACCGTCTTCCCCTACGTCGAGTCGCTGCTCTCGGGGGAGAAAAACGCCGCCTATTCGATCGATATCTTCCGCCGTCAGCACGACCAGGTCGAGGCCAAGCTGCGCGAACTGAAGAACATCATCATCAAATACTACCCCTCGGGCGGTACGAACGAACTCAACGGTGTGCTTTTCGACATCTTCACCTGCGAGCAGGAGCTCGCCTCGCACAATGCCGTCGAGGACGAGATCTTCATTCCGGCCGTCGAGCGTCTGGCGGCCGACGGGGTCCGGGAGGAGAAACCCGAACCGTTGAGCGCCCGCGAGCGGGAGATTATAGTCTGCGTGGTGAAGGGAATGACGAACAAGCAGATCGCCGATACGCTCTGCATCTCGACCCATACGGTCATCACTCACCGGCGCAACATCGCCGCCAAGCTGCAGATCCATTCGGCCGCAGGACTTACGATCTACGCCATCGTGAACAAGCTCGTCGAGCTGTCCGAGATCAAGGATACCATCACCCAGGAGGGCTGACCATGGCACACCGGCACGATCCTTCCATCCTGCCGCACGGACATCGGCATGCGGGACACCGGCACGAACACCGGATCTCGTCGCTCAACCGCGCTTTTCTCATCGGCATTGCACTCAATGTGGCATTCGTCGTCGTGGAGTTTGCCGTTGGCCTCTGCTCCGGCTCGATGGGGCTGCTCTCCGATGCCGGACACAACCTCTCCGACGTGGCCAGCCTGCTGCTGGCCATGCTTGCCTTCCGTCTGGCCCGGGTGCGGGCCACCTCCCGTTATACCTATGGTTACAGGAAGAGCACGGTGCTCATTTCGCTGCTCAACTCGGTGATCCTGCTCGTGGCCGTGGGGGCCATTGTGGCCGAGGGTGGCGGGGGACCGTGGGGGCGGAGAGTGTCGGGGGGATGCCCCGCCCCGAGCCGGTCGTCGGCGGGGCGATCGCCTGGACGGCCGGAGTCGGTGTCCTGGTGAACGGCTTTACGGCATGGCTCTTCCTTCGGGACAAGGAGAAGGACCTCAATGTCCGGGGTGCCTATCTCCACATGGCGGCCGATGCCCTGGTGTCGATCGGGGTGCTCCTCTCCGGGGTTGTGATTGCCTGGACGGGCTGGACCATCGTCGATCCGATCATAGCGCTCGTCGTTGCCGCGGTCATCGTAGCTTCGGTCTGGTCGCTGACGCGCGACAGCCTGCGCCTCTCGCTCGACGGGGTGCCCGAAGGGATCGACGTGGCAGACACCGAACGGCGGATGCTCTCGGTCGAGGGCGTCAGCGCCGTGCACCACATCCACATCTGGGCCATGAGCACCACGGAGAATGCGCTGACGGCGCACGTCGTGGTGGAAGACCTTGCGGTTATGGAGCAGGTGAAGGCGGAACTCAAGCGTCAGCTCCGCGTCTGCGGCATCCCGCACGTCACGCTCGAGTTCGAAACACGTTCCGAGTGCTGCCGCGACCTGGGCGACTGATCTTCGGCTTTTTGCACATCGCAACGGTTGTACAGCTCCTTTCCGGGAGCTGTGCTTGTTTTCGGGGAACCTGTTTCGGGAAATCTGCCGGCCGTCCCGCGTGTCAGGGTACCGGGTCGTATCCGCTGCCGCCCCACGGATGGCAGCGCGACAGCCTTTTGATGGTCAGCCAGATCCCCTTGATCGGCCCGTACTTGCGCAGGGCCTCCACGGCATACTGCGAGCAGGTGGGCGTGAAGCGGCACGAAGGGGGCGTAAAGGGGGAGATGCAGTATTGGTAGAACCGCACCAGCAGCAGGAACGGCAGCGTGCAGATCCGCCTAAAGCCGTTCCGCAACGTGCTCCAGAATCTTTCGGACGGCATTGGCTATGACCTTGTAGGGCAGCACCTCCTTCGAGGAGTAGATCAGTGCGAGGTCGAGATTCACCGTCGCACCGTTGCGTACAATCTGTTTCTGCAGCCGATAGGCCTCCTTGGTGCGGCGGCGCAGCAGGTTGCGCCGGTTGGCGCGCTTGTGGAACTTCTTCGGCACTGTGAAGAGCACCTCGACCGATGGCTCGGTGTCCGGTTCGGCATACCAGACGTAGCGAAAGGGGAAGACGAACCCGCTTTCGCCGCATTCGAACAGCCGTCGGACGGCTCCGAGTGAGCGGAGCCGTTCCGAACGGGGTAACGAGCGGTCGTCTGGCATGGCGTCGGCGTTATTTGCGGGGTTCGGAGGTGCCCGGACGGCGCACGCGGCTCTTCTTGGCCAGTTTGTTCTGCTGGTTGCGGATGAACTCCTCCTTGCGGGTGTCGGTCACCACCGATACGGGTTCGATCTCTTCGCCCGCCTCGACCTTGCGCAGGTAGATGTCCACGGCCTTGGCCATCGACGGGGCTTCGGGCGTCGGGGCGTTTGCCAGCACGGTGATGCCGGCATCGACGGCGGCGCGGAGCGTCCCTTCGCCGAAGACCGCCACGGGGGGCAGGTTCTCGGTTCCGAACTTCTCGACGAGGGCCTTGACGTCCGACGGCGAGTAGAGCGCCAGCAGTCCGTAGTTTTCCAGGTGCATGTCGTCGAGATCGGCGGCTACGGTCCGGGCCAGGATTACCGGATCAACCGGCAGTTTGAGTTTGGCGAGCGTCTCCGGCAACTCGGGCTTGTGGGGCTCGCTCAGGGCGAGGAGGAACTTCTCGTCCTTATGTTTGATGATCAGCTCGACGAGGGAGGTGAACGATCCGTCGGCGAACGAGATCTTGCGTTTGCGGTAGACGATGTACTTCTGCAGGTAGAGGGCTACGGCCTCGGTCTGGCAGATGTATTTCATGGTTTCCGGAACGGTGATGCGCGCCTCCTCGCAGATGTGGAAGAAGCTGTCCACAGTGGTTCGCGACGTGAAGATGACGGCCGTATGCGTAAGGATTTCGACCCGCTGTGCGCGGAACTCCTTCAGCGAGACGCCGACAACGCGGATAAAGGGCTTGTAGGCGATCTCTACCTCATACTTCTGGGACAACTCGTAGAACGGGGATTTTTCGATGATTGCAGGCCTTGGCTGCGAAACCAATACGCTTTTTACTTTCAATTGCGGAAATGTTTAGTTTGTAGCTTTCGGGGTGTCTATCTCGCCACCAGCAGCCACACGAGGCTGATCGGGAAGATTTCCACGGCGCAAAGGTACAAAATCCAATGCAAAATTGAAATTTTTTTGGAAATAAAGAGATGTAGCGTCTCTCTGAGGTATAGGATGGCCGTAATGGCTAATTCGATGGCAATGACGCAGAACCACACGTCGCCCGATCCGCGGGGACAGAGCGCGAAGAGCAGCAGGGCGGGAGATGTGACGATGATCCCCAGGACGAAGTAGGTGCGGCGCAGAAGCCCCAGTTGCGAGACGAACGGTTGCGATGCGGTGACTGCTCCGACCAGCTGCAGAAATCCCCTTTGGAGAGCGGCGATGGCTGCGCAGGCGAGCGTTGCGATCAGGCTCAGGGCCAGCACGGCCCCGTGTGACAGGGCCTCGGAGAGGGCCGGGGGCATGATCGAGTCGCCGTATTTGACGGCGATGATGCCCAAAAAAAGCATGCCGATGGCTGTCGCCAGGTTCAGGAACCGGGTGAATCCGCTGCTGCCCGGATCCTCCGAGAGGCGGACTCCGCCGGCCCGCTCGCGGGAGACGTGGCCGAGGAGCGTGCGGATGTCGCCGATGTTGCGGTAGAGCAGTGTGGCATAGGTCCCTGCGAGCAGCAGGACGAAGCCCTGGAACACAGCGTTGTCGGTGAGCGACTGCCCGACGGCCTGCGGCAGCGGGCGGGGCGGTACGAGCACCGATTCCCGGCCGAATACGGCCTCTGCGGTCGTATCGCGCCAGATGACGGCCTGCTGCTCCGCAGGCAGCGAGTCGGCCGTACCGTAGCGGTCGTAGGGCCATGCTGCCAGCGAATCGGCCGTGTGGGCTGCCAGACTGTCCGCGGCGAGCGAGTCGGCCGGCGACAGGGTCGCCTGCAACGAGTCGCCTCCCTGCTGCGCAGTCGTGCCGGTCTGTTGCAGAACGGCACGACCGCTCTTTTGCAGCGTCGCCGCACCGGCTGTTGTATCGGTACGGCTGCTCCGGCCGGCATCTGCGGGGATGTCGGCCGAAAAGGAAGCTCCGGGATCGCTGCTCCGGTATGTCGCCTCCTGCTGCATTATGCGTAGATGCGTTTGAGGGTGATGCGGATGGTCGTGCCCTTGCCGATTTCGGATTCGGTCACGGCGATCTTACCCTGGTGGTACTCCTCGACGATCCGCCGCGAGAGCGACAACCCGAGGCCCCAGCCGCGGGTCTTGGTCGTGAAGCCCGGCTCGAAGATGCGTTTCCAGTTGCTCTTGGGGATTCCCTTGCCCGTATCCTTGACGTCGATCATCACGTGCTGTTCGTCCGACGAGATGCGGACATCGATTGCTCCGTGGCCCTGCAGGGCGTCGAGCGAGTTCTTCATCAGGTTCTCCACCACCCATTCGAACAGCGCGGCGTTGATGTTCGCCTGCACCGGGGCGATGGCCAGTCCGTTGTAGTCGAGCGTGACGTTGCGCGGGATCCGCTTGCGGAAGTACATGACCGATTCGCCCACCACCTCGTTGATGTTGGCCGGGGTGAGCGGGGTCTCGGAGCCGATCTTCGAGAAGCGGTCCACGATCTTCATCAGGTGGGTGAGGTCCTTCTGCATCTCCTCGACGGCCGACTGGTCCACGGGCTGCGAGCGCAGGTATTCGATCCATCCGAGCAGCGACGAGGTGGGGGTCCCGAGCTGGTGTGCGGTCTCTTTGGCCAGACCGATCCACACGCGGTTCTGCTCGTCGTGCTTCGACGAACGGAAAGCGATGAATCCCAGCGATATGAATGCCGCAAAGACCAGAATCTGGATGTAGGGGAAGTAGTAGAGCGACTTGAGCAGGGCCGATCTGCCGTAGAAGATGATGTGGTAGTGTTTGGCCGACCAGAGGATCTTCACCGGGATCGGGGTGTTCTCCTCGGTGAGCTTGTCGATCTCGCGCCGCAGTTTCCCCGGGTGGTTGATGATCTCGTCGGGAATCAGGTGCGAATGGAGCACCTTGAGGTTCTCGTCGGTGATGATGAAGGGGATGTTGTTGCCCGTGGACATGATGTCCGAGACGAGCGGATCTTGCATCGGGGCACCGCCCAGCACGTCGCGGTTGATTCGCTCCATGGCGTGGGCCCAGAGCACGACGTCGTGCTGCTCCTTCTCCTTGAGCCTCCGGGCCATGTTGTTGGTGTAGAGGAGCGAGACGGCGCCCAGCGAGATGCCGACGATGATGATGACCAGTCGGTTCCGGAACGAGAATATGGTGTGGGCGAGTTTCATGTCGCTTGTCTCAATAGAGCCTTCGCGCGCGGAAAGCTATTTTTTTCGTGTATCCTGCTCCGTGGTGATGCGGCGGTAGTCGTCCGGGTGTTCGAGCACCTCGACGGCCCGGGCAACCCCCTTGTCGTCGGCCATGGCGTGTTCGATGACGCCGGCCGTGTAGGCGTGGCGCAGGATGATGTCGTTGTTGATCGCCTCGATCACCTGTTCGCGGTAGGTCTCGAGGTTGGTGGCCGTGTCGTCCTTGAGTTCCGACTCCACGCGCTCGAACTGCTCCTTGAGCTCGGCGAAGCGGTCGTCTTCGGCTGCCTTCTTGAGGGCCTTGAGCGCCCGGCGCGTATCCGACTCGTAGGGCACCTCCTTGTCCTGCATGAAGGCGGCGAAGTCGGCATAGTCGGCATCGGTGATCGAGAAGGTGCGGATGTCGATCTGCTGTCCCGGGTTGCGGCGCGTGTACTCGTCGCCGAAATCCTCGATGAATCCCAGGGCGTAGAGCGTTGCGGCGAAGCGCGAGATGTATTCGGGCTCCACGTCGATGTCGGGCATGATGCCGCCGCCGTCGTAGACCTTGCGGCCCGCACGGGTCTCGAACTCCGAGATCAGCGAGTCGGGAACCGTGCGTACGGAGCCCTCCTGCGAGTGGGAGTAGTCGATGGCCTGGATGCAGCGTCCCGAGGGAATGTAGTATTTGGCCGTCGTGAGCTTGAGCATCGTGTTGTATCCCAGCGGGCGGGTCGCCTGCACCAGCCCTTTCCCGAAGCTGCGCTGGCCGATGAGAACGGCGCGGTCGAGGTCCTGGAGTGCACCTGCGACGATCTCCGACGACGAGGCCGTGCTGCCGTCCACCAGCACGGCGAGCGGGAGGTCCGGAAGGATCGGCTCGGCTTCGGTGCGGTAGTCGCGTTGTTCGTTGCGGCCGCGGGTCGTTACGACCACCGTGCCGCGCGGCACGAAGAGCGAGAGGATCTTCACGGCCTCCTGCATGATGCCGCCTCCGTTCGAGCGGTAGTCGAGCACCAGTCCCTTCAGTTCACCCTCGGCGCGGAGTCGGTCGATCGCGGCGCGCATCTCCTCGTAACACCCTTCCGTAAAGTCGCTGTGGCGGATGTATCCGATTCCCTCCTTCACCCAGCCGGCGTAGGGTACGCCCGGGATCGAGATCCGCTCGCGGCGGAGCGTCACGCTCTGCTGCGTGCTGTCGAGGTGCATGACCGTTATCTTCACCTTGCTGCCGGGTTCGCCCTTGAGCATTCCCGACACCTCCTCGGTCGTGAGCCCTTTGGCCGACTTGCCGTCGATCGAGAGGATCAGGTCTCCGATCTTCAGCCCGGCCCGGTCCGAAGGGGTCCCGGCATAGGGCTGCGAGATCTTCACCCAGTCGCCCTTTTTGCGGATCAGGGCGCCGACGCCCCCGTATTTGCCGGTCGTGAGCAGTTCGAAGTCCGAGAGCCCCTCCTCGGAGATGTACTCCGTGTAGGGGTCGAGGTCGCTGACCATGCCGGCGGCCGCCCCCTCCATCAGCCGGTCGGGGTCGATCGGATCGACGTATCCGAGCGCGAGTTCGCGCATCATGTTCACCGTGATCTCCATGTTGCGGCCCAGCCCGAAATCGTCCTTGCGGGCATGGATCGAACTCCCTGCGACGGCCAGCAGGGCGGTTGCGGCGATCAGAAAGCCGTATTTGCGTTTAGTTGTCATATTGTCTCATGCGTATGTACGAATCCAGCCGGTATTCGACCCGGGCCACACCGCGGCGGATGCCGTCGATGAGGATCCATTGGCCGTATTGCGAAACCTTGATCTCATCCTCTCCGAGCAGCAGGAGCTTGTAGAGCGGACTCTTTGCCCGGAAGAAGAGTGCCTCGTCGGCCTCGCGGACGAGGTCGAACCCGGCCGAGCGGAAGGCGTTCAGAATCTGCTCGCGGTTCTGCTGCACGTCGCCCTCGACCTTGCGGACGATGAATCCGAATTTCGGGTAGAGGGCTGCCAGTACGACGATGACCGCCGGCAGCAGCATCCCGCGGGTCGTGTGGAACATGACGTAGAGGGTCTGCCGGATGTCCAGCGCCGACCCCATCATGCGGTTGAGCGCCATGATGCCCGCACATAGAACGCACAAGGCTACGAAATATTTCAGTGAACGGATCAAATAACGTTTCATGATATCGGATTTTATTGGTTTTCTGTTTCTGCGGCGCGGGGTTACGGCCGCACGCCGGCCTTGGCCAGCTCTCCGACCGCCTCGGCAACCTGTTGCATGAGCCACTTGGGCGTCGAGGTCGCCCCGCATATTCCCACCGAAGCGATGCCTTCGAGCCATGCGGGATCGATTTCTGCGGCCTCTTCGATGTTGTAGGTCCGGGAATTGGCCCGGCGGCACACTTCGAAGAGCACCTTGCCGTTCGACGACTTGCGGCCGCAGACGAAGATCACGACATCGAACCGGCGGGCGAACCGGTCGAGATGCTCCTCGCGTCCGGATACCTGGCGGCAGATCGTGTCGTCGAGCCGTACCTGCGCGGGGTCGGTTGCGCGGCGTTTCATCTCTTTGCCGAGCTGCTCGAAGAGGGCGATGCTCTGCGTGGTCTGCGAGAGGAAGTGGATCGGTCGCGTGAAGTCGATGCGGTCGAGGTCCGCAGCCGTCTCGATGACGATCGTCGGGTCGGCGACCTGGCCCGTGAGCCCGACCACCTCGGCGTGCCCCCGCTTGCCGAGGATCACGACCTGACCGCCCACGGCGCGCATTCCGGCGTGGGCCTGCTTCACCCGCCGCTGGAGGCGGGCCACCACCGGGCAGGTGGCGTCGATGACCTCGATGCCCAGTTCGCAGGCCGTCGCATAGGTTGTCGGAGGCTCCCCGTGCGCGCGTATGAAGAGCCGGCAGCCGCCCAGGCGGGGCATGTCGGCATGGCCGACGGTCCGCAGCCCGAGTCCCTCGAGGCGCTGCACCTCGATCCGGTTGTGCACGATATCCCCGAGCGAGTAGACCGTACCGCCTTCGGCGAGGGCCCGCTCGGCCTCCGAAATCGCCCGGACTACGCCGAAGCAGAATCCCGATTTGTCGTCGATCTCTATCTGCATCTTGGTCGTTCTCTTGTCCGCTCCCGCCGGCCGGCGTTCCGCGGCGTGCGGCACCTGTGGCCGCGCGGGCGTTCTCCCCGGACGGGAGGGCGGGTCGTTCTTTCAGCTTTTCAATCCTTCGAACCGCTCCATGAACCACGCCATCTGCTCCTCGACGGTCATGTGGCTGTTGTCCAGCACCACGGCGTCGGGGGCCTGCCGCAACGGGGAGATCGCGCGGGACATGTCGGCCTTGTCGCGTTCGCGGACGTTGCGCTCGATCTCCTCGAGCGATACCGCGTCGCCCTTGGCCTTCAGTTCGTCGTAGCGGCGGCGCGCCCGTACGGCGGGGTCGGCCGTCATGAATATCTTCAGTTCGGCATCGGGAAATACCACCGTGCCGATGTCTCGTCCGTCCATCACCACGCCGCGGCGGCGTCCCATCTCCTGCTGCATGGCCACGAGTTTCTGCCGGACCTCCGGGATGGCGCTCACGCGGCTTACGCAGTTCGACACCTCGATCGTGCGGATCTTGCCTTCGGCCAGGTCGCCGTTCACATAGATGTCGCTGGCCCCGCGCTGGGGGTTGAAGCGGAAGGTGATCGAGATCTGCCCGAGCAGACGGACCACCGCCTCCTCATCGACGATGCCCGAACGGATGGCGCCATGCTCCAGGGCATAGAGCGTCACGGCGCGGTACATGGCTCCGGTGTCGATGAAGATATATCCCAGCCGGGCCGCAATGGCCTTGGCGAAGGTGCTTTTTCCGCACGACGAGAATCCGTCTACGGCGATGATGATCTTGTTGGGTTTAATGTCCGACATTGGGGAATATGGAGAAGAAGGTGGATAATATGCTGTATATGCCCAGCAGGCCGATGATGATGCCGGCCGTGTGGTTGATCGTGAGCATGTGGCGGGGGCGGAACCGGCGGCGGAAGAGGCTGATGACACATGCCAGCAGGGTCCACCAGAAGGCGGCGCCGCCGAAGAACCCGGCGATGACGAATACCGAGCGGACGAATCCGCCGAATCCCGTCTGGGTCATGTCGCCGCTCGAGATCTTGAAGACGGCGAAAAAGGCGAGGATGTAGGGGATCACCATGATGAAGTTGGCGATCGTCAGCCCGAATATCGAGGCGAAGTCCTGTCCGAGCGATGTCTTTCCGGCGCGGTTGCGGCGGATCTGCGGCACGGGGTTCTGGGCGAAGATGTAGACGCCGACGATGACCACGAAGATGCCGCCGATGACGCGCAGCAGGGTGTTGTACTGCTCGATCTGGGTCTGGAGCATCGAGTAGAAGAACAGGGCGGCCATGGCCATGAACGTGTCGGCGCAGGCGACTCCGATTCCGGAGACGATGCCCGATTTGCGGCTTTTCGAGAGCGTGCGCTGGATGCAGAGCACGGCCACGGGGCCGACGGTGATCGATGCCGCGACGCCCACGCAGATGCCTCGGAAGAGGAGTTCCAGAATCTCAAATCCCATGTTCTTCGCCTTTCGGGTGTTTTAGGGAACAAAGATAATACAACCCGCGCGCAACACCAAATTTATTTGTCCTGCCCGCCTTCGGCGGCGGGGGCTGCGGCCGCTTCGGCCTCGGGATTCGGGATGTTGAAAAAATCTCGAAAAAAAACGCCTCCTGCGGGCTTCGCAAAGGGCGAAATCTTCTATTTTTGCAGAAAACAACAAGCAGCGAACCATGGCAGAGATGAAACAATTCGGCCTCGACATCGATCTCGACGATGCGGTCGCACAGGGCCACTATTCGAATCTGGTACTCATTGCACACTCCTCTTCGGAGTTCATACTCGATTTTGCGACCGTCCTGCCGGGCGTGTCGAAGGCGCATGTCAAGAGCCGCATCATCCTCACGCCCGAACACGCCAAGCGGCTCCTGTGGTCGTTGCAGGAGAACATCGCGCGCTACGAGAGTTCGATGGGCAAGATCGAGATCCCGACACCGAATGCCGGGGGCGATTCGGGGCCCAAGATGGGGCAGGCCTGATCCTTCGCCGGGTCGGGAGCGCGCCCGTTTGCTGCGGAGTCCGGAGAAGCCGGCTGCCGGGAGGCTGAGGCGTTGGTGCGCACAGCCGGTTGCCGGACCGTGCGTCGCGGGTCGGAGACGGCGTGCGGCGGATCGGAGCGACCGCCCGGATGCAGCACATGGAACACGGGGAAAAAGAGAAGGGGCCGGAACTGTTTCCGACCCCTTTGTCTTGCGTTTGCCTCACGGTCCGGTCAGAGCGCCTCGCCGACCACGTAGGTACTGCCGCCGATGAAGATCATGTCTTCGGCTCCGGCCAGCTCGCGGGCCCGGGCCACGGCGGCCTGCACGTCGGCTACGGCCTCGCCTTGCAACCCGTAGATGGCGGCCTTGGCCGTCAGTTCTCCGGCCGTCAGCGCCCGCTCCGAACGGGCCTGCGTGAAGATGTAGTGGGCGTCTCGGGGCAGCAGCGGGAGGATGTGTGCCAGGTCCTTGTCGCGGACGAAGCCCATCACGCAGTAGAGCTTCCGGTGCGGCGTGGCCTTCAGCTGCTCGGCCACATAGGCGATGCCGTGGGCGTTGTGGCCCGTGTCGCAGATCGTGAGCGGAGCCTCGCCCAGCTTCTGCCAGCGTCCGTGCAGCGCGGTGTGTGACGCAGCCCCGCGCATGCCCTCGAGATAGGCGCGTCGGGAGATCGTCAGCGGGGTCTCCTCGTGGAGGAAATCCACGGCGGCCGAAGCCGTCACGATGTTGTGGCTCTGGTAGTTGCCCGCAAGGTCCAACTCGACTTCGAAGGCCTTGTCGTCGCGCGTGCGGCGCAACCGGAAGAGCTGGCTCCCGTCCCGCTCCGTGCGGCCCTCGTAGAGGAACTCCCGTTCGGCGTAGATCACGCGCGACTTGTTGGCGGCGGCAGCCTGCTCGATCACGCCGTTGTAGCGGTCGTCTGCCTCGCCGATGATCACCGGGATGCTCTTCTTGATGATCCCGGCCTTCTCGGCGGCGATCTTCTGGAGAGTGTCGCCCAGCAGGGCCGTATGCTCGAGTCCGATGTTGGTGATGATGCTCAGGATCGGCACGATGATGTTCGTTGCATCGAGCCGCCCTCCGAGCCCGGTCTCGATCACCGCCACCTCGACGTCGCTCTGTGCGAAGTAGTCGAAGGCCATCGCGGCGGTCATCTCGAAGAACGACAGCTCCAGTCCGACCATCTTGTCGTGGTGTTTGTCCACGAAGTTCACCACCTTCTGCTTGGGAATCATTTCACCGTCCACGCGGATGCGTTCGCGGAAATCCTGCAGGTGGGGCGACGTGAAGAGGCCCGTGCGGTAGCCGGCCTGCTGGAGCACTGCGGCGATGATGTGTGCCACGGACCCTTTGCCGTTGGTGCCGGCGACGTGGATCGTGAAGAAGTTCCGCTGCGGGTTGCCCAGATGGCGGCAGAATGCGGTGATGCGTTCCAATCCCGGTTTGTAGGCCGAAGCGCCCGTGTTTTCGAAAGCCGGGAGCGACGAAAAGAGAAACTCGAGGGTTTGGTTATAGTTCATAAAGCAGGGTATTATTGGACGAGATAGTTTTTGCGTTTGATCCGGTAGGCGACGTAGTAGAGCAGCGAGAGCAGCAGGACATACTCTGCGATGCGGGCCACGTAGTCGCCGTATCGGGTGTAGAACGTGGTTTGCGACGAGAGCGGAACATCGGCCGTCAGTACACCGCGCTCTTCCCAGCCGAGCGTCTGTCCGATGTCGCCGCGCGCGGAGATGAAGCCCGATTTTCCGGTGTTGGCCGCGCGGGCAATAGCCCGGCGGTGCTCCACGGCCCGCAGCCGCGAGATCGAGAAGAGGTGCGTGTATCCGGGGGTGTCGCCCCACCAGCCGTCGTTCGAGACGATGGCCATGAACTGCGCGCCGCGGCGTACGAAATCGCCGTAGAACGCGCCGTAGAGCCCTTCGTAGCAGATTGCCGGCCCGACCTTCGTCCCGGCGTGCTCAAAGGCCGTCCCGTGCTGCCCCATGCCGATCTGCCCGAGCGTGCCGCCCAGGTCGATAACCAGGAATTTCAACACGTCGAAAACCCATGTCGGGGTGTTCTCCACGCCAATGACCAGCCGCCCCTTGTGGTGCAGCTGGACGCGTCCGGCGGAGTCGAGTCCCACGGCCGAGTTGAAGATGTCGTAATAGCTGCCGTCGGCCCGGTTGAGGCGTGCCGTGCGGCTCTGTGTGCCGGCCTCGTAGCGGCGCAGGGTGTTGGCCCCGGCGATCAGCAGCGCATCGGGATGCCCCGTGCGGAGTGAGTCTGCGAGTTCCTGCCAGAACGGTCCTGCGGCGCTGCCGTCCGGTGTCGTCGAGAGTGCCGGCTCCCAATAGTAGTCGGGTACGGCCGTCTCGGGGAGCAGGATGAACTGTGCGTCGGAGGGCACCTGGCCGATCAGGTCGATCAGGTTGCGCTCCTGTCGCGAGACGTCGCCGTGGAACTTGTCGTAGCAGTCCACATTGGGTTGGATGATGCTTACGCGGACCGTCCCCTGGTCGGGCTGCCGCCACGCGGCCCCGATGCAGAGCGAAATGGCCGGAGGCAGCACGACGGCTGCGGCCGCTGCCATAATGCGCCGCCGCGAGCGGGAGCGCAGGGCCTCGAAAACGAGCAGGTTGCAGACGAGTACCCACAGCGAACCGCCGAAGACGCCCGTGTATTCGTACCACTGCACGGCCCATATGTCGTGTGAGAATCCGTTGCCCAGCACCAGCCACGGCCACGAGAATTCGCCGGTGGTGTACCAGTATTCGGTCGAGATCCAGGCGGCGACAAAGGTTGTGTAGGCAAGGGCCTTGTGGGCCTTTTTCGAAACGGAGTGGAACAACATGAAGGCGATCATGTTGAGGGTGGTCGAGGCAAGCGTTGCGGCGACGGGACCCACCGGAGTGGCGTTCCAGATCCACCATATGGTCATTGCATTCCACAACACGAAGGTGAGTGCCGCCCATCCGAACATCCGCCACCAGTTGCGCCGGCCGCCTTCGTATGAGGAGCTGATCCACAGCAGAGGTACGAAGCCGATGAGTTGCGTGAAGCCCGTCATGCCGAGCCATCCCGGTGACAGCAGGAGTGCCGAGAGGAGAGCCGCTGCGAATCTGCGATACATGGAGACCGGAGTGAATTTTTTTCGTTGCGCAAAAGTAGTCAAACCCAGGAAGATTTCAAAAATATTTCCGTATATTTGTGATAAATAACATTAACCGCTTTCCTATGAAGAAATTTTGCATTCTGATGTGTGCCCTGGCGGGCATGCTGTTTTCGTCCTGCTGCGGCGGGGATACGGACAAGGGTTGGACGATCGTCGATGGCGTGATCGTCTTCGATACTCCGGAGCGCGAGCCGGGGCAGCAGTCGGTCCTCGGCCTGCGGACCGAGCCCATGGAGACCGTCCGCGTCGGTTTCATCGGGCTGGGTATGCGCGGCCCGGGTGCCGTCAGCCGTTTCACGTACCTCGACGGCGTGGAGATCAAGGCGCTGTGCGACCTCTATCCCGAGCGGGTCGAGGCTTCGCAGAAGATCCTCGAGGAGCGCGGCCTGCCGCGTGCCGAGGCCTACAGCGGCGAGGAGGGCTGGAAGCAGCTCTGCGAGCGTGAGGACATCGACCTGGTCTACATCGCCACGCCGTGGCTCAAGCATGTCCCGATGGCGGTCTATGCCATGGAGCACGGCAAGCACGTCGCCGTCGAGGTTCCCGCCGCGCAGTCGCTCGACGAGTGCTGGCAGCTGGTGAACACCGCCGAGAAGACGCAGCGACACTGCATGATGCTCGAGAACTGTGTCTACGATTTCTTCGAGCTGACGACGCTCAATATGGCGCAGCACGGGCTTTTCGGCGAGATCCTCCACGTCGAGGGTGCCTACATCCACAATCTCGATGAGTTCTGGGACTACTATCAGGGCAACTGGCGCCTCGATTTCGACCAGAAACACCGCGGTGACGTCTATGCCACGCACGGCCTGGGTCCCGCCTGCCAGCTGCTCGACATCCACCGCGGCGACAAGATGAACTATCTGGTTGCGATGGACACCAAGTCGGTGAACGGTCTGAAGACCGCACAGGAGAAGATGGGAGCTACGGAGTTTGCCAACGGCGACCATACGCTGACGCTTATCAAGACCGAGAAGGGCCGTACGATCCACCTGCAGCACAACGTCTACACGCCGCGTCCCTACAGCCGCATGTACCAGCTGACGGGAACCGAGGGCTTTGCCAACAAGTATCCGGTCGAGGGCTATGCCTTCCGCCCGGAGCAGCTGGCCAATGACGTGCCCGATCACGAGAACCTCTCGGCTCACGGTTTCGTGCCGGATGAGGTCAAGGCTGCGCTGATGGAGCGCTACAAGGACCCGATCGTGAAGGATATCGAGGAGAAGGCCCGCGAGGTGGGCGGCCACGGCGGTATGGACTTCATCATGGACTACCGTCTGATCTACTGCCTGCGCAACGGACTGCCGCTCGACCAGGACGTTTACGATGCGGCCGAGTGGTCGTGCATCGGGTCGCTCACGGCCATGTCGCTCGAACACAACAGTGCACCTGTCGCCGTTCCGGACTTTACGCGCGGCGACTGGAACAAGACCGACGGCTACCGCCACGCCATGGTCGGCGAATAGCCCTCTTCCCTTTTTTTTGCATCAGCGTCGGACCCCGGTCGGGGCCCGACGCTTTTTTCAGGGGCTGTTGCCTGCTCCGTCACGGTTGCCCCTTCTTCGCCTCATTGTTCTGACGGTATGCCTTGGGGGAACAGCCGTATTGAATGGTGAAGCAGGTGCTGAAATAGGAGGGCGTGCTGAATCCGTTGTCGTAGGCGATCTCGGAGATGGTCTTGGGGGTCTCCCGCAGTTCGTATTCGGCCCGGCTCAGCCGGATGTTGCGGATGAAGTCGTTCACGGAGAGTCCGGTGATCGATTTCAGTTTGCGGTAGAGACTGGCCCGGCTCATCGATATGGCGCTGCTGATGTAGTCTACGTTGAGGTTTACGTCCGACAGGTTCTGCAGGATGATCTGCGTGATGTCGTTCAGGAATCTGTTCTCGGCAGACAATACATCCTCATGTTCGTTGTTGAAACTGAAGTTTAGCGATTTTCGGTATTTCTCCTTGAGCGTTTTCCGGATCTCGATCAGCTTCTCGATCTGAATCTTCAGGTGGGTCAGCGAAAACGGTTTGGATATGTAGGCGTCGGCTCCGCAGCGCAGTCCGTTCATCATGTCCTCCATCTCGGATTTGGCCGAAAGGATGATGACCGGGATATGGCTTGTGTCGAAGTTGGTTTTGATCTCGCGGCACAGGGTGATTCCGTCCATGATGGGCATCATCACATCCGTGATGACCAGTGAGGTTTCAGGAATTTCGTTCAGTTTTTCCAGAGCCTGGGCTCCGTTGGAGACGGCATGTATGTTGTACTTTACCCCGAGGCTGTCGGTCAGGAACTCGACGATGTCCTCGTTGTCCTCCACGATCAGGATCGTCTCCTCCTTGCCCTTGTCGCCCGATTCCATCTTCTCTTCCGGCTGCGTATCCGGTTCCCGGATCACCTCTTTCTCCGATCCGACTTCCGTCGGAGCGAATTCCGAGTCGATGAAAAAATCCTCTCTGCAGGGCAGCGTACACCGGAACGTTGTCCCGATGCCGGGTGTGCTCTCTACGGAGATATCCCCGTGGTGAATCTTTACGAGCGATTTTACCAGATACAATCCGAGTCCGCTTCCGTATTTTGTCTGTGCGTTGTCTCCCTGATAGAATATGTCGAACACCTTTTCCTGCTGTTCCTTGGCCATGCCGATGCCCGTGTCGGCGACCGAGAGCACCAGTTCGTTGGAGGTGATGTCTGCCGTCAGCGTTATTTTGCCTCCCGGCTCCGTAAACTTGAAGGCGTTGGATAGCAGGTTGTTGATGATTTTCGTCAATATGTCGGCATCGATACAGACCGATGTCCCCGATGGGGGGAACGAGGCCTGGAATGCAATGTTTCTGTAACCGGCCAGCTGGTCGAACGGAAGTATGATGTCCGCAATCAGCGTGCGGATGTCGGTGCGGGCCACCTGCAGGCGGATCTCCCCCTTTTCGTTTTTCCGGAAATCGAGGATCTGATTGACCAGCGAGAGGAGGGTTTTGGCATTCCTTTCGATGAGCTGGTAGTTTTTCAGTTTCGAAGAGTTGGTTTCGTATGCCTTGAGTTGGTCGATCGGAGCCAGCAACAGGGTCAGCGGGGTTCGCAGTTCGTGGGATATGGTGGTGAAGAAGCTGATTTTTGCCTCGTTGAGTTCTTCATCCTTTTTCCGGTTGGCCTGCTCCATCTCCAGCGTATGTTTCAATTCGATGCGTGTCTTGGTGATCCGTACGGCAACGAAGACGGCAAGTACGACGAGAAGCAGGTAGAGCGATTTCGCTCCGGTCGAGAGATAGAACGGCGGTCGGAAGACGAGCTGGAGGGTTCGGGAGAATACTTTCGGCGAATCGGCGATGGAGCCTTCGATCTCGAGCGTGTATTTGCCGTAAGGCATGTTGTTGATCGAGAGGGTGTGCGATGCCCCCAGCTCGGACCATTCGTTGCTGCGCTCCTTTATCCGGTACCTGTAGCTGGCGATCTCGTATCCGAAATAGGGTATGATGAAATCGAGCGAGATGTTGTTCTGCTTGTGACTGAGTACGATCCGCTCCTGCGCATTGAGGTTTTTCTTGAGCGGAGATCGCCTGGCGCCCGGGTAGACCGGATGGTTGTTGATGTTCAGGTTGGCCAGGAACAGTTCCCTTGCCTGGATGGTGTCGGGCGACTCCCGCCGGTCTCTGACGATGGCGACGCCCTTGAATCCGCCGACGTATGTCTCGGTCCGGTCGATCAGGATGGCGGCATCCGAATAGTCGGTCACCGAGAGCATCTTTGGGGTTGTGACCTGGGTATATTTTTGGGCCGTTATGTCGTAGCAGTATATCTTGCTGGTCCCGGAGAGCCACAGTTTGCCGTTGTCGTCCGATGCTACGGCCACGAAACTTTTGGAGCCGGGATCGGGTGAGGCGATGAACTCGCCCCGCAGGGGATCGCCTGTCAGGTCGGTTCGGAAAAGCCCGAGATCGGTGGCGCACCACAGTTGCCGGTCGAAGAGGACCATGTCCCATACCACGGCATTCCCGAAATCCTTGTGGACCGGGATTTCGGTGATCCGCCCCGTCTCCCTGTCGTACCCGATGATTCCGTTGTGGTAGGTGCCCAGCCATATGGTTTCGCGGTCGATGACGATCGTGCGGATGTCCAGCTTCTTGTTCAGCCGCCCGGCAAGCGGGCGGGTCGTCCTTTTGCTGAGGAAGTCGTAGCAGAACAGATCCGAATCATTGTTGTAGTAGATCTTTCCTCCGTCCGTGGCAATGGCCCGGATCGTCTCGTTGTGCGGCGTGTTGCGGATCGCCACGAAACGGTCGGAGCCGGGGGCAAGATAGGCCAGACCGTTGTAATATCCGCCGGCCCAGATGTATCCGTTCTCGTCTCTGCACAGGGAAACGATCACCGAGTCGTGGATGTCCGACCCGGAGAATACCTGTTTTTGGCCTGTCTTCAGATCGTAGCGGACGACTCCGTGTCCGTCCATCCCGAACCAGAGGTCGTCGTCATTCCCCCTGCAGATGGCGAGCGTTTTGTTCGAGGAGTTTCCGTCCTGCATGTCCTCGATCGGGGTGATGACCGAGGGGGAGAACTCCGAGATGTCGAGTATGTTTATGCCGCCGCCGAAGGTTCCTACCCAGAGGGTCTGCTTCCTGTCGTAATACAGCGCCGAGACGTATCGGTATGTCAGTTTGCCGATTCCGGGGCCTTCGGAAACGGAGCGCAGGTCCGTGATCCGGTTGTCGGGTGTCACCGACTCGGGGGAGAAGGCGACCAGGCCGTTGTCTCCTCCGACCCAGATCGTGCCGTTGCGGTCTTCGACGATCGCCATGATCTTGATGTGGTCCACCATGGGGTGGCTGATGCGCACCATGGGGCCGTTTACCGTTCCGCCGAACAGCCCGTCGTGTGTCCCGATCCACATGGTGCCGCTCCGTCCGGTGCACAGGGCATTGACCGTTGCATGCTGCATGGGGAAACCGGAGAGTTTGCCGTTCTTCAGGTCATAGATGTATATTCCGTCGTACCGTGTCCCGATCCACAGATAATCGTTCGGATCCTCGCACAGGGTGATGATGTGTTTCGGCAGGTTCGTGCTGTCCGGGAACTGCAGTTTTCGGAATTTGCCTTTGGGGAGGTCGTATGCCCCGACCCCCTGGTCCGTGCTGCCTATCCAGATCGTTCTCTTGTCCCGGCTCATCAGCAGGGCGGTGATATCGGAGATTCCGATCTCCTGACGGTTGGCAATGAAAACGGAATCGCCCTGGTAGGAGTAGATGTTCAGCCGGTCGGGGGTCCCGATCCATACGTCGCCGTTCTCCATGGGCAGCAGGCTTTGGGCGTATTTGTTCGAAATGCGCCGGGGAGCGGTATTGACGGAGATGTTCATCGGCATGTCGCCGTTGTAGCAGGAGATGCCGTTGGCGGTTCCGATCCACATGCGGCCGAACGAATCCTCCGTAATGGAGAGGATCGTGTTGCTCAGCAAACCCTTTTCCGAATTGATTACATCGATGACCATCGGTGCGCTTCGGGTGAAGGCGAATTCCAGAAAAACGGCCGAAAGGAGGAGGATGATTCTGCGCGACATGGCTGTTTCGTGTTTCATAAACGGTAATCGAAAGTAGGAAAAAAAACGATATGTGCAACCATGACCGAGGATGCCCCGAAACACCGTTGAATGTGTTTTGTGTGCTCAAGTGTTTGATATATATATGATTCCCTGTTTTGGAGAAGATTGCGTGATTTAAAAATGAAACTGATTGATACAATTTTTAATCTCAAAATTGGTATAATTGGGTTTCTTTGTTAAAGAAAAAAACGCGATTGATCTTATGTGAACATTACCATTCTCAATGTATAACCCTAAAATTACTGATCTATGAGTGAGGAATGCTACAAGAAAAGAAGAGACAGTGTCTTCTGGTCACCCAGGATGCTGTTGGTGTGTCTGCTGAGTTTCCTGTTCTCAGGGACCGTGAACGCCCAGGACAAGACACGGGTCTCGGGCAACATCATGGATGAGAACCTGCAGCCGGTGATCGGGGCCACGATCACCGTCGAGGGGACCACCCTCGGGACATCTTCGGATGCGAAGGGCAGTTTCAGCCTCGAGGTTCCCGCCTCCGGCAAACTGCAGTTCAGTTTTATCGGTTACCAGACGCAGACGGTTCCGATCGAACGTAACAAAATCTATAATATCCAGCTGTTGCCCGATGCCACGAATATCGACGATGTCGTGGTCGTCGGATTCGGTACGCAGAAAAAGGAGAGCGTGATCGGAGCCATCGCCTCGGTTCAGGCGACCGCTCTTTCGGTCTCCTCCAAATCGGCCCTGAGTCAGACGCTGGCGGGAAACATCCCGGGAATCATCGCCGTGCAGCGGTCGGGCGAGGTCGGTAACGACCGGGCCGATTTCTGGATCCGCGGCATGGCCACCTTCAAGGGCAATACGTCGCCGCTGATTCTGGTCGATGGCGTCGAGCGTGATTTCAACTCGATCGACCCCAAGGAGATCGAGTCGTTCTCGATTCTCAAGGATGCCAGTGCTACGGCCGTCTACGGTGTCCGGGGAGCCAACGGCGTCATCGCCATCACGACGAAAAAGGGATCCATCGGCGAGCTGAAGGTCGATGTGAGTGCCGAGTATGCGGTGAAGGCTCCGACGATCATGCCCGAATTCGTGGGTGCCGTGGAATACATGGAACTGATGAACATGGCCCATGTGCTGGGTGGCAATGCGGGTCCCGAACCCTATCCCGACTACCGCATTACGAATACGCGCAACCGGACCGATCCGGACCTCTATCCCGATGTGGACTGGATGGACGCGCTGGTCAAGTCCACGACCAAGCACGCGCACGTCAATGTCAATATTTCAGGCGGTTCGCCGAAGATCCGCTATTTCGTCTCCACCTCGTACCACACCGAGGACGGTATCTATACGACGGACAACAGCCGTCCGTGGAACTCGAACATCCGGCTCAACCGGGTCAATTTCCGCGGCAACTTCGACATCGACCTGACGAAGACGACCGTATTCAACTTCAATGTGGGATCGCAGCTGACGACCGTGAACGGACCGCGTACGAGCGTCGATGACATCTGGCGGCTGGCAATCACGACCAAACCGAACGAGTTCCCCGTGCGTTACTCCGACGGGCAGCTTTCGACCCCCGTTATCGGCGAGAACCCGTACAACTGGCTGACGCAGCTCGGCTACAAGGAGGACGGCAACAGCGTGACGACGGCTACGGGAACGCTGAACCAGAAGCTGGATTTCATTACCGAAGGTTTGAGCGCCCGGGTTCTGTTCGCCTACGACGTGGACAATACAAGCTCCCTGGTGGGCGTGTTCAGCCCCGACAAGTTTTATGCGACGGGCCGCGACGAGGAGGGCAATCTGATCGGAAACTACTATCCGGGCGACTCGCCGTTCCTGAACCTGAGCAAGAGCAGCGCGATGGCCTACACGACCTATCTGGAGGCCTCCGTGAATTATGACCGCTCCTTCGGCAAGCACAACGTCGGGGCGCTGGTCCTCTACAACCAGCGTATCCGGAACATCGCCAACGGAAGCGGCGAGTTCGCTCTGCTGCCCTACCAGAGCCAGGGCCTGGCCTCGCGTGTGACCTACAATTACGACAACCGCTACTTCATCGAGGGAAACCTGGGTGTGAACGGATCGGAGAACTTTGCTCCGGGACACCGTATCGGTATCTTCCCGGCCGTTGCATTGGGCTGGTATGTCTCCGAAGAGCCTTTCTGGGAGGGCATCAAGCAGGTGATTCCCAAATTCAAGATCCGTGGTTCGTTCGGTACCGTGGGTAACGATCAGCTCGGAAGCAGCACCCGTTATGCCTATCTGGCCGAGATTGTGGGCAGCAATGGATATGATTTCGGCAAATACCCCACGTCGCGGCCCTATAGCGGCCTGATGGAGGGCAAGTTCGGAAGCAACCTGACCTGGGAAACCGAGTTGAAGCGGGACATCGGAGTGGAACTTTCCATGTTCGGGTTCGATCTTACGGTCGATTACTTCAACAACTACCGCAAAAACATCCTGTGTCAGAACCGCCGGCTCCCGTACAGTGCCGGTTTCAGCGTCGATCCGTGGACCAATATGGGCAAGATGAAGAATCATGGTGTCGATATGAGCCTGGTCTACAACTACATGAAGGGCGATTGGCGGATCTCGGCCATGGGCAACTTCACCTATGCACGCAACGAGATTGTCTATAACGGAGATCCCGAACCTCGCTATCCGAACCTCGATCGGATCGGCCATCCCTACGGACAGCAGTTCGGCCTGGTTGCCGAGGGGCTGTATACGAAGGAGGATTTCGACGCCGAGGGCAATCTGCTCCAGCATTTGCCCGTCCCCGAACTCGGAATCGAGGTGGCTCCCGGCGACATCAAGTACCGGGACGTCAATGGCGACGGCTTCATCACGAAGGACGACTTCACGGCAATCGGTTACAGCGATACGCCCGAGATCGTCTATGGTTTGGGTATCAACGTGGCCTACAAGGCCTTCGATTTCGGTATCCGTCTGCAGGGTGCGGCGCACGTGACCCGTATCATCAACAACGACGACGACGGTCCGGTGGACAAGAACGTCATCCCGACCGTTTCGGATGCGAATATCTATAAAAAGCTGGCCAACAGTTTCTGGACCGAGGAGAATCCGCGTCAGGACGTCTTCTCGCCCCGTGTGCGCGGCGGATATAACGACCAGAACTACCTTAACTCGACCTGGTGGCAGCGCAACATGTCCTACCTGCGCGTGAAGGATGTCGTTGTGGGGTATACGCTGCCGCGGAAGTGGTCGATCAAGGCCGGAATCGAGCATCTGCGCGTCTACTTTATCGGGAACAACCTACTTACGTTCAGTGATTTCGATTTGTGGGACGTGGAGCTGGGAACGAACAGCGGTATGAAATACCCGGTGATGAAGAGCTATTCGTTCGGTGTGGAATTGAACTTTTAAACGATTACAGTTATGAAATGCATAAAGTATTGTGTCGCGCTGCTCGGCCTGTTGATGGGAACCTCTTCGTGCGACAGCTTTTTCGACAAACCGACCAATGTCCAGGACCTGGACTATGTCTTCGGCAACGGCTCCACGACGCTGAGCTGGCTGGCCCACGGCTACTCCCTGATTCCGAGCCCGCTGATGATGACCCTGACCAGCTCGGTCGATTATGCGCCGGACTGGTGGGAGTTCTCCTCCCCGTATGAACTGATCTCCGACGAGGCCGACATCAACGACAACCGGGACTGCTACAAGGCCTACCGGATAACGCGTGGAGACTGGAGTGTTTCCGGTTCGGGCTTTGGCGAGAAGTGGATCCCGCTCTACCGGGTGATCCGCCACCTGTATGTCTTCCTCGACAACGTACATGTCGTGCCCCAGCAGACGGATATCAATACGCAGGAGAAGGTCGATAAACTCAAGTTGCAGGCCCGCTTCCTGATCGCATACTACCATGTGCTGCTGTTCGAACAGTTCGGACCGATTCCGATCGTGAAGTCGGCCGTTGATCCGGGTGCTTCGGAGGAGTCTTTCCTCGTGAGCCGCAACAGTGTGGACGAGGTGGTGAACTGGCTCGATGAAGAGCTGCTGACCCTTGCCAACCAACTCCCCACCTCTTATGAGGATGCCTGGGGTGCGGCTCCGACCCAGGCTTCCGCGTTGGCCGTGCGTGCCCGTCTGCTGCTTTATGCTGCCAGCCCGCTGTTCAACTCTCCGGACAACTATTCCGGCCTGAAGGAGTTTGCCAATCTGGCCAACAAGGACGGGAAGAAGCTGTTCCCGCAGAGCTACGATCCCGAGAAGTGGAAACGGGCAGCTGACGCGGCCAAACTGCTGATCGATACGCAGGGCGGACGCTACGATCTGGTCGGGGCAACGGCCGAAGGGTCTCCCAACAGTTTCGAGGATGCCTATGCCTACTACCGGCAGGTCTTCAACGACCCCTTCAACAAGGAGGCGCTGTTTTCCCGGTCGCCGGCCATCTACGACGACTTCTCCGAGTACCTGCAGGTCGCCACGCCCCTGCAGTACATGGCCCGTCTGACCGGCAGCAACGGCGGTGCCGTATTGGGTGTGACCCAGAAACTGGTCGATACCTACTACATGGACAACGGAACCGAGGCCACGGCCGACAACCCGTATTACGTTGAGGAGGGCTTTACGACGGATCCCGAGAAGATCACGGTGAACCGCGTTGTTTCCGCCCCGAGCGAGCAGCAGCAGGACGTCTACAAGATCGACCGTGTTTACAACATGTACCAGAACCGGGAGGCACGGTTCTATGCGAGTGTCTTCTTCAACGGACGGAAATGGGAGTCCCAGCTGGTGACGAACGAGAAGGGTGAGGTTGATCCGGTCGATTTCTCGTCCCGCTCGGATGTGCCTACCTCCGGAGGTCGCACCTCGTTCTACCCCAAAACCGGATATACGCCCTACAAATTCATCGATGCGGAGGATACCAAACCGACCCACAAACAGAAGCGTCCCATCCTCTACCGTTGGGCGGAGGTCTATCTGAACTATGCGGAGGCGTTGAACCAGTATGATCCGGGCAATCCCGACATCCTGCGTTACCTGAACAAGGTCCGCAACCGGGCCGGACTGCCCAATTACGAGGAGGTCTTCCCCGAGCGGAGTTCGCAGGCCGAGATCCACAAGGCGATCATGCGCGAGCGGAACATCGAGTTCGCATGGGAAGGCCTGCGCTATTTCGATACGCGGCGCTATCTGGTTGCCGAGACCGAGGACAACGGCCCGTTCTACGGAATGGATCCTTCCGCCTTGACGGAGGCCGATTTCTACAAACGGACGAAGTTCGTGGACCGGGTTTTCAAGAAGCAGTTCTATCTCTATCCCATTCCGCAGGAAGAGATCAACAAGAATGCGAATCTGGTACAGAACCCCTATTGGAGATAATCTCATCATAACCCTTTAGCATTATGAACAACAGAAATTTCTGGAAACTGATCGTTTCGGTTCTGATGATGGCCCTGGTTTCGTGCCATGATGAGGATACCGAGACGGGTCCGGCGCTGAACTGCACGTCGTCGGATACCGAACTGGTCTGCCCGAGCGGTTCGGAGGGCTACTTCAAGGCCCATGTAACCTCGCGATATGGACTCAAGACCATTTACGTCACGCTCGGCAAATGGACCGAGTCGGGAACGGAGACGCAGGAGACGATCGAGATCTACGGATCCCCCAAGTTCTACGATCTGAGCTATACGTTCCAGGTCCCCGACGACGCTGCGTTGGACAACCAGCTGAAGGTCTCCTTCCTCGACTATGCCGGTAACCAGACTGATTTTACCGCTGCTATAACCGTGGAGACCGACCAGACGGCCCCGGTTATCGAGATCCTGAAGCCCGTGGCTCCGGACAATGTCTTCGCTCCGGTCGAGGTGATTCAGTTCGAGGCTTCGGCCATCGACAACAAGAAGATGCGCGATGTCGTGCTGGCATGCGAGGCCATCGGTTTCTCCGAGACCTTCACGCCGGGAACCGACCGGACGCAGGTCCGGGTCAAGACAAGCGTGAACATCCCGGACGAGGGCGAATACGAGTTCCTGCTCACGGCTACCGATGCTCAGGGCAATCAGGAGACCTCTGTGATCCCCGTGACGGTCGAGGTGGGCAGCAAGCCGGCCATCGTCAATAAGATGGAGCGTATCGCCGGTGTGGCGGGCGGTACCATGCCGTTCCGTTTCGAGGTCTCGACCAACAGCGAGCATACGATTACCTCCATTACGGTCGAGACCAGCGAGGAGGGTTGCACGGCCCGGAAGACGGTCGAGGCAAACGAGCAGATCTACCTCTTTGAGGATGCCCTGGAGATTCCCCAGACGGCGGCTCCCCACGCCGATGATCTGGTCATTACCGTGACGGCCCTGAACGATATCGGCGAACAGTCCGTCTGGACCGGTACGGCCAGTGTGATCAAGGGTGTTTACATCTATGGAAACGCTACCGTTTCGAAGTCGAACAAGGAGTACTCCATGCCGATGGTCCAGACTCCCTCTTCGAATGAATTCACGTTCAAGACCTATGTGGAGGCGGCCGGTGACGGCTTCCTGCTCTGGACCGGAGACTATACCGAAGATTCGGACCATTTCAGGACCGTGAACGCCTTCATCGACTGGGGCAAGCAGGACGGGACTACCGTTTCGTCCGCATCGTCCGAGCCCATCACCATATCCCAGACGGGATATTACGACATCCGGTTCAATCCGCTTACGCTGGAGTACAGCGTCGAGCCGGATCGCAACGTGCCTTCGGAGACGATCGATACGGGCGAGGTGTGGGCCCAGATGAACAACCAGCTCTACTACAACGGCAGCCAGTGGCTGAAGGCTGCATGGACCTTTGTCCGCTTCGAGGATTTCCCGGGTGTGAAGAACCGCTACTACATCGATGTGAAGATCGAAGGTACGGGGTGGAACCGCGGGTTCTTCGGTCTCACGGCCCAGAGCGGTGACAACGGAGTACTTTACTCGCTGCTGCCCTTTACGAACTGGTTCTATGCCAACAACGCCTATGCGAGCTATCTGGACCGGGCTCCGGACTGGAACACCAACAGCAAGTTCGAGGAGAAGGGCAACCTTCCGGACGGCACGAAGATGCGTTGTGTGGTGGACACCTACCTGATGCAGGTGGGCTGGGCTCCCCTTACCCAATACAAATATCCTGAAACCCCGACCCCCGATATGTAAACCGATGCAGTCACTTCCTGCCGGGATCGATCCCGGCAGGAAGTGACCTGTTGAAAACCGTTTGTGATTATGAAATGGATTTTGAATTTTCTGATGGTCCTGATCCTGGCCATCTCCTGCTCTTCCAAGATTGCATCCAACCCGCTGACCCCGCCGCCGACCCCCTCTCCCGATGAGACCGAGCAGGAACTGCTGCTGCAGATCGACGGCGTGGGGGTGGACTGGAGCGATGCACAGGTAAAAGCCTTTGTCGAGAAGATCTGCGCGACGGTCGATCGGCTGCGCACGAAATACAAGGTTTCGGTATTGACCAACCCGATCTCCTATTACAAGGAGGAGGGCCACGGACAGGGCGACCCGTCGGTCGGTGTGAACCGCGTCCATCCGAACCTGTTGAGCGAGTTCCGCTATTTTGCACAGAAGGATATCGATGTCTACCTCGATATCTACGCTTCCGATAACTATACGGCCCAGAACGGTGAGTTGGGCAATCTGCCCCTGCCGAAAAGGCGTTACGGAGAGCCCGAAACGATCAAGGGCCTCAATATGGACCTGGACTGTTTCGAGGATATCTTTGCGAAGTACCCCAACGTGAAGGGCGTGCGGTTCCATGAGCTGATCGGTACGCACGACCGCCGCAACGACGGACACGGCTTTGCCATCGAGTTTTCGCTGCTGCCCGAGATTGCACAGATGCTCAAGGACCACGAACGTCGTCTGGTGTGGGGCGACCAGTCGTGGGATCTCTGTTATACCGACGCTGCGGGCCACGGTTTCTGGCTCGATCATCTGAACGAGGTCTGCGACATCCTCGGCAGCGACCTGACCATCAATTTCAACAACAACGGTTGGGGTGCGGAGATCCAGGCGCTGACCTTCTCCCGCAACATGGCCAATTACCGGAACGGAAACCTGTGGGGCACGAGCGATCAGGCCTGGTGGTGGCAGGAGGTCGAGGCGCAGTCGCTCCCCTTGTGGGAGGACGGCAGTGTCCGCTGGATCGGATGGGGCCCGATGGACATGGCTCCCGAGTTGCTGGCTTCGTTTGCCCTGGAGACCTTCCGTCGCGGCGGGTGCCTTGTCCAGATCGAACCGCCCGCCACGCTGTTCGAGCCGGCTCCGACGACCTCCATTCCCAACAACCTGAAGCGGAAGCAGTACGGCCCGACGATCGCCTACAAGGTTTTCGAGGACCTGATGCTGAACTATACCTCGAATGCGTCCGCATACCCCTCGATGGATCCGGCCGATTATTACGTGCTCGACCGGGGGACGTTGCTGGGCAACCGCTGGAGCGGCAAACCGAAGAAATACGACCGGATGACCATCACCTCGATCGGGGACAAGGTGGTCGATAACAGCCTCTATTCGTCGGATTATACCCGGTGGATACAGCGGGAGGACGATTTCTCCTTCTCCTGGATCTACGGGGGCGACATCGTGGATGCCTCGCGCATCCGTCTGGAGTTCCATGCCATCGATGAACGCATGCTGGTCAAGAGGACGGCAAACGGTCTGGAGGTCGAGTTCTACGACCACATGGGCAATCAGTATGTAAACTGCAACAACGTGGCCGGGGAGACCGCCGACGGAGAGATGGTCGGAATCGCTGCGATGAACCTGCAGAAGAAAGGGGTCGGCCAGGCCGATCCGGACGAGATCGTCACGGCCCGTTCCGACGGTGCCACGGTCCGTTTTACGGTCTATGAGAAGGTCGCCTCTTCGTCCACGGTCGGTTATGAGAACTTCAGCTATGAGGTCGAACCTGTGCTTACGGCCCGTCTGAACGACATGCTCGGAACGGTTCCGGCCGACGATTTCCTCTTCGTGACCGGCCTAAGGACGAAATACGTGCTCTACGTGGACAATACCCGAGAGATCGACAATCTGGCCGTTGCGTTGCGCAAGGGAGACGGAACGATCGAGCTTCGGGGAATCTTCCAGGGGACCCTGCAGCCGACGCTCGTGTCGAAGACGGTCGATCTGGATCCCGACCAGGTGCTCGACATGAAGGGCAACGACTGTACGGGTGACTATATCGACGATCTGGCCTTCCTGATGAAGGACAATTCGGTTCGGATCTATACGTGCGATTTCGGGGGCGATCAGCAATTCGAATACCTCCGGTCGATCCCCGACTGCGGCAAAAACAGCCGGAAGATTCTGGCAACCCGTTGGACTACTTATTACAAAAACGAATAAAGATCGGAAATGAGAATAGTGCATTATTTGCTGTTCGCCCTTTTGGCGTGTGTGCAGTTGATTGGATGCGGGAGCGGCGCCCGGACCTTTTCCATCCAGGGCGATACGTTCCTGCTCGACGGGGATTCCGTGGTTCTCCGCAGCGGGGAGATTCATTTCGACCGAATCCCCAAGGCTTACTGGCGTCATCGTCTTCAGATGCTCCGGGCAATGGGCCTCAATACGGTATGTACCTACCTCTTCTGGAACAAGGCGGAACCGGAGCAGGACCGGTTCGATCAGCGGAATTTCGATGATATGGCGGAGTTCTGCCGTTTGGCGCAGGAAGAGGGCCTTTGGGTCATCCTGCGTCCGGGACCGTATGTCTGTGCGGAGTGGGATATGGGCGGACTTCCCTGGTGGCTGCTTCGGAAAGAGGGGATCGGTCTGCGCTCGCAGGATCCCTATTTCCTGGAGCGTACCCGGAAGTACCTGAACAAGGTGGGTGAGACCCTGGCTCCCCTGCAGATTACGCAGGGAGGCCCCATCCTGATGGTCCAGGTCGAGAACGAGTATGGCCACTGGGGAACGGATACGACCTATCTGGGAATCATCCGCGACTATCTTGTCGAGTCGGGCTTCGACGTGCCGATGTTCCAGTGCGACTATTTCGCCCGCCTGGTCGATCGGCGCGAGGATCTCTTCTGTGCCGCGAATTTCGGGACGCACGAGGATCCCCGCGTTGCGCTGGATTCGCTCCGGAGCGTCATGCCGCAGGGTCCGCTGTTTGTTGCGGAGTTCTATCCCGGATGGCTGGACCATTGGGGTGAAAGACATGGCCGGGTGGCGACCGACGCCGTGATCCGGCAGTTGGACTATTTCGAGAACCATCGGGTGTCGTACAACTTCTATATGGTTCATGGCGGCACGTCGTTCGGCCTCTGGAGCGGGGCTAATTTCAATGTCGGCGGGCATTACGATCCGCAGACTTCGAGCTATGACTACGATGCTCCGATCAGTGAGGCCGGTTGGGCGACTCCGAAATACGAGGCAATACGCACGTTCCTCCAGCAACGGCTGCCTGAAGAGACGTTCCCGGCTGTTCCGGAGCGTCCGCAGACGATGGCCGTGGCCGAGTTCACGCTCGAAGAGACGGCTCCCGTGCTGGAAAACCTTTCCCGCCCCGTTCTCGACGATACGCCCCGCAACATGGAACATTACGGACAGGGGTTCGGCTATGTCGTCTATTCGACGACCCTGCCTCGGGACGCCTCCGGCAGCATCGTTTTCGAAGGCGTTCATGATTTTGCCGTCGTGTTGCTCGACGGGAAGGTGATCCGGACGCTGGATCGCCGGAAAAACGAGACGGTCTGTGAGTTGCCGGCAGGCCGGATGCACGGGGAGGCCGAACTTTCGGTTATCGTGGAGGCGATGGGCCGGGTCAATTCGGATGTCTATCTGGGTGACCGGAAGGGACTGGTCGGGCCGGTTGTGCTCCAGAACGGGACGAAGCGTACGCCGCTCGAGAAGTGGCGGATCCATACCGCCCCGTTGCAGAACGATCAGGCTCCCGCAGGTCTCGAATTCTCCCCGATGACCGTTCTGCCCGATCAGCCGGCCTATTATCGGGGATGGTTCGAGGCGGACGAGGCGAAGGACACCTTCCTCGACATGCAGAACTGGGGCAAGGGTGTGGTCTGGGTAAACGGCCATTGTCTGGGCCGGTTCTGGAACATCGGTCCGACGCAGACGATGTACCTCCCCGCCCCGTGGATCGTGCCGGGACGAAACGAAGTGGTGGTTCTCGACCTCCTCACTCCGTCGAACCCCGCATTGCAGGGCCTTGAAAATCCGATTCTGGACGATTGCAGGGAATAACGGTTTTGCCTTATGAAAAAGACGTTCGAATCTTTGCTTGCCGTACTTTTCACCTTGTGCGGGAGCGCCTCGTTCGGGGCGGAGAAGGCTCCGGTGGACTATGTCAATATGTTTATCGGGAGCTGCGGCCCTCACGTGACCGAATACGGCGGGACGACGCCGGCCGTGAGCGATCCGTTCGGGATGACCCAGTGGTGCGCGGCGACCCGACTCAACAAGATCTCCGCGACCATGTACCACCATGCCGACGACCGGCTGATCGGGTTCATGGGAACTCACCAGCCCGCGATCTGGATGGGCGATTACGGCTATTTCACGATGATGCCCCAGAGCGGCGTTTTGCGAACCGATCCGGAACAGCGGGCCGTCCCCTTGGAGCGAGACACCGAATGCGGTACGCCGTATTATTACACGGTCAGCCATACCGAACCCGACGGAAGCCGGATCCGGACCGAATTCACGGCTACCTCGCGCAGCTCCTTCTTCCGTTTCGCCTATGCGGACAGCGGGGCCCCGATGCTCATGATCGAGGCCGGCCGCATGTGCGAGGGCGGGGGGATCGAGATTATTCCCGAGCGGAACGAGATCCGGCTCTACAACAAGGAGCGGTTCGATGCCCATCTCGGACCGCGGCTCTACCGGTTTGCCTGCTATTACGTGCTGAGGTTTTCGGAACCGTTCGCCGATTTCGGAACCTGGGCCGACGGGACCGTCAGCGAGGGCCGGCGGAGCGATGCCGCCCCGAATGTCGGCGGTTATGTCCGCTTCGCCTCGGATGTCCGGACGGTCGAGGTGCGCATCGGCTCGTCATTCATCGATTACGCGCAGGCTGCCGATAACCTCGACCGCGAGATCGGTCGGGAGCGGACCTTCGAGCAGGTGAAGGCCTCCGGCCGGGATCGATGGAACCGGGAGTTGTCGCGGGTTTCGATCAAGGGGGCGTCGGAGGATGACCTCACGGTCTTCTATACGGCCTTCTTCCGCACGCTGCAGTACCCTCGGGAGTTCTCGGAATACGGAAGGTATTACAGCCCCTTCGACGAGCGCATACATGAAGGGACCTCCTACACTGCCTACTCCCTGTGGGATACCTTTCGGGCCCAGCATCCGTGGCTGCAGCTGGTCCAGTCGGAACGGGTCGATGCGATGGTCCGGTCGTTGGTGCAGATGTACGAGGAGTCCGGATGGATTCCCAAGTGGGCGAATCCGACCTTCACCAACATCATGATCGGCACCCATGCCGACGCCGTGATTGCCGACGCCTATGTCAATGGATTCCGGGGTTATGATCTGGAGGCTGCCTACCGGGCCATCCGCAAGGATGCCTTCACTCCGCCGACGCGCGACGAACACTATCGCTGGGGAGACCGCGATTTCTGGAACGGCGGCTACGAGGCCCGCGCCGGCCTGACCCACTACATGAAGGCGGGGTACGTTGCGTCGGACAGGACCGACGAGTCGGTGGCCTCGACGCTCGAATATGCGCTGGACGACTATTGCATCGCCCAGATGGCCAAGGGGCTTGGGCACATGGAGGATTATCGGGTCCTGATGGAACGGTCGCGGAACTACAGGAATCTCTACAACCCGCAGACCGGATTCTTTCAGGCACGCCGGAGTTCCGGGGAGTGGGATGCCGATGATGTCGGATTCACCGAAGGGGCCAACTGGACCTATCGCTTCTGCGTGATGCAGGATGTTCCGGGGCTGATCGAACTCATGGGCGGGCGCGACGCCTTCGTGAAGGCTCTCGACGAGAACTTCGACAAGGGGCACTACCGCCACGACAACGAGCCAGGACACCATTATGTCTACCTTTATGCGCACTGCGACCGGCTGGACAAGATCCAGACCCGTCTGCCCGGGATCCTTGCTGCAAACTACCGGAACAGTCCCGACGGCCTCTCCGGCAACGACGACCTGGGACAGATGTCCGCCTGGTATATTTTCAGTGTCATGGGCTTCTATCCGCTCACTCCGGCTTCGGGCGAGTATGCGTTGGGAATACCGGCCTTTGAGGAGTTCGAGCTGGCCCTGTCGAACGGCAATCGGTTGAAGATCGTGGCCCGGGACCGCAAGAAACACCAGACGATGGAGGTGGTGCGTTTCAACGGGAAGAGGCTCGACCGTCCGTTCATTCCTGTCCGGGAGATCATGCAGGGCGGGGTTCTGGAGTTCAGTACCAAATAGTTGGGATATGAGACGGTGCCTGCTTGCCTTGCTGGCGTGGGCCGGTTTTTCCTGCCAGAACGGTGCGGAGATCCGGCAACGGTCGGATTTTACGGCCGATTGGCGGTTTGCCCTGGATGCCGACGGCGATTTCTCCGATCCGGATTTCGACGATTCGGCGTGGCGGGAACTGAACCTGCCGCATGACTGGAGTATCGAGGGCGACTTTTCGCCCGACCATCCGGCGACTCCCGGAGGCGGGGCGCTTCCGGGCGGCGTCGGATGGTACCGGAAGCGTTTTACCGTTCCGGAGCGTGATCGTGACAAACGCTTCTTTGTCGATTTCGACGGCATTTACCAAAAGAGCCGGGTGTGGCTCAACGGTCATCTGCTCGGATATCGGCCGAATGGTTATGTCTCGTTCCGGTATGACCTGACGCCCTGTCTGAATTATGGGGCGGAGGAGAATGTACTGGTCGTCCGGGTGGATAATTCGGAACAGCCGAATTCCCGGTGGTATTCCGGTTCGGGAATCTACCGAAACGTCTGGCTGGTACGGACCCATCCGGTCCACGTCGGACTTTGGGGAACCTTCATCACAACGCCGGCCGTCGGACCGGATGAGGCAGCCGTGGCCGTCCGGACCACATTGTGCAACGATTCCGCCGATCCGGTGGCCGTCGAGCTGGAGACGGCGCTTTATGATCCCGAGGGTAACCGGGTCGGGGAGTGCCGCACCGGGCGGGTCGGCAGGGGAGTGCCGCACCGGGCGGGCCGGCATTCCTGCGGCTTCGGATACCTCCGTGCTGCAGGAGGTGAAGGTCCCGGACCCGGAGTTGTGGTCCGTGGATGCTCCCTCCCTTTATCGGGCCGTTTCGACCGTGCGGATCGGGGGGCGTACCGTCGATCGGTATGAAACCCCTTTCGGCATCCGTTTCATGAGGTTCGATGCGGATCAGGGCTTCTTCCTGAACGGAGAGCCGCTGAAGATCCTCGGCGTCTGCCTCCATCACGATCTGGGCTGTCTGGGAACCGCAATCAACAGGCGGGCGCTGGAGCGTCAGCTCGAGATCCTCAAGGAGATGGGGTGCAATGCCATCCGGACATCGCACAACCCTCCGGCTCCGGAACTGCTCGAACTTTGTGACAGAATGGGTTTCCTGGTGCAGGACGAGGCGTTCGACATGTGGCGGAAGCGGAAAAGCGAGTATGACTACAGCCGCGACTTCCCGGAGTGGTACGAACGGGATTTGACCGACCACATCCTGCGTGACCGCAACCATCCGTCCGTGTTCATGTGGAGCATCGGCAATGAGGTTTACGAGCAGTTTGACGACGTTCGGGCGGATACCCTGACCCTGCAGCAGGCCAACGTGCTGCTGAATGTCCCCCGCACGGCACGTGCGGCCGGCGGGACGGACTCCGCGTTCAACATCAATTCGTGGATCGCCGTGCAACTGGCCCGGATCGTGAAGAGCCTGGATACGACCCGAGCCGTGACCTCGGGGAATAATTTCGCCGATCCCTCGAACAACCTCTTCCGGTCGGGAGCGATGGATGTCTATGGATTCAACTACAACCTGGGTGTTTATCGCGATTTCCAGAAGAACTTCCCCGGCAAATGCTTCATCGCCTCGGAAACCACCTCCGCATTCGCCACGCGGGGCCACTACATCATGCCTTCGGACCGGCGGTATGCATGGCCCGAGACCTGGGATCAGGCCTTCGACCGACCCGTCCATGCCTGTTCGTCGTATGACAACAATTGTGCGTTGTGGGGCTCGACTCACGAGGAGAACTGGCGTGTGGTGAAGGATCTGCCCTGTTGTGCCGGCGTTTTCGTCTGGACCGGTTTCGACTATCTGGGCGAGCCCACGCCCTTCTGGTGGCCGTCGCGCAGCTCCTATTTTGGTATCGTGGATCTGGCCGGATTTCCCAAGGATGCCTACTACATGTATCAGAGCGAATGGAGCGACCGGACGGTGCTCCACCTCTTTCCGCATTGGAACTGGACACCGGGCGAGCCGGTCGATGTCTGGGCCTACTACAACCGTGCGGACGAGGTAGAGTTGTTCCTGAACGGGCGTAGCCTCGGGGTCAGGAGCAAGGAACCGGGGCAGTTCCATGTCTGGTGGCGGGTGCCGTTTGAACCCGGTATGCTGCGGGCAGTATCCCGCAAGGACGGAAAGGTGGTGCTGACCCGGGAGATCCGGACGGCGGGCGCTCCGGCGCAGATCCGCCTGTCCGCCGACCGGGAACGGATTGCGGCCGACGGAAAAGACCTCTCGTTCGTGACGGTAGAGATAGTGGACCGGGAGGGCACGCTCGTGCCTGATGCCGATACGCAGCTCCGTTTCCGTGTGGAGGGCTGCGGCTTCATTGCCGGAGTGGATAACGGGAGCCAGACCAGTATGGAGCCGTTCAAGGCCTCGCAGCGGCGGGCATTTCACGGCAAGGCGCTCGTTGTCCTGCAGAACGATGGCCGGAAGGGAACGGTTCGACTGACGGCCGAAGCCGACGGCATGCCCCCTTCCACCCTGTCGGTCCGTTCCTGCTCCGAGCCTTGATTCGTCCGGTGGGTTTGTCCGTTTCCCGTGGAGCCGCCTCCCCGATTTTGGCGGTTTCCCGAATAAAGTGGTATCTTTGCGCGGGGAGTTCCCCGAGTTAAAATCTGATCCGACTAAATTCTGCGAACGATGATTGACGAAATCCTGGAATACAACCGCCGATTCGTGGCGGAGAAACGGTACGAACGTTTCATTACCGACAAATATCCCAACAAGCGGATCGCTATCGTCACGTGCATGGATACCCGGCTGGTGGAGTTGCTGCCTGCGGCCCTGGGATTCCGAAACGGGGATGTGAAGATCATCAAGAATGCCGGCGGTACGATTACTAATCCCTTCGACAGTACGGTCCGCAGCCTGCTTGTGGCCATCTACGAGTTGGGTGTGCAGGAGGTGATGATCATCGGCCATACGGGATGCGGCGTGCAGGGCATGGACAGTGCCGAGATGCAGCATCTGATGCGTTCGCGCGGGATTCCGGACCAGCATATCTCGCTGATGAAACACTGTGGCATCGATCTCGACCGCTGGCTGCACGGCTTCGATGATACGGAGTCGGCCATCCTTGAGACGGTCGATCTGGTCCGCAACCATTCGCTGGTCCCCTCCGATGTTGTGGTGAAGGGGTATATCATGGACTCAACGACGGGTGCGCTGACTCCGATTTCGGAGTAAACTGGATCGGAAAAGCCAGAATCACTGCGGACAGGCTGTCAGCCTGTCCGTTTTTTTGTATGTCGATTGCCGGGGAAAATCCGCCGAAAACGACCCCGGGTCCGTTAGCCGGAGAACTTCTTTGTCCGAATCGGGACAAATCGCAATCATGCAAAACGAAAAACCGCGTCAAACTTTCGTTTAGCGCGGTTTCTGGTGCCCAGGACAAGACTCGAACTTGCACGAACGCAATTGTTCACTACCCCCTCAAAGTAGCGTGTCTACCAATTTCACCACCTGGGCCTGTACGCTTGAAAGCCATACTGATTGACTTTCGGAGTGCAAATATAGAACATAAATTTCTATTCACCAAATTTTCGGGCCCATAAAGTTTCGGTTTGCAGTAAAAAAACGGCCCCGATATTCGGGGCCGTTTCCGTAGTATGCGTGTAATGCAATGCGTTACATCTCTTTCGGGTCGATCGTGCGGATCATGCCGTTCGGCCGTTCAATGGCCTGCCGGATGCTTCCGCGCTGACCCGCGCCGACGGATTTCACGCTGCGGGTTGTTGCCGATGCGTCGGCTGCGCCAATCAGTTCGAGGGCCTTGTGTACGAGCGGCTCGTCGGGACCGAAATCCACGTACCATCCTCCCGAAGCCGTCTCGCTGACCGCGTAGTCGGGAGTGATGCCCTTCGGATCCACCGACTGCTTCTGGGCGTTGTAGCCCTGGAACGAAATCGGGGCGAATTCGTAGTCGTATCCTTCGATGTTGTTCCACGTGAAGACATTCATGCCGACGTTCTTGCCGTTGGTCTTCGAGCCGATGAGCGTCACGGGAAGTCCGATGCCCTTCAGACTGTTGATGACCGCCTCGCTCGCCGATGCCGTACCGTCGCTGACGAGGACATAGAGCCGGCTGAGGTTCAGGGCATAGTTCGCCAGCGAGACGCCGTAGTAGTTCGAGTAGTAGAACTTCTCGAAGAAGAGCTTCGCCGTCTGGTCATAGCTCATGCCGAACGTTTCGGAGGTCTGTTTCCAGTCGGCCATCCGCTCGTCGTTGTAGCGGTAGTACTGGTAGACGCGGTCCTGGCATGCGCTGCCTCCGATGCAGGTTGAGAGCATGTTCGAAGTGATGACATGTCCTCCGCCGTTGTTGCGCAGGTCGAGCACCAGATCGGTGATGCCGGCCTCCTTGAGGCTCTTGATGGCGGCCAGCAGGTCGTTGTCGTAGGCGGCGTCGAAGCTGTCGTAGACGATGTATCCGACGTGCGTACCCTCAAGTACCTCGGCGCGGATGATCGGCGTGGGATCCAGACTCACCGACGTGACCTCGATCGGCTGTGCGTTCGCCTCGTTTTTGGTGAGCGTGACCTTCAGCCCCTCCGAGGGGGCGATCAGGCGCGTGAACTCTGTGGTGTAGGTCTGCTCGGTCGGGGTTTTGCCGTCAATCGTGGCGATGATGTCGCCGCGGCGGAATCCGGCCTTGGCCAGCGGCGATTCGGGGATGATGCTCAACAGTGTGAGCCCGATCTGCCCCGTCGGCCGTCCCGACTGGTCTACAAACGACACGAGGGCGTAGTTGCCGATACCGAAACTCGGCACGGGGTCGTCCTTCTCGACACCGTGATTTACACCACTGCGTGTCGCGGCGCTTTTCTGTCCCGATGAGGGGGTTCGCGAGAGGTAGGAGTAGATGTGGTACTCCCCGTAACGCTCGTTGTATTTCTTGTCGAGCGTGTTGGTCTCCATGCTCATCAACGTATGGTATACGAAGTTGTCGTAGACCCCGTTGTAGGGCAGCGACAGGTCGCGGTCAAGCGCCCGGTACTCCTCGTTCCACAGATAGTATGCCGCCAGCACCTCGTCCACCAGCACGTTGATCTCGGGAGCTCCGGCCGTACCCTTCTGGAGGATCTTGAAACTCTCCGTGGTGCTGCCCACCGAGATCCGGATGATGGCGGAACGCGGGCTTTCGCTGCTGTTCTCGGCTACGTCGATCCGCAGCGTTGCGGCGCCTTTGTCTCCCGAGGGGGTCAGCACCTCGCACCAGTCGGGGTTGTCGCTCTGCGCGCTCCACTGTCCGCGGGCCGTGAACGAAAAATCCTTCTGTGCCCCGACGGCCTCAATGGTCTCGGTCTGGCTCCAGGAGCCTCCGGTGATTGCCGATCCCTCCGTCGTCGTGGTCTTGTCCTTGCCGCAGGCAATCGACAGAACCGTCAGCAGCAGTGCTGCCGTCCATCTCACAAATGCATCGAAATGTCTCATAGCATGTCCTGTTTAATAGGTTTGCCGGGACAATATAGTGAAAAATTCCAAAATTGTCACTTTTTCCTGCTGGACTTCATCTCGTCGAGCAGATAGCCGGCCCCGCCGATGCGGTCGATGACGAAGAGCACGTAGCGGATATCGACACCGATGTTGCGGCAGATCGAGGGATCGAAGGCGATGTCGCTCATCGTCGAGCGCCACGTGCGGTCGAAGTTGATGCCCACCAGTTCGCCGCGGGCATTCAGCACCGGAGATCCCGAGTTGCCGCCCGTGGTGTGGTTCGAGGCCAGGAAGCAGACCGGCACCGTGCGGCGTCCGTCGATCTCCGTTGCCCAGCGTCCGTACTCCTTCGATGCGTAGAGGTCGCGCAGCGCCTGCGGGATGTCGTAGTCGTAGATCTCGGGGTTGTCCTTGGCGATGATGCCGTCGAGGGTCGTCAGCGGCTTGTGGTACTCGCCGTCGGCATACTCATAGCCGGCGATCGAGCCGTAGGCCACGCGCAGCGTCAGGTTGGCGTCGGGGTAGAAGGCCCGCTCGCCGTCCCATTCGCGCAGTCCCCGGATGTAGGTCGTGTAGAGTGCGTTGAGGCGGCTGCTCGTGAGGTTGCGCAGCGACTTGGTCCCCAGCATCCAGACGATATGCTCCTGCATGCGCTTCGTGTCGCGGCGCAGGGCATTGACGGCCGTGGTGTCGCTGCCGCTCCATACCTGTTGGAAAACCTGCTCGGCGTAGGCCTCGGGCGATCCGTATTCGGCCACGCCGTCGAGGAACGTCGGGACCTGGTATTCTGCCGGGCAGCGGCGGGCGTATTCGCCGAAGAGGTAGCGCCACAGGGCCCGTTCGGTCGGCTCTCGGCGAGCGAAGAGCTCCTCGGCCCGCTCCTCGGGGGTGTATTTGCCCGGCAGCGCGGCAAGGGTCTCGAGCGTGATCTCGCGGGCGAAGTAGGGATCCATGATCCGGGCATATTCGGCCTTGAGGTCGCTCACCACGCGGCGGTATTCGGGCTTGTCCTGCGCCCAGCGGTCGAACGCCTCCTCGTAGGCCTTTTTCGAGGCGACGGTGCCGCGGCGCGTGATGCCGAGCACCTCGCCCTGCCACTTCTTCCAGGCGTTGGCGATCGTCGCATGCTTGGCGGCGTAGTGGATCCGCAGCGCGGGGTCCGAGGCCTGGGCCTCGGCGATGATCCCGAGTCGGCCGTCGCGGATGGCGATCTTGGCCGGGTCCGAGCGCTCGGCGATGTAGCCCACGGCATCCGAGAGGATGTACTCCTGCGTGTTGCCCGGGAATCCGTAGATCATCGTGAAGTCGCCCTCCGCGATGCCCCGGGTCGAGATGGTGAAGAACTTCTTCGGGCGGTAGGGGACGTTGTCGGGCGAGTAGGCCGCCGGCTTGTTCTCCTTCGATGCATAGATGCGGAATACGGAGAAGTCGCCCGTGTGGCGGGGCCAGATCCAGTTGTCGGTATCGCCGCCGAACTTGCCGATCGATGAGGGCGGTGCGGCCACCAGACGGACGTCATCGAACTGTTCGTAGACGAACAGGAACTGCTGGTTGCCGTAGTACATCTGCTCGACGGAGGCCTTGTAGCCTTCGCCCTCGGCTTCGGCCTTGCGGATCAGCTCCTCGGCGGTTTCGCCGGCCGCCAGTCGCTCCGTCACCTCCTCCATGCGTACCAGGAAACGGACGTTGAGTCCTTCGTTGGGCAGCTCCTCGGCCCGGGACATGGCCCAGAAGCCGTGGGTGAGGTAGTCGTGCTCGACGGTCGAGTGGCGCTGGATGGCGTCGTAGCCGCAGTGGTGGTTGGTGAGCAGCAGGCCTTCGGGCGAGACGAGTTCGCCTGTACAGCCGCCGTCGAAGAGCACCACGGCGTCCTTCATCGAGGCTTGGTTGATCGAGTAGATGTCTTCGGCCGTCAGGCGGAATCCTTTCGAGCGCATGTCGTCGATGCGCTCGGAGATGAGGCTCGGGAGCCACATGCCCTCGTCTGCCAGTGCGGGCAGCATCGTGAGGGCGGCAAGCAGGGTCAGCAGCGTGCGTTTCATGGGTTTATGAATTGGTTCAGTTCGACATAGACTTTCTGTATGGGCAGCCCCATGACGTTGTAGAACGACCCCTCGATGCGTTCGATGGCGGCATACCCGATCCACTCCTGGATACCGTACGATCCGGCCTTGTCGAAGGGGCGGAACGTATCGACGTAGTAGTCGATCTCCTCCTGATCGAGGGTGCGGAACCAGACGTCGGTGCGGGCCTCGAAGGCGTGCTGCCGCGAGGTGGTGCGGAAGGCCACGCCCGTGACGACCGTGTGTCGGCGGCCCGAGAGACGGCGGAGCATCTCCGCGGCTTCCTGGCGGTCGCGGGGTTTGCCGAGCACCTCGCCGTCGAGCACCACTACCGTGTCGGCCGTCAGCAGGAGGTCCCGTTCGCCGAGGGGTTCGGGGTAGGCCCGGCTCTTGAGCTGCGCGAGGTAGAGCGGTACCTCCTCGGCCGGAAGCCCGTCCGGGTAACGCTCCTCGCACTCGAAGCGCGGGGCGAGTTCGTAGGGAAGCCCGCACCCGGCGATCAGTTCGCGCCGCCGCGGCGACTGCGATGCCAGCAACAGGCGGTAGTTCTTGAGTTTCTCGTGGAGTAACATGGTTGTATGGCGTGCGTCGGTTATCGGATATCGAAGCGGAGCAGTTCGTGCCCCTCGAGCGTGGCGCGAAGCTCGTCGCCCGGGCGGACGGGTCCCACACCGGCCGGAGTGCCCGTGAAGAGCAGGTCGCCCATGCGCAGGGTCATGTACTGCGACACGCTGGCGATGAGCCGGTCCACCGTGAAAAGCATCTGAGAGGTGTCGCCCGTCTGGCGGCGTTCGCCGTTCACGTCGAGGGCGAACCGAAGGCGCTGCACGTCGCCGCCCAGGTCGGCGAGTCGGAGGAACTTCGGGGGCAGGGCCGCCGAGTAGTCGAAGGCTTTGGCCCGCTCCCACGGAAGCCCCTCGGCGATGGCCTGCCGCTGCAGGTCGCGGGCCGTGAAGTCGATGCCGACTCCCACCTCGTCGTAGTAGCGGTGTGCGAAACGCTCGGAAATGGCCTTCCCGACACGGTTGATCCGCACGATGAGTTCACACTCGTAGTGTACCTCCTGCGAGAAACGCGGGATGTAGAATGGGTCGTTGTTGCGCAGCATGGCCGTGTCGGGCTTGAGGAACCAGATCGGTTCGGCCCCCTCCTCGGCCAGCCCTGTCGCGTGGTGCAGTTCCTCGGCATGGGCCCGGTAGTTGCGTCCGATACAGATGATCTTCATGTGCGGTTCTTTTTGAGTTCCCCGACCATGCGGCGGGCGAATCGTTCGCTGGCTCCCGGACCGCCGATGACGGTGCGCAGCTCCTCGAAGTCGGCCTCCATCCGCCCGCGCTTCGCGCCGCCCGGGAGGATGGCGCGCAACTCGCGCTCGGCGCGTGCGACGTCGAGGTCCGACTGGATGATCTCGGCCACGGCCTCGCGTCCGAGGTTGAGATTGACGAGCGAAACCCAGGGCACCTTCAGCACGTAGGGCTGCAGCTTGACCTGGAACCACAGCGTGCGGTAGACGACCACTTCGGGCGTGCCGAGCAGGGCGGTCTCGAGCGTTGCCGTCCCCGAGGTGACGACGGCCGCCTCGGCCGCGGCGATGGTCTCGTAGGTCTGGTCGCAGACATAGCGCAGGCCCGTTCCGGCCATGTAGCGATCGTATAGTGCGCGTTCGAGCCAGGGTACGCCCGTTACGACGAACTGCCGGTCGGGGAACCGCTCGGCCAGCCGGGCCATGAGCGGGAGGTTGTCGCGGATCTCGCCGCGGCGGCTGCCTGCCACCAGGGCGATGATCGGACGGTTGTCGAGCCCGTTGCGGCGGCGGAATGCATCGCCGTCGGGCAGCGTCGGACGCCGCGCCTCGATGGCATCGACGAGCGGGTTGCCCTCGAAGACGGGGTCGATGCCGTGGCGGGGGAAGTAGTCCCGCTCGAAGGGGAAGATGATGTAGAGCCGGTCCACGTAGCGCCGGATCGACTTCACGCGCCACTCCCGCCAGGCCCACACCTTGGGGGCGATGTAGTAGAACGTGCGGATGCCGTGCCCGCTGGCCCAGCGGGCCATCTTCATGTTGAATCCCGGGTAGTCGATCAGGATCAGCGCATCGGGTCGCCATGCGGCCACATCCTCGCGGCACTCGCGCATCTGGCGGCGGATCGTGCGGAGGTTCTTCAGCACCTGCACGATGCCGAAGAACGAGGTCTCGCGGTAGTGCTTGCGGAGGTTCTGCCTGCCGCCCGCCTCGGCCATGCGGTCGCCGCCCCAGAAGCGGAACTCCGCCTCGGGATCGGCCTTCCTGAGCCCTTCGATCAGGTTGGCGCCGTGCAGGTCGCCCGAAGGCTCCCCGGCTATGAGGTAGTATTTCATCTCTTCGCTCTTTGGTTCGGTTTTCTGCTTTTCCGGTGTCGCCGGCTCGCGTGAAGACCGTCTGCGGCAGGTCCGTGTCGGGTCACTCCTCCCCGAGCAGGTCGGGCCGCAGGCGTTTGGTGCGCTCCCAGGCCTGCTCGTCCTGCCACTTCTCGATCTGGGCGAAGTTGCCCGAGAGCAGCACGTCGGGGACCCGCCAGCCGCGGAACTCCGCGGGCCGCGTGTAGACGGGCGGGGCCAGCAGGTTGTCCTGGAACGAGTCGGTCAGGGCTGAGGCCTCGTCGCCGATCGCTCCCGGAATGAGCCGCACGACCGAGTCGGCGATGATGCAGGCGGCCAGTTCGCCCCCTGTGAGCACGTAGTCTCCGATTGAGATCTCGCGTGTGATGAGGTGCTCGCGGATGCGGTGGTCGATGCCCTTGTAGTGGCCGCAGAGGATGATGATGTTGCCGAGCGTCGAGAGCCGGTTGGCCTCGTGCTGGTCGTAGCGGATGCCGTCGGGCGAGGTGTAGATGATCTCGTCGTAGGTTCGCTCGCTCTGGAGTTTCTCGACGAGTTCGAAGACCGGCTCGCACTTCATGACCATGCCCGCTTCGCCGCCGAACGGGTAGTCGTCGGTGGTCTTGCGGCGGTCGTGTGCGTAGTCGTGGAGGTTGTGTACGACGATCTGCACGAATCCCTTCTCCTGCGCCCGCTTGAGGATCGACTCGTTCAGGGGCGAGGTCATCAGTTCGGGAACCGAGGATATGATGTCAATGCGCATGGCGGAATATGATGTCTTTCGTTGAATCTTCGGTGAGCGGCACTTCGCGTCCGTGTTCGAGCGTGTATCCTGCGTATCCCAGACCGGTGAACAGCCGGATGATCTCGGGGCGGTTCGCACCGCCCGTCTCGATGAGCACCGTGGGGCGGAAACGTTCGAGCAGGGGCTGCATCTCATGCATAACCACCACCTCGTACCCCTCGATGTCGCACTTGATGAAGTCGAGCCTTTCGAGCCGGGCGAAAAGTTCGCTGCCGCGGCGCATTTCGGCAGTGAAGGCCGTGTCGGTCTGTCGGCCGCTGTCGTTCACGAAGTTCTGCCCCGTGCCGAAGTAGCCCGTCTCGCGTGCCGAGTCGTTGCCCATGGTTACCTTCCTGGATTCGGTGCCGAGCGCGTAGGGGAGGATCTCGACGTTGCGGCAGCGGCGCAGGTTGCGCTCCAGCACGCAGCGGATCGGCTCTACGGGCTCCACGGCGTAGACCCGCCCTTCGGGACCCGTGAGGCGGGAGATCGTCCGGGCGTAGTAGCCGAGGTTGGCGCCGATGTCGATGCAGGTGTCGCCCCGCCGGACAAGCCGGCCGAGGTGGTAGACATACTCCGTGGCGGGGGCGTAGCGGCCGATGCCGAGCCGCTGCCAGACGAAGAACATCCGGCTTACGGCGCGCAGGTAGCCCTCGAACGGCAGCGTGCGGTAGAGGATTCGGTGTATGAGTGTCTTCACGGGGGTCGGGTCAGCCTTTGTAGTTTACCTCCTCGTTGAGCACCTCGACGATGAAGGGGTTGTAGAGCACCTCGTGGCCGATGGTCGATTCGGGGCCGTGGCCCGGGTAGACGTGTACCTCGTCGCCCAGCGGGACGAGCACGTCGAGGATCGAGCGCATGATCCACGAGTAGTCGCCTCCGGGCAGGTCCGTGCGGCCGATCGACTCGCGGAAGAGCGCGTCGCCCGCAAAG
>FR891993.1:39151-44339 GCA_000434235.1 Alistipes sp. CAG:268 | reverse complement strand
GGAAGAGCGTGTCGCCCGTAAAGAGCGACTTCGACCCCTCGTCGAAGAAGGCGACGTGGCCCGGCGTATGTCCCGGCGTGCGGAGCACGCGGAGGGTGGTCTTTCCGAAGCGGATCTCCTGTTCGCCGTCCAGGTCGCGTTCTACGGTGGGCATGGCACCGACCTTCACGCCGAAGATCGAGCCGCTCGTGGCGGCGTTTTCGAGCAGGAATGTGTCCTTCGACGAGAGGGCGAACGGGATTCCGTAGCGCTGCTTGAGGTGTTCGACGCCCAGGGTATGGTCGAAGTGCCCGTGGGTGTTGGCTGCCAGGACGGGTTTCAGCCCGTGCTCGGCGATGAAGTTGTCCAGGGCGGCATCCTCGCGCGGCGAGCTGTTCCCGGCGTCGATCACGACGCATTCGTTCGTCTCGTCCCAGAGGACATAGGTGTTCTCCTGTATCGGATTGAAAGGCAGGCAGGCGATTTTCAACATGTCTCGGATCTCTTTTTTGGGGGCGGGGCGGCGCTCCGGAGCCCGTCGGGCGTGCCCGGTCGGCGGTGCGCCCCGCGAAAGTTTACTTTCGCAAAGATAGCGCTTTTTGCGGGATTTTACCTATCTTTAACACCCGAATCGAAAATCTTGCACATGAAACGACTTATCCTTGTTCTCTGTTTCGCCCTGTGCCTTTCGCTGCAGGGCCTTGCATCCGACGGAGACTGCCGTACGGTACGCGATATCGCCTACCGCTCCGCGTCGGGCGACCCGCTCATCGACTCGATGTGCCGCCTGGATATCTATCTCCCGGCCGATGCGAAGGGTTTTCCGACAATCATCTGGTTTCACGGCGGAGGCCTGTCGGGCGGTCGCCGCGAGATCCCCGAGGCGTTGAAGGGACACGGCATGGCGGTCGTCGGCGTGGAGTACCGCCTTGTGCCGCAGGTGAAGGTGGCCGACTGTGTGGCGGATGCTGCTGCGGCCGCCGCGTGGGTTGTCGAACACATCGCCTCTTACGGGGGTGATCCGGAGAGGATCTTTGTTGCCGGGCACTCGGCCGGCGGCTACCTGACCTCGATGATCGGCCTCGACAAGCGGTGGCTTGCCCCCTACGGAATCGATCCCGATACGGCCTTCATGGCCCTGATCCCCTACAGCGGCCAGGCGGTGACGCACTTTGCGCGCCGCAGCGAGCTGGGGCTGCCCGACACGCAGCCGCTGGTCGATGACATGGCGCCGATGAACCACGTGCGGGCCGATGCGCCGCCGATGCTCATCCTCTCGGGCGACCGCGAACTGGAGATGCTCGGCCGCTACGAGGAGAACGCCTATTTCTGGCGCATGATGCGGATCGTGGGCCATCCCGACGTGCGGCTGCTCGAGTTCGACGGCTACGACCACGGCAACATGCCCGAGGCGGGCCATCCCGTGGCGCTGCGCTACATCCGCGAGATGCTGCGCAAAGCGGAGCGGTAATTGCGTGTATCCGTAGAAAAACATACCGACATGCAGATGCATACGATCGTAAAGACGGTGGCCGCACTTCTGGTGGCGGCAGCCTTTGCCGGGTGTTCGCTGCTGAAGGTGGCCGTGGCCACGGGCGACCCGCTCCCGAAGGAGGAGATGAACCTGAGGACGATGACCCGCGGGTTTTACTACGACATGGCCGGCGAGGTGGCTGCGGCGGCCGACTCGATCGTCGAACGTTCGTCGGATCCCGCCGTGCGCATTGCTGCCGTGCAGTGGAAGATCCGGGCCACGCGCGCCGGGGTCTCCGCCGCCATGCAGGGTATCCCCGACGTGGCGCTCTCCGACCTCTGGATGCTGTGCCGGCGGATGGACGCGTCGTTCGCCGCGCGGCCCGACTCGCTTCTGTTCGGCGCGCAGAGCGACATCGCCCGGCGGACGGCCCGCCGGCTCGATGCGCGCATCGCCCGCCTGGCCCGCCAGATGCTGCCCGAGGAGCGCTATGCGCTCATGGAGCGTTTCGTCGGAGAGTATCTTGCCGGGCATCCCGCTCCGGAGGGCGACGCCGTGGACAACACGACCCTCGCCTGGCTCGAGTACCTGCGCGAGCACGGGGTGGAGCACAACTATGCCACCGGCTCGATTGCCGAGGTGCTGGCCGATGTCAATGACCGCGTGAGCGGGCAGACGCAGCAATTGTCCAATACGCTCGGGTGGTCGAAGGACATCCTCGAGATGCAGCTCCGGCAGGACAGCCTCCGCTCGCAGATCGGAGCGCAGCTCGACTCGCTCGAGCGCGATTTCGGCCGTATGGTCGCCGTGGCGGAGCACCTGCCTGAGATCTCGGACCGCGTGTTGGAGGAGATGAACGGACAGGTCACGCAGCTGATCTGGACAATGAACGCCTCGGTTGAGGAGGCTTTCGGCCTCTTCGACCGCCAGCGGATGGCTCTGCAGGGCTACGTCACGCAGGAACGGGAGGCGCTCATCGGGCAGCTCCGCACCACGGGCGAGGAGCTCGTGCGTTCGGCGCTCGATGCCGTGCCGGGGCTTGTCGGACGGATCCTGCTCTATGTCGTGCTGGCGCTCGCCGTACTGATCGGCGGCCCCTTCGCCCTGGGCTTCTGGCTCGGCGGTGTCCGGCAGCGCGCGAAGTGGAAAAAGGAGGGAAACGGGTGATTTTTTGTTACCTTTGCCGCACAATACCGGAAATATGGCAAGAAAGAAAGCAAACTACCCCCTGATCGAGGGGCTGGAGATAACGACGCTCGCGGCCGAAGGCAAGGCCATGGGGCGCTGGCAGGACGTGGTGGTCTTCGTGCCGATGACCGTGCCGGGCGATGTGGTGAACGTACAGATCCGCTCGAAGCGGCGCCGCTACATGGAGGGCTACGTCGTCGAGTATGTGAAACGCTCGCCGCTGCGTGCCGAACCCTTTTGCGAGCACTTCGGCGTATGCGGCGGCTGCAAGTGGCAGAACCTGCCCTACACCGAACAGTTGGCCTTCAAGACGGCGCAGGTTCGCGACCAGCTGACGCGTATCGGGAAGATCGAGTTGCCCGAAATCGCACCCTGCCTCGGCTCGGCCCGTACGCAGTTCTACCGCAACAAACTCGAGTTCACTTTTGCCGACCGCAGGTGGCTCACGCGCGAAGAGGTGGCGGCCGGAGGCGATATCGAGGCGACACCCGCCGTGGGGTTCCACATCCCGAACATGTTCGACAAGGTGCTCGACATCCGCAAGTGCTGGCTGCAGCCCGAACCGTCGAACGCCATTCGCACCGAGGTCCGCCGCTATTGCCTCGAGCACGGCTATACGTTCCACAACGCCCGCGAACATACGGGGCTCATGCGCAACATGATCGTCCGCACGGCCTCGACGGGGGAGGTGATGGTGATCGTCGTCTTCGGAGCCGACGACCGCGAACGGATCGGCGCGCTGCTCGACCACCTCGCGGAGCACTTCCCCGGGATCACGTCGCTCTTCTATGTGGTCAATACGAAACTCAACGACTCGGTGGGTGACCTCGATCCGGTCTGCTGGCGCGGCAAGGACCACATCATCGAACAGATGGAGGGGTTGCGCTTCAAGGTGGGTCCCAAGTCGTTCTACCAGACCAATTCGGAGCAGGCCTATGAGCTCTACAAGGTGGCGCGCGACTTTGCCGACCTGCAGCCCGGCGACATCCTCTACGACCTCTATACCGGTACGGGAACCATCGCCAATTTCTGTGCGTCGCGCTGCCGGAAGGTCGTGGGCGTGGAGTACGTCCCCGAGGCGATTGCCGACGCGAAGATCAACTCCGACCTGAACGGCATCGCCAACACGGTCTTCTATGCCGGTGACATGAAGGAGGTGCTCGACGACCGTTTCGTCGAGGCGAACGGCCGTCCCGACGTCATTATCCTCGATCCGCCCCGGGCGGGAGTCGATGAGCCGGTCATCGAGGTCATCCTGCGCGCCGCACCCCGGCGGATCGTCTACGTGAGCTGCAATCCCGCTACGCAGGCCCGCGACCTGGCGTTGCTCGACGGTGCCTACCGTGTGGAGGCCGTGCAGCCGGTGGACATGTTTCCCCACACACACCACGTGGAAAATGTCGTGAAACTCGTGCGCCGCTGAGTGTATTCCCGGCCCGTCGTGGGCCGTGCAGACCTCCGTTTTCCGCATTCCGAAGCCCGTTTGCCGGGTGAACCGCCCGCAACAGCGGGTGAATCGCCCGCTTTCCGACGCAGTAACCTGCCCGCTCCGGCGTTTAATTTGCAAAGGAATTTTCCGAAAACCCTAAAAACGGTAACGATTATGAAAAAACTGATTGCAATGGCGGTCGTGGCGCTGATGGCGCTCCCCGCAGCGGCACAGATGCAGGAGGCCTATCCCAGCTATATCCAGGTCACGGGCCGGGCCGAGAAGGAGCTGACACCCGATGAATTCTATCTACAGATCGTCATCAACGAACGCGATTCGAAGGGCAAGATCTCGGTCGAGAGCCAGCAGCGCGACATGGTTGCCGTGCTCCGGAAGCTCGGGGTCGATGTCGAGAAGCAGCTCAAGATGGCCAACCTCTCGAGCGAGTTCTTCAAGAAGAACACTTCGGTGGCTATGGCCAAGTACCAGCTCCAGCTGGGGTCGTCGGGCGAGGTGGCAAAGGTCTGGCAGGCGCTCGACGACCTGGGGATCTCGAACATTTCGATCCTGAAGGTGACCCACTCGCAGCTGGATAAATACAAGCAGGAGGTGCGTCTGGAGGCCATGCGCAACGCCCGGGAGAGCGCGCAAGAGATGGCCGGCGCCATCGGACAGACGATCGGCAAGTGCTTCTACATCTACGACTCGAACAGCAACGTGCTGCCGGTCATGTACGATAATGCGGTGCTGATGCGCAGCGCAAAGGCTGTGGCCGATGCGGAGAGTGTCGCGGAGGAGGATCCGCTCGAGTTCAAGACGATCAAGCTGGAATACGGCGTGCAGGCGAAGTTCGTACTCGAATGACGGCCGGCGGCCGACGGGCAAAGGCGGACGCTCTACGAGGGGCGCCCGCTTTTTTTGTGCCGGTTCGGAGGGAAAAGGAGGTGAAAAGTGCACCGGAATTCGGATTTTCCGTTTTTTCGTATTATCTTTGTTTACTTTTCCCCTGAAATTTCAGGGGTTGCAAAAATGCATTGTTTATGGTAAAGCAGATTTGTTTCGACTACGAGCATTACGCCGCGCTGTCGGAGCTCCCGGAGCCCGACCGCCGGCTGGGG
>FR891993.1:22764-39128 GCA_000434235.1 Alistipes sp. CAG:268 | reverse complement strand
CCCGCCGGCTGGTCGCCGAGGCCGAGCAGGCTTCGGCTTCGGCGCATGCGGCCTATTCGCACTTCCGGGTCGGCGCTGCGGCGCGTCTGCGCAGCGGGCGGATCCTCCGTGGCAGCAACTTCGAGAGCGAGGTTTTCCCTGCGGGGCTCTGCGCCGAACGTTCGCTGCTCTTCTATGCGCAGGCCAACCATGCCGACGACCCGATCGAGGCGCTGGCCATCGCTTCGGACCCCTCCGAGCGGGAGTGCTATCCCTGCGGACAGTGCCGTCAGGTGCTGGTCGATGTCGAACGGCGGCAGGGAGCGCCCCTGCGGGTGATCATGTCCGGCGGCGGAACGGCCTCGGTGGTCTCCTCCGCGACGCTACTGCTTCCCTTTACCTTCAAGTTGTAACCCTGCGACGATGTTCTCACCCGACGACATTCTCTACGAGGACAATCACCTGCTAATTGTCAATAAACACTGCGGCGACCTGGTGCAGCCCGACCCTTCGGGTGAGAGCGCCCTCGAGGACCAGATCAAGGCCTTCATCAAGCGGCGCGACGCCAAACCCGGCGAGGTCTTCCTCGGCGTGGTGCACCGCATCGACCGTCCCGTGAGCGGGGCGGTACTCTTCGCCAAGACCTCGAAGGCGCTGACGCGCCTCAACGAGATGCTCCGCGAGGGGCGCATCCGAAAAGTCTACTGGGCGCTGACCGAGGCGACGCCCGATCCCGAGCAGGGCGAGTTGCGCCACTACATCCTGCGCGACGGCAAGACCAACCGCTCGCGGGCCTATGACGCTCCGAAGGGCGATGCCAAGGAGGCCCGCCTGCGCTACGAGACGCTCGGCGTGGGGACGCACTATACGCTGCTGGGCATCGAACTGCTCACCGGCCGCCACCACCAGATCCGCGCGCAGTTGTCGAAGATCGGCTGCCCGATCCGCGGTGACCTCAAGTACGGGGCGAAGCGCTCGCTGCCCGGGGGCGGCATCTCGCTCCACTCGCGCTGCGTGGAGTTCGACCACCCGGTGCGCCACGAACCCGTGTCGGTGACGGCCCCCGTTCCGGCGGGCGACAACCTGTGGGCCTATTTCGAAAACCGGTGATGCCATGAGACTGTTGATTCAGCGAGTTCGCGAGGCCTCCGTCACGATCGGAGGCGTGTGCTGTTCCCGGATCGGGGCGGGGTTGCTTGTCTTCGTCGGGGTTGGCACGGAAGATACCGACGAGGATCTGGAATATCTGGCCGGCAAACTGGTGCGCCTGCGCATCTTCGACGATGAGGCCGGCGTGATGAACCTCGATCTCCTTCAGACCGGGGGCGAGGTGCTTGTCGTCAGCCAGTTCACGCTGCAGGCCTCCACGCGCAAGGGCAACCGTCCGAGTTACATCCATGCGGCCCCCGAGCCCGTTTCGCGGCCGCTCTACGAACGCTTCGTCGAGCGGGTCGCCGCGTTGGTCGGGAAACCCGTCGCCACGGGGCGTTTCGGCGCTGACATGCAGGTGGCGCTGGTCAATGACGGGCCCGTCACGATCTGGATGGACTCGAAAAACCGGGATTGACCGAATTTTTTACTTTACCGTATCATAATAGATGAAAACGCTACTTTTTCTTTTTTGCGGCATTGCCGCACTGTGCGTCTCCTGCAAGGAGGGGGACGATGCCGCTACCCGTTTCAGCTTCTCGCTGCCCGAGGTGGTCTCGGTCGGCTCGACTACAGCCGACGTGAACAGCCGGGCCGGGTTCACGCTCAACGACTATCCGGGACTCGAGCGGGGCTTCGCCTACGGTCCGGCCGATGAGGCTGCCGAAGACTACCGGACGGTGAAGGTCACCGAATTTGAGCGCAATGCGATTTCGGCCCGCCTGACCGGTCTGGATCCCGAAACCAGCTATCGGGTCCACGCCTACGTGAAGCTGGGAGCCTCGCGGATCCTGAGCGACGGCGCCGAGTTCACGACCCTTCCCGGTGACGGCGGAGGTGACGGCGACGGTGATGGCGATGGTGATGGTGATGGCGATGGAGACGGTGGCGGTGTTTCCGGGCCGACCAGGTACTTCGGATGGCCCGAGCTGCTCGCCGAGCAGGAGTCGAACAGCGACTATTACTATGCCTACCACCTCTGTCCCGACCTGACGATCCGCGGCAACAAGGCCCGCAACTACACGGTCTGCTTCAGCGCCGAGCACCACTGTCCGGTCTGGGTTGCTGCCCCGCGTCATGCCTGCTACGAGGGGACTGCCAACCGGACGAATGCCTACAAGGCCGATCCCGACATCCCTTCGGGTATCCAGTACTACGGCAAGGCAGCTGACAGCGGTTGTAACAATGGCCACATGCTCGGTTCGGCCGAACGGACCTATTCGAGGGCGGTGAACGAGCAGGTCTTCTACTTCTCGAACATTGCACCACAGTACTCCTCGGGGTTTAATACCGGAGGTGGCGGCTGGAACCTTCTCGAGGACTGGATCGACACGAAGGTCTGCACCGATACGACCTATCTGGTGATCGGAACCTACTTCGACCGCTATGAGGACCGTTACGGCAATACGGCTTCGCCCAAGAAGATTTCGTTCGGCAACCGGAACGATGTCTCATGTCCCACGATGTTCTACATCGCCGTATTGCGGACCAAGAAGGGCAATACCGGCAAGTCGGTGATGGAGTGCTCGGCCGACGAGCTGATGTGCGCAGCCTTCGTCCGCTGCCACAACAATGCCCTCAAGGGAAAGCAGGTCTCGTCGAAGGACATGTATTCGATCGCCGAGCTGGAGGAGCTCACCGGCTTCACCTACTTCCCGAACGTGCCCAACGCACCGAAGGATTCGTACAAAGCCTCCGACTGGGGCCTGTAGCCGATGGCCTATCCGTGGGGCGATACGCGCCGCTTCAACTCCTATGCGGGTTATTTCCGGCGCCTGTTCGGCGGGCGGGTGCAGAAACTCTCGGTCGATGCCGGGTTCACCTGCCCCAACCGCGACGGGCGTATCGGCCGCGGCGGCTGCACGTTCTGCAACAACGGGGCCTTCACCCCCTCCTACTGCAACCCGGCCAAAAGCATCCGGCAGCAGATCGACGAGGGGATTGCCTTCCACCGCTGGCGCTACCGCGGTGCGCAGCGCTACCTGGTCTATTTCCAGTCCTACTCCAACACCTATGCGCCGCTTGAGCGGCTGCAGACGCTCTACGGCGAGGCGCTGTCACACCCTGACGTTGCGGGCCTCATCGTCGGGACACGTCCCGACTGTGTGGATGACCCGACGCTCGACCTGCTCGCCTCGCTGGCACGCGACCGGTATGTGGCTGTCGAGTACGGTATCGAATCGACCTTTGATGCCACGCTGCGGGCCGTGAACCGGGGCCACGACTTCGCCTGCGCCCGGCGGGCCGTCGAGATGACTGCCGCCAGGGGGCTCCCCGTCGGCGCGCACTTCATCCTCGGGCTTCCGGGCGAGAGCGATGCGCAGCTTGTCGCGCAGACCGCAGAGATCAACTCCCTGCCGCTCACGACAGTGAAGTTCCACCAGCTGCAGGTCTTCCGCGGGACGCCGATGGCGGCCGAATACGATGCCTCCCCCGGGCGGTTCCGCTTCTGGGCCGTCGAGGAGTACATCGATCTCTTCGTCGAGATTCTCCGCCGGCTGCGTCCCGACCTGGTTGTCGAGCGGTTCGCCTCGGAGGCGCCGCCGCGCTATCACTACGGCCGGAACTGGGGCCTGATCCGCAACGAACAGCTTTGGGCGCTGCTCGAAAAAAGATTGGCCGAACGCAATGCCTATCAAGGCGAATTTTTTATATCTTTGTAGGAAAAGTAACGCTAAACCCTGTGCGTCCTATGAAAACGCTTACCTTCGAAACCGTCCTGAAAACCATCAAGGAGTACTTCCTGATGTCGTTGGGCATGATGTTGTACTCGTTCGGCTGGATTGGCTGTATCATGCCCGTCAAGGGTACGGGCGGCGGTGCGGCGGGCCTCTCGCTGGTGCTGTGCCATGCCCTCGAGCAGGTCGGCATCGACATCCAGATCGGTACGATGGTCTTCTTCCTCAATGCCGTGCTGCTTCTCATCGCGGGATTCATCATCGGCTGGAACTTCGGCGTGAAGACGATCTTCTGCGTGGTGGTCATCTCCCTGGGCATGAACTTCTGGCAGTCGGTGCTCCCGGAGGGCGACTTCCTCCATCTGGAGCGTATCCTCGCGGTGATTCTGGGCGGTATTCTGGCCGGTATCGGTATTGCGCTGTGTTTTGCACAGGGAGGTTCCACGGGCGGTACCGACATCGTGGCGATGATCATCAACAAGTACCGTACGGTGAGCTATGGCAAGATCCTCATCTTTTCGGATTTCGTCATCATCGGTTCGTCTCTGCTCGTCGGATTCCACATCGATACGGTGATCTACGGTTACGTGATGACTGCCGTCGTGGGATATACCGTCGATATGATCATGGCCGGCAACCAGCAGTCGAGCCAGGTGCTCATCGTCACGCACGACTACGAAAAGATGGCCGACGCCATCGCGCAGAATGTCCACCGCGGCGTGACGCTGCTCGATTCCCAGGGGTGGTACACCAAGGAGCGCTCGAAGGTGGTCATGGTGGTGTGCCGCAAGCGTGAAACCGCTATGATCCTCAAGTTCGTGAAGACGATCGATCCCGATGCCTTCATGTCGGTGGGTTCGGTGATGGGCGTCTACGGCAAGGGCTTCCAGGCGATCAGCAAACCCTGATGCCCCGGTATGCCGATATCGTGCTGCCGCTGGCGCAGCCGGCCTATACGTTCGCCGTACCCGACGGCCTCTCCCTTGCCGAAGGTCAGGCCGTGGCCGTACAGTTCGGCCCCCGCAGGTTCTACACCGGGATTGTGTGGCGGATCCATGACCGCCGTCCCGATTTCAAGACCGTAAAACCCGTCTCGCGCATCCTCTATGATGTGCCGCTGCTCTCGGCGCCGATGCGTGCGCTGTGGGAGTGGATTGCCTCCTATTACATGTGTACGGTCGGCGAGGTGATGCGCGTGGCGCTGCCTTCGCTGATGAAGCCTTCGGGTGATACGGAGGAGGAGTTCTCTGAGGAGGAGTTCCGCCCCCGCACGGAGAGTTACGTCGCTCTGGCTCCCGCGCTGTGCGACGAAGAGCGCTTCCATGAACTCTGCGAACGTATCGAACGCCGGGCCCCGAAGCAGTACGAGACGCTGCTCGAATTGGCCTCGGCCGGCGACGGGACCCGCATCGCAACGGGTGAGGTGGCTCGCCGTCTGCTGCGTGCCGACCGGAGTGTGCTCCACACCCTCGAACGCAAGGGTTGGATCACCGTGGCCGAGCGGGAACGCACGGTCGAGTGCGGCGGCTCGGCCTTCCGTCTGCCGGAGCTGACGTCCCACCAGCAGCAGGCGCTCTCCGCCCTGCGCGCAGCCTACGCCGAAGGGCGCTCGACCGCCCTGCTGCAGGGTATCACCGGATCGGGCAAGACCGAAATCTACATCCATCTGATCGCCGAGGTGCTCCGCTCGGGGGGCGACGTGCTGCTGCTCGTCCCCGAGATCGCCCTCACGGCGCAGCTCATCGAGCGCATGGAGCGGATCTTCGGCAGCCGTGTCACCGCCTACCACTCGAAACTCACGAACCGCCGCCGCACGGAGACCTATCTGCGCCTGAGTCGCTCCGAGGGGGGCGAGTTTGTCGTCGGCGTGCGGTCGTCGATCTTCCTGCCGCTCAAACACCTGCAACTGGTGATTGTCGATGAGGAACACGATGCCAGCTACAAACAGACCGAGCCCGCGCCGCGCTACCACGCGCGCGACTGCGCCGTGGTGATGGCGCGCCTGTTCGGCGGACGCACGCTGCTCGGGAGCGCGACGCCGTCGCTCGAGTCGTGGCTCAACGCCCGGAGCGGCAAGTACGGGTACGCCATACTGAGCGAGCGCTACGGTGCGGGCCGCCTTCCCGCCGTGCTTGTTTCCGATACGCTGCGCGCCGCGCGGCGGGGCGAGCGGCATGCCCACTTCAACAAACTGCTGCTCGACCGGATCGGCGAGACACTTGCCCGGGGCGAGCAGGTAATGCTCTTCCAGAACCGCCGCGGCTTCTCGCCCTACGTCGCCTGCACCGAGTGTGGCTGGACGGCGCGCTGCCCCCAGTGCAACGTGACGCTGACCTACCACAAGAACGGGTCAAAACTCGTTTGCCACTACTGCGGCCATACGGAACCGGTGCCGGCCAAATGCCCCTCGTGCCGGGTGACCGACGTCGTGCCGGTGGGCTTCGGGACCGAGAAGATCGAGGAGGAGATTGCCCGCGTCTTCCCCGAGGCGCGCGTGGCCCGGCTCGACCGCGACAGCGTGACCTCCGAGCGGGCCTTCAATGCCATCATTGCCGATTTTGCCGAGCGCCGGACCGACATACTGGTCGGCACGCAGATGATCACCAAAGGGTTCGACTTCGGGGGCGTCTCGCTCGTGGGCATCCTCAATGCCGACAACCTGCTCAACAACCCAGACTTCCGGGCCTCCGAGCGGGCCTTCCAGCTGATGATGCAGGTGGCCGGACGGGCCGGGCGCCGCGCCGACGGCGGGGAGGTGGTGATCCAGACCTCCGAGCCGGGCCATCCCGTCATCCGCCAGGTTGCGGCGGGCGACTACGAGGCGATGGCCTGCGAGCAGCTTGCCGAGCGTGAGTCCTTCTTTTACCCGCCCTATGCGCGGCTCACCTCTCTGACGCTCCGCCACCGCGACCCGATGCTGTTGCGCCGTGCCGCCGCGGAGCTCGCCTCGGGACTGCGCACGCGCTTCGGGAGGCGCCTGCTGGGCCCCATGACGCCGCCCGTGGACCGCATCCGGGGCGAATACCTGCTGTCGCTGCTCCTGAAGATCGAGAGCGGCGCCTCCTTCGCCCGGGCCCGCGAACTGCTCGGGGCCGAGTTGACGCGATTCGGCGCCCTCGCCGATTTCAAATCCGTCACCGTCGTGGTCAATGTCGATCCTCAGTGATATCCTCTCCGACCTGGCGTCGCTGTTTTTCCCGCCCCGCTGCGCCGTCTGCGGGGAGCCTCTTGTACGCGGCGAGCGGTGCGTCTGCACGCTCTGCCGGGCGACGGCGCCCCTGACGGGCTACTGGCGCGAGGCCGACAACCCCGTGCTGCGCAAGTGTTGGGGACTGGTTCCCGTCGAGCGTGCCTCGGGATTTCTCTTCTTCGTGCACGGGAGCGGCTGGCGGCGGCTGATCCACTCCTTCAAGTACCGCGGAGCTTGGCGCACGGCCCGGGAGATGGGGGTGTGGTACGGGCGCTGCCTGCGCGAGAGCGGCCTCTACGACGGGATCGATGTGGTTGTCCCGCTGCCGCTGCACCCCTTCAAGCGGTGCCGGCGGGGCTACAACCAGTCGGAGTATCTGGCCGAGGGAATCGCCGCGGAGCTGGGGGTTCCGGTGGACCGGCACAGCGTGCGGCGGCGCCGGAACACCGCGAGCCAGGCCCTCAAGAGCCGCCGCGAGCGGGCCGCCAATGTCGAGGGGGCCTTTGCCGTGCGCCGGCCCGAACGGCTCGCCGGCCGCCACATCCTGTTGGTCGATGACGTGATGACTACGGGCTCCACGCTGTTTTCGTGCGCCTCGGAGATCCTGCGTGCCGTGCCCGGATGCCGCATCAGCCTCGCCGCACTCGCCGTCTCGCGCCGCGAGTTGGGCGTCAGGGAGTGATCCCGGCCGGATCGTCTGTCGGTCAGCGCCTTTCGGCCGGGACGGCAAAAAACTCTGCCTGCTCTGTTTTGATATGTCGGCACGAATCGCTACTTTTGACCTCTGAAAGATTCCGATACGATGGCGAAAGATTTTAGACCCTCCTCCCGCAATCGGGAGGCCTATGATGCTTTGACCGAAACGAACGGCAACGTCCCCCCTCAGGCAGTCGAACTGGAGGAGGCGGTGCTGGGTGCCCTGATGCTCGAGAAGGACAGCATCATCACCGTCCAGGAGTTCGTCACCCCCGAAGCGTTCTATACCGAGGAGCACCGTCTGATCTACAAGGCTATCGAGGAACTGTCGATGGAGCTCAAGCCCATCGACCTCTACACGGTGACCGAGCGGCTGAAGGCCAAGAAGGAGCTGAAGAAGGTGGGCGGCGCGGCCTATCTGGCGCAGCTCACGCAGAAGGTCGGCTCGGCGGCCAACGTGGAGTTCCATGCCAAGATCATTGCCCAGAAATACGTGCAGCGCGAGCTGATCCGTTCGGCCACGGAGATCCAGCGCCGCTCGTACGACGAATCGACCGACGTCACGGACCTGATCGGCTTCGCCGAGGGGGAGATCTTCAAGGTGGCCGAGGGGCACGTCAAGCGGTCGGTGCAGTCGTCGAAGGAGATCCTGGCCCGGGCGCTGATGCAGATCGAGGAGGCCTCGAAGAACACGAGTGCCTTCAACGGCGTGCCGTCGGGCTTCATGGCCCTCGACCGCGTGACGCTCGGCTGGCAGTTGTCGGACCTGATTATCGTTGCGGCGCGTCCCTCGATGGGTAAGACCGCCTTCGTGCTTACGATGGCCCGCAACATGGCCGTGGACCACGAGCAGGGCGTGGCCTTCTTTTCGCTTGAAATGTCGGCCGTGCAGCTGATGATGCGTCTGATCGTGGCCGAGACGGGCCTCCCGGGCAACGACATCAAGTCGGGCCGCCTGACGCCCGAGCAGTGGCGCCACCTCGAGTCGGCCACCAAGCCGCTGGGCTCGGCCCCGCTCTACATCGACGATACGCCGGCGCTGTCGGTCTTCGAGTTCCGCTCGAAGGCCCGGCGTCTGAAGATCCACAACGACATCAAGATCATCATCATCGACTACCTCCAGCTGATGACCGGCAACCAGGATACGAAGGGCAACCGCGAGCAGGAGGTGGCCTTCATCTCGCGGACGCTCAAGGCCATTGCCAAGGAGCTGAACGTCCCGGTGATCGCCCTTTCGCAGCTGAGCCGCGCTACCGAGATGCGCGGCGGTTCGAAGCGGCCCCAGCTCTCGGACCTCCGCGAGTCGGGCGCCATCGAGCAGGATGCCGACATCGTGGCCTTCATCCACCGTCCCGAGTACTATGGCATCAACCAGGACGAGAACGGCATGCCCACGGCGGGCATGGCCGAGATCATCCTGGCCAAGCACCGTAACGGTGCCGTGTGCGACGTGAACCTGCGTTTCCTCAAGGAGCAGGCGCGCTTCGCCGACATGGACGATTCGATGCTGCCTCCCGGACAGGCCTCCGAGAGCCAACAGGCCTACGACGACTATGCCAGCGGCTCGAACGGCATGCCTTCGGGCGGTGTCACCCCGGGCGGCTTCCCGGGTGGTCTGGGTTCGGCGACGGGCAGTTCGGAGTTCGACCTGAAGCCGCGTGCGCTCGATGATGAGGCGCCGTTCTGACGCGCGCCGAAGACGATGGACTGCAGGCGGCCGGAGCTGCCTCCGTCGGGGCGTCCGACGGGGCCCGGTGCGCAAGAATAGATAAGAAGAAACCGTTATGTTCGTCCGCACATATGCCGGAGCGGTTGTCGGGATCGACGCCGTCAAGGTGACCGTCGAGGTCAATATCACGGGTGGCGGCCTGGGTCTCTACCTGGTGGGGCTGCCCGACAATGCCGTGAAGGAGAGCGAACAGCGGATCCGTTCCGCCTTCGACAACATCGGAGAGCGGATGTCGGGCCGCAAGACCGTCGTGAGCCTGGCTCCGGCGGATCTCCGCAAGGAGGGCGCGGGTTTCGACCTGCCGATCGCCGTGGGGATCCTTGCGGCGATGGAGCGCATCCCGGCCGAAGCGGTCGAGGGGACGCTGTTTGTGGGCGAACTGTCGCTCGACGGGTCGCTGAAGCCCGTGCGCGGCGTGCTCCCGATCGCCGTATGCGCCCGCGATGCGGGACTGCGGAGGCTGGTTGTCCCGGCGGACAATGCGGCCGAGGCGGCTGTCGTCGAGGGGATCGAGGTTCTCGGTGTCGGGTCGCTCGGGCAGTTGCTCGGGGCACTGCGCGGCGAGACGACGCTCGAGGCGGTACGTCCTGCCGCGGAGGATTCGTCCGATGCGGCAGCGGAGCGTTATGCCGAGGACTTTGCCGACGTCAAGGGCCAGACGTTCGCGAAACGGGCCCTGGAGATTGCTGCGGCCGGCGGGCACAACGTGATCATGATCGGCTCCCCGGGCTCGGGCAAGACGATGCTGGCACGGCGGTTGCCGACGATCCTGCCGCCCTTGACGCGCGAGGAGGCGCTCGAGACGACCAAGATCCATTCCGTGGCCGGCAAGGGCCATGCGGGCGGGTTGATGACGCAGCGCCCCTTCCGGGCCCCGCACCACCTCACCTCGCAGGTGGCCCTGATCGGCGGCGGGCAGTCGCCGCAGCCGGGCGAGGTGTCGCTGGCCCATAACGGGGTGCTTTTCCTCGACGAGCTGCCCGAGTTCGGACGCAGCGTGCTGGAGGTGCTCCGCCAGCCACTCGAGGAGAAACGGATCGTCGTCTCGCGCGCACGCTACAGCGTGGCCTATCCGGCCAATTTCATGCTCGTGGCGGCGATGAACCCCTGCCCGTGCGGCTACTACAACCACCCGACGCGCGAGTGCGTCTGCTCGCCGGGGGCGGTCCACCGCTACATGAGCCGCATCTCGGGGCCGCTCATGGACCGTATCGACCTGCATGTGGAGGTGACTCCCGTGCTGCCGAACGAGCTCTCGGACCGGACGCCGGGCGAACCGAGCGCCGCGATCCGCGAACGGGTCGTCCGCGCCCGGGCGGAGCAGGAGGAGCGGTTCCGCGGGGTGGCGGGCGTGCATACGAATGCGATGATGAACAGCGCCCTGCTGAACGAATACTGTCGGCTCGATGCCGCGGCCGCATCCTTGCTGGAGCGGGCCATGGAGCGGCTCTCCCTTTCGGCCCGGGCCTACGATCGCATCCGCAAGGTAGCCCGTACGATCGCCGACCTGGCCGGCCGTGCGGAGGTTGCGGCCCAGGATATTGCCGAGGCGATCAACTACCGGTCGCTCGACCGCGGCAACTGGGGGCGTTGAGTGTGGCCCGTGCCGGGACGGTATGTAGTGAAATAGATGGAAATGAATGGTGCGGGCCGGAAACGGGATGCGGCGGTGAACCCTCCCGGTCCGGCCGGAACCGGTAAAATGAAGATACGTGGAATGAAACGCATAATACTTTCGGGTGGCGGTACGGGAGGCCATATCTACCCGGCCGTAGCGGTTGCCGAGGCGCTCAAACGGCGTCTGGGCGATGAGGTCGAGCTCCTCTTCGTGGGGGCCGAGGGAAAGATGGAGATGGAGAAGGTCCCGGCATTGGGCTACCGGATCGTGGGCCTGCCGATTGCGGGACTGCAGCGCCGCCTGGACTGGCACAACCTGGCCGTGCCGTTCAAGGTACTGCGCTCGTTGCGCCTGGCGCGGCGGACGATCCGCGACTTCCGGGCCGATGCGGTGGTGGGCTTCGGCGGATATGCCAGCGCCCCGGTGTTGTGGGCGGCCCAGCGTATGGGCGTGCCGACCGTCATCCAGGAGCAGAACTCCTATGCGGGGGTCACGAACAAGATCCTTTCGCGCCGCGCCCGCTGCATCTGCACGGCCTACGAGGGGATGGAACGCTTCTTTCCGGCCGACCGGATCGTGCTGACGGGCAATCCGCTGCGCGGACGTTTCTCGAAACAGGGCGCCGACCGCGCCGAGGCGCTGGCCTGTTACGGGTTCACGCCCGACCTCCCGGTGGTGCTCGTGGTGGGCGGGTCGCTCGGCACGCGCTCGCTCAACGAGATGATGAAGGCGTGGATTCTCCGCACGGAGGGCAAGGCCCCCGTGCAGGTGATCTGGCAGACGGGCAAGTACTACGAGCGGGAGATGCAGGCCTTCCTGGCGGCGCACCCCGCGGCGCATGTCTGGCAGGGGGCCTTCATCGACCGCATGGATTACGCCTATGCCGCGGCCGACGTGGTCGTGTCGCGCAGCGGTGCCGGAACGGTCTCGGAGCTCTGTCTGGTAGCCAAACCGGTGGTTTTCGTCCCCTCGCCCAACGTCGCGGAGGACCACCAGACGAAGAATGCCCGGGCGCTCGAGGCGAAGGGGGCAGCCGTGGTGGTGCCCGATGCGGAGTGTCTCGAGCGGGCGATGGACCGTGCCGTGGCGCTCCTGCGGGATCGTGAGCAGCTGGCGGCGATGAGCCGCAACCTCGAGGCTCTGGCGCGGCCCGACGCCGCGGAGCGCATCGTGGACGAGATTTTGAAGGTGATGGACCGGTAGCGGCCGGTTGTTGAAACAATACGGATTTATGGAGTTCGAAAATATCTATTTCCTCGGGATCGGCGGCATCGGGATGAGCGCGCTGGCCCGCTATTTCCTCCACGAGGGCAAACGGGTCGCGGGCTACGACCGCACCCCCTCGCACCTGACCGGCGAACTCGAAGCCGAAGGGGCGGAGATCCACTACGAGGACGACGTGCGGCTCATCCCCGCACCGTTCCTCGATCCGAAGAGCACGATGGTGGTCTATACGCCGGCCGTGCCGCACGACCACGGCGAACTGTGCTACTTCCGCGACCGCGGCTTCACGGTCGAGAAGCGTTCGCAGATGCTCGGCCACCTGGCTGCCGGCAAATACGTGATGGCCGTGGCCGGCACGCACGGCAAGACCACGACCTCTACGCTGGTCGCATGGCTCAACCGGACCCTGACCGGAGGCGGTTCGGCTTTTCTGGGGGGCATCTCGAAGAATTTCGGGGGCAACCTCGTGCTGGGCGACGGACCGAGGCTGGCGGTAGAGGCTGACGAGTTCGACCGTTCGTTCCTGCGTCTCTATCCCGATGTGGCGGTGGTGACGTCGGCCGATGCCGATCACCTCGACATCTACGGTACGCACGAGGCTGTCCGGGAGGCCTTTTCGCAGTTCATCGGGCAGATCCGGCCGGGCGGCGCGCTGATCATCAAACAGGGGCTCGACCTGAAGATCGACAATCCCGGAATCACGGTCTACCGCTACTCGTACGACGAGCCGTGCGACTTCTACGCCCGTCGTGCGACGCTCATCGGCGGCGGTCACTACTGCTACGACCTGGTGACGCCGTCGGGTGTCATCGAGGGGTGCACGCTCGGGGTTCCCGGGTGGGTGAACATCGAGAATGCCGTGGCGGCCGTCGCCTCGGCGTGGTGCGCGGCAAAGGCCGAGGGAAGCGAACTCGACGCCGGCCGTGTGCGCGAGGCGCTGGCCTCGTTCTCGGGTGTGAAGCGCCGGTTCGACTTCTATGTCAATACCCCGAAGCAGGTCTATATGGACGACTATGCGCACCACCCGCGCGAACTGGCCGCCACGCTCACCTCCGTGCGGCGCATGTTCCCCGGACGGCGGATCACGGCGCTCTTCCAGCCGCACCTTTATACGCGGACGCGCGATCTCTACCGGGAGTTCGCCGAGGCGTTGTCGCACGCCGACGAGGTGGTGCTGCTGCCGATCTATCCGGCCCGCGAGGAGCCGATCGAAGGGGTGACCTCCTCGCTGATCGCCGGCCTGGTTACCGTGCCCTGCCGGATCGTCGATCGCGAAGATCTGGCCGAAACCGTCGCCGGGATGGATACCGACGTGGTGATCTCGTTCGGAGCCGGAAACATCGATGCCTGCTGTGATGCGCTGGCCGAACGGCTGCGCGCCAAAAGCTGAAAGGGGGCCATGCGCTGAAAAGGACAGGATGCCGTGAACCGCACGCTCAAATATACGCTGCTGTCGCTCCTCTGGGGTGCCGTTGCCGTCTACATCATCTGGGCGGCGGCTTCGGCGCGCCGTGCCCGGTCGGAACGCAAGGTCGGGCGGGTCGATATCGAGGTGGTGGACAGTACCGCGCAGGGGCATCTGGTTTCGGTCGAAATGGTGCGCCGCTGGATCTCCAAGAGTGGAATCTCTACGGTCGGCACGGCTGTTGATGCGGTCGATCTGGCGGGTATCGAACGGCTGATCGCCCGTAACGGGTTTGTGGACCGGGCCGTGGTTTACGTCTCCTACGACGGGACACTCCACATCTCCATCAGCCAGCGCAAGCCGCTTGTGCGCCTGCTGACCGACGGGTTGAACGCCTATGCCACGGCCGAGGGGGTGGTTTTCGCCGCACCGCGCGCCTCGTCGCTCTATGTGCCCGTGGTCACCGGCTCCTACCGGCCGCCCTTCCCGGCCTCCTATTCGGGCGACGTGCGGGAGTGGATCGACGAACGGAAACGGGAGATCGACGGGCGGATTGCCGAGCTCGAGCGTGAGAAGTACCCCTTCTACAGCCGCGAACTGCAGAATGACCGCGATCTGGCAGCTCTGCGGCGGATGCGGATCAAACGCCGCTGGTGGAAGATGGAGAGTTCGTCCGATTTCGACGCCCGGGTCGAGGAGCTGCGTGAAAAAAAGGCCGGTCTGCGCCGCCTTTACCGCTATCGGGCACGGGTCATCGAACAGGAGATCGAGCGGATCGCCCGCCAGCAGGAGAAGGAGCGCGAGCGGCAAAAAAAATTGGAAAAAAGCTACGAAGATTTCATGAAACTCCTTACCTTTGTACAACTTGTCGAGGAGGATGATTTCTGGAGGTCGGAGGTGGTGCAGATCACCGCGCGTACAGCCTCGAGCGGTGCTCTGGAACTGGAACTTACACCCCGCAGCGGCCGCTTTGCGATCCTCTTCGGACGTCCGGAGGATGCCGAGCGCAAGTTCGACAAACTGCTGCGGTTTTACCGCAGCGGACTTTCGTCGGTCGGGTGGGACGCCTACCGCACCGTGGATGTCAGATACAGGAATCAGGTGGTTTGCAAGAAATAAAAGGATTGTATCGTGGAAAGAAAAAATTATACCGTTGCCATTGACCTTGGCTCTTCGTCAGTCGTCGTCGCCGTCGGTGAGAAGACGGCGGAGGGGTTGCTCGATGTCGTATGTGCCGTTTCAAAACCCGTCGAGGGGGTTCATGCCGGCAAGATCGAGAACATCGAGCTGGTGAGCCGTGCGGTCAGCGATGCCGTTGCCGAGGCAGAGGAGCAGTGCGGCATCCACATCACGGAGGCCTATGCAGGTATCTCCGGCGACTTCGTCCGCTGCGCCCGGCATACGGATCATGTCTTCGTCTACGATCCGCAGAACGGCGTCAATCGCAAGGATGTCGATGCGCTCTTCGACCGCATGCGCAACGTGCAGGCTCCCGACGACGAGTCGATCATGGAGCGCGTGCCCCAGAACTACGTCGTGGACGACAACCAGGAGGTGCAGAACCCCGTGGGGTCGTTCGGCAAGAAACTCTCCTCGACGTTCAACTTCATTCTCTGCCTCAAGACCCCGATGCAGCGGCTCGAAATGGCTCTCAAGCGACTCGGCATCAAGATGCTGGGCGTCGTGCCCGATGCCCTGGCGGCTCCCGAGTCGGTGCTGACCCCCGACGAGAAGGAGGAGGGTGTGGCCGTGGTGGACCTCGGCGGCGGCGTGACGGACGTGGCGGTCTACTACCGCAACGTGGTACGCTACATCGCCTCGATCCCGATGGGCGCCTCGGCTATCAACCGCGACATCCGGACGATGAGCGTTCCTGAAAAGCACGTCGAGAGCCTCAAGCAGAAATACGGCTCGGCCGTGGCCGAACTGGCTTCGGACGACAAACTCATCCGCGTCAATGGCCGCACGGCCCGCGAGGCGAAGGACATCCTGTTGCGCAACCTCGCCACGGTGATCGAGGCGCGGGCTACGGATATCGTGGAGTTCGTGCAACAGGAGATCCGCGATTCGGGATTCTCGGGCAAACTCGCCTACGGCATCGTTCTGACGGGTGGGTCGGCCAAACTGAAGGACCTCGATGAACTGTTCCGCCGCCTGACGGGCATGGACGTGCGGGTGGCCCTGCCCGAGGCCGGGCTCACCGAGGTGTCGAAGGCCCGGGTGGCCGATCCGGCTTATGCGACCGTCGTCGGCATCTTGCTCAAGGGCGCCGAGCAGGGCGGCTGCTCCTTCGTGGAGCGCCCGGCGGCTCCCGTGACCACCACGACGGTGCCCCATTCGGTGCCGGCCGCCGAGCTGCACCGTCCGGGTGCTGCCGTGCCCCGGCAGCCGGGAACGCCGACTGCACCGCGCTTCGGCGCTCCCTCCGTGCCGCATCCCGTGCCGCCGCGTCCGGTGCACGAGCCGACGCCTGTCGAGCCGACGCCTGTCGAGCCTGCGCCGCAGCCGGCCGACGAGGAGCCGTCCGAGGAGCCGAAACCCGCAACTCCTGTGGCGGAACCCCGCCGCAAGCGTGACTGGGGCTCGATCTTCCAGAAGGCGATCGACAAGATCAACGGCAGTTTCACACACGCCGAGGACGAGGAAATTTAGCCGACAGCCGGCGATCTGTAGCCGTGCCCCGTTCAGGCGGGCTC
>FR891993.1:21857-22733 GCA_000434235.1 Alistipes sp. CAG:268 | reverse complement strand
GGCTTGCGGAGCGTCGGAACGGCCGCGGAGAGGCAACCGCCATACGACGGACCGGAGTTCCGGTATGCCGCTGGAGTCCGATAGGTGCGGTTGGCACGAGAGAAAAATAACAGAGAAAAAAGAAGACAAGCGATATGACAGACGATTTGATATCGGAGATCAAGGCCCCGCGGGCAGAGGGTTCGATTATCATGGTGGTGGGTGTCGGCGGTGCCGGCGGTAATGCCGTAAACCACATGTGGAACCTCGGAATCCGAGGCGTTACGTTCATGGTCTGCAACACCGACCAGCAGGCGCTGGACAAGAGCCCCGTCGAGCAGAAGATCCGCCTCGGCGCCGAGGGTCTCGGTGCGGGCAACGATCCCGAGAACGGCCGCCGTGCCGCCGTGGAGACGCTGCCCGAAATCCGGCAGCGCCTCGAGGAGGCCGGTACGAAGATGATCTTCATCACGGCCGGTATGGGCGGCGGTACGGGAACGGGCGCCTCGCCCGTGATCGCGAAGCTGGCCAAGGAGATGGGACTGCTGACCGTGGCTATCGTTACCTCGCCGCTCGCCGTCGAGGGCAAGATCCGCTATGAGCAGGCCTACCGCGGCATCGAGGAGTTGCGGCAGAATGTCGATTCGCTGCTGATCATCAACAACGAGAACATCCTCGAGATCTACGGCCGCCTCTCGCTCAAGCAGGCCTTCGGCAAGGCCGACGACATCCTGGCCTCGGCCGCCAAGGGCATCGCCGAGATCATCACCGTCGAGAGCGATCTGGTGAACGTCGATTTCGCCGATGTCTCGAAGGTGATGCACGACAGCGGCCGCGCCCACATGGCCGTTGCTACGGCCGAGGGGGACAACCGTGCCGAAGGCGGGGCCGAGGCGG
>FR891993.1:0-21773 GCA_000434235.1 Alistipes sp. CAG:268 | reverse complement strand
TGCTGAACATCTCCGTGTCGGACGCCGATTCGCTCATGTACGAGGAGGTTGTGCGCATCCTGGAGTACATCCAGACACATGCCAGCGTGCAGGATGACCGGGGGGTGGTGCACAACGCCAACATCATCTGGGGTACGAGCGAGAAGCCGCAGTTGGGCAACGCCATCGAGCTGGTGGTGGTGGCTACCGGCTTCGAGGGCGACGAGGAGGAGCACGGCATGCACCCGCTGGTCCCGCCCGTGCGGCAGCCGGATCCCGCTCCGCAGGAGCCGGCCACTCCGGTGCTCGAACCGATCAAGCCCGTGCAGCCCCGTCTCGCACAGCGCCCCGTCGAGCAGGTGATGCTCGGGGCCAAATCCACGCGTTACAGCAACATCGAGGCCCTGCTGGCCAAACCGGCCTACCAGACCCGCAACTCGAAGTTCATCGTTCAGGCTACGGGTGGCCGCAAAGAGGTGCTGCGCGACGATGCCGGCAGCGGCTCGCAGCATCAGAAGGACGAGCCGAAGGGCGGCTCGCTGTTCGACTAACCAATACTTTGCAGTTTGGAAGATACCGCTTCGTGGATCGTTTTCAACGGCTTTGAGCCGCGTCTTGCCGTGCTGTGCGCGGTGACCCTCTGCCTGTTGTGTGTTTCGGCGCTCGTGTCGGGGGCCGAAACCTCGTTTTTCTCCCTTTCACACAACGATGTCAATCGGCTCAAGAGCAGACGGAGCGCTTCGGCCGCCGCCGTGCTGCGCCTGCTGGGGGACGTGGATCTGTTGCTGGCTACCATTCTGGTCATCAACAACCTCGTGAACATCTGCATCGTCATCCTCACGGCCCACATCATCGATTCGGTCTTCACGTTCCTCCGTTTCGAATTCCTCTTCAAGACCGTGCTGGTGACCTTCCTGCTTCTGCTCTTCGGCGAGATCCTTCCGAAGGTGCTCGCTCAGACCATGCCGATGCGTTTCGCTTCGATGGTGGCACAGCCGCTGCTGGTCCTGCGCTGGATCTTCTACCCGCTCTCCTATCTGCTGGTCCACGCCACCAGCCGCATCAGCGAGAAGGCCGTGCACAAGAGCGAAATATCGCTCGACGAGTTGGCCGATGCCGTAGACATGACGCAGAGCTCGAGCCCCGAGGAGCATGTGATGCTGTCGGGCATCGTCAATTTCGTCAATACCGAGGTGCAGGAGATCATGAAGCCCCGTGTGGACATGACGGCACTCGACGCTACGGCAGATTACGAGACGGTCAAGTGGACGATCATCGGGTCGGGTTTCTCGCGGATCCCCGTCTACGAGGAGGATATGGACCACATCCGCGGCACGCTTTATGTCAAGGATCTGCTGCCCTACATCAACAACGGCGCCGACTTCGCCTGGCAGCAGTTGGTCCGTAAGCCCTATTTCGTTCCCGAGCACAAGAAGATCAACGACCTGCTGGCCGACTTCCAGTCAAACAAGATACACATGGCGATCGTCGTCGATGAGTATGGATCGACGCTCGGACTCGTCTCGCTCGAGGACATCATCGAGGAGATCGTCGGCGAGATCTCGGACGAGAGCGACAACGACGAATCCTTCTATACGCGTCTTGATGCCAAGAGCTATCTTTTCGACGGCAAGACTCATCTGGGCGATTTCGAGCGGGTTCTCGAGCTCGACGAGGATACCTTTGCCGATGTCAGGGGCGAGGCCGAGACGCTCGCGGGGCTGATGCTCGAACTCAAGCGCGACTTCCCGCGCAAGGGCGACACCTTCACGTCGCACGATATCCGTTTCACGGTGCAGGAGGTCGAAGGCCACCGGATCGACAAGATCCGGGTCGATGTGCCATGAAACGCCTGCTGACCGGGCCGCTCCTCGATGCCGGGGAGACCGGGCCGTGGGTGGCAGCCGCCGAACTGGCCGCCGCCGCTGCTTTCGGCTCGGCGCGCCGCCGGGCCGAGTACCTCACCTGGCGGACGATGGTCCGGCGGGAACTGGGACGCTGCGTGGAGATCACCTATGACGCTGCAGGCGCCCCCTGCCTGGCGGACGGTTCCGCCTTTCTCTCCGTTTCACACTGTCCGCAGCGGGTTGCCGTCTGCATCTCCGACGCTCCGTGTGCCGTCGATGTCGAGTCCGAGGAGCGCGACTTCGGGCGTGTTGCCGACCGTTACATGACCTCTTCCGAGCGGGCGCTCTCTGCCGAACCCTGGTGGCCTGCGGCCGTGTGGTGTGCCAAGGAGACCCTTTACAAATATGCCCGGCGGCGCGAACTGGACCTCCTGCGCGACCTGCGCGTCCTGTCGCTGGATGCGGAGGCGGGGCGGATCGTGGGCTCGATTGCGGGCGGGGCACCGCTCAGTCTTTTGATGCGCCGCGAGGAGGGTTGCATGTTGGTCTGTATCTTATGAATCCCGAGATCAAAATCGCCGAACCGCAGCTTTCTGGTACGGCCTTGCCGGTAGAGACGCCCGATCTTCTTGCCCGCGAAGAGGAGGTCTCCGGCCGTGCCTTCCGGGGCGGTGACATCTCGGGACTTGCCTGCGACCATCTTGCCGTCACGGGCTGCAGTTTCACCGGATGCCGCCTCTCCGGGGTGGTGTGGCGGCATGCCCATTTGGCTGATGTCGTTTTCCGCAACTGCGACCTCTCAGTGGCCGATCTTACCGGCGCCGGCCTTTTTCGTGTCCGTTTCATCGACTGCCGCCTCTCGGGAGCTTCGCTCTCCGAGGCGTCGCTGCAGCATGTTGCGGCGGAGCGCTGCCGTGCGGAGTATGCCGGTTTTGCGCAGTCGCGTATGCGGCACGTGCGCTTCGCCGGCTGCGACCTCTCCGGCGGAGCCTTTGCGGAGTGTCGTTTCGAGCAGGTCGCCTTTTCCGAATGCCGCCTTGCCGGTGCGGAGTTCTTCGGAACCCGGCTGCGCGGTATCTCTTTGGCCGATTCGGATATTCGCGGCATCCGAATCCGTGAAATTTCGTCTGTAGAACTGAATGGGTTGAAGGTGAATGCTTTGCAGGCCTGTGATCTGGTCCGTCTTCTGGGAGTCGAGATCGAAGATTAATGAAATACTCAAAAAATTTACATATTTACTAAATTTTCTGAATAATATATTTGGAGAATTCCTTCCGCCATTCTATCTTTGCGCCCGTCTTAGATGATAAGATTTTTTAATAACTATTTAAAAGGTTCAATTGAGATGAAAGCAAAGATCAACGAGTGGGTACGCACCGCTCTGATTATGTTGGGTGAGAGCATCAAGCTGAGCGAGATGTAATTCTCCCCTTTATTCCGAAAACGAATACCGAAACTTCATATCAAACGAAAAGCCCGCTCCATGCATGGAGCGGGCTTTTCGTTTCGTTGCCTCGGAACTTATTTCAGTCCAAGTTTCTTGGCGATCTCCTTCGGAATGGCATTCTTGTTTACCATGAGCGACGTGGTCTTGTAGGCCACGAAAGGTTTCGAGAAGTACCAGAATCCGTCGTAGGGCGCTACCGTGTTCCACGAGTTCTGCACCTTGTAGTAGGGAGTCCCGTTCTGATCCTTGGCTAAGCCCATGATCAACATGCCGTGGTCGTCGGTCGTCTCCCAGTTGTCGAACGAAGTCTGGCGCATCTCCTGCGTGATCGTGCGCTCCTTGCCCGGTTTGTCGAACTTGTAGAGGGCAGCCTCCTTCTCCTGTTCGGTGAGCTTGCCCCAGCGCTCGGCCTCCGTGCCGCTCATGCCTTCGAGGTCGGCTTCGGGAATGACGCCGATACCCTTGGTGCGGCTGAAGCCCTTCTCGCTCACGTCCGTGCCCCAGGCCACCGTGTAGCCGTTTTCGAGGGCGTTGTCCACGATCTGCATCATCTCCTCGAGAGGTACGTTGTATACCTCGGCCCACATCCAGTTGTCGGGCACTTCGATGATGAAGCGCGAGTAGAAGGGGTGGTGCGTGAACGACGAGACGTCCACGTAGTCGTCCATCGAGATCGGCAGCGAGGCGGCGAAGCTCTCGGGGGTATACTCCTTGCCCTCGTAGGTAAAGGTCTCGGGCAGGACACCGAAATACTCGTCAAGAATGGCGTTGAAGCCGCGCTTCCAGGCCGTCGAGAGAGGCTTGTTGCCCGCTGCGCGGATCACGGCGTCGAGGTACGATTTCAGCACCTCCGAGATCTCGTGGAAGTCGGGTTTTGTGGTCCCGTAGTTCAGACCCGGGTAAACCTCGAACGGCACGATGCCGTGCTCGCGGATCCCTTCGGTCACGTCGTGGGCGGCACCGCCCTCGGCGAAGTTCAGCGTTCCGTGCATGCGCACGTATTTTTCGGCCTTGTCCATGAACGAGTGGCGCACGATCCACATCTCCGAGAGGTGCATCGGCTCACCTCCGGCCTTGATGATCTCGCTCTCGAGGAACGAGAGGGTCGAGAAGCACCAGCAGGTGCCGCTGCGGCTCTGGTCCTTGACCGGTGTGGTCTCGATCACCTTCACGTCGGTGAACTGGTAGCCCGGTGCGGAGTCGTTGTTGGTGTCGGTCTGTGCCGCTGCCGTGAGAGCGAGGCAGAACGCGACGGCGGAAAGCATCAGTCTTTTCATAGGCGTTGATCGTTTGGTGGGTTAGTGTTTATTTTTTCGAATTCGATACGATTTTCATACACTCTTCGAGCGTCAGCTCCTCGGGCTTCGTACCGCGCGGGATGCGGTAGTTTTTGCCCTTGTAGGCGATGTAGGCGCCGTAGCGGCCGTTTTTGACGAGCATGTCGGGATCCTCTTCGAAGCTCCGCAGCGGGGTGTTGGCCGCAGCCGCAGCCGCCTTGTGGGCCTCGATCAGCTCCACGGCGCGTTCGTAGGTGATCGTGTAGGGGTCGTCGCTCTTGGCCAGCGAGGCGAACGATTTGCCGTAGCGCACGTAGGGGCCGTACTTGCCGATGCCGACGCTGAGCGTCTCGCCGTCGAGTTTGCCCAGGTCGCGCGGCAGGGCGAAGAGTTCGAGCGCCTCGTCGAGCGTGATCGACTCGATGAGCTGTCCCTTCTTGAGCGAGGCGAAGCGGCTCTTCTCGCCCGGGTTGCCCTCGATCTCGACCATCGGGCCGTAGCGGCCGATGCGAGCCTTGACGACATGTCCCGTTGCGGGATCGTTGCCCAGGATGCGTACTTCGCGCGTCTTGGCCGGCTGCGTGGCAATAGCCGAATCGACCATCTTGTGGAACGGGCCGTAGAAGTCGTCGATCATCTTTTCCCAGGTGATGTCCCCCTCGGCGATGCGGTCGAACTCCTTCTCGACATTGGCCGTGAAGTTGTAGTCGATGATCGGTCCGAACTGGGCCTCGAGGTAGTCGTTCACTACCATGCCGATGTCGGTGGGCGAGAGCCGGTTCTTCTCCTTGCCGCTGTTTTCCGTGAGGGTCTTGTCTGCAATCCGGTCGCCCGAGAGCGTCAGCTGCAGGTAGGAGCGCTTCTGTCCCTCCTTGCTCTGCTTGACCACGTAGCCGCGGTTGATGATTGTCGTGATGGTCGGGGCGTAGGTCGAAGGACGGCCGATGCCGAGTTCCTCGAGCCGCTTGACGAGCGAAGCCTCGTTGTAGCGGGCCGGCGGGGTCGTAAAGCGCTCCGTGGCCGTGATCTGCGCCGCAAGCACGCGGTCGCCGGCCGTGAGCTTGGGCAGCAGCCCCTCGCCGCTCTCGGCGCTCTGGTCGTCGTCGGTCGATTCGGAGTAGAGGCGCAGGAATCCGTCGAAGCGGATCACCTCGCCCTGGGCCACGAACTGATGTTCCGAGCCGCTCATGTCGATGGTGATCGTCGTGCGGTCCAGTTCGGCGCAGACCATCTGCGAGGCGACCGTCCGTTTCCAGATCAGGTCGTAGAGTTTCTTCTCGGCCGGGGTGCCCTCGATCGACTGGCGGTCGATGTACGAGGGACGAATGGCTTCGTGGGCCTCCTGTGCGCCTTTGGTCTTGGTCTTGTAGTTGTGCCACGACGAATACTTCTCGCCGTAGAGCTTGATGATCTCCTCCTTGCACTGCGCAAGGGCCTGCTGCGAGAGGTTCACCGAGTCGGTACGCATGTAGGTGATCAATCCCTGTTCGTAGAGGTGCTGGGCCACGGACATCGTCTGCGATACGGACATGCCCAATTTGCGACCTGCCTCCTGCTGGAGCGTCGAGGTGGTGAACGGCGGTGCGGGGTAGCGCTGGGCCGGCTTCTCCTCGGACTTGACGACCGTGAAGGTGGCGCCGATGCACTGTGCGAGGAATTCGCGGGCCTGCTGCTCGGTCTCGAAGCGTGTCGGCAGCTCGGCCTTGAAGAGCGTCTTCTCCGCATCACCGGCGGCATGGAACTGTGCAACGACCCGGAAGTAGGGCGCCGAGCGGAAGGCGATGATCTCACGCTCGCGCTCGACAATCAGCCGCACGGCGACCGACTGCACACGCCCGGCCGAGAGTGCGGGCCGGACCTTTTTCCACAGCACGGGCGAGAGTTCGAAGCCGACCAGACGGTCGAGGATGCGGCGCGCCTGCTGGGCGTTCACGAGGTTCATGTTCACCGTACGGGGGTTCTCGATTGCCTCGAGGATCGCACGCTTGGTGATTTCGTGGAAGACGATGCGTTTCGTCTGATCGACCGGGAGACCCAACACTTCGGTCAGGTGCCATGCGATGGCCTCTCCTTCGCGGTCTTCATCGGATGCGAGCCATACGGTTTTCGTCTTCGCGAGTTTGGTGAGTTCATCGACGACCTTCTTCTTGTCTCCCGGAATCTCGTAGACGGGCTTGAACCCCTCGTTGATGTTGATTCCGAGGTCTTTTTTCGAGAGGTCGCGGATGTGTCCGAAACTCGATTTGACGATATAATCCGAGCCGAGGAACTTTTCGATGGTCTTGGCCTTGGCAGGGGACTCGACGATGACTAAATTTTCCTGCATTGCTTTTTTTGATGGCTTTTTCAGAAATGCGAAAACCTAAGTATCTGCACACTTAGGTTCCGCACAAGGGTTTATCGTTTGCTTATTTGATCATGTTGTATGAGATCGTAAAGCGGATCGGGGCATTGTTCTCCGGTAAGAGTGTCCCGCCCGAATCGCTTGTCGGCATGCCTTGAACCTCACCGAACGAGTTCGTATAGAGGCTGTAGGCCTCCGGGCCGAGGTAGACCGTACGGTTCTTGACGTTGTCCATGTCGATCTCGCGTCCCTCGGCCTTCGCAGCGTCGCGCTCTTCGACATAGCTGTTCCAGAGACTCTGCATGTAGGCCGTGATATTCATCACGTAGCATCCGCGGCTGCGGTTGATCTTGCCGTAATAGTCCAATTCGGTCTCGTACTGCTGCTCGTAGGTATAGTAGTAGTCGGCGATCGGGGTGAGCTTCTTGTAGTCCGTATACATGCCCAACCGTTCGGGAGCTGCCGACATCTGCTCGACCAGACGGCTGAGGTTGCCGCTGCCCGATCCGATGTTCTCCCAGTCGTACTCGCTGTCGTTGAAGTAGAGCGACATGGTGACCTGACTGAAAGCCAGCGTACGGAAATCCTTGTTGTTGCGTTCGTTCTCGGCCTCGATCTCGGCGTCGAGCGTCTCGAAGAACTCCCGGGTGAAGGTCATCTCGCTGATGACACCGCCCAGACCCTCGACATGGATCCGCGAATGGAGCGGACGGTTCTCGTTCGTCTCGCGGGCATCGTCGATGTTGATCTTCGTGGCTGTCGTGGCCTCTTCGTAGTTATGCGTGACCGTATTGACCGAAACGTTTCCGAATCCGTTGTTGCTGGTCGTTTCATAGAAGTAGTAGACCATTCCGACCGTATCCTGGATCAGCGATGGGTCCTCCTTGACGCGGGTTCGGCCGTAAATGGCCAGTCCCGACGTCTCGAGTTTCGTCCCGAAGACCGTGCCTTTGCCGTACTCCGAGATCATCTGATCGGGATCCGGGGCTATGTAGAGGCCGCGGAACTGCTCGACCCACTGCTCGACGCTGTCCACGCTGTAGATCGAGTAGTCGTTCTCATAAGGGAAGTCGTCGCCGTCGAATGCCTTCTGGAGCATCAGGTGGCGGACATATTGCTTGCCCTCCTCGGTCGGGGTGAGCGTCACATAGGTGGCTGCCGGTCCTTCGCCCTCCTTCTCGCCGCCGAGCGTGAAGCGGGAGAGCGGTTTCTGCGGATCATAGACACCCGCCTTCACGGGGTCGAATCCGATGTAGAAGGTCGTATCCTCCTCGACCTCCTTCAGGTAGTCGTTGCTCAGGATCTCGTATACGGCGAAATGCTGCGTGGTGAGCGTGTCCACGCCGTATTTCTCGACCGAGAGCAGCAGCAGCGCCGAGTCGAAGATCGGGTTTTCGCCGAAGTAGCCCTCGGGCACCGAGTAGTAGTTGATCATCTGCGAGAGGAACCCTGCCGTGCGGCGTCCGATCGTGTCGTTGAGCTGCTGGCCGAAGTATCCGTAGGAGATGTTCGACGAGATGATTGAATCGGTCTGGTAGAGGCGTGTTTCGACGTACTGTTTCGGGTTGAGCTCGTCAATCCGGGGGATCGTGACGTATCCTGCGTACATCTGCTGGTTGTCCGGAACGAGGTTCGACCCCAGCGTGTCATCGACGGACGTGCAGCCCGGGAGCATCGACGTGCCGACGACGGCGAGCGTCGCGGCGGAGAGCAACAGCCGGCGAATGTTATTGAATCGCTTCATAGAATCGGTTGTAATTATCGAAAAAGTCCTCCGCGTCGGGCGACTGGTATTCGAGCATCGGTTTCCCGCTTTCACGGACGATCTCCAGCACCCGGGGATCTACCTCCGCGGATGCCGCAACCACGCCGTCGGCATACTCCATAACGAAGCGGCAGAGATTTTCGTATGACGGGTCTGCGATTATTCCGAGATTTTTGTCCTTGACCCCCTCGCCGGCGATCTTGTCGGCGAATCCGGGGTCGAGCGATCCGGGGAATCCGTCGCCGTAGAGCGAGACGACGATCTTCACGTCGCGGAAGATCGGGTCGTCGGCGAAGACGTGTTTCAGGTAGACCGGCACCACGGACGAGAACCACCCGTGGCAGTGTACGATCGACGGGGTCCAGCGCAGCTTCTTGACCGTCTCCAGCACGCCGCGGGCGAAGAAGATCGACCGTTCGTCGTTGTCGGCGAAGTAGTTCCCTTCGGCATCGGTCAGCACGGCCTTGCGCGAGAAGTAGTCGTCGTTGTCGATGAAGTAGATCTGTACGCGGGCCGAGGGGATCGAGGCCACCTTGATGATAAGCTGGTGGTCGTTGTCGTCGATGATGAGGTTCATGCCCGAGAGGCGGATCACTTCGTGCAGTTGGTGCCTGCGCTCGTTGATGCAGCCGTAGCGCGGCATGAAGGTCCGGATCTCGTTGCCGCGCTCCTGCATCGCCTGCGTCAGCGCACGGCACAGCCGGGAGTTCTCCGTTTCGGGCAGATAGGGAGTGATCTCCTGGCAAACGTACAGAATCTTGCTGGCCATGTTTCGTCTATTTTTTTAAGCGCTTATTTTGCAAAGATACGAAAAATTTCTTAAAGAATGAGCATTGCGTCGCCGTAAGTGCCGAAGCGGTACTTCTCTTCGCGGGCGATCTTGTAGGCGTTCATCACCGTCTCGTAGCCGCCGAATGCCGCTACCATCATCAGTTGCGTGGAGTAAGGCAGGTGGAAGTTGGTAACCATGGCGTCGGCGACCGTGAAGTCGTAGGGGGCGAAGATGAACTTGTTGGTCCACCCCTCCATGGGCTTGATCATGCCGTTGGTCGATACGGCCGTCTCGAGCGTGCGCATCACCGTGGTGCCGATGGCCGCCACCTTGCGGCCCTCGCGTTTGGCCCGGTTTACCGCCTCGGCGGCCTCGTCCGTAACGAAGAACTGCTCGGAGTCCATCTTGTGCTTCGAGAGATCCTCGACATCGACCGTACGGAAGTTGCCCAGTCCGACATGCAGCGTGATGAAGGCCGAGTCGATGCCCTTGATCTCCATGCGCTTCATCAGGTGCTTCGAGAAGTGCATGCCGGCCGTCGGGGCGGCCACGGCGCCCTCGTGGCGGGCGAAGATGGTTTGGTAACGTTCGGCGTCCTCGGGCTCCACCTTTTCGCGTACCCATTTGGGCAGGGGGGTCTCGCCGAGGCTGAAGAGCGCCTGTTTGAACTCCTCGTAGGAGCCGTCGAAGAGGAAGCGGAGCGTACGTCCGCGCGATGTGGTGTTGTCGATCACTTCGGCCACGAGCAGGTCGTCGTCGCCGAAGTAGAGCTTGTTGCCGATGCGGATCTTGCGGGCGGGGTCCACCAATACGTCCCACAGGCGCAGCTCGCGGTTGAGCTCGCGCAGCAGGAAGATCTCGATCTCGGCCCCGGTCTTCTCCTTGTTGCCGTACAGACGTGCGGGGAAGACCTTGGTATCGTTGAATACGAAGAGGTCCTTTTCGTCGAAGTACTCGATGATGTCCTTGAAGATGCGGTGCTCGATGGTGCCCTTGGCCCGATTGATCACCATCAGACGCGATTCATCGCGGTTCTCGGCCGGATACCGGGCCAGCATGTCGGGCGAGAACTCGTAGCCGTATTGCGATAATTTCATAGTTTGACGCTCTTTTTACGTTCTGAAAATGAGACAGATTATTTTCTATACGCAAAAAAAGCTATTTTGTTTCAGAATTTTGCAGATTTTTGAGAAAATCCTCCAGATCCCAGGCATTGGCCAGCGTGAAACCGCCGCTGCGGGTCCTGCGCAGCGAGGTGAGGTGGGCGCCGCTGTCGAGCGCCTCGCCGATCTCGCGGGCCAGCGAACGGATGTAGGTCCCCTTGCTGCACCGCACGCGGATCCGGATCCGGGGCAGGTCGCATTCGAGCAGCTCCATCTCGTAGATCGTGATCCGGGCCTTGCGCAACTCGACCTCCTTGCCCGCGCGGGCCAGTTCGTAGGCGCGCGTTCCTTCGATTTTCTTGGCCGAGTAAACGGGCGGCTCCTGCAACCGTTCGCCGGTGAGCGACCGGAGGGCCTCCTCGACGGCCTCGCGCGTGATGTGCTCCCAGGGATAGGTGGCGTCGATCTCGTGTTCGAGGTCGTAACTCGGGGTCGTGGCGCCGAGCATCACGTCGGCCACATACTCCTTCTCCTCGGCCTGCAGCGCGTCGGCCATCTTCGTGGCGCGGCCGATGCAGACGAGCAGGATGCCCGTCGCCAGCGGATCGAGTGTTCCTGCATGTCCCACCTTGATGCGGCGGTATCCGAGTTTGCGGAGGGTGAACTTGACCTTGCGGACCACGTCGGCCGAGGTCCAGCGCAGGGGCTTGTCCACCACGGCGATGTACCCCTCCTCGAAGTTGATGCCGTGCAGGTCGTGTGCGTCGGATGTCAGCATATGTAGCTCAGAATGGAGATGATGCCGGCCAGGGCGCAGTAGACGGCGAACCAGATCAGACGGCCCCGTTTGACGATTTCGATCATGAAGCGGCAGGCCAGGCATCCCGTGATGAACGAGGCGAGGAATCCGGCTACGAGCGGCCCGGTGGCGACGCTGGCCGTCAGCTCGCCGCCGGCGGCCTCGAGCAACGTCTCGCCGAGGATCGGTGCGAGGACCATGAGGAACGAGAACTGGGCTACGGCCGTCTTCTTGTTGCCGAGCAGCAGACCGGTGGCGATGGTCGAGCCCGAACGCGAGAGTCCGGGCATGGCGGCACACGCCTGCGCCAGTCCGATGATGAAGGCGTCGCGGTAGGAGATTGTCTCCCGCTGCCGCGGCCTGGCATAGTAGGCGAAGGCCAGCAGGGCGGCCGTCAGCAGCAGCATGGCGCCTACGAAGGCGAGGATCCAGGGGGCGTCGAGCAGGGCGTTGATCTGCTCCTTGAACAGAAAACCGACGATGCCGATCGGGATCATCGAGACGACGATCTTGAGGATGTAGGCCTGCTCCTCGTTGAAACGGCGCGAGAAGAGCCCCTTGAGCAGGCGCCACACCTCGTGCCAGAGCACAACGATCGTACTCAGCACGGTGGCGGCATGCAGGATGACGTCGAACGTGAGGTTCTCTTCGATCTCCACGCCCAGCAGCTCCTTGGCGATCTGAAGGTGCCCGCTGCTCGAGACGGGAAGAAATTCGGTGATGCCCTGCACGATGCCGAGCAGGATGGCTTGCAATGTATCCACGGGTCAGTTGTTTTCTTGTGCGGGGTGTCAGTAGCGTTTCAGAATGGCATAGATCTCCAGGACGAAGCCGCCGACCACGAGGATCGGGGCCAGCGTGATCCTCCGCCACGAGAACATGGCGTAGTTGAATTCGTCGGGCGAATCGCTGCCGCCTCCCGTCATCAGCACGAAGCCGAGGAGGATGACGGCAAAACCGATGGCCAGCAGGATGTAGTTGCGGCGCGTGAGGGGCATGCGGGGATCCTCCTGTGCGGATTCCGTTTTCTTGGACTGCTCTTTTTTCATTTAATTTAATAAAGGTATATCTTGTTCGACTTCATATTGACGAATTTGTTCAGGGCGGCCAGCGTGAAGAGCCCCGATATCACTACGCCGCCTGCAATCATCGCGCCGAGAATGATGGCGATCTTGCCGGCCTCGGCGATCGTCGTCAGTTCGGGGATGGTCTCGTTGAGTCCGTAGACGGCCAGTGCGAAGAGGGCTGCGGCGCCCAGTCCGGCCAGTATGCCCTGCGTGATGCTGCTGCCCAGGAACGGCCGCATGATGAACCACTTGGTTGCGCCGACCAGTTTCATCGTGTTGATCAGGTAACGTTTCGAGAAGATCGCCAGCCGGATCGTGTTGCTCACCAGGATGAGCGAGATGACGAGCAGCGCCCCGCCGAAGAGCAGCAGCACCAGGCGGATCTTGCCCACCGTGGCGTGGAGCCGTTCGGCCATGCGGGCCGGATAGGAGACGCGGTCCACGCCCTCGATGCGTTCGACGGCGGCGATGAACCCGTCGAGCAGCTCCTTGTCGGCCGATGCCGACGTGAGGGTCAGTTCGAACGAGTCGAGCAGCGGATTCTCCTCGAGCACCTCCTCGAACGTGCTGCCGAACATCTTGCGGAACTCCTGGTCTTCGATCTTCTGCTCCTTGGCAAGGAAGGAGATCGTCGAGACGAGCGCCTCCTCGGAGAGCTTCTGCTCGATTTCGGCGCGCTGTTCTTCACTCAGCCCGTTTTTCAGCTCGACGCTGACGGCGATGCTCGACTGGAGTGTATCAGCCACCTTCATCGCCGCAACCATCAGGTAACCCACCGACCCGAGCAGGAAGAGCACCAGTGCGATGCTCACCGTCGAGACGATGTAGGAGTTGCGGACCTTGCGTTTGAGCCGTTTGTCATCCTTCATGGCTTGTCTCTTTTTTCTTGCGGAAACAATGTATCAGCGCCGCGGCAGCTCCCAGCAGGATCAGCAGCGAGCAGGCGAGCGTCACCCCTTCGACCGCCTCCCAGCGGGGGGCGCGGAACCTCCATTCGACGGTGTGCCTGCCGGCCGGCAGGCGCATGGCGCGCAGCACGTAGTCGGCGCGGAAGGCGGGTGCCTGCTCGCCGTCCACCCAGGCCGTCCAGCCCCGGTCGTAATAGATCTCCGAGAAGACCGCAACGGCCTCTTCGGGTGACGAATATTCGTATTTGAGGTAGTTGGGGCGGTATTCCGTGAGGGCGATCGTCCGCACGGCGGTCGAGTCGCCTTCCGCCCGTGCGGGCAGCGTCTTTTCGGCCTCACCCCTGTCCCGGGAGCCGACCACGGCCGTAGTCTTCAGGTCGGTCTCGTCCAGCAGGTCGATCTCCTGCTGCGGGGTGTCGCCCGCGACGATTCGATCGACGAACCATGCGGCCCCGTTGGGCGAGGGGCGGCGCACCGCCTCGGGCTGCCCGTCGTCGCCCGGTACGATCAGGTAGCGCGTGTTGAGCATGTCGAGTACGCCGTCGTCCAGGTCGTTCAGATAGCGGTCGATCAGGTCCTGATAGCGGGCGAGCTTGGCACCGTGGTATCCGCCCACCGAGCGGTGGAAGTAGGAGGTCGTGGCGTCGTTGAAGGGGCTGACCGTGAGGTTCAGTACCCGGTATCCCGGCTCCTTGTCCTCCATGATGGCCCGGTCGGCGGCCGAGGGGGTTACCTGCTGCCGGCGGGGTGACACGAAGTTCTCTCCCGAGAGGAAGCGCAGGTCCACCGGTACGAGGTCCAGCAGCATGACGGCCGCCAGCGTTCCCGCAAGGGCGAATTTCCCGATCCTGCGCAGGACGAAGAGTCCCACGCATCCGGCCGCCAGCAGGATCATCAGCAGCGAACGCCAGGCGTCGTGCCGCATCATCGCGGCCCGGTCGGCGGCCATCGCGTCGGCCGTTGCGGCGCCCCATTCGATATCCATGCCGCGGTCGATGTACTGCTGCATGTCGTTGGCCTGGAAGATGTGGTGGAACTGTTCGGTCATCATTTCGGCGCTTGCCTCGCGGCCGAAGTCGAAGAGGGCCGATCCGGCCACGGCGAAGAGCAGGCAGAGTCCGCCGGTGATTCCGGCGCTCCAGGCCAGGGCGCGCCATACCCGTTCGCGCGGGATCTCATCGCGCCACAGGCGCATAAGCGCCGCGGCTCCCAGCAGCGGTACGGCCCACTGCACGACGACGAGCGTCATCGAGACCGTGCGGAACTTGTCGTATCCGGGGAGCAGCTTGAAGGCCAGTTCGGTGAATCCCATTAGGTTGCGGCCCCATGAGAGCAGGATCATCAGCACGCAGACCGCCGCGATCCACCACTTGCTGCGGCCGGGCAACAGGATGAGCCCCAGTACGGCGAGGAAGATCGCCGCGGCGCCCAGATAGGTCGGGCCTCCCGTGTAGGGCTGCGTACCCCAGTAGGTCGGGAGTTGTTGTGCCGCACCGCGCAACCCGTAGTCGTTCAGCACGGCAGCCGTCTCTCCGTCGGCTGGGAAGGTCGTGGCCGACTGGCGTCCCATGAAGTCGGGGATGAGCAGGTTGAAGGTCTCCGTGCGGCCGTAGCTCCACGCCGTGGCGTAGTCGAGGTCGAGCCCGCCCCGGGCACTCTCCGACGGGGAGGCCGTTGCGGCCAGCTCCGAGCCGCCGCGGATGGTCTCCTTCGTGTGCTGGGCCGTGTACCACAGCGGCGCGAAGTTCGATCCGACGGCCAGAATGCCCGCTCCGGCCAGTGCCGCGGTACGCAGGGCGAAGTCGCGCATCCGCTTTCCGCGCAAGGCGAAAATCCCCTCGCTGATCCACAGCGCGGCCATCGCCACGAGGAAATAGTAGGTAATCTGCGGGTGGTTGGCGCCGATTTCGAGCGAGGTGGCCAGCGCCGTCAGTGCGGCGCCGTACCAGAGGTTGCCGCGCAGGGTCATCCATGTACCAGAGGTTGACGCGCAGGGTCATCCATGCGCCGCCCATCATCAGCGGGGCGTAGACCAGCGCCCACATCTTGGTGATGTGGCCCGCGCCGATGATCAGCAGGAAGTAAGTCGAGAGTCCGTAGGCCAGTGCGGCGACGATGCCGATCCAGGGGTTGATGCCGAAGATGAGCAGCATGCACCACATGGCGGCCATCGAGAAGAAGAGGAATGCGGCCGGGGTGTCGATCAGTTTGACCACCTGCCCGACGGTACGCTTGACCGCCTGTGCCGGGTAGGCCACGTTGATCAGGTAGGCGGGCATGCCGCCGAACATGCCGCCGGTCCATTGGGGGTCTTCATCCCGTTCGGCGCGCATTTGGGTGATGTCCCGGGCCATTCCCTCGTATTGCAGCACGTCGTGCTGGGGCAGCACCTCGCCCCGGAACTGGGGGGCGAAATAGGCGGCGCTCACGATGAAGAAGAGGACAAGCGCCACGACTGCAGGGAGTATTTTCGCTGCGGAACCTTTCGAAAAATTCATTCTGTCGAGTCTTAACCGATTGCCAAAGGTACGAAAAAACATCGAGAGTCACTCCTTTCCTTACGAAAAATGACTATCTTTGCACATATGATTACACTCGAAGACATCCGCAAACCCGTTACGGCGGAGCTGGAGGCATTCGACGCATTCGTCGAGAGCCAGTTCACTGCCGAGGGTGAATTGCTTTCCGATATGTTGCGGTATGCGCTCTCGTCGCGCGGCAAGGGCATCCGGCCGCTCCTCGTCATGCTTTCGGCCGCGTTGAACGCTCCCGTGAAGGCCGCCGCCGGTGGCCGGCGCGCCTGTCTGGCCGCCATGCTCGTGGAGATGATCCATGTGGCGTCGCTCATCCACGACGACGTGATCGACGAGGCCGACACGCGGCGCGGCAAACCATCGGTCAATGCCCGCTGGCAGTCGCACAAGGCGGTGATCCTGGGCGACTACATCCTGGCCAAGAACATGAACATCGGTCTGCTGAGCGGCCAGTTCGACCTGGTGACGCACGTCTGCGGCGCAATGGCCGCTCTGTGCGAGGGCGAGGTGCTGCAGGACGAATGTGCCGCGGCGCACCGCATGACCCGTCAGACCTACCTGGACATCATCTACAAAAAGACTGCCAGCCTGCTCGGGGTGAGCGCTTCGGCCGGCGCCCTGGCTGTGCGTGCTACGCGTGACAAGGTCGCCACGATGCGCCGTTTCGGCGAGGCCGTGGGCATGGCCTTCCAGATCCAGGACGACATCCTCGACTATACGCCTTCGGCCCAGACCGGGAAGCCGGCCTGCAACGACCTGCGCGAAGGGAAGATCACGCTGCCGCTGCTGGCCGTGCTCGACCGTGCGTCGGCGGAGCGACGGGCCGATCTGCTGGGCAGACTGGCCCGTTGTCATGAGGACGACAGCGAGGTGGAGTATCTGCGCGGAGTGGTGGAGCAGGAGGGGGGACTCTCCTTCGCGGCCGAGGTCATGCAGGGATACATCTCGCGTGCCGTGGGGATGCTCTCCGACTACGAGGATTCCGAATACCGCTCGGCGCTGGTGAATCTCTGTGCCTATATCGCCGAGAGAGACCGGTAATATGCAGTTACGACCTGAAAATTACCCACAACCTAAAAATAATCTCAAAACAACACGTATGGAACAAAAAAAGAATTACACGCTGCCCATCATCATGATGTTCGCGCTCTTTGCCATGATTTCGTTCGTGACGGGTCTCGCAAACCCGCTGGGCGTAATCGTCAAGAATCAGTTCTCCGTAGCGAACTGGATGTCGCAGCTGGGCAATTTTGCCAATTTCATCGCCTATGCCGTGATGGGTATTCCGGCCGGTATGATGCTCAATCGGATCGGTTACAAGAAGACGGCTCTGGCAGCCGTGGCCGTCGGGTTCGTCGGTGTCGGTGTCCAGTATCTTTCGGGTGAGGCAGGCAGTTTTGCCGTTTACCTCGTGGGCGCATTCATCTCGGGCTTCTCGATGTGCATGCTCAATACGGTGGTCAATCCGATGCTCAACACGCTGGGCGGCGGCGGCAAGAAGGGCAACCAGCTGATTCAGTTCGGCGGTTCGCTCAATTCGATTTCGGCAACGATCGTCCCGATTCTGGTAGGTTACCTGATGGGTGACGTGGCCCGTGCCACGATCAGCGATGCCGCTCCGGCCCTGTTCATCGCCATGGGAATTTTTGCCGTAGTGTTCATTGTCCTCTACATGGTTAATATTCCCGAGCCGTACGCCATCGAGGAGAAGCGCGCCGAGGCCAAAAAGGACAAGCACAGTGCTCTTTCGTTCCGTCACTTCGTACTGGGTGCCGTGGCCATCTTCATCTATGTGGGTGTCGAGGTCGGTATTCCCAACTTCATGAACCTCTTCCTTACGGCTGCTCCGGATGCCGGTATGGGCATGGCCGCTGCTGCTGCAGGTTCGCTTGTCGGAACCTACTGGTTCCTGATGATGTGCGGACGTCTGATCGGCGGTATCGTCGGCGGCAAGGTGTCGAGCAAGGTGCAGCTTACGGTGGTTTCGTCGCTGGCCATCCTCTTCGTGCTGGCCGGAATTTTCGCTCCCGTGACTGCGACGGCTTCGATGCCGGTATTTACCGGAACCGGCTTTGCCATGGTTCAGGTCCCGGTCGGCGTGGTCTTCCTGACGCTGTGCGGCCTTTGCACTTCGGTGATGTGGGGCGGTATCTTCAACCTGGCAGTCGAGGGGTTGGGCAAGTATACGTCGATGGGCTCGGGCTTCTTCATGGTGATGGTTTGCGGTGGCGGTGTGCTTCCGCTCATCCAGGGCGGCGTTGCCGATTTCGCCGGTTACCTGTCGAGCTACTGGGTGATCGTCGTGGGTCTGGCATTCATCCTTTACTATGCACTTGCCGGTTCGAAGAACGTCAATAAGGACATTCCGGTCAATGACTGATACCCGGAATCTTCCGAAAAACAAGGGGCGCCTCTTTCAGGCGCCCCTTTTCGCATCCGTTCGCTGAAAAGGACCTTGCGGATTCGGTCTTGAACTGCGGTGCTCTTCTCGGGTCTGAATTCCTCTCCGGCCTCCGTTTGTGCACCGGCCGCCTTCTCCGCTCCGGCCCATGCTTCCGGATCCGGTCCTTGTCTTCTTCCGGTTCCCGGGAAACTCCTGGCGTTGTGTGTTCCGGACGGAAACAAAAACCGGATGGCTCCATCGGGAACCATCCGGTTTTTCCATACGACCGTCGGAACTATTTCTCCGTGCTGGTCATGCGCTTCTCCTTGATGCGGGCCTTCTTGCCGGTCAGATCGCGCAGGTAGTAGATGCGGGCGCGGCGAACGACACCGATCTTATTGACCTCGATCTTCTCGATGTGGGGCGAGTAGAGCGGGAAAATGCGCTCCACGCCGACGCCGTTCGATACCTTGCGGATCGTGAACATCTTGGTCTTGCCCTGTCCCTTGATCTGGATCACCACGCCGCGGAAGCTCTGTACGCGCTCCTTGTTACCCTCGATGATCTTGTAGGATACGGTGATCGTGTCTCCGGCCTTGAACGACGGAATGTCGGCATCCGTCTTGGGCCACATCTGCTCATTGACGAGCTTGATGATTGCGTCTTTGTTCATTGTTGCAACAATTTTTTTGTGTTTCGCATCCGACATTCCCGCTGTGCCGCCGCTACCATACGGACTCCCTGGCCCGTAATCCCGCGATGCGGTCTCGACTCCCGCTGCCGCCTGCCGTCTCCGGCCCGCCGCCCCGGTCCTCTCGACCTTCGCATTTGCGCTGACACCCAATGAAAGAGGTCGGTACACGCCCCGTTGGGGACCGCAAAGATAGGAAGAATTTTCCGAACGACACAAGCATCGGATGAAAAATCCTCCCGGAGCAGGGGAAAATCGTTATCTTTGCAGGCAAAACAGGAGAAAAACGATGGATGAACGACTGATACTGGTAACCAATGACGACGGCTATGCCTCGAAGGGGCTGGCTGCCGCGATCGATGTGGCCCGCGGTTTCGGCCGCGTGGTGGCCGTGGCTCCCGAGACGACGCAGAGCGGCATGAGCCAGGCCATTACGATGTACAACCCGCTCTACCTGCGTAAGGTCCGCGAGGAAGAGGGGCTCACGCTCTATGCCTTTTCCGGCACGCCGGTCGATTGCCTGAAGATGGGGCTCGACTGCCTGCTGCGCGGCAGGCGGGTCGATCTGGTGCTCTCGGGCATCAACCACGGCTCGAACTCGGCGGTCAATGTCCTCTATTCGGGGACGATGGGTGCGGCCATCGAGGGGAGCTTCTACGGCTGCCCGTCGATCGGGCTGTCGCTCGACGACCACTCGGCCGATGCCGACTTCGATGCGGCCGTGGAGTATGGCCGGCGGATCGTCGGCGCCGTGCTCGAGGGCCAGGTCGAACTGCCGCTGTGTCTGAACGTCAATGTCCCGAAGGGACGCCCCGAGCAGGTGAAGGGCATCCGCCTCTGCCGCCAGAACCGCGGCTTCTGGCGCGAGGAGTTCTATCGCCACGAGGACCCGCGGGGCCGGGAGTACTTCTGGCTCACGGGAGATTTCGTCAATGCCGAACCCGAGGCCGAGGATACGGACGAGTGGGCGCTGGCGCACGGCTACGTCTCAGTGGTCCCCGTGCAGGTGGACCTGACCGACTACGGCCGCCTGGCAACCCTTGGCGAAGTGCTGAAATAGTGTTATCTTTGTAAAAAACCGAGTCCTATGCTGATCAAAGTCCTGCTCGTCATCTCGATCATCGTCCAGACGCTGGCGACGATCTATGCGCTCCGGCTGGTGCGCGCCACGAAATACAACTCGGTGTGGATTCTCTTCATCGTGGGCTTTTCGTTGCTGACCATCGAGCGGCTCGTACAGCTGCTCATCGACCTGGGGGTCGAGGTGATGCCGCGCTGGTGGTTCGCCTACCTGGGGGTTACGGTCTCGATCTGCCTCTCGATTGGCGTGATGTACGCCCACAAGCTCTTCACCTACATCGACCGGCTGAACCACCAGCGGACGCTGCTCAACAAGCGGATCCTCACGGCTGTGCTGCGTACCGAGGAGAAGGCGCGGTCGCGCTTCTCGAAGGAGTTGCATGACGGCCTGGGCCCGCTGCTCTCGTCGGCGAAGATGTCGCTCACGGCCCTTTCGCGCGACGAGCGCAACGCCGAACAGCGCGAGATCATCGACAATACGACCTATGTTATCGAGGAGGCGATCCGCTCGCTCCGGGAGATCTCGAACAACCTTTCGCCCCACGTGCTCAACGATTTCGGACTGGCGCGCGGCGTGCAGAACTTCATCGACAAGAGCGTTGCGATGCACGACGTGAAGATCCGCTTCACGACCAACCTCCGCACGGAGCGTTACGATACGGATGTCGAGGTGATCCTCTACCGGGTGATCTGCGAGCTGATCAACAATTCGCTCAAGCATTCGGGCTGCCGGGCCATCAACCTTTCGCTTTCGCAGAACGGGTCGGAGCTGGCGCTCGACTATTCGGACGACGGACGGGGCTTCAACCCGCAGGCGATGATGGATTGCGGCATGGGCCTCTCGAACATCGCCTCGCGGATCAACTCGTTGGGCGGGACGTTCGATATCGCCTCGGCGAAGGGCAAGGGGATGCGGGCCGCCATCCGGGTCAATACGCAGGAGAGTGTCGTTTCGGAACAGCGCCGTTCGCGCCGCCGGAAAAAATAGGAGTCGTCATGGAGTGCAGAATCATACTGGTCGATGACCATTCGCTCTTCCGCAACGGACTGCGGGGGCTGCTCGAACGCAACGAGGGATTCCGCGTCGTGGGCGAAGCCTCGAGCGGCGAGGAGTTCCTCTCGCTCCTGGAGCAGGAGTCCTTTGCGGCGGACATCGTTTTCATGGACTTCTCGATGCCGGGGCTCGACGGCGCCCAGACCACCGAGCGGGCTTTGGCGCGTTGTCCCGATCTGAGGATCATCACGCTGTCGATGTTCGGTGAGGAGAGCTACTATTCGCGCATGGTCGAGGCCGGGGCGCGGGGCTTTCTGCTGAAGGACTCCGACATCGGCGACGTGCTCGAGGCGATTGCGGCGGTCATGGGCGGCGGCAGTTACTTCTCGCCGCGGCTGCTCTCGTCGCTCACCGGGCGGATGCACGCCCGCGAGCACGACGAACTGGCCGACGATCAGCTCTCGTCGCGCGAGCGGGAGATCCTGGTGGCCGTCTGCCGGGGACTCTCGAATCAGGAGATCGCCGATGAACTCTTCATTTCGAAACGTACGGTGGACAAGCACCGCGCCAACATCCTCGAGAAGACCGGTTGCAAGAATACGGCCAGCCTCGTGGTCTATGCCATCCGCAACGGCATCGTCGATATCTGACCGGCGGGCAGCGTCCGCGGTGCCGCCTTCGTCCGTCTCCTTCGCCGGACCCGCAGGCTTTCCGGATACCTCCCCGGCGGACCGGTGGCATGGAGTAGTATAAAGGAGAGCGGCTTTCCATGCATGGAAAGCC
>FR891992.1:31183-33890 GCA_000434235.1 Alistipes sp. CAG:268 | reverse complement strand
CCGGGTTGCCCGCATGACCGTTGCCGCGGCGGCGGTTGCGGCCGCGGCGGTTGCCGCTGCCTTCGCGGGGTGTTTGTCCCTCCTCGCGGGGCGTCTCCCGGTTGTTGCCGTTGCGCGGTTCGCGGTTTTCTCGGTTCTCCTGGCCGCCTTCCTGACGCTCGCGGGCTTCCCGGTTGTTCGGCCGCTCGCGGCGTCCCCCTTCGCGGGGCTGCCGTTCGTTGCGCGGCTCCTGGCCCTTTTCTGCCTCCTGTGCCGGGGCGCCGTTTTCGTTGCGGGCCTCGCTGCGCTGTCGGTCGCCGTTCCGGCGCCGGTTCGGCCGGCCGCCTTCGCGCTGCGGGCGGTTCTGGCCCTCGGTGGCGTTTGTCTCCTGCGGTGCGGCATTCCCGGCGTTCCGCTTGCCGCTCTCGGGTTTCTCGGCCTTTTCGGCTGCGCCCTTCTCGGCGTTGTTCGGCCGCTCGGCCGGCTGTTCGGCGTTGCGTCCCTTCTCCTTGCGGTTGCGGCCACGCTTGCGACGCTTGGCCTGGTCGAAGCGCGTGATGCTGTCCTCCTCCGAACGGTAGGTCGGCTCCTCGACCTCCTCGCGCAGGGCGTCGGCGTGCTGCAGCTGCTCGACCTTGCGGCCCTGGCGGTTGAGCGCCAGGATCTCCTTGACACGGGAGACGGGCAGTGTCGTGACATTGACCATCGCCTCCTTCGACGACGAGAAGGTCATTGTCCCGGCCAGCACGTCGCTCTTGACCAGATACCACTCCCCGTCGATGGTCTGCAGCGGTTCGCGCAGCCGCGGGAACTCCTTGCGGGCATCCACGTAGGCGTCGTATTCGTACATCATGCAGCACTTGAGCTTCGAGCACTGACCGGCCAGCTTCTGGGGGTTGAGCGAGATGTCCTGCACGCGGGCGGCGCCGGTGGTGACGCTCGAGAAGGTGGACATCCACGACGTGCAGCACAGTTCGCGGCCGCAGGCGCCCAGTCCGCCGATACGCCCGGCCTCCTGGCGGGCGCCGATCTGCTTCATCTCGATGCGGATGTGGAACCGCTCGGCGAAGACCTTGATCAGCTCGCGGAAGTCCACGCGCTCGTCGGCGATGTAGTAGAAGATGGCCTTGATCTTGTCGCCCTGGTATTCGACGTCGCCGATCTTCATGTTGAGTCCCATGTCGGCGGCGATCTGACGCGCGGCGATCATCGTCTCGTGTTCGAGGGCAATGGCCTCCTGCCAGCGCTCGATGTCGTAGGGTTTGGCCTTGCGGTAGATCTTCTTGTACTCGCCATTGTAGGGGGTGAATCCCGTGCGGCGCATCTGGCGGGCCACCAGGTCGCCCGTCAGCGAGACGATGCCGATGTCGTGGCCCGGCGAGGCCTCGACGGCCACGATGTCGCCGCGCTTGAGGTCGAGGTTGTTCACGTTCTGGTAGAACGATCGGCGGGTGTTCTTGAACCGCACCTCGACGATGTCCGAGGGTATGTTCTGCGGATACTCTTCAAGCCACGGGGTTTCGTGGAGTTTGAAGCATCCGTCGCAGGGCTTGGCCTCGACCTCCTGGCCGCAGTCGCAGAAGGCGCATCCGCGGCCGATTTCGGGTTTGAAATTCCGGTTATGCTGGTTGTTTTCGGTATCCATGACGGTATAATTTGCGTAAAGATAGGAAAAAAATTTCAATTCACCGCGTAGAGCCGTCTGACGCTGCGGCGGATGCGGAGAATCAGCAGCACGGCGGCACACGAGAGCCCGAAGGCGAAGCCGACGTAGAGCCCCGAGGGGCCCATGCCGAGCGTGAAGCCGAGCAGGTAGCCCACCGGCAGGTTGAGCAGCCAGTAGGAGACAAGGGCGATGGGCATGATGATCCGCACGTCCTGGATGCCGCGCAGCACGCCGACCGAGACGTTCTGGATGCCGTCCGAGAGTTGGTAGAGGGCGGCGAAGACGAGCAGCGAGGAGGTCGTGGCGATGACCTCGGCGTTGGTGGTGAAGAAGGTCGGGATCACCGAGCGCAGCGAGATGAAGACCAGCGCCGCGAAGGCGTTCCAGGCCAGCACGAGGTGGTACGAGGCCTTGGCCGCCAGCGACAGCTCGCCGATGTTGCGTCTGCCGTAGCAGTGGGAGATGCGGATGGTCGTTGCGGTGCCGATCGACATGACGATCATGAAGGCGCTGTTGCCCAGGGTCATGGCGATCTGGTTGGCGCTCATGGCGATCTTGGCCGTTGCCCCGAACCACCCCATCATGATGCCCGTGCCGACGAATGCCGACGACTCGAGGAACATCTGCAGCGAGATCGGGAGCCCCATGTGTACGAGCCGTCCGATCGTGCGGCGCGAGAGGACGCGCAGCGAGAATCCGTCGAGGTAGTGGCGGTATTGCGGGCGGCTGCAGAAGTAGGCGATGATGAGCACGGCGGCAAGTACGCGCGAGAGCAGCGTGCCGAGACCGGCGCCCTGGGCTCCCATCTCGGGACAGCCCCAGTTGCCGTAGATGAACAGCGAGTTGAGTCCGATGTTGGCGATGTTGGCGATGATCGTCACGACCATCTCGACCTTCGTGTTGCCCACCCCTTCGAGGAACTGCTTGAACGAGAAGAAGAGCATGATGAAGGGCATGCTGTAGACCAGCATCCGGTAATAGGGGATGGCCATCTCGACCACCTCGGGCGGTTGCCTGAGATAGCCCATCAGAGGAATGACGGCGTATTTGAGCGGCACCCCG
>FR891992.1:1322-31144 GCA_000434235.1 Alistipes sp. CAG:268 | reverse complement strand
GTCGTGTAGAAGATGATGCCGTTCTGCAGCAGGGCGGCCGAGCGGCTGCGGTCCTTCTGTGCGAAGAGTTCGCCCACGAGCGGCGTGAGGCCGAGGGCCATGCCGATCGCCGCGATGAAGAGGATGAAGAAGACCGTGCCGCCGAACGATACGGCGGCCAGCGGGGTGGGGTCGTCCCCTCCGTAGCGGCCGACCATCAGGTTGTCGGCCACCTGCGTGAGGATCTGCCCCACCTGTGTGAGGACGATGGGCAGGGCGAGCAGGAGGTTGGACCGGTATTGTTCCTTGTATGTCGAGAATCGGTACATAATGGCCGCAAAGGTAGTGAAAATCCCCCGAAAAACGGCCGCAGCCACGAAAAAAGCGGCCTGGACCGGAGCCCGTGGCCGCTTGTGTCGCGAAGAGAGCGTGCTGTCCGAGCCGTATTGCCCGATGCCCGACATCCGGGCAGGGCCGGATGCGCGGGCCTATCTGCGGGCCGTGCCTCCGGCGTGCTTTACCTCGTCGAGCAGGCTGCGGAGCAGTTCGACCACGTCGGGGTGTTCGGCCGCAACGTTGTGCCGTTCGCCCGCATCCTCGCGCAGGTCGTAGAGTTGCGGTTCGGGGGCGTTGCCCAGTTCGGTGTTTGTGGCCTTCAGATAGGCAGCTCCCCGGCTCGGGGCGATGTATTTCCATCCGCCCGAGAGGATCGAGAGCGTTCCGTTCGCATTCTGCTCGACGACCCAGCTGCGCCCCTGCTCCGTCTCGCCGCGCAACACGGCGAGTGCCGGACGGCTGTCCGGTGCGCCCGCTTCGGGTATCCGTGCGCCGCAACGCCGGGCCAGCGTGGCGAAGAGGTCGATCTGGCTGACGAGCGCTCCGGAGACCGTGCCGGCCCGGGCGCCGTCGTCCCAGCGGACGATGAACGGCACGCGCGTGCCGGCCTCGAAGGCGCTGTACTTGCCGCCCCGGTAGATGTGCCACGGGCGGTGGTCGCCGAGCAGCTCGACGGCCCGGTCGCGGTAGCCGTCGTCCACGACCGGCCCGTTGTCGCTCGTGACGATGAGGATCGTGCGGTCGGCGATGCCGAGGCTGTCGAGCACCCGGGCGATGCGGCCCACGCTCCAGTCGAACGAGAGAATCGCATCGCCGCGGGCTCCCATGCCGCTGCGGCCCGCAAACCGCTTGTGCGGGACACGGGGCACGTGGATGTCGTTGGTCCCGAAGTAGAGGAAAAAGGGCCGCTCGCGGTTCTTCTCGATGAACTCCACGGCTTTGCCGGTGATCACGTCGGCGATCTCTTCGTCCTTCCACAGCGCCTTGCCGCCGCCCTTCATGTATCCGATGCGCGAGATGCCGTTCACGATCGACATGTCGTGTCCGTGGCTGGGGTGCAGCCTGAGCAGTTCGGGGTTGTCGCGTCCGGTGGGTTCGCCCGGGAAGTTCTCCTTGTAGCTCACCGAGATCGGGGCCTCGGGATCGTAGTTGTAGACCCGCTGGTTCTCGATGTAGACGCACGGCACGCGGTCGCCCGTGGCGGCCATGATGAACGAATAGTCGAATCCGATCTCTTCGAGTCCCGGGGTGATGTGCCCGTTCCAGTCCTGCCGGCCGCTTTCGCCCAGTCCGAGGTGCCATTTGCCTACGGCACCGGTCGTGTAGCCCGCATCGCGGAGGGTCGAGGCGAGGGTCGGCGTGCCGGGACGGATAATCATGCCCGCGTCGCCGGGGGCGATGCCCGTGCCGGGTACGCGCCACGGGTAGATGCCCGTAAGCAGGCCGAAGCGGGCCGGGGTGCTCGTCGATGAGGTGGTGTGGGCGTTGGTGAAGCGGATGCCTTCGGCCGCGATGCGGTCGATGTTCGGCGTGGCGATGGTTCGCGAGCCGTTGCAGGAGATGTCGCCGAAGCCGAGGTCGTCGGCCAGGATGACGATGACGTTCGGGCGGTCCTGCTCCGTGCGGGGGGCCTGTGCCTGTGCCCGTGCGGAGGTGGGGAGTGCGGCGGCGCCGAGTCCTGCGATACCCAGCGAAAGAAGAGGCGTTCTTTTCATCATGGATCGAGTCTGTTTGGGATTGACCCTCCAAAGATACGATTTTTTTACATTGCCGTGTCGTGCGGAAGGGAAAAGCGCACGGAAGACGGAACGCTCCCGTGCGCTTTGCGCCTATGCGGCCGGGCGGTCCACCCGCAGCCGGATGCCGCGCGAGCGGTCCGATTCGACGACGACCGTGTCGCCCGTGCGGAGCTTGCCGTCGAGGATGAGCGTCGAGAGCGGCTCCTCGACCTGCTCGGCCAGGGTCCGGCGAAGTGAGCGCACGCCGTAACGGGCTTCGTAGCCCATCGAGGCGAGGCGGCGCTTGGCCCCTTCGGTCACCTTGATCTTGTAGCCCAGCCGGCCGGTGCGCGTGAAGAGCCCCTGCAGCTCGAGGTCGATGATCCGCACCACGTCGCCCGCGTCGAGCGTGCGGAAGATCACGATGTCGTCGATGCGGTTGAGGAACTCGGGGGCGAAGACCCGCTCGAGCGCCCTGCGGTATTCGCCGTCGGGGGCCGTGTCGGGGGCCGCGCCCTTCGACGGTGTGGCGTAGCCGACCCGGAGGGGTTTCCGCGCAACCTCCCTCGATCCGACGTTCGAGGTCATGATGAGGATCGTGTTGCGGAAATCGACCGTGCGTCCCGATCCGTCGGTCAGGCGCCCCTCGTCGAAGAGCTGCAGCAGCGTGTTGAAGACTTCCGGGTGCGCCTTCTCGATCTCATCGAGCAGCACGACGGCGTAGGGTTGGCGGCGTACCGCCTCGGTGAGCTGCCCGCCCTCACCATAGCCGACATATCCGGGGGGCGGTCCGATCAGCCGGGCTACGTTGTGTTTCTCGGCGTATTCCGACATGTCGATGCGGATCAGCCCGCGGTGTTCGTCGAAGAGCCATTTCGAGACCTCCTTGGCCAGCAGGGTCTTGCCCACGCCCGTCGGCCCGACAAAGAGGAAGACGCCGATCGGCCGGTTCTCGTCCTGGAGCCCGGCCCGCGAGCGGCGGATCGTGCGGGCGATGCGCTCCACGGCCTCCTGCTGACCCACGACGCGGCGGGCCAGGTGGTCGCGCAGCGAACGCAGGCGCGAGGCCTCGTCCTCCGAGACCCGCTCGGCGGGGATGCCCGTCATGTCGGAGACGACGCGGCGGACGAGCCCTTCCCCGATCTCCCCGGGGCCCTCCGCCGATCTCCACGGTCGCAGTTGCCGCATTCCGCTGCAGGTGGGCCCGCGAGCCCGCCTCGTCGAGCGCGTCGATCGCCTTGTCCGGGAAACAGCGCCCGGTGACGTAGCGCCCGGTGAGCTCCACGCAGGCGCGCAGCGCCTCGTCGCTGTAGCGCACCCGGTGGTGGCGTTCGTAGTCCGGGGCGATGCGCCGCAGGATGCCGAGCGTCTGCTCGGGTGTCGTGGGCTCGACGAGCACGCGCTGAAACCGCCGTTCGAGGGCCGTGTCGCTCTCGATGTCGGTGCGGTATTCGTCGAGTGTCGTGGCGCCGATGGTCTGCAGTTCGCCGCGGGCGAGCGCCGGCTTGAGGATGTTGGCCGTATCGAGGCTTCCCTGGGTCGATCCGGCCCCTACGATCGTGTGGATCTCGTCGATGAAGACGATTGTGTCGCGCGAGCGGCGGAGCAGGTCGAGCAGTTGCTGCATGCGCTCCTCGAACTCGCCGCGGAATTTCGTGCCGGCAACCAGGGCCGAGACGTCGAGCGAAAAGATCCGCTTGCCGGCGATGGTGGCGGGAACCTCGCCCCGTGCGATCCGCAGCGCGAGCCCCTCGACGATGGCGCTCTTGCCCACGCCCGCCTCGCCGATCAGGATCGGATTGTTCTTCTTGCGCCGCGAGAGGATCTGGATGACGCGGTCGATCTCGCGGTCGCGGCCGATGACCGGATCGACCTTTCCGTCGCGTGCGAGTTGCGTGAGGTCTGCGCCGAACTGTGCGAGCGGGTGGCCCGACGGCTCCTCGAAGGGACGCTCCGCGGTTTTGAGACCGGGCTTGCCTACCGTTATCTCGGTGCCGAAGTCGTCGCCTGCGGCGAAGCGCTGCAGCTCTTCGGCGATGATCTGCGGGGTGATGCCGTACATCTCCAGCACGTGGGCCGTCGCCGTCGTGCGGTCGCCCGCAATCGAGAGCAGGGCGTGCCCCGTGGTGACGCTCCGCACGGCGTCGGAGGTGGCGCGCAGCTCCTCGGCAAACCCGCGGTAGAATGCGTCGGAGGCATTCCGGCTCTCCTGGCGCTTGACGGTGTGTATTTCGTGCTCGATGCGCAGCCGTACCTGGTGGAGCTCCCAGTCCCGGAGCCGGGCCGACAGGAGCTGAAAGGCGAGCGAACCCTCCTCGCGGAGCAGTTCCAGCGCGAGAAAATCCTTGAGCGAGTGGGTGATTCCCGCCTTCGTCGTGTTGAAGGCCGAACGGGCGATGAGCCCCTCCAGCGTTTTCGAAATTTTCAGTTGCATGGTGCTTCGTCTTTATGATTCGCCAGACGAACGTCCGTGCCCCTGGGGATAGTATGCGGGCGGAAGAGGCGGCCGTTTCGGTCGTTCTCCGTCCCGACAGGCGTGCATAACGATCCGGATAACCGGAAGAATCCGGCTTCCGGCGGTGTCCTATTCGGTTGTCGATCAGTCGTTTTTCGTCCCGTATGCGGAGGTTTGGCCCGAAATGTGCATGTATGCTGCTCTTTGGCCGTACGGTCCGAAGACGACATCCCGGGACGGAATCCTGCCTTGTGCCGGGCCCTGCCGGAGGATTCTTGCGCCCGTTCGCGTCGTCATTTTTTCGGGGCGGAAATACCCGCCGGAGAGCCTGCAGGTCAGCCGCGCGGCCACTCGCCCACCTCCATGTCGAACATGCGGTCGCCGTCGATTGAGAGGCGGACGGCTGTCCGCACGCGGTGGAACCCGAATTCGCCGGCGGCGCCCGGATTGACGTGGAGCAGGTCGTAGACCCCGTCGTAGAGCACCTTGAGGATGTGCGAATGGCCGGCGATGAAGAGTTTGGGATGCAGTTGCTGGATGCGGCGGAGCGCCCGCGGATCGTAGTGGCGGGGATAGCCGCCGATGTGGGTCATCAGCACCTGCACCTCCTCGCAGCGGAAGGCGAGGAAGTCGGGGTAGACGCGGCGGGTCATGCCGCCGTCGATGTTGCCCGAGACGGCGCGCAGGGGCTTGAAGGCGGCGATGCGGTCGGCCAGCTCGAGCGACCCGATGTCTCCCGCATGCCAGATCTCATCGACCTCGCTCAGAAAGTCGCGCAGCGTTTGGTCGAAGCAGCCGTGCGTGTCGGAAATGATGCCTATTTTTTTCAATGTGGTCTCGGTTAGATTATCGGTTGGTCGATGAACAATGTACAGGTGACTGTTCTGCCATCGGCTTTTTTTACGGTATATATGGTTTCTCCCTGAAGGTTCAGCCCTTTCCGCTGCTCTTCCCAAGGTATATCTTTCACCGGACGGCCGTTTATGGCGATGATGATATCCCCGATTTCGATGCCCGCCTTTTCGGCTATGCCGTCTCTGTAGAGTCCATTGACAACCCAGCCGTCGCAGATGTCTGTACGGTCAAAAGCTGCCATGTGTGTTACGGACGATTGCATGTAGGTCCCTTTGTCCGCATTCCGCTTCACCCATACCGAAGCGTTTGCCGGATCCAGGACAATATCATATAGCGACCATATCTCGTTGCCAATCAAACCGAGGTAGGGTTTGTCGGACGACAGGGCTCCCTTTTCATTGAGCGAATAGCTTATCACGAGGTTCCTGAGCGTATCGGCCATGCAGAATTGTGCCGCCCGTATCGTAACTTCGTCCGAGCCGCCCCCGATTCCTCCGGCCTGTGTGTGGAAACAGGCTTTGGGGACATCCGTCAAATGGAGGGTCGATGCCGTTTCATGCGTAAGAATAATTGTGGAGCCGCATCCCAGATCCATTCTGAACCAACCCTCCAGCGTATTTTTATCGTCAATCTGCAGTTTCGCCCTGATATCGATGCGGTTGTTCTCGAATCGGGCTTCGAGTTTCGCGTAATCGGCAAGCCTTTCGGTCGGAACGGGCACTTTGAGCGGAAGCATGTAGCCCTCGCTGAAATTGATCTCCAGAGGGGATCTTAACAGGTGCGTATTGCCTAACAAGCCGTCCGTATGCCTCCCCAGAATATCACGTAAAGCGATTATGGGGGTAATCCTGTTTTGATATTCCAGCGCTCCGCAATGGATTTTGACCGGGTCGATAAAGATCTCCGTGAGTTGGGGTCCGCTGTTTCCCGCCCCTCCCATTTTTGCCTTGCCCCTTCTTCCGAAAGCGTCTTGAAGATTGTTGAGCTTCAGGAAGTCCTTGTCAAGATAGAGAAAATCGGCTCCGGAGTCGTAAACAACGGTAACGGGGATGGTGTCGTTCAGGGTAGTCTGCAGGTACAGATGCCTGTCGAAGATGAAGGGAATCGCTTCCTCCGGAACGGCGGCAACGCTCCTCAGGGAGAACAGAACCGGAAAAAGCAGAAATGTCAGTGTGCGCTTCATAAACAGGTGTTTGATGGTGGCATTTCTTTGAAGTGAGGAGTCGGGGCCGTAGCCGGACCGCCCGCTGCGGGATCCGCCAGCGGCCGCTGCTCTATCGGTACTTCTCCTTCCACAACGCATGGATGCGCTCGGCGATCTTCGCCTCGGCGGCATTCTGCGTGTCGGGTTCATAGAATTTCGTTCCCGAGAGGCTCTCGGGCAGGAACTCCAGCTCGGCGAAGTGCCCTTCGTAGTCGTGGGCGTACTTGTAGCCATCGGAGTAGCCGGCCTGTTTCATGAGTTTTGTCGGGGCGTTGCGCAGGTGCAGCGGCACGGGGCGGTTCGTCGTGTCGTGCTCGACCAGGGCGAGGGCCTTGTTGATGGCCATGTAGGCCGAGTTGCTCTTGGCCGAGGTTGCCAGGTAGATGGTCGTCTCGGCCAGCGTGATGCGCGCCTCGGGCATGCCGATCTTGTGCACCGTGTCGAAGCAGGCGTTGGCCAGCAGCAGGGCGTTGGGGTTCGCGAGCCCGATGTCCTCCGAGGCGAGGATCACCAGCCGACGGGCGATGAAGCGCGGTTCCTCGCCCCCGGCGAGCATCCGTGCCAGGTAGTAGATCGCCGCATTGGGGTCGCTGCCCCGCACCGATTTGATGAAGGCCGAGATGACGTCGTAGTGCTGCTCCCCGTTCTTGTCGTAGAGGGCGATGTTCTGTTGCAGGCAGTCGGTGACGTACTGGTCGGTGATCGTCACCTTTCCGTCGGTGGCGCCGACGATGATGTCGAGGATGTTGAGCAGCTTGCGGGCGTCGCCCCCGGCGAAGCGGAACAGGGCCCCGGTCTGCTGCACTTCGATCTCGCGCTCCCTGAGTTCGATGTCTGCGGTCAGCGCACGGTCGAGCAGCGTCTGCAGGTCCTTGTCCTCCATCGGGCGGAGGATGTAGACTTGGCAGCGGCTCAACAGTGGCGAGATCACCTCGAACGAAGGGTTCTCGGTCGTGGCGCCGATGAGCGTCACGATACCCTGCTCGACGGCCCCGAGCAGCGAGTCCTGCTGCGACTTGTTGAAACGGTGGATCTCGTCGATGAACAGGAACGGCGGACGCTGGTCGAAGAAGCGCTGCTTGCGCGCCGACTCGATCACCTCGCGGACCTCCTTGACGCCCGACGTCACGGCCGAAAGGGTGAAGAACGGGCGGTCGAGCTGCGTGGCCACGATCTTCGCCAGCGTGGTCTTCCCGACGCCCGGGGGCCCCCAGAGGATGAACGAGGGGACGTTGCCCGTCTCGAAGAACTTGCGGAACACGCCGTTTCGGCCCACAAGGTGCTCCTGCCCGATGTATTCGTCGATGGTTTTCGGGCGCAGGCGTTCGGCTAAGGGAATATTCGGCATGGCGATCGTTTTACAGGGTCAAAGATAGCGATTTTCGAAAAAAAACGTATATTTGTTCAGTTCAAACCCTATCAATCCTGTTCAAATGGAAGTCATCGACCCCAAGACGGCTCAGGACGCAGCCGTGAATGCGTCTCCGGCAAATCCCACGGCAGCAGCGCCGCAGCCCGATCCGGTGAAACCCGACAATTTCCTGCCGTGGGCCATCATCAGTACGATCCTCTGCTGCCTGCCCTTCGGTATCGTGGCCATCGTCTATGCAACGCAGGTGGACTCCTACTGGTTTTCCGGCAACTACGAGGCCTCGCGGCGCGCGGCGAAGAACGCCCGCACGTGGACGTGGGTCTCGGTCGGCGTGGCCGCATTCTGCTGGCTGGTCTACGTGCTTCTCGTGTTTGTCTTCGCAGCCGCCGTTTCGCTGCCCTTTCTCGATCTCTGATTGACGCGCAGGTCGCTTTGGATCGGGATTCCGGTCGCACTGCTGGCTTTGGCGGCCCTCTACTATGCGGTCGATCCGTCGCATAGCGGGTGGCTGCCGCAATGTCCGTTTCACATGCTGACGGGCTGGGACTGCCCGGCCTGCGGGGGACAGCGCGCCCTGCACAGCCTCCTGCACGGGCGAGTGGGCGAGGCGTTGCATTTCAACCCCTTTCTGGTCGTTTCGGTCCCCTATTTTCTGGCCGTGGCGTGGACTTCGCTCGACGGCGGACGGCTTGCCGCACGCTGCCGTCCTGTCGTGCAGCACCGCCTGGTTGCCTACGGCTACTGCCTGCTGTTTCTCCTCTGGTGGGTCGTGCGCAACCTGCCGGGTGTCTGTCGGTGAGCGGCGGTAATACATAAGGAAAGCGGCCCGGGGATTCCCGGGCCGCTTTTGCCATGTCTTCTGCCGGAGGCTTTAGGCCTCGGGCTTGCGCAGTTCGAGGTAGAGTTCGTCGAGCTGTGCGGGGTCGAGCAGCGACGGGGCGTCGAGCATCACGTCGCGGCCGGCGTTGTTCTTCGGGAAGGCGATGTAGTCGCGGATCGACTCCGAGCCGCCGAAGAGCGAGCACAAGCGGTCGAAACCGAAGGCCAGACCTCCGTGAGGGGGTGCGCCGAACTTGAAGGCATTCATCAGGAAGCCGAACTGCTCCTGCGCCTTTTCGGGCGTGAATCCCAGGCATTTGAAGATCTGGGCCTGCAGCTTGGCATCGTGAATACGGATCGAGCCGCCGCCGACCTCCGTGCCGTTGCATACGAAGTCGTAGGCGTTGGCGCGCACGCGCCCCGGGTCGCTCTCGAGGAAGGCGATGTCCTCGGGCTTGGGCGAGGTGAAGGGGTGGTGCATGGCGTAGAAGCGCTGGGTCTCGTCGTCCCACTCGAACATCGGGAAATCGACCACCCACAGCGGGGCGAACTTCTTCGGGTCACGGAGCCCCAACTGCTGGGCTACCTCGAGGCGGAGCGCACAGAGCTGCGTGAGGGCCTTGAACTTCTTGCCGCAGAGGATGAAGACCATGTCACCGGCCTTGGCGCCGCAGCGCGCGGCCATGGCGCGTACCTCTTCGGGCGAGAAGAACTTGTCCACCGACGACTTGACGGCCCCCTCCTCGACGCGGATCCAGATGAGTCCCTTGGCACCTACCTGCGGGCGCTTGACATATTCGGTCAGTGCGTCGATCTGCTTGCGGGTATAGGCGGCACATCCCGGAGCGGCGAAACCGGTGACATACTCGGCGTCGTCGAAGACCGAGAATCCGTGGCCCTTGGCCAGGTCGGTCAGGTCGGAGAACTCCATGCCGAAGCGCAGGTCGGGTTTGTCCGAACCGTACTTCTCCATCGCCTCGATCCACGGCATACGGCGCAGCGGCTCGGTGAACTCGATGCACAGCACGTGCTTGAACATGTGCTTGGCCCAGCGCTCGAAGACCTCGAGGATGTCCTCCTGCTCGACGAACGACATCTCGCAGTCGATCTGCGTGAATTCGGGCTGACGGTCGGCGCGCAGGTCCTCGTCGCGGAAGCAGCGCACGATCTGGAAATACTTGTCGTATCCAGCCACCATGAGCAGTTGCTTGAGCGTCTGCGGCGACTGGGGCAGGGCGTAGAACTGGTTGGGGTTCATGCGGCTCGGCACCACGAAGTCGCGGGCACCCTCGGGCGTGGAGCCCACCAGGTAGGGGGTTTCGATCTCGAGGAAACCCTCGGCGTCGAGGAAGCGGCGGATCTCCTGGGCCATCTTGTGGCGCAGGATCATGTTGCGCTGCAGGGGCGGACGCCGCAGGTCGAGGTAGCGGTACTTCATGCGCAGGTCGTCGCCGCCGTCCGAATTCTCCTCGATGGTGAAGGGGGGCGTCTGCGCCTCGTTGAGCACCGTGATCTGCTCGGCCACCACCTCGATGTCACCCGTGGGCATCTTGGGGTTCTTGGACTGGCGCTCGACGACGCGGCCCGTGACCTGGAGCACCCACTCGCGTCCCACGCGGGCGGCCACCTCGCGGACTTCGGCTGCCGAGTGCTCCTCGACCGTGATCTGCGTCAGACCGTAGCGGTCGCGCAGGTCGATGAATGTCATGGCGCCGAGGTTTCGCACTTTCTGCACCCACCCGGCGAGGGTGACGGTCTCGTTTACGTTGCAGGCTCTCAAACAGCCGCACGTATGGGTTCTGTACATGGTAGAGGTTGTATTATTGTTTCGTTTTTTGTATTTTTGTTCTTGCAACCTACAAAGGTAGGAAATTTAACGGGAATATCGTGCAGCCAGGGCGAAAAATCCGCTTTGCGGCTCCGGAAGCGGGCGCAGATGCGGCTGCCGCTGCGGATATTCCGCAAATACCGACCACAAATGGAACAGCCGACACAGCAGTCAGAAGACGAACGGTTCATGCGCCAGGCACTCGGCGAGGCGCGCAAGGCCCTCGAGGCGGAGGAGGTGCCCATCGGGGCGGTCGTCGTCTCGGGCGGCCGGGTCGTGGGCCGCGGGCACAACCTGGTCGAGACGCTGGGCGACCCCACGGCGCATGCCGAGATGCAGGCGCTGACGGCCGCCGCCTCGACGCTCGGGGGCAAGTACCTGCCCGACTGTACGCTCTACGTCACCGTCGAGCCGTGCATCATGTGCGCCGGAGCGATCGCTTGGGCTCAGGTGGGGCGGGTCGTATGGGGCGCCGACGACGCCAAGAAGGGTTATCGCCGCTATGCGGTGTCGGTTTTCCATCCGAAAACCGGGGTGACGCGCGGCGTACTGGCTGCCGAATGCGAGGAGCTGATGACCTCGTTTTTTGCCTTTTTGCGCAGGTAGTGTTTGAAAAGTAGGAAAAAAATTTATACTTTTGCAACCAACGCGGCCCCACCAGGCAGGGCCACATCCAAAAAGGAAAAACGAACTGAAAAAACTTTAAAAGCACACACACGATGAAAAAACTGTTTATTTCCGCAATCGCGCTGTTTGCCGCCGCGTCGCTCTCGGCGCAGGATGTGACGGCGCTCTATAACGAGGCTGCTGCCGCTTACGGTGCCAAGGACTTCGCCGGCGCCGCATCGAAATTCGAGCAGGTGATCGACCTGGGTATCGACAACCCCGACGCCGCGTCGATCGTTGCCACGGCCAAGACGACGCTCCCCAAATGCTACTTCATGATGGGCGGCCGCGCCGCACAGGCCCAGAACCTCGATGAGGCGCTGAAGAACTTCGAGAAGTCGGCCGAGCTGGCCGAGCTCTACGGCGACATGACGCAGATGGCCAAGTCGAACGGCTGGGTGGCCAAGATCTACCAGATGCAGGGCGGTTCGGCCTTCAACAGCAAGGACTATGCTACGGCCGTGGGCATCTTCGAGAAGGGTTACAAGGCCGACCCGGACAACACGGGTATGGCGCTCAACCTGGCGATGAGCTACTGCGAGCTGGGCGAGTACGAGAAGGGCATGGAGATCTATGAGGCCATTGCCGCCAAGACGCACCCGAAGTACGAGGCCGACGTGGCCAAGGCCAAGGAGATGATGGCCCTCTATACCAACAACAAGGTGGCCACGATGCAGGAGGCCGGTGACTTCGACGGCATCATCGCCATGGCCGATGCTCAGCTGGAGAAGAACCCTGCGAGCGCCCTGTTCCAGAACGTGCGCCTGCAGGCCTATGCCAACAAGAAGGACTATGCCAAGGTGATCGAGCTGGGTGAGGCTGCCGCCGCAGCCCAGACCGAGGCTGCCGACAAGAGCCTGATGTACTATCTGCTCGGTGCCGCCTACAACGCCAAGGAGATGAAGGACCAGGCCATCGCCGCTTTCCAGAAGGTGACCGACGGCCCGGCTGCCGAGAATGCCAAGGCCGTGCTGGCCGAGCTCACGAAATAGTTCGGTTCTGAATCGGACTGCGGATCCGGATCCCCGTGCGGGATCCGGATCTTTTTTTGCCCGGGCTGGTCGCCGTTTGGTACGGTATGTGCGTGCTCCATCGGGTAAATCACACGATCATGGAACGCGAAGTCTATTTGCAGCCGGACCTCGAAGTGCTGGAAGTCCCCGTGGAACTGGGATTTGCGGCTTCGGCGGTGGACGGCGGGGTCGAAGGTTTCGACCGGGAGGATTGGAATGGATAGATGGTGGCTGGCGGCGGCCGGTGCGTGGGTGTTGTGCTCCTGCGCGGCCGACAGGACCGAGGGGAGTTCCGCGCCGCAGCTTGTCGTGCACACCGTGGGGATCGAGGCTTCGGCCCCCGCGACGCGGACCGAACTGGCTTCCGACGGCTACAACGTGCAATGGTCGCCGGGCGACCGGATCGGCGTCTATGTCGAGAGCGGCGGGACCTTCACGACCGTGAATGCCCCGATGACCTTTTCGGGAACGGAAGCCGCGTCGAGCGGAACCTTCTACGGCGAGCTTACCCTGGCTGACGGGGCTTCGTCCTATACGCTTTACGCCTATTATCCCTACGATCCGTCGCAGAGTTCGTCCGACGCTACGGGCATTGCCTTCACCCTTCCGCCGCAGCAGACGCAGCGCGCCGCGGGCGACTCGACGCATCTGGGCGACTCGGATTTTCTGGTCGCCGCGGCCGTCAGTTCGACGGATGCGTCCTTCCCGGCCCTGAGCTTCAGCCACGCCTTTGCGGTCGTCGAACTCGACCTGACGGCTTCGGGGACGATGGCCGGTAAGAGCCTTGCTTCCATAACGCTCTATGCTACGGACGTGGCGACGGTCTCGTCGAGCGGTGCGTTGTCGGATCTGGACATCATGGCCGGCAGCTTCACCTTCGACCTGACCGCCTCGACGGGCAACAATACGGGCTCCTATGCCGGAGGTTCGGCGCAGATCGGCTACTGCGGCCTGTCGCTGAACGAACAGCCCGTCCTGGGCAGCGATCCTGTGGTAGCCTATCTGACAATCAATCCCGCGGACTACTCGCTCGGGGGCGGCGACATCTACTTCGTTGTGACGACCGCCGACGGGTATACCTCGACCTTTTCGCTGCCCGGTATCGCAATCGCCGCCGGACAGATGAAGGTCGTCACGCAGGAGCTCTCCTCCGGTACGGCGCCGCAGCCGACAGTGAGCCTCTCCTCCTCCGAGACGGCCAACTGCTATATTGCCAGCGTGGCCTCGCAGAGTTACTCGTTCGATGCTACGGTGGCCGGCAACGGCGTGATCACTCCCGGATTGCAGTCGGCCGTGCAGCGCTACGAAGGGCGGACCCTTTCGGCCACGCTGTCGGACGGCAGCGTGGCGCGCCTGCTCTGGCAGAGCAAGCCGAACCTGATCGAACCGGGCAGCGTCACCTATGCAGACGGGCAGATCTCGTTTACGCTGACGGGACGGCCTACCGAGCTGGGAGGCAATGCGGTGATCGCTCTCTATCCCGACGCCACGTCGGACGAGGCCATCTGGAGCTGGCACATCTGGATCACGGACTCCTCGAACGAGGAGTTGTTGGCTGCGGCCGAGACCTATGTGATGGCCCCGGCATACGAGCAGGCCTACGGGGCCGGGTCGGCCGTAATGATGGACCGCAACCTGGGGGCTATCTACAAGGAGGACGGACCCTATGCGCGGTCGTTCCGCGCGCCGCTCTTCCAGTGGGGCCGCAAGGATCCTTTCCCGTGGGGGCAGATTGTCTTCGACGAAAACAACGTGCCGCTCACCTTCCTCTCGACGTGGAGTCCCGTGCAGAGCAGCGGTTCACCCGGTTCCTACGAGGGTTACACGGGCAACACATGGTATGCCACGGCCCATCCCGAGACGTTCATCGCAACGACCAACGCCACCTCCTACGACTGGTATTACGGGGCCGGGGCCGGCAACGGCGCATCGTACCGCAACGACGAACTGTGGGGCAATCCGCTCGGGTACAATGCCGGCCAGACTACGACCAAGACGCTCTTCGATCCCTGCCCGCCGGGCTGGGTGGTGCCCCATCCCTATGTCTTTACGGCCTTCACGACAACCGGCTCCTCGGCGGCCATGTCGAGCGGCGACGTAAATGTTTCGGGGTCGTTCCTGCAGGGTTGGAATTTCCTCTACGACGGGACGAATACGACTTTTTATCCGGGAGTCGGATTCCGCTATGACGAGTATGCGGTCTTCTCATTCCTTTCGGCAGGCTACTACTGGTCGAGTTCGCCGGCCGTTTCGGATCTGGCCGGGGCTGCCTATTTCGGGCTCACGGCAACGAACGTCTACATCGCGGCGACCGATCCGCGCGGGTTCGGCCTTCCGGTGCGCTGCATGCGGGAGTAGCCGCAGGCGGTCACGGCTGCTCCGGCCCTCCGTCGTCGATGTTCTTCAGGATCCGCTGCAGACCGCTGCGCATGAGCGGCGTTCGGCCGAACCGTTCGGCGAAGGCCTCCTCGTTGAGCTCCCGCCATGCGGCGGCATCCATCGACCGGGGGTCGAAGAGCGGGTCGAAGGACGGGTTGCGGTGTTGCGGCGTGCGGTCGTTCCACGGGCAGGCGTTCTGACAGGTGTCGCAGCCGAAGATCCAGCCGTTGAGGCCGATCGGCGTGTCGGGCTGCCGTTCGATGGTGTGGCAGGCGATGCAGCGCCCCGTGTCGATCATGCGGTCGGGCAGAATGGCTCCCGTGGGGCATGCCTCGATGCAGCGGCGGCACGTCCCGCAGCGAGACCCGGCAAAGGGGGTGTCGTAGCTGTCGGCTTCCTGGTCCAGAAGCAGCTCGCCCAGCACGACGAAGGTGCCGTATTGCGGGGTGACGAGCAGCGACTGGCGGCCGATCCACCCCAGACCCGCCTCCACGGCCAGCTGCTTCTCGGCCAGCGGGGCCGTATCGACGAAGACCCGGCCGCGAAGGTCCGGGTTGGCGCCCCTGAGCTCCTCGAGCAGGCCGTGCAGCATGCCGCGCAGCGTCGTGTGGTAGTCGCATGCCGCGGCATACGAGGCCACCTTCGTGCGGCATTCCGGGGCGTATCCTCCGCTTGCGCGGTTCTTGTAGGCGACGGCGCAGACCACGGCCGTGCGGGCGCCCTCGACCAGCAGGCGGGGGTCGAACCGTTTCTCGGTATTTCGCTCCAGATAGCCCAGTGACGACTGGTAACCGCATGACAGCCAGTTGCGGAAACGGGCTTCGTTTTCGGCCAGATGCCGGCACGGTACGACGCCGCAGAGGTCGAAACCCCGATCTGCCGCTGCCTTCAGAATGTTCTGCCTGTCGAGCATGTTGATATTTTGGTTCAAAAATAGTGATTTTTAACGGGAAATTCGTAATTTCGTACCGTAATTTCGCGTTATCGTTACGCCGTTATAAAGACACTGTTATGACAATCGATACTCTGTACGGACTGGTTCGCAACAGCGTGGAAAAATTCGCCGACCGGGTTGCGTTTTCCATGTACGACGGTGAGGAGCTGACCTATGCCGAAGTCGGACGCCGGATCGCCCGCGTGCAGGAGATCCTCTGCGGTGCGGGCCTGCGGGCCGGCGACAAGGTGGCTCTGCTGAGCAGCAACATGCCCAACTGGGGCGTCTGTTATTACGCTGTAACGACGGCCGGCATGATTGTCGTGCCGATCCTTCCCGACTTCTCGGGCGAGGAACTCGACATGATCATCGAGCACTCCGAGGCACGGGCGCTGCTCGTTTCGGACCGCCTCTTCACGAAGCTCTCCCGCCATACGATCGAGCGGCTCAACGTCGTGGTCCGCACCAAGAACCTGGGCGTCATCTCGCAGCGGGTGCGTGGCGAGGGTTCCATGTCGGTGCCTTCGCCCGACGACCTGGCCGTCATCATCTATACGTCGGGCACGACCTCCAAGCCCAAGGGCGTGATGCTCACCCACCGCGCACTCTGTGCGCAGGTGGACATGTCGGCCGCGATCTTCCCCATCGGCGGCGGCGACGTCTTCCTTTCGGTGCTGCCGCTGTCGCACACCTACGAATGTTCGATCGGCATGATCTATCCCTTCTCGATGGGTGCCCGGGTCGTCTACCTCGACCGTCCGCCCACGGCCTCGGCCCTGATGCCCGCACTGCGGGCCGTGCGGCCTACGGTGATGCTCATCGTGCCGCTCATCATCGAGAAGATCTACCGCCACCAGGTGCTCGCCAAGTTCCACTCCAACGGTTTCTGGCGTTCGCTCTACCGGGTGGGATTTACGCGCCGCTATCTCCACCGCGTGGCGGGCAAGAAGCTCATGAAACTCTTCGGCGGGCGGTTGCGCTTCCTCGGTATCGGCGGGGCGAAGCTCGACCGCGGTGCCGAGCAGTTCCTGCTGGAGGCCCGGGTGCCCTATGCCATCGGCTACGGGCTGACCGAGACGGCGCCGCTGCTGGCCGGTGCCGCGCCGGCACAGGTGCGGCTCGGTTCGACGGGTCCCGCTGCTCCGGGTGTGGAACTCCGGTTGGACAACGTCAATCCCGACACGCGGCAGGGCGAGATCGTCGCCCGCACGCCGAGCGTCATGCTGGGGTATTTCAAGAATCCCGACGCGACCCGCGAGGCCTTCACGGCCGACGGATGGTTCCGCACGGGCGACCTGGGCGAGTTCGACAAGGACGGCTGGCTCTACATCAAGGGGCGCCTGAAGAACATGATCGTCGGCCCGGGCGGTGAGAACATCTACCCCGAGGATATCGAGAGCGTGCTCAACTCGCACGTCTGCATTGCCGACTCGATCGTTACCGAGCACGAGGGCCGTCTGGTGGCGCTCGTACACTTCAACCGCGACGAGATCGAGGCGATGATCGACGACTGGCGCGAGGGATGGGAGACGCGCAAGGAGGCACTCGAGGCCAAGACCGAGCAGCTCAAGAAGGAGATCATCGAGTTCGTCAATTCGAAGGTGAACCGCTTCTCGAAGATCTCCGAGGTAGTCGAGGAGAAGGAGGAGTTTGTCAAGACCCCGACACACAAGATCAAGCGTTTCCTCTACAACAAGCGCGGCAAGGAGGGAGCCTGACCGCCGGCATTCGCCGTGGACGATGTCTGCGGTCCGCGGCCCCGGCCGTATCGGCGCATCGCATCCGAAACAGGAACCCCGCATCGACTGTCGATGCGGGGTTCCTGTTTCCTGTTCCGTTGCGGGCTTTGGGCCGGTTCCGAGGCCCGGTCGGCGTCTCTGTCCGGAGCGTTTACTCGGGAACCTTGATCCCTTCGAAAAACTCGCTCAACGTGATGCCGTAGTAGTCGCACAACCGGGAGAGGGTGCTTACCGTGATGTTGTGTCGTTCGGTCTCGATGCGGCCGATGTGCAGCCCCGTGTCCTCGTAGACGGTCTCCTGCGAAACACCCTTTGCGGCCCGCAGCTCCTTGAGCCTGCGGGCTATCGCTTTCAGTAGGATCGTATCGCGCCACGGTTGTTTCATCGGGACAAAGGAACGGTTTCCCCGAATAATTGTGTAATGACTTATATGTCATTATTCGGAAAATTGCTTATCTTTGCCGCTGCACGAATAGTGCCGTTCGGACGAGTGCATCTGCGGCGGGCGGGGTGTTGCGTCACACCATTTGATCGACCGGTCTTCCGGAAATTCCGCCCGTCGCATTCGCCCGTTGCGGCATGCCGCCAAAAAAAGCCCCGACTTCAAGGTCGGGGCTTTCTCGTATTTGCATGTGGGGTTGGGCAACCCCTTCGTATCGTCATTCGACAGGCAGCGGCTGTACCGTATCGGCCGGGCGGAGCGAATCGCCGGCATTGAGCAGGTGCTCTTCGGGCACGCCCAGCGAGCGGTAGTAGTCGTTGAGTTCGGCTACGATTTCATTGCGTCCGGCGTAGTTGGCCAGGTAGTAGATATCTCCCAGCTGGTCGAGCTTTTCGTCGATCAGGCCGGAGACCATGTCGCCCTGGGCGCCGTCGAAGCGCAGGTAGTATTCGATGTACTCGATCAGCGTCTGGGCATATTCGCGCAGCAGCGAGTCGCCCTTTTCGGCCGCGGTTCCGTCGCCGAGCGACGAGGCGGCGTAGTAGGCCTCGAGGAACGGATAGGTGTTCGCATCCGTGAACCGGATCTGCGAGGTCGGGAGCCGTTCGAGACCCAGGTCGAGCAGCTCGACGGCCTCCTCGACGCGGTTCTGCCGAAGCAGCTCCTTGGCTACCGTGGCGAACGCCTCGCGGCTGTGCGAGGCCGCCAGGTGGTGCTGCGTGAAGAAATCGACGTAGACGTCCGGATCGGCGAGGTTGCCGTAGCGGAACGTGTCGCGCAGCAGCGGGGCGGCGTAGTCGGGATCGACCCGTCCGATCTCATAGGGGTTGTGTACGGGTGTCAGGATCGGTACGAAGCGGTAGGCATATCCGTCGAACTGGAGGTAGTCCAGCAGGCCGAGGCTCTGGAAGATGTAGACCTGCGTGAGGTAGATCGGGCGCTTCCAGTCGAAGTTGGCGAGCATGTCGAGCAGCATCAGTTCGTTCTTCTGCAGCGCGTCGCCCTTGAGGTTGAGGTAGACCGTGTCCACCATCAGGTCGCGGTCCTTTTCGGCCACGATGCCCGAGGCGATGGCATTCTCCTTGTTCACCGGCAGGGCGATCCGCCGCACGGGGATATAGTCCACCATTGAGCCGTCCGAGTACTGGAGTTTGCTGCGCGGGCTGTCGTCGCGGACGAAGTCGATCACCTCGCGGATATCGGCCGCATAGTTGATCTTCTCGACGATGGGCACGTAGTCGTTCACGTAGGTGTACTTGCTCTTGGGCAGCGAGAAGGGGATGCCGGGGGCGTCGTTGGCCCTGGTCTTCATCTCGTCGATGTACCATTCGCCGCCGAGGTAGGAGGTGTTCATGATCCGCACGTCGGGGCGTACGCCGTAGACCTCCTGGTTGTTCCAGAGCGGGAAGGTGTCGTTGTCGCCGTAGTTGATGATGATCGAGTTGGGCAGGGTGGACTGGAGGTAGTTCCAACCGATGTCGCGGGCCATGTAGCGGCCCGATCGGTCGTGGTCGTCCCAGTTCTGTGCCGCGAGGATCGCCGGCACGCCCATCGAGACGACGGTGGCGGCCAGGGCCACGGCCTTCGTGTCGCGGCGCGTGAGCCACACGATGAGCTCGCGGATGGCCAGCACGCCGAAGCCGATCCAAATCGAGAAGGCGTAGAACGATCCGGCGTAGACGTAGTCACGCTCGCGCGGCTCGTTGGGCGAGGTGTTGAAGTAGAAGACCAGCGCGATGCCCGTCATGACGAAGAGCCACATGACGATCGAGAAGTTGCGCGGGTCGCGGTTGAGCTGGTAGAGCAGGCCGATGAGACCCAGCAGGAAGGGGAGGAAATAGTAGGTGTTGCGTCCCTTGTTTCCGGCCACCTCGCGGGGCAGGTTGTCCTGCGGGCCGAGGTATTTCTCGTCGATCCACCGGATGCCCGAGAGCCAGTTGCCGTCGGTGATCGTCGTCTGCGAGGGCTGTATGTCGCTCTGGCGTCCCACGAAGTTCCACAGGAAGTAGCGCCAGTACATGTACGAGAGCTGGTAGTTGAAGAAGAAGTTGAGGTTCTCGGCGAAGGTCGGCTCGACGACCGTGCGCGTCTCCCCGTAGCGGTCGGTGTAGATCCGTTTGCGGCCGAAATCGACGACCTCCTGCTGCTTGGGACGCCCGTTCTCGTCGCGGACCACCTGCCCGTTCTCGTCACGGACGACCTCCATCTTCGTGCGGTAGGCAGCCCACTGCTTGTACTCCTTCTCCCCCTTGAGGTAGTTCCACACGCGGGGGAAGAAGTGTGTGAACTCCGGGGCATGGGTGTATCCCGTGAGCACCTTGGCCTCCTTGTATTTGCCGTCCTCGTCGAGGTAGGTGACCGTCTTCTCCACAACATCCTCGGGAGGTGCCGAGTAGTAGGCGCCGAACAGGAGCGGGCGGCTGCCGTACTGGTCACGGTTGAGCACCGACAGCAGCGCATGCGGGTTGTTGGGGTTGTTGGAGTTCATCGGCGGGTTGGCTGCGGCCCGGATGGTCATCGAGGCGTAGGACGAGAAGCCGACGAGGATCATCGTGGTCGAGAGCAGCAGGATGTTCTGCACGACGCGGCCCTTGCAGTGGGCCTTCCACGAAGCCCAGCCCATCCCGATGATCAGCGCCAGGGCGAAGAGCACCATGCCCGAGTTGGCGGGCAGCCCGAACGTATTGACGAACAGCGTGTCGATCTGTGCGCCGATCCATACCGTGTAGGGGATGATGATGTTGTTCACGAACAGCAGGGCGGCGCAGGCGATGAGTGTCGTGTAGACCACGCCCTTGAAGGTCACCTGCTCGGTCTTGCGGAAGTAGTAGATGAAGGCCAGCGTCGGGATGGTGAGCAGGTTGAGGATGTGCACGCCGATCGAGAGGCCCATCAGGTAGGCGATCAGCACGATCCAGCGCGAGGCGTGGGGCTGGTCGGCCTGCTCCTCCCATTTGAGCATGAGCCACACGACCAGTGCCGTGAACATCGACGAGAGGGCGTAGACCTCGCCCTCGATGGCCGAGAACCAGAAGGTGTCGGTGAAGGTGTAGGCCAGGGCGCCGACGGCTCCGGCTCCGAGCACGGCCCACGCCCGGGCGTGGGTCAGCTCCGCACCGCCGCGGGTTACCAGGCGCCGCGCCAGGTGCGTGATGGTCCAGAAGAGGAAGAGGATGCAGAAGGCGCTGGCCAGCGAGTTCATGGCATTGACGGCCATACCGACCAGGTCCGGGTCGCCGAAAGCGAAGAGCGTGGCCAGGCGTGCCAGCATCATGAACAACGGGGCCCCGGGCGGGTGCCCCACTTCGAGTTTGTAGGAGGTGGCGATGAATTCCGAGCAGTCCCAGAGGCTCGAAACCGGTTCCATCGTCATCAGGTAGACGGCTGCGGCAATGGCGAAGACCGTCCAGCCGACGATGTTGTTCCAGCGTTTGAAGAATGTCATGTTGTCCGTATTGACGTTGTTTTGATAGCGGATTTATCCTGCAAATGTAGTGATTAAACGGGTTATTTCCAATAAATATTTCGCGGAAGCGCATTGCTGCCCTTTTTTCGGATTCCTGCGGTCGGAATTGCCTGTGCCGGGGCGGCAGCTGCCGGGATGTCATGCGGGCGAAAAAACACGGCGGATGCTTTTTTAGGGGCTTCGCATGCGATTTGTCGCGAAAAAATCGTAACTTTACCCGTTCGAAACGATTATATTCTTTACGACTATGGATTCCAAACTCGTGCTTTACAATACGCTCACCCGCCGCAAGGAGGAGTTCGAGCCGCTGACGCCCGGGCGCGTCGGGATGTATGTCTGCGGACCTACGGTCTACGGCGATCCGCATTTGGGTCACGCCCGTCCGGCCGTGACCTTCGACCTGCTGTTCCGTTACCTCAAGTCGCTGGGTTACAAGGTGCGCTACGTGCGCAACATCACGGATGTGGGCCATCTGGAGCACGATGCCGACGAGGGCGAGGATAAGATCGCCAAGAAGGCGCGCCTCGAGCAGCTCGAACCGATGGAGGTGGCGCACTACTATACGGAGCGCTACCACCGCGCGATGGACGCACTCAACGTCGAGACCCCCTCGATCGAGCCCCACGCCTCGGGCCACATCATCGAGCAGATCGCCTTCGTGCAGCGGATCCTTGACGACGGGTTCGCCTATGTCTCGAACGGCTCGGTCTACTTCGATGTGGAGAAATACAACGCCAAATACCACTACGGACGCCTCTCGGGCCGCAACCTCGAGGACATCGTGGCCAACACGCGCGAGCTCGACGGGCAGTCGGACAAGCGCCACTCCTACGACTTTGCCCTCTGGAAGAAGGCCGCTCCGGAGCACATCATGCACTGGCCCTCGCCGTGGGGCGAGGGCTTCCCCGGTTGGCACATGGAGTGCTCGGCGATGAGTACCAAGTACCTCGGCGAGCGCTTCGACATCCACGGCGGCGGCATGGACCTGATGTTCCCGCACCACGAGTGCGAGATCGCGCAGTCCACGGCCGCTCTCGGCCACGATTCTGCACGCTTCTGGGTCCATAACAACATGATCACGATCAATGGACAGAAGATGGGCAAGTCGCTCGGCAACTTCATCACCCTCGAGGAGCTCTTCACGGGCAGCCACAAGCTGCTGGCGCAGGCCTATTCGCCGATGACGATCCGCTTCTTCGTGCTGCAGGCCCACTACCGTTCGACACTCGACTTCTCGAACGAGGCGCTGCAGGCCGCTGAAAAGGGGCTCGACCGCCTGATGAAGGGCATCGAGACGCTCGACCGGCTGCAGCCGTCGGCCACCTCGACGGTGCAGCCTGCCGAACTCGAGGAGCGCTGCCGCGCGGCGATGGACGACGACCTGAACTCGCCGATGGTCATCTCGGCCCTTTTCGACTGGGTGCGGACGATCAACCAGTTGGCCGACGGCAAGGAGTCGATCACGGCTGCCGATCTTGAGACGCTCCGGCAGACGGTGCACCGCTATGCCTTCGATATCCTCGGCCTGCGCGACGAGAAGGCCGCCGGTGCGGCTGCGGGCCGCGACTATGTGACGCCGCTGGTCGAGATGCTCCTTGCCATCCGCCAGCAGGCCAAGGCCGCCAAGGACTGGCCGACCTCGGACCGCATCCGCGACGGACTGACCGCTGCGGGCATCCGCGTCAAGGACCGCAAGGACGGTTCGGACTGGGAGCTGGAGTAAAAAACGGAGCTGCAATGGAACGGACTCGGATCTTCGGCCGCAGGGCCGGCCTGTATGCCGCGCTTGCGGCGTCGGTTGCCGCGGGACTTTCGGCCTGCGGGTCGATGAACGTGTTGAAGGCCCGCGAGCAGACCTCGGTGGTCGCAGGCACGCCCGATGTACGGCAGATAGCCGCGCTGACGCGCCATCCGATGACCGTCGGGGCCGGTGAGTGCTATGATCTGCTGCTCGATGTGCTGCAGTCGGAAGGGTGTCTGATCGAGAGCGCCGACCGGGCCTCGGGGCTCGTCGTGGCCCGGCAGGTGCTGCCCCTCGAGATGGCCTCGGCGATTCCGGTCGCCGGGGAGATCCGCCGTCTGAGTTTTCTCGTGCAGCCGGCCCACCAGACCTCCGAGGTGCGGCTGACGGTCTACATCGCCCGCCAGTGGTATTCGGACGAGACGTCGGGTTTCTCGACCGAGGAGCTGGGCATGTCCACCGATCCGGCGGTCTACCGGGACTGGTTCGAAAAACTCGACCGCGCCGTTCCGCGGTAGCGGGCGTCGTTCCGTCGCGCCGGACCGTCGCGAACGGACGCAATGAAACGGAAAACCCGCCGCCGGAGGGGCGGGCAACGGATTAAAACGTAAAATCTTATGGCGGAACCACAACTCAAATCGGCGGCGATGGCCCTCGGTACGGAGAGCATCCGCAAGTTGCTCATGCAATATGCCGTACCTGCGGTCGTGGCCATGACGGCCTCGTCGCTCTACAACATGGTGGACAGCATCTTCATCGGGCACGGGGTGGGCCCGTTGGCCATCTCGGGCCTCGCGCTCACCTTCCCGCTGATGAACCTCGCCGCGGCGTTCGGTTCGCTGGTCGGCGTGGGCGCAGCGACACTCGTGTCGATGCGCCTCGGCCAGCGTGACTATGCCACGGCCCAGAACGTACTGGGCAATGTCGTGATGCTGAACCTGATCCTCGGTATCGGCTTCGGCCTCGTGGCCCAGCTCTTCCTCGATCCGATCCTCTATTTCTTCGGCGCCAGCGAGGCGACGATCGGCTATGCGCGCGAGTACATGACGGTCATTCTCGCAGGTAACGTCGTGACGCACATGTACCTGGGATTGAACTCCGTGTTGCGGGCCTCGGGGCATCCGCGCAAGGCGATGTACGCCACGATCAACACCGTGATCATCAATGCCGTGCTCGACCCGCTGTTCATCTACGGCTTCGGGTGGGGCATCCGCGGTGCGGCCATCGCCACGATCCTGGCGCAGATCATCTCGCTCATGTGGCAGTTCCGCCTGCTCTCCGACCGCTCGGAGCTGATCCACTTCCGCCGCGGCATCTACCGCCTGCGGGGCAAGATCGTGCGCGACATCCTCTCGATCGGCATGTCGCCCTTCCTGATGAACCTCACGGCGTGCTTCATCGTGATCCTGATCAACAAGGGGCTGAAGACCTACGGCGGCGACCTGATGATCGGCGCCTACGGCATCGTGAACCGCCTGGCGTTCGTCTTCGTGATGATCGTCATGGGCGTGAACCAGGGCATGCAGCCCATTGCGGGCTACAACTTCGGTGCACAGCAGTACGACCGCGTGCTGCGTGTGCTGCGGCTGACGATCATCTGTGCCGTCTGCATCACGACGACGGGCTTTCTGGTCGGGGAGTTCGCCCCGCACCTGGCCGTATCGCTGTTCACTACCGACGAGGAGCTGATCCGCCTCTCGGTCGAGGGCATGCGCATCGTCTTCATCTGCTTCCCGATCATCGGGTTCCAGATGGTGGCCACGAACTTCTTCCAGAGCATCGGCATGGCCGGCAAGGCGATCTTCATGTCGCTGTCGCGGCAGCTGCTGTTCCTGATGCCGGGGCTGCTGTTCCTGCCCCATTTCTTCGAGGTCTCGACACCGTGGGACGGCAGCTGGGGCGTGTGGTGCGCCATGCCGGTTTCGGATCTGATGGCTACGATCGTGGCCTTCTTCATGCTGACACACCAATTGCGGAAATTCCGGGCCGAACATGCGGCCCGCTCCGCCGAAAACAGACCGACGTTATGAAAGAGTTGTTCGTAATCAACATAGGCCGCCAACTGGGCAGCGGCGGCAAGGATATCGGCGAGATCATCGCCCGCAGGCTCGGCATCCGCCTCTACGACAAGGAGCTGCTGACGCTGGCCGCGCAGCAGAGCGGCCTCTGCCCCGAATTTTTCGAAAAGGCCGACGAGAAGGGCGCGCGCAACGTCTTCTCGACCATGATCGCCTACCTGCGCTCTCCCTTTGCTGGCGACATGGGCAACGTGACCAACGTGCTGTCGAACGATGCGCTGTTCAAGATCCAGAGCGACGTGATCCGCGATCTGGCCGCCCGCGAGTCGTGCATCTTCGTGGGACGCTGTGCCGACTACATCCTGCGCGATCATCCGCGGCGGGTCGATGTCTTCATCTCGGCCGACGACGAGGCGCGCATCCATCGCCTCCGCAGCCGGACGGGGTGCACCGAGGAGGAGGCGCGCTCGATGATGGAGCGCGGCGACGCCCGGCGTGCCGATTACTACAACTACTACAGCTCGAAGACCTGGGGTGCGGCGGCGACCTACCACCTGTCGATCAACTCGACGGTCTTCGGCGACGAGGGAACCGCGGATTTCATCCTGGAGTTCGCCTCGCGGAAACTGAACATGAAATTCTGACGTGACGAATGGTACTTGCCGAACAGATCAAGGAGATGGAACAGCGCCGCGCGGCGCTGGAGCGCTGCCTCGGAATCGAGCAGAAGCGCATTGACCTCCGCAACGAGGAGGAGAAGACCCAGGAGCCCGACTTCTGGGAGAACCCCGACAAGGCGCGCGAACAACTGCGCAAGGTGGCCGGCATCAAGGCGTGGGTCGAGGATTACGACGCCGTGCGCAAGGATGTCGAGGACCTGCAGCTGATGCCCGACTTCGTCCGGGAGGGGGTGGTCACCGAGGCCGAGATGGACGAGCTCTACGCACAGGCGCTCGAGCGCATCGAGAAACTCGAGATGCGCAACATGCTGCGCCGCGACGAGGACAAGCTGGGGGCCATCATGGACATCAATGCCGGGGCGGGAGGCACCGAGGCGCTCGACTGGGCCTCGATGCTGCTGCGCATGTATACCCGCTGGGGCGAGGCGCACGGCTACAAGGTCAAGATGCTCGACTACCAGGCCGGCGACGAGGTGGGCGTGAAGTCCTGCACGCTCGAGTTCGAGGGCGAATATGCCTACGGATACCTCAAGAGCGAGAACGGCGTGCACCGCATGGTGCGCCTCTCGCCCTTCAATGCCAACAACAAGCGGCAGACGACCTTCGCCTCGGTCTTCGTTTCGCCGGCCGTGGACGATACGATCGAGATCACGATCAATCCGGCCGACATCGAGTGGGACACCTTCCGCTCGTCGGGCGCCGGCGGGCAGAATGTTAATAAGGTCGAAACGGCCGTCCGCCTGCGCTACCACGGCAAGGACCCCGATACGGGCGAACCGGTGGAGTTCCTCATCGAGAACATGGAGACCCGTTCGCAGCTGATGAACCGCGAGAACGCCATGCGCATCCTGCGGTCGAAACTCTACCAGCGCGAACTGGACAAGCGCATGGCCACGCAGCAGGCCCTCGAGGCTTCGAAGAAGAAGATCGAGTGGGGCTCGCAGATCCGCTCCTATGTCTTCGACGACCGCCGTGTGAAGGACCACCGCACGGGCGTGCAGACCTCGAACGTCGAGGCGGTGATGGACGGCGACCTGGATGCCTTCATCAAGGCCTACCTCATGGAGTATGGCGCCGAGGCGTAAGGGATTCCCGGCGGTGCGGCGGCTCCGGTCCGCACTCCGCAGCGGGATCGGGGGCGTGTCGCGTGCCGTGGTGCGGCGGATCGTCTGCGCTGTGGTGTGGCTGCTCCCCGGTGTCGCGTCGGCCGAGGTGCTGGTCGGGATGACCGACACGGCGGCCTACTTCCCGCGTCTGGCCGGACGCCGCGTGGCGGTGCTGGCCAACCAGACCTCCGTGGCCGACATGCCGGGGGCGCCGGGCGCCGATGCCTCGGGCCGGGTCCATCTGGTGGACCTGCTCCATGCCCGGGGATTCGACGTGACGGGGATTTTCTCGCCCGAACACGGCTTCCGCGGTACGGCCGATGCCGGCGAACATGTCGGCAGTACGGTCGATGCCCGCACCGGGATTCCGATCCGCTCGCTCTACGACGGAGGCTCGGGCCGCCCGTCGGACGAGGCGATGCGTTCGTTCGACGTCCTGCTGATCGACCTGCAGGACGTGGGGCTGCGTTTCTATACCTATTACATCACGATGCTCCGCCTGACGGATGCCTGTGCCGATGCGGGCCGCGAGGTGATCGTACTCGACCGTCCCAATCCCAACGGGGACAAGGTCGAGGGGCCCCTCCTCGACATGAAGTACCGCTCGGGAGTGGGGCAACTGCCGATTCCCGTGCTGCACGGCATGACGCTTGGCGAGATTGCCCGCATGGCCATCGGCGAGGGGTGGGCGCACCCCTGCCGGCTCGATGTAGTCCCCTGCCGCAACTATACGCACGCGACTGAGTATCTGCTGCCCGTGGCGCCGTCGCCCAACCTGCCGACGCAGCGGTCGGTCTATCTCTATGCGGCGCTCTGTCCCTTCGAGGGTACGGTCGTAAGCCTCGGCCGCGGCACGGACCGCCCGTTCGCATGTTACGGACACCCCGGACTGAAAGGGCGCAACTACACCTTCACGCCCCGACCGACGGCCGGGGCCAAGCATCCTCCGCTTGAGGGCGAGGTATGCCGGGGCGTCGATCTGAGCTCTCTGCCGCTCGACGAGGCGCGTGCGACGGGCTTCACGCTGCGCTATGTGATCGATGCCTACCGCGACCTCGAGGCGCTGGGCGATGCCTTCTTCACCCCGATGTTCGAAAAACTGGTGGGTGCGGGCTGGGTGCGCGGCATGATCCGCGCCGGAGCCACCGATGCCGAGATCCGGGCCCGCTGGCAGGAGGATGTCGCGCGTTTCCGCCCCCTCCGTGCCAAGTACCTCCTTTACGAAGAGTGATGTCCCGCTGACCGGACGTGTGCCGGTCCGGATCCGTCCGGTCAGAGATATTCCCGGACGCTGTCCCGGTCGGTGACCGGCCGCAGCACGCGGCACGGATTCCCCACGGCGATGACGCGGGGCGGGATGTCGCGTGTGACGACGCTTCCGGCCCCGATCACGGCGCCGTCGCCGATCGTCACCCCCTGCATGATGACCGCATGGCCGCCGATCCAGACGTCGTTTCCGATCCGTACGGGCAGTGAGCGCATGATCCCCTCGGCCCGCTCGTCGGGCAGCAGGGCGTGACTGACCGTATAGATACCCACGTTGGGGCCGATCAGCACGCGGTCGCCGATTGTCACCGGCGCCTCGTCGAGGATCGTGAGGTTGAAGTTCCCGACAAAACCGTCTCCGATGCGGATCTGCTCTCCGAAGTCGCAGCGGAAGGGGCTGTGTATCGTGCACCCCTTGCCGAGATGTCCGAGCAGCCGGCGGAGAATCGCCTCGCGCTCCCCGCGGCGGCTCGGCGGCAGCTGGTTGAGCGCGAAGAGCAGCTCCTCGGTGCGGTGCAGGGCCTCGCCGATCGGCGGCGTGACGGCGTGGAGCCATCTCCCGGAACGCATCTTTTCAAGGTCGTCCATTTTTGTGTCGCGTGTTTGTGAAGTATTCGTATGCGGCCTCCGAGATCGCCGCGATGACGCCGGCGTTTCGGGCGTCGTCGTGGTGCGAGTCGGTGACCAGAACCGTGATGCAGTAGTGTCGTCCATCGGGCAGTACGACGTAGCCGGCATCGTTGTCGGCGATCCGGATCCCTTCGGTCGTGCGGTCCGAACTGCCCGTCTTGTGGCCGAGGCGAACCTCCGGAGGAAGTCCCGCTCGGAGTTTGTTCCGCCCGGTCGCACATCCCTCGAGCAATCCGCGCAGCCAGGCGGTCTCCCGTTGCGGGAGCAGCTCTCCCTGGAGGAACCGGTCGAACAGGCTGCACAGTGCCGATGGCCGGGCCGTGTTGATCCGCTGGTTCTCCGTTGCCAGATGCATCGTGCGCTCCGTAGCCGTGATGCGGATCTCCGTAATTCCCAGCCTTTTCAGATACCTGTCCACGGCCCCGGGACCTCCGGCGAAGTCGATCAGCCTGTCGCAGGCGATGTTGTCGCTTTGCGAGACGGCGTAGGCAAGCAGCCGGCCGAGCGGGAGCGTGCCTCCCTGCGGCGGGAGCGAATCGCGCATCGGGCTGTAGGTTCCGCTGTCAAGCCATTCGGGTCCGACCGCAACGGGGGTCGAGAGCGGAATCCCTTCGCGTACCGCGCGGTCGAGCACGGCCAGCGCTACGGGGAACTTGAAGACGCTCAGCATCGGCAGCGGCCGGTCGTTGCGCGTGATCGGGGTGCCGTCGGGTGCCAGCACGGCGACGCCGACCGTAGCTTCGCAGGGTTCCAGAATTCGGTCGATGCGGCGCTCGAACTGCTCCCGGGGTGTTTCGCAGGCCGGGAGCATCGCTGCAAGGAGCAGCAGGGCGATCACTCTTTTCATGTCGGGGGGTGTATCGGTTGTGTGAATGAAAAATGCGGTCCGTCAGAGGCGGACCGCATTTTTTCGTAATCGTTCCGGGAGTTACTCCGATACGATTGCTTCGCTCGGGCAAACGCCTGCGCAGGTGCCGCAGTCGATGCACTTGTCGGCGTCGATCACGTAGATGTCGCCGGCCGAAATCGCCTCAACGGGGCACTCGCCGATGCAGGTGCCGCAGGCTACGCAGGAGTCGGTGATTTTGTAAGCCATTGTCTTAAAGAATTTTTGTTGTTAGTGTGTGTATGTGTGTTCAGCAAAGATAACGGATTATTTGATAATATCAAAACCCG
>FR891992.1:0-1293 GCA_000434235.1 Alistipes sp. CAG:268 | reverse complement strand
GTAGGGAATCAGCACTTCGGGAATCCGGATGCCTTCGGGCGTCTGGTAGTTCTCGAGCAGCGCGGCGACGATGCGCGGCAGGGCGAGCGACGATCCGTTGAGCGTGTGCGCGAGGTGGATCTTCTTCTCGGCGTCGCGGTAGCGGAGCTTGAGGCGGTTGGCCTGGAACGACTCGAAGTTCGATACGGACGACACTTCAAGCCAGCGCTTCTGTGCCTCGGAGTAGACCTCGAAGTCGTAGGTCAGCGCCGAGGTGAAGGACATGTCGCCGCCGCAGAGACGGAGGATGCGGAAGGGCAGTCCGAGCGAGCGGACGATCCCCTCGACGTGGGCGACCATGCCGTCGAGCGCCTCATACGATACGTCGGGCAGCGACAGCTGGACGATCTCTACCTTGTCGAACTGGTGCAGGCGGTTCAGACCGCGCACGTCCTTGCCGTAGGAGCCGGCCTCGCGGCGGAAGCAGGGGGTGTAGGCGGTCATCTTCACCGGGAAGTCGCTCTCGTCGAGAATCACGTCGCGGTAGATGTTCGTCACGGGCACTTCGGCCGTCGGTACCAGGTAGAAGTTGTCCACCGTGGCGTGGTACATCTGTCCCTCCTTGTCGGGCAGCTGTCCGGTGCCGAAGCCCGAGGCCTCATTGACCATCACTGGAGGCTCGACTTCGAGGTATCCGGCCTTCGTGTTGCAGTCGAGGAAGTAGTTGATCAGCGCGCGCTGCAGCCGGGCGCCCTTGCCCTTGTAGACGGGGAATCCGGCTCCGGTGAGTTTCACGCCGAGGTCGAAGTCGATGATGTCGTACTTCTTGGCCAGCTCCCAGTGGGGCAGCGGGTTCTCGGGCAGGGTGGTGTAGCTCTCCACGAGTTTCACCACCAGGTTGTCTGCCGCCGTCTTGCCTTCGGGGACGATCTCGGCCGGGAAGTTCGGCAGCGAGACCAGGGCCGTTTGCAGCTCCTGCTGCACGTCGTTCGACTCGGCCTGCAGGCGGGCGGATTTCTCCTTGAGGTCCGCAACGAAATGTTTGCGCTCCTCGGCCTCCTCGCGGCGGCCCTGTCCCATCAGGGCGCCGATCTCCTTGGCGGCCTTGTTCTGTGCGGCCAGCGTGGAGTCGAGTTCGGCCTGGATGGCCTTGCGGCGGTCGTCGAGCGAGATGATCTTTTCGATGACCGGCCCCGCCTCGACGCCCTTCTTGGCGAGTTTGCGGACGGCAGCCTCCTTGTCATCGCGGATTTGCTTGATCGTAAGCATGGTATCGGATGTTTTTTGTGTTTTCGCGTTACAAGCGACAAAATT
>FR891991.1:39173-50033 GCA_000434235.1 Alistipes sp. CAG:268 | reverse complement strand
CCCGGCCGGTACGGCGGAGGGACTTCCGCTCCGCTTCTTCTCGGGACATGGCGACCTGACCGGTGCTGCGGCGCCCGAAGTGGTGCTGACGCGCGGTACGGCGCGTCTCGACCTGCACATCCGTGTGGTGGGAACGGCCTCTGTCGAGCGGCTTACGCTCGACGGTGCGGCTCTGCACACGCCGCTTTTCGGTGACGAGGCGTTTGCGCCGACCCAGCGGGGCGAGGTGTCGTTCCTGCTCGACACTCCCTGCACGGAGGATACGCCCGATGTGGCCCGGATCTATGAACAGAGCGGCGAAGGGGCGATCCTGCGGGCCGAGGCGGTTGTCAATGGCAAACGGTGCGAAATCGAGGCGGAACTCCCCGGGCGGATCCTCCGCAACCGGATTTACGTGGTGACGCTGCTCAAGGGCGTGGCCGACCAGGAGGTCCGGCTGACGGTCGAACCCTGGGAGGAGGGTGGCGAGGTCGGGCTGCACCCCGACTTCGACGGGCGGATCCGCGTGGATGCCGCGGCCTCGGAACTGCCGGCAGGGGTCTCGGTCTCCGAAGCGGGCGACCGGGTGACGCTGCCCTGCGGGCGGACCGATCTGTTGCTGGCGCTTGACTGCGGCGACGAACTCGAGCTGCTTCCCGTGGCGGGTTATCCGCTGACGGTCGAGCATGAAGCCGATGCGGCGCAGGGGGTGGCGGGCCTCAACCGCTTCAGGATCCGCAAGTCGCTCTACGCTCCGGGGATGGAGGCCGACGAGGTGGTGCTGCAGTTCCGCCGCAAGGGCCTCTCGGAGTCCTATCCCGAGGACCGGATCGTGCTGCATCTTGAGTCCAATCCGGTCCGGCTCGAGGGTGCCATCTCGTTCGGTGCCGAAAGCTATGCATTCGACTTCGGCCGTTATGTGGACAACGAACTGGGCCGCTTCACGCTGCCCGAGGGAAGATGCCTTCAGGTGGAGTTCGGCGAGGACGAGGACCCGTGGGTGAAACTCCTGCCGGCCGACGACGATCCGCAGGTGGTGCGCGTGTTGGGCGGCTGGCGCCCGAACGATCCCCGGGCCGACGGCCGCCTGCAGGCGGCAACGCTGGTTGTTACTGACCGGACGGATGCTTCGGTTCGTGAGGAGTACCGCATTTCGCGCCGCAACTACGGACTGCCCGTCACGTGGTTCCACGGGGTGTGGTGGTGCAAGTACAATGCGCGGGGCAATTCGCGGCAGTTCGAGGATCAGATCCTCTCGTCGGCCGATCCGGCCGTCGAAGCGGGGCAGAGCCTCTTCGACTACCTGCGCGACTGCTCGCCCGAAGAGTTCCGCGACCTGTGGGGCTGGGCCTATCAGGGCGACAGCGGCATCGGCATGCAGGTGGTCGATGACGGGGAAAAGTTGGTGATGGAGGGCTTCTCCGCCTCCGCCTCCGTCCATATCAACAAACTTCCGGCCGACGCCCTCTCTCCCGACGGCTACGAACTTCCGACGATGGAGGAGTTCAACCGCATGTTCGATGCGACGGATTATGTCTGGATGATGTGGTCCGGGTCGCATACGCTCCGCTCTCCCTGGGAGGGTCATTCGCTCGTGCAGCGCGAGCAGCGGCGGCGCAACGATGTTGCGGTGGGCAGCGTGCAGATGGCCGACGTGTTGTATGCGCGGATGTGGAGCCCGGATTTCCCCGACTGTGAACCGGTCGTGTGGTACGGGCCCGGCGCGCAGTGGAACGCCGACGGAATCCAGCATTCGGGCCATTACAACAACATCCTCTTTGCGGTCTGCTCGCCCGAAGGGACGGGGTGGTACTTCTCCGGAGCGATGAATGCGCTTTACCTCCAGAAGAACGGGGCGGGGACGAAGGATACGCGGATCCTGCGCTTCAAGAAATCCCCGGTCGAATACATCTACGGGGTGTGAATGCCGGACCCGGACATCGGAAGACGTCCGGGTCCGCCTCTTTTGTCAGGCGTTGAGTAGCCAGATCGCCAGATTCAGGTAGGTGGCCACGGCCAGCCAGGCGAGGTAGGGGGCGAAGAGCCAGGCTGCAGGACGGCAGGAGCGGGCGGCCCGACAGGTGAAAAGAATCACCGCGGCGTCGAGCAGCAGCAGTCCGACAAGTCCTGCCGGCGGACAGCGCAGCGTGAAGAAGAGAATGCTCCACAGGAAGTTGAGCGCCAGCTGGACGGCCCACGGGAGGATCAGTTCGCGGCGCTGCCGGTCGAGCGCCACGCCGAGCGCGATACCCATGCAGAGATAGATGATGCTCCAAGCGATGGGAAAGGCGACGGCGGGGGGCGTCAGCGGGGGTTTGACCAGTGCAGGGTACCATTCGGCGATGGCACGCGCCTGGAAGAGGCTGGCCGAGAAGCCGACGGCGAAGCAGAGCAGGACGGGGCCCAGGTAGCGGAACAGGCGTTTCATCGTGTGTGTCGTTTTGATCCAGGACAGGCAAATTTCGGGCAAAAAGCCTCTTCCGCCGCATCTTTTCGGGCGGGATTTCACTATTTTTGCAGATGTCCGGCCGAATGTCGGACAACATGCCATGAAAAACAACCTGCTTACCGAACAGTTGGCCTACAACGGCGACAGTAGGACCAAGACGCACATCCACCTGATCCGCTATTCGGCGGGAACGTTCGAGGAGACGCTGCTCGATGCCTTTACGCCCGAGTCCGTTGCGGTCGGGGCGGACGAGAAGATCTGGCTGCGCATCCACGGACTCAAGGATGCCGCCTGCATCGAGGCGGTCTGCACCCACTTCGGGGCCGATTTCCTGACCATCCAGGACATCCTGAACGCCGACCACCCGAGCAAGGTCGAGGAGCACGACGGGTTCAATTTCATGGTCGGCCGGATTTTCCAGTCGGACAGTGCCGTGCAGGTGCGGCTCATGCAGGGCGAGCATTTCGTGCTGAGTTTTGTCGAGGGCGATTCGGGCTTCTTCGACGATGTGGCCCGGGCGCTGCGCGACAACGTGCTGCGCATCCGCATGCGTACGGCCGACTACCTCTTCCTGGTGCTGATGAACGGCGTGATCTCGAACTATGTTTCGCTGGCCATGTCCATCGGCGACGAACTCGACGATCTCGAGTCGGAGCTGCTGGCCGCCCGCAACGAACGCGACATCGGCATCCAGCTCCAGATGCAGCGCCGCCGCTACATGGAGCTCAAGCGTACGGTCATGCCGCTGCGCGAACAGTTCCAGCGGCTGTTGCGCTCCGATTCGGGGCTTGTCCGCAAGGCGAGCCACCCCTTCTTCAACGACGTCAGCGACCACCTGCAGAACGCCGTGCAGCTGGTCGAGGGGTGCCGTGAGACCCTCTCGTCGCTCATGGACCTCTACATCTCGAACAACGACCTGCGCATGAACGACATCATGAAGCGGCTGACGATCGTCTCGACGATCTTCATCCCGCTGACCTTCCTCGTCGGGGTGTGGGGCATGAACTTCGAGCGGATGCCCGAACTGCACTGGCGCTACGGCTATGCCGCGGCGTGGGGCGTGATGCTTGTGGTCGGCGTGGCGGCCTACTTCATCTTCCGCGCCAAGCGGTGGCGTTAGCCCTTCGTCCGTTTCGCTCCCGGCCCGGGTCAGAAGGGGTAGCCGATGGCCAGGTGGAAGCCGAGTCCATCCTTGAAACTTGAAAGGTTGTAGTATCCCCTGCGGTCGGGGTTCGGGTAGGGGGTGTGGAGCCCGATGCCCAGGTCGGCGCGGAGGACCAGGTAGCTGATGTCGTAGCGGAGGCCGAATCCGGTTCCCAGAGCAATCTCGTTGAAAAATCCCTTCCACTTGAGTTCGGCCCCGGGTCGTTCCGGGTCTGCCCGGAGCAGCCAGACATTTCCGGCGTCGAGGAATAGGGCGCCGTTGAGCCTCCCCAGGATGCCGAAGCGCAGCTCGACGTTGGCCTCGAGCTTGAAATCGCCCGTCTGGTCGAGGTATCCGTTGCGGTCGTCGGTCGGGGGACGGTAGCTGCCCGGTCCGATCGAGCGCACGGTGAAGGCCCGGATGCTGTTGGCTCCGCCGATGTAGAACTGTTCGCTGTAGGGCATCACCTCGGAGTTGCCGTAGGCATAGCCCACGCCGATGAGGAGCCGGGTGGCCAGCCACGTGTTGCCCTGCCCGAGCCGGTGGTAGAAGCGCAGGTCGCTCACCTCCTTGAGAAATTGCGAGTAGCGGTTGCCGAAGAGCTCCTGCGGGTGGTGTTCGCCGCACAGGGCGAGAATTCCCGAGAGCAGGTTGCCGGCCGACGTGAGGCTGTTCTGCCAGAAGAGCCGGCGGTTGCCCGTCTGCCCGTAGAGTCGGTCGAAGGTGTAGGTGTAGCCGAGCGAGGGGATGAACTGGTCGCGGAAACTCATGGAGATCGTCGGGTTGGCGTCCAGCGTTTGGTCGAAGGATTCCGTCGTGTGGAGCAGCTTGTTGTAGGTCAGCTTCAGCAGCGTCAGCGCGTGGTGGCTGTAGGCCGAGGTGCGGAAGGTGTAGCCGGCCGATCCGCCGAAGGAGATCATCCGGAAGTAGTCGGGGCGGTTCATCAGGTCGAGCCCCAGCTGGAACGAGGTGCGCCCCTCCGTATGCGTGGCCCGCGCATGTCGCCTTGCCGCTCCCGGCCACAGGAGCCGCGGCAGGTCGAGCGTGGCGTTGAGTCCCAGTTCGTAGGAGTTGAGCCGCGAGTCGCGTCCGCCCGACTGCTTGTTTCCCGTCTGCCATTCGTAGGACCCGTTGAGTTTCAGGGCCAGCACCTCGCCGCCGCGGAAGAGGTTGTTGTGGCTCACCTTGAAGGCGATGCCGGGCCCGAGGAAGCTGTTCGACTTGGAGACGACGTCGGTCTCGAGATCGGCGGCGATCGGCAGGTCGAGGCGGGCGTCGATCTCTATGTCGAGCGAGTCGCTGCCCGCGAGCGAATCGGCCGGCGGCACGTTGAGCGTCACCGAGCGGAACACGCCGAGTTTGTTCAGCTCCGTGAGGGTGCGGTTCTGCGCATCGACCGTGAAGGGCTGCCCGGGTTCGAGCGACAGGGCGCGTGCGAGCAGGCGCGGGCGGATCTTCATCGGGCGCTGCGTGATGACCGTGGCGCGCTGCAGGCGGAGCGTGTCCGTCGGGCCCGGCGAGACGTTTGTCAGCCGTACCGTCACGCTCCCCGTGCGGTAGGGGCGCAGCACCTCGGGCGGGGTGGAAGACTTCAGCTGCAGGCGGATGTCGGCCCGGCGTCCGCCCACGGTCGTGTCGGCCAGGAACTCGAGGTATTGCGGCCGGAAATAGTAGTAGCCCCGGTTGCGGAGGATGCCGGCGATGCGGTTGCGCTCCCCGGTGAGCGAGTCGAGGTTGTACTGTGCTCCGGTGCGGAGCGGGGAGGTGGCCCGCAGGCTGTCGATCAGCGGGGCGAGGCTCCCCGTAGCGGGCGGGTATTCGATCGTGCCGTAGCGGTAGGGAGGGGCGATGCGCAGCGTGTAGTCCACTTTGGCCTTGAGCCCCCGCTTGCGGTAACGGAGCTCGTTCGAGACTTCGGAGCCGAAGTAGCCGTGGTTGGCGAGCGCCTGTTCGGCGACCTGGGTGCGCAGGTCGGGGCGGACCTTCGAGATGAGTACGGGCTCCTTGGCCAGCCGCTTGTAGAACCAGTATTTGAAGCCCCGCTCCCTGGGTGTGTAGAGGTAGTTGTAGGCCCACAGCCCGATGGGCAGCGGGGTGCGCACGAAGGGGCTGTAGAGCGGGTTGTTCGGGGCGACCGAGAGGGGCTGCCGGGCTGCCGAGGCTGCGGCATCGGTGAGCGTGACCCCCGAGTCGGGCTCGATGCGGATCTTCCGGACCCCGGTGTAGAGTACCTCGCCTTCGCCGAGCCGCCGGGTCGTGGAGCAGGCCGCGCAGAGGAGGAGTGCGCAGAGCACGAGCGTGCGGCGTATGTCAGTGCGTGTCGGATTCATGGCGGTTGCGTTTTTTCCCGGTACGGTCGGCCGACCGGAAGAGGTCGAGCAGGCGGGCCATCTTCTTGCGGATGATGAAGCCCACGCCGGTCTCGGTGATCTCGCCTTCGAGGATACTCTCGTAGCCCGTGTGGCGGAACAGGCGGAGGAACATGTTCCCGCGCCGGGTGAGGACGTACTCCAGCGAGATGTCGTCGATCATGTTCTCCTTGAGGTTCTCGGTCGGGTCGGTGTCGGTGCTGAACTTGCCGCCGATGATCACCCGGAACCGGTTGCCGAAGAGGTTCTTCGAAAGGCGGTACGAGTAGTCGGTGCGGGCGCCGTTCGGGTCGGTCTCGTCGTAGGAGTCGATGCCGAAACTCAGGTCCACGCCCTTGAGCGAGTTTTGCGCCCACTGGTTCAGCTCCTTCTGTACGAAGGCGTTGAGCGGGTTCTCCGCATTGGCCTTGGCTGTGGTGCCGGGGCCGGTGTAGGTGTTGTAGATCAGCAGGTTCATGGCCTGTTGGGCGCGTTGCTCGTCGGTGAGCGACTGCAGCTGGTTCTGCATCGTGAGGTCCTCGGGCGCCGAGAGCCCGAACGAAACCGCCAGGTCCTCGAGCGAGTTGCGGACCTGTACCGAGATGTCGAAATTCACCGGCCGCGACTCTCCGCCGTCGGTCGATACGCTGGCCCGCACGGTCTCCGTGGCCGTGATGTCGAAGTGCGGGTCGGCGGGGTTGCCCGTCCATTCGACATAGCTGCCCGGGCGGATGGCGAAGACCTTCTGTGCGATGACGGGCGGGTTGTAGCGCACGCTTCCTCCCGTGAGCTGGTAGCGTCCCGAAAGGGCCATGTCGCCCAGCGGGTTCATCGAGAAGGTGAGGTCGCCGCCGCCGCGGAGGTCGATGCGGTTGTTGCCGTCCGGGGAGAGGTCCACACCGGCCTTCACCTCGTCGTTGATGTCGATCTCCAGCTGCAGGTCCATGCCTCCGATCCGCACGGGTGCGGCCTCGGTTTCGGGAGCGGGCTCCTGCGTTTCGTCCCGGAACGAGACGAACGTCACGACATCCTGCGACTCGTTGCGGATTTCGGTCGGGGAGTCCTGCATCACGTAGGTGAGCTCCGTGCCGCGGAGCAGCGCAAGCCTGCCGCGCACGGTGAGTGCGTCGAGCGGGCCGCGCACCGAGGCGTTCAGGTCAAGGTATCCGGTGCCGTAGACTGCCGTGCGCTGTTTGCGGGCCACGTCGAGGAACTGGAAGTCGGAGGCGCGCAGCTGCAGGTCGGCGGTCGTGCGGGCGAGGTCCGTGAGGTCCACCGTCCCGTCGATCGTGAATGGCCGGCCGTTGGGCGCCAGGAGGGTGAAGCGTTCGAAGGCGACGCGCCGTCCGTCGAGGCGGACCGTGTCGCCGGCCAGGCGGAAGGTGGTGCCGATCATCGGAACGCGGAACTGTGCCTGCGCGAAGGAGATGCCGCCGTCGAAGCGCGGGGCTTCGGGCTCTCCGTACATCCGGATGCGGCCGTGGAGCGTGCCCGCAAGGCGGAGCAGGTCGGCCGGCAGGAGGGGGTCGAGGCGCTGCAGCGGCAGTCCCGGGATCGTGCATTCGGCCTCGAGCGCCCCGGATTCGGACATCCGGCCGCGAGCGCCCCCCGGCCGCCGTAGCGGGCGCGGGCCGTCAGGAGCGTGTCGGCGTCGAGTGTCAGGAGGGCGTCGGCCTGCCGGATGCTTCCCTGGGCATAGGAGGCGCCGATCCCGACATTGCCGAAGCGGGCTCCGTCGTAGGTTACCCCGGCAGCCGTCACCGAGCCCTGTACCGAGAGGCTGTCGGACGACAGTCCGAGCTCCACGCGGGTTGCGAGCGTGCCGCCTACGGGCGGAGCTTCGGAGAGCAGCTGCAGCGTGCGGGCGATGTCGATTCCCGCGATGTCGAGCCGCACGCCGTCGGTGAATCCCGGGGCCGGCACGGTGTGCAGGGCGAGCCGCTGGTCGCCGCGTGTGAGCTCCAGGTCGGCCGTGACCCGGCGTCCGCGGCCATAGGCGATGCGGTTGTCCGCATTGACGTGCCATGTCCCGAGGTCGGGAAGGATGCGTCCCTCGATCAGGCTGTCGCTCCAGACGACGGCGAACCCCAGGCGGGTCGGCTGTTCGTTGGGGGCCTGCCGGCGCAGGAAGGCCCGGAGTTCCCGCCCTTCGATCCTGCCCGAGAGGGAGGTGTGTGCCAGCGAGTCGCTCCGCGGCGGGGGGTTGGCGATGTGCAGCTCGTAGTCCAGGGCATGTCCGTCGCCGGCGAGTTCGGCCGAGAGCGTGTCGAGGCGGACGCCTCCGGCCGTCAGCCCCTCGATCCGCATCCGGAGTGCTGCGGGGAGCGAGTCGCGGTTGCCGCCCCGGATCTCCAGCGCCTCGAACGATGCGCCTTTCGTGCGGAGGAAGTTGTTCAGTATGTTCTCCCGGCCGGCTGCGGCGAGCAGGCGGAACCTGGGCAGCAGGGGCTGCAGCGACCGCATGTCGATCCCCTCGGTGCGGAGACCGCAGCGCAGCGTGTCGGCACTGCGGGCGAGGGCTGCGGTCAGCGAGTCGAGCGGCGAGGGGCTGTCGAAGACCATCGAGAGGTCGCCCGAGCGGATGCCGCTGCGGGTACCCGCCGGCCCCGTCGCGAAGGTCAGTTGCGTGGGGCGGATGTCGCTCTCGCCGGCCGGGCCGTGGAGGCGGATGCTGTCGAACGAGATACGGGCCGATAGCCCGTCGGCTTCGGAGTGTGCGGCCGAGGCGTCGAGGCGGAACCTGCCGCCGATCGAGTCGGGTGTCAGTCCGAGCGCCGCGAGGTCGAACGACGCGACGTCGCCCGCGATGCGGAGCCGCTGTCCGGCCTGGGAGAGCGCTCCGTCGAGCCGCCATGCAAGCCGGAGTGCTTTGTTGTGCGAGGCGAGAAGCCCTGCGAGGCGGCACTCCTCCAGCCGGGCCTCGAGCGAGATGCCTCCGAGGTTGCGCCCGCGGTACTCCGCCCGGGCGAGGTCGCTCCGAAGGGTGGCTCGCATCGTTTCGTCCAGCGGGTCGAACCCCCGGCCGCCGGCCTCGATGTTCAGGTCAAGTCGGCCGAGCGAGTCGGCCGGCAGGAAGCGGCCGAGCGGGAAACTGTCGCAGCGCAGCACGGCCTCATACTCCTTGCGTGCGGCGTCGAACGTTCCCGAGAGGGAGAGCCGTCCCGTGCCTACCCCGAGTGCCGTCGAGGCGGTGATCCGCCCCTGTTGCCAGCGGCCGTCGCCCCGGAGCGTGATGCGCCCGGGGATGGCGATCCGGCGCTGCAGTGCCGTGTCGGGAAGCAGCGCACGGAGGAAGTCCATCTGCCGGAGCGTACCGTCGAGCCGCACCGCGAGCTCCGCGCGGCCCGGGTCGAGCAGCTGTTTGGCGGCTCCGTCGGCCTGCAGGTCGAGGTGCCCGGGCGAGGTGACGCCCAGATGCAGGCGGCGGATGTCGGCAAGGGTCCCGGCGAGTTGCAGCGATGCGCCGATCCGCTTGTCGCGCAGCACGGCGCGGTCGAGGCCGGGAACAAACCGTGCGGCGTCACGCATCCCGACATCGGCCGTCAGGTCGGCCGTCAGCGGGGCGTCCGGGGCCAGGGCGAGGATGCCCGCCCCGGCTTTCACATCGGCCCGGAGGCTCGACTGCGTGGTGGCGATCTTCAGGCCGGTGAGCTCCGCGCCGTCGGGGGAGAGGGCGAGCGATCCGCACAACTTCTCGACGGTGAATCCCGACCGTTCGGCGAAACGCATGCTGCGGATCTGTACGGCCAGTTGCGCCCCGTACGAACGGAGCGAGTCGATTTCGGTGTCGAAACCCGTAACGGCGATGGCCGCAGGGTCGAATCCCGCTGTGGGGCGGTGGTCCGCAATGGCATATTGTGCGCGGTTGTCGTGCAGTTCGATCCGGTCGATGCGGATCTCCCACGGTCCGGCAGCCGGAGCGTCGGCGGCCTCCGGGGCGGCTCCGGCCGTGCGGCGGGCCTCCGGCGACGGACCTTCGGCCGCAGGGCCCGTTTCGTGTTGTGCGTCGTGCCCGGCCGCAGGCATGAGGCAGGCGTAGGATCCTCCGTCGAGACGAACCGAGCGGACCGAAACGGCTAAGTTTCCGAGGTCGATGCGGGCAGCCTCGGCCCTGCCGTCGTCGAGGCGTATGTCGAGCAGCAAGGGACCCGGCTCGTTCCGCAGGCGGAAGGCGGCGTCGGCGAGGCGGAGGCTGCCGATGTCGATCCGCCACGGCGCTGCGGCCGTATCCGTAGGGGGCTCCTCCCGTTTCGGGGCGGGGCGCATCGTGAGCGCGGCATCGCCCCCGGCCAGACGCGCCGATCCGACGGAGATCGCCCTCGTGCGGAGGTCGATCATCCCGTCGAGCGAGAACGAGCCGATTGCCGCCCGGAGGCTCGTGCCTGCGAGCGAGTCGCCGTAGTCGATGCGTGTGTCGTCGAGCTGGAGGCGGCGGATGTCAATCCGGCGGCGCAGCAGCGGTCCCGGACTGACGTCGAGGGCCAGACGTCCGCACGAGAGCAGCGTGTCGCCCCGCTCCACGAGCCGGGTTTCGGTGACGGTGAGGCGGAGCGGAAAGGCCAGGCGGATGCGGCCGATCGAGAGCTCCATGCCCAGGGTGCGGGCGGCCTGTCGCTCGGCCTCCCGGCGGATGAGCTCCTGAATGCCCGGGATGTAGCACAGTGCGGGGAGGAGCAACAGCAGAAGAAGCACGGCAAGCAGGGCCCGGCGCGTGTATTTGAGGATCTTTTTCAGCATGTGGATGCGGTCCGGGTCCGCCTCTCCGTGCGGTCTGCCCACCGGGCGGCGCCGTACGGGTTCTGCCGCGGACGGCGGAATCCGATCGAAAGGTACAAAAAATCTTCCAAATCCGGAGCATCGCTCCGCCCGGCGGGGCGTGCGGTCCGCCGGCGCGATAAACGCGATGGATCGGTACGGCGGGGCGGCTGCCCCGGCGGGCG
>FR891991.1:23573-39166 GCA_000434235.1 Alistipes sp. CAG:268 | reverse complement strand
GTCGGAGCGGCTGCCCCGCCGGGCGGCCGCATGGCGGGTGAAAATTCGGACCGGGCGGCTTGGCGCATTCGCTCCGGGGTGTTACCTTTGCGGAACGATCCCCGAACGAATGCGTATGAAACTCCGAAATCTGATCTTTGCCGGCGGCCGGGCGGCGCAGGGTGTTCCGTTGCGCGAGGCGGCGCAGCGGACGGTCTATCCGATCCTGCTGATGGCCTGCGCGGCGCACCTGCTCAACGACATGATGCAGTCGGTCATCCCGGCCGTCTATCCGCTGCTCAAGGAGAAGTTCGGCTTTTCGTTCGCCCAGATCGGACTCATCACGCTGGTCTTCCAGATGACTTCGTCCGTCCTGCAGCCCTTTGTCGGGCTGCATGCCGACCGCCATCCGCAGCCCTATTCGCTTGCCGTGGGCATGTGCTTCACGCTGGTGGGGCTGCTGTTGCTCGCCGTGGCTCCGGGGTTTGTGTGGATCCTCCTGTCGGTCAGCCTGATCGGATGGGGGTCGTCGGTCTTCCATCCCGAGTCGTCGCGTGTGGCCCAACTGGCTTCGGGCGGCCGCAAGGGGTTGGCGCAGTCGATCTTCCAGGTAGGCGGGAATGCCGGCAATGCGCTGGGCCCGCTGCTGGCCGCCCTGGTGGTGATTCCCTTCGGCCAGCACTCGATCGGATGGTTCGCTCTGGCCGCCGTTGCGGCCATCGTCATCCTGCTGCGGGTCGGCGCGTGGTACCGCGACCGGTTGCGAACGGTCTCGGGGCCGCTCTTTCCCGGAGCTTCGGATGCCGTGAGCGGCCTTTCGCCGCGGCGGATCCGCCGGGCGCTGCTGATCCTGACGGTGCTGGTCTTCTCGAAATACTTCTACATGGCCTGCATGACCAACTTCTTCACCTTCTTCCTCATGGAGCGGTTCGGCATTTCGGTGCAGGCGTCGCAGTACTGTCTCTTCGCCTTCCTCGCTGCGGCCGCAGCCGGTACGGTCATCGGCGGGCCGGTAGGCGACCGCATCGGCCGCAAGTACGTGATCTGGGTCTCAATCCTCGGAGCGGCGCCCTTCGCCCTGCTGCTTCCCTATGCCGGCCTGGCGGGGACGATCGTACTGGCCGTTGTCGTGGGACTGGTCATCTCGTCGGCCTTCTCGGCCATCGTCGTCTATGCGACCGACCTCATGCCGGGCAAGGTGGGCATGATTGCGGGGCTCTTCTTCGGTTTGATGTTCGGACTGGGCGGCATCGGGTCGGCCTTCTTCGGGTGGCTGGCCGACCGCACGAGCCTTGAGTTCATCTTCAGGGCCAGTTCGCTGCTTCCGCTGCTGGGGATCATCACGGGCCTGCTTCCCGATGTCGAGGCCCGCAAAACAAGGTGAGGATGGATTGTGTCTGGAGATACCGCTCGCCGCTGGGCGACATGACCCTCTCCTCCGACGGGGAGGCGCTGACCGGCCTCTGGTTCGACGGGCAACTGCATTTCGGGCGAACCCTCGCCCCGCAGTACGGATCGTGCGCGTTGCCGGTCTTCGAACGGGCGGCGGCGTGGCTCGATTGCTATTTCGGCGGCGGCCGTCCCGATTTCGAGGTGCCGCTGCGGTGGCGCGACACGCCCTTCCGCGAGGTGGTCTGGGCGTTGTTGCGGACGATTCCCTACGGCGAAGTGGTGACCTACGGCGAGATGGCCCGTGAACTGGCCCGCCGGCAGGGCGTTGCGACCCTCTCGGCGCAGGCCGTGGGCGGGGCCGTGGGGTACAATCCGATCTCGATCCTTGTCCCGTGCCACCGGGTGGTGGGGAGCGGCGGCCGCCTGACGGGTTACGCGGGCGGTCTGGAACGCAAGGCGGCGCTCCTGCGGCTCGAAGGGGCCGACCTCCTGCGTCCTTACAGGATCAATTCATAATCGACGACATCGAGCCAGCGGCCGAATTTCCGGCCGACCTCCCTGAAGTGCGAGACGGCCTGGAATCCGAGCGCCTCGTGCAGCGCCGTGCTGGCCCGGTTGCCGCCCGTGATGCAGGCGATCAGGACGTGGATGCCGCGTCGGCGGCACGCCTCGATCAGTTGCAGCATCAGGGCGCGGCCGATGCCCTTCCCGGTATGCCCGGGGGCCAGGTAGACGGTCGTTTCGAGCGTGAGGCCGTAGGCCGGGCGCGCTTTCCACGGGTGAGCGAAGCAGTAGCCGACCACCTCGCCCTCCTCTTCGCAGACGAAATAGGGACAGGCTGCGGCGATGGCGGCGATGCGTTGGCGCATCGTCTCCCCGTCGGTGGGTTCGGTGTCGAACGATGCGTCGCTGTGCATCACGTAGTGGTTGTTGATGGCGGCGATGGCCGCGGCATCCTCCTGCCGTACTTCCCGGATCATGTGTCTCTCTCTGTTTTGGATCGGGGCAAAGATACGCATTTGCGGCGGATCGGTTGCACCGGGCGACGGATTATTCGACCAGCAGCCGTGTCGGGCGCCACTGCCGCATGAGCTGCACGAGCAGGAAGCTCACGGCGAAGGCCATGCAGGCGGCGAGCAGGATCCGCACCGGATCCGGCAGGGCCGCGAGGGGCTGCGTCCGGCAGACCAGGTCGTAGGCCCCCTGCACGAAGACGAAGTGGCAGAGGTAGATGCCGAAGGTGGCGCCGGCCAGCCGCGACAGCCACGGACGGGGTTTTACGGCGAGTTTCTGCACGGTGAGGAATACGGGTACGGTCATCAGGAAGACGTTGAGCCCCGAGAAGTACCAGATGATCTCCAGGTAGGCGTAGTTGCCCGGGAAGTGTTCCTGCAGGAAAACGAAGCCGAACGACGTGATGAGGTATCCGACGAGGAATGCGGGGATGCAGCAGGCGGCCAGGCGGCGCCAGCTCCATGCGGGCGGGTATTTCGTGAGGTAGTGGGCCAGCAGGAGGTAGCCGGCGAATCCCGAGACGTAGTGAAAGGTGCCGAACTCGTTCCAGTCGCAGATGCCGTAGAGTCCCATGTTGCCGTAGTTGCCCGCATAGCCGGCCAGCGGGGCGAGCAGCCGTAGGTAGGGCAGCAGGAGCGTGAGGCCCCAGACGCCGAGCAGCAGCCTCAACTCACGCTTCGAGGCGCGTTCGAGCCAGGGGCTTATCACGGGCATGATCAGGTAGAGCCCGACGAGCATGTAGAGGTACCACAGCGGCGTGGTCTCGTAGTTGAAGTTGAAGACGAAGTTCCATAGCCGGGGCAGCGTTGCGTCCCACGTGTAGTTCTCCGCCGCGAGCGACGTGGCGTCGCCGGCCGCCTGCACGTAGAGGAAGTAGAGGAGTGGCAGCGCGACGGACCAGAAGACGAGCGCCAGCACCACACGCCCGATGCGCCGGCGGTAGAATGCGGCGGTGTCGGTGCGCACCGGGAGCAGGAGCACGGCGGTCATCATGACGAACAGCGGGACGCTGCAGCGGACCAGACTGCCCGAGAAGACGCCGGAGAGGAAGGCCGTGCGGTCGGTGTCGAATGCGGCGACGTAGGGGTCGCAGCAGTGGGCGAATACGACCAGGAAGCAGGCCAGCACCCGCAGCAGGTCGATCCACCCGATCCGCTCCCGGCGGTCGGGTGTGGGGGTTCGAAGCGTGTTTTCCATCTTGGATCGGTTTGTTGTCGGCGAAGTTACGAAAAAAAGCGGGATCGGCCATTGGTGCCGGTCCCGTTTCTCGTGTGTGGCCGTCCGTGCCTTTCGGCCTGCTGTCTCTGCTCTTCTCTTCCGAAAATGACCGTTATCCGTTCGGTTGCGGCTCCCCTGCTTGTCAGCGGCTCCGGGGCGGGGTTCGCCGGACTGCCGCGTCGGGTTCGCTCATCCGGCTGCGGGCGATCAGGCAGGCCCCGAGCACGGCGGCGTCGGCACCGCTGGGGTGGGTGATGATCGGGACGTTCTGGCTCATCAGCTTGAGCGAGTATTTCCGTACGGCCAGTTCGATGGGTTGCAGGAAGTAGCACGGCTCGGCCTGCGCGAGGTTGCCGCCGATGACGATCACTTCGGGGTTGAAGAGGTTGATCAGCCCTGCAATGTGGTGCCCCAGTTCGCTGCCGGCCTGCATGACGAGCTCGATGCAGAGCGGGTCCTCGCGCTCCACGGCCTCGATGATGTCGGCCGTGGTGACGGTCTCCCCGCTGCGGACCTTCGGCGCGAGCAGCGAGGCCTCGCCGGAGTGGATCCGCTCGATGAGTTTGCGCTGGATGGCGCGGCCCGAGACCTCGGTTTCGATACAGCCCGTCTTTCCGCAGTGACAGAGGATGTTGTTGTTGTACATGTGGATGTGGCCGAACTCGCCCGAGTAGCCGTCCTTGCCGTGGCAGAGTTTGCCGTCGATGACGATGCCCAGTTCCAGCCCCCATCCGATGTTGATGTAGAGCAGGTTGTCGTACTGCCTGTTGAGCCCCGACATGTAGGCGCCGTAGGCCATGGCCTTGGTGTCGTTCTCGATGAAGACCCGCATCCCGAGCCGCTCGCTCAGGATGTCGGTCAGCGGCGTATCGACCGTCTCCTCGAAATTGAAGGTCGTGGCGCTTGTTCCCGTGCGGCTGTTCACGCGCCCCGGAACGTTGATGTTGATGCCGGCGATGCGTTCCGGAGCGATGCCGTCGAGCGTGGCGACGAACCGTTGGATGCGGCGGCACACCTCGTCGAGCGTGTCGCGGGTGTTCTCGAGCCGGAAATCCATGTGCCGTTCGATCCGCACGGGTTGCCCGACGAAATCCACCAGTCCGATGTTGAGTTCGAAGGCCCGCATGTCCACCCCCATGAAGCAGGGGCAGGCTTCGGGCCGTACGCCGTAGCGTACGGTGCGGCGTCCCTTGGCGTGCAGACAGATGCGGTCCGTCTCGACGATCTGCCCTGCGGCGAGCATTTCGGAGACGTACTTGGCCACGGTGGTCAGGCTGAATCCCGTGGCCGTGGCGATTTCGGGGACCATGAACGAGCCGTTCTGCATGATGTGCTGCATGATGCTGCTGCGGACCGTTCCGCCGACGCTCCGTTCAGACGGGCAGAAGAGGTGTTCTTTTGTCATGTATCGGGTGTCCTTTTGTTACAAATTTACGATTTATTCGGCGGAAAGACAAATCGGATGTTTGAAAAATCACTTTCATATCCCATATGTTTGATAATATATCCCTCTTTATGAAAATTATGCTTGATAATTGATTGCGGCTGATTTGTGGGGCTTCGGATGGGTGTTTTGTGGGTTTAATTATTGTTTGTCAGTTGTTTATATTAAAAATGATATTTGCGTTGTGTCTTTTTGTTTAAAAAACTTGACTTTTTATTTCATTTTAATTAAAAAACATTTTGTGTTATTTGAAACATTACATAGCTTTGTATAGACCGATATCCGAACGTCATTCAAATTACCTATATATTATGGAAAAGATCAAAGGACTTATCGACGCGCCGTTCACGCCGTTCGACCGCAACGGCGATGTGAACTGCGAACCCATTCCGGCCTATGCTGCCATGCTGCACAAGAACGGCCTGAAGGGCGTCTTCATCAACGGCTCCTCGGGTGAGGGCTACATGCTGACCACCGAGGAGCGGATGGCTCTGGCCGAAAAGTGGGTGGCCTCGGTACCCGAAGGGTTCAAGGTGATCGTGCACGTAGGCAGCTGCTGCCTGCGCGAGAGCGTGAAACTGGCTGCCCATGCCGCCGAGATCGGAGCCTGGGGCATCGGCGCGATGGCGCCTCCCTTCCCGAAGATCGGGCGTATCGAGGAGCTGGTCAAGTACTGTGAGGCGATCTGCCACGCGGCCCCCTCGCTGCCCTTCTACTACTACCACATCCCGGCCTTCAACGGTGCCTACCTGCCGATGGTCGAGTTGCTGAAGGCCGTGGACGGCCGCATCGACAACTTCGCCGGCATCAAGTACACCTTCGAGAGTCTCTACGAGTACAACCAGTGCCGCCTGTACGGCAACGGCAAGTACGACATGCTCCACGGTCAGGATGAGACGATCCTGCCGAGCCTGGCCCAGGGCGGTGCGCAGGGCGGCATCGGCGGTACGACGAACTACAACGGTCGCGAACTGGTGGGGATCATCGAGGCCTGGGAGCGCGGTGACCTGGAGACGGCGCGCGAAAAACAGAACTTCTCGCAGGCGGTCATCAACGTCATCTGCAACTACCGGGGCAACATCGTCGGCGGCAAGCGGATCATGAAGCTCATCGGACTGGATCTGGGCCAGAACCGGGTTCCGTTCCGCAACATGACCGACGAGGAGGAGGCTTCGATGAAGCGCGAACTGGAGCAGATCGGCTTCTTCGAGCGCTGCAACCGGTTCTGAACAACGGAAAAACGAAAACCTAAAACCTGATATCATGAGAAACCATTTCCTCAGTGCGGTGGCATGCTGCTGTGCGCTTTGTGCTGCGGTCTCCTGCGGCGACGACGACGGCAGGATGCCCGATTATTCGAAGCCGGCCGAGCAGACGATCGCCTTCCGTTGCACCTCCGCGTGGGGCGGCGACAACCCTACGCTCTGGACGGACGAGAGCCGGGTCGGCCTCTACTGTGAGCAGACCGGGTCGGTGAATACTCCACTGGCTCCGGCCGCCATTTCGGCCGGTGAAGCCGAGGGGCTGTTCTATACGCGGATGCCTTGGGAAAAGTCGAAGGAGTACCTCTTCTATCTCTATGCACCCTATGGCGAATCGAACACCTCGACCCTCATCTCCGGATCGTTGAGTGCTGCGCAGATGCAGAACGGCGCCTCCTCGTCGCATGTGGACGGGCTCGGCCTGGCCTACGCTGCCGTGACGGCCTCCGAACCCTCGGAGACGCCGCTGGCAGTGACCCTGAAGCAGGTGTTCGGCTACCTCGACCTGTCGGTATCGACCACGAAGTGGGCCGGCTGGACGATGGAGTCGATCCAGATCGAGTCCCTTACGGATGCGGCCCTGGCCGGTTCCTATACCTTTGACCTGGCCTCCGGGAAACTCGCCTTCGGGTCCGATGCCTCGAAGTCGCTCCTGTTGCGGGTCAGCGGCGGCGAACTCTCCGGCGAGCCGTTCCACGCCTATGCCGTGACCGCTCCGTCGGACGGAACCCCGCAGCGCTACGGCATTACCGTGACGGTAGCCCGCGAGAACGAGTCGAGCATGGTGCTCACCGGTGAGGTTTCGCTCGACGGCGGGCTGGCTCCCGAGGAGCAGACCTCCCTGACGCTCCCGATCGACACCTTCGACGAGGCCATGGCCGAGGACAATTCGATCGACCTGAGCGATCCGGACGGCGACGGCACGCACGAGACGGCCAACTGCTATGTAGCCTCTCTGGCCGGCCAGACCTACCGCTTCCCGGCCAACGTCATGGGCAATGGCGCCACGACGCCCGCAACGCCCGGATATGCCGGTGCGGGATCGGCCGACGGCATCGTCCCGGCTCCGCTGGCTCCGGCTTCCGCCGGCCTGCTCTGGCAGACGGCTCCGAATCTGCTGCTCGATGTCAAACTGCGCGGCACGGAGGTCTACTTCACGACCAACGGCACGGCCGGCGAGACCCTTTCGGAGGGCAATGCCGTGATCGCGGTGTTCGACGCCTCCGGAAACATCCTCTGGAGCTGGCACATCTGGGTGACGGCTGCCGATCTCGACGCCGCCGTGCAGACCTATGTTCTTCCGGGCGGTTTCGCGGCGGCCGGTACGACGGTCATGATGGACCGCAACCTGGGCGCCCTGAAGTCGGGGCTGTGGGAGACGAATGGGAACAACCTCGCCCTCGGTCTGCTCTACCAGTGGGGCCGTAAGGATCCCTTCCCGAACATCGACGATGCGGATATGGGCGGAACCGGCGCTCTGGCCATCACGCGGCTGCGCAAGACCTACGATGCCGCAGGCAATGCGCTGACGGCCGACAATACCTCCACGGACCTCTCGGCCACCTCGTGGCGCTACATCAACGGCAAGGCACTCTCCGCAGAGCAGATCGCCCGCTACCCGATGAACTTCACCTGTGCCAACAGCGACTGGATCGATACGCCGCAGGATGACCTGTGGGGCAACCCCTACAGTGATGAAATCGGCGATACGGGCCACAAGTCGATCTACGATCCCTGTCCGCCGGGCTACCGCGTGCCGCACCGCTATGTCGGAACGCCCTTCACGGTCGATGGACTCAATGCAAAGAAGAAACCCGACAACTGGAACGCCCAGTACAAGACGCAGGCAGAGATCCAGGCAGCCGGAGGCAACATCTTCTCGTTCGGCAACGGACAGAGCGGCTATCCGCTCGGCGGCATGTTGTTCCTGAACGGAGGTTCGATCGTCCCGTTCCGCACCGGAAAGTATGTGGGGCACTACCAGGTGAGCATGTCCGCCTCGAGTGCGACGAAGTCCTACCGCTTCTATTTTGACTATGCGAACGTCAACCCCGACGACAGCAACGCCCGTTACATCGGCGGCAGCGTCCGGTGCATGAAGATACAGTAAACGATATTTCGTCCCTTCCGCCCGGCGTGTCCGGATTGTGCGGCACGCCGGGCCGGGCGGGACAACTTCCGTAAAACCCGACACAATGACCATTCAACAGGAAAAATATTTGAAAGATTGCCGCACACGCTATGCGGCTGACCTCACGGACGACATCATGCCTTTCTGGATGCAGCACGGACTCGACCGCGAGCACGGCGGGGTCTATACCTGCGTCGATCGCGACGGCACGCTGATGGATACGACCAAGTCGGTGTGGTTTCAGGGACGCTTCGGCTATGTATGCGCTTCGGCCTACCGCCATGCGGGGGGCAACCCCGAGTGGCTGGAGGCCTCGAAGAGCGCGCTGGAGTTCATCGAGCGCCATTGCATCGACACCGACGGGCACATGTTCTTCTCGGTGACGGCCGAGGGGGCTCCCGTCCAGAAGCGGCGCTACGTCTTCTCGGAGTGCTTCGCCGCCATCGCCATGGCCGAATACGCTGCGGCCTCGGGCGATGCACGCTGGGCCGAGAAGGCCGTGGAGATGTTCCGCAACATCCTGCGCATGCTCTCCACCCCGGGATTCCTGCCTCCGAAGACCTATGTCCCTGCGATCGGGCACTCGATCACGATGATCCTGATCAATGTGGCGCTGGTCATCAAACAGGTATCCGACGATCCGGTGCTCGACGAGCAGATCGACCGTTCGATCGACCTGCTGCAGCGCTGCTTCATGCACCCCGAGTTCGAGACGCTGCTCGAGACGGTCTCGCCCGACGGCGGGTTCATCGACACCTGCGCCGGAAGAACGATCAATCCGGGACACTGCATGGAGACGGGCTGGTTCCTGCTCGAGGCCGCCCGCATGCGGGGCTGGGATGCGCAGCTGGTCAAGATGGCCGCCACGATCATCGACTGGGCCTGGAAGTGGGGCTGGGACGAGCCTTACGGCGGAATGATCAACTTCCGCGACTGCCGGAAGTTCCCGCCCCAGGACTATTCGCAGGACATGAAGTTCTGGTGGCCGCAGTGCGAGACGATCCTCGCCGGACTCTATGCCTACATCGCCACGGGCGACGAAAAGTACCTCGAGATGCACCGCAAGGCGCACGACTATGCCTTCGGTGTCTTCCCCGATGTCGAGTACGGCGAGTGGTTCGGTTACCTGCACCGCGACGGTACGGTCGCCCAGCCGGCCAAGGGCAATCTTTTCAAGGGCCCGTTCCACATCCCGCGCATGATGATCAACGCCACGCGGCTGTGCGACGAAATTCTGAACAAGTAAATCTCAAATCAACCTGAATAATGAAACCTCAAAACATGCGTATGTACCGTACGGCGCTGATGGCCGGTTTGCTGGTGATGCTGCCCTGTGCGCTTTCGGCCTGTGCGGACGACGAGATCAAGCGGCCCGATGTGACCGCCCCGCTGATGCCCGAACTGGGTCCGGAAGGGACCGAAGGGACGATCAGCCTCTCGCAGATCGAATCCTCGACCCCCTTCACGGCGGGTACGGGTGCCAACTCCTACCGCATTCCCTCGATCGTGACGGCCGGCGACGGTTCGCTGCTGGTCTTCTGCGAGGCGCGCCATGAGTCGTGGATGGACAAGAGCCATACGGACATCGTGGTACGCCGCAGCACGGACAACGGGAAGAGCTGGTCCGAGGCGGTGAACCTGACCGCTTCGGCCAACGGTGGCGAATATGCCTTCATGGATCCGACCCCCGTGGCCGACACCGAGACGGGCAAGATCTTCCTCTTCTGCTGCCGCTGGGTCAAGTCGGATGCCGATGCGACGAAGACCCGCGCCTTCCGGATCGTATCGACGGACAACGGCGCCACGTGGGGCGCTCCCGAGGATGTCACCGCAACGGTGATCCGCGAGGGGTATTACAGCTCGGGATTCGGTCCGGGTTCGGGTATCCGGATTTCGCGGGGCAAGTATGCCGGGCGGCTCATCTTCCCTTCGCGGCAGTACGACGGCACCTCGAGTTCCGGTGTGGCGGTCTACTCCGACGACCACGGGGCAACGTGGAAGATCGGCTCGGAGGTGCTCGGCGGCGAGTGCCAGATCGCCGAGGCCGGTGAGAACTCCCTGACGATCAACGTCCGCAAGGGCTCCGATCGCTATTCTGCCTTCTCGAAGGATGGCGGAAAGACCTGGTCGCAGGCGGCCAAGGACGGCGGGCTTCCGTCGTTCGAGAGCGGATGCCATGCAAGTGTCTGCGGGGCCGGCGGGAACACGGTCCTCTACTGCGGTCCGAAGGGTGGTGCGAAGACTACCTCGAACGACAACCGCTACGAACTGATGCTCTACCGCAGCCCGACGGGTGCCGAAAGCTGGACGCGCAACGAGATGCTCTACGAGCTTGCGGCCGGTTATCCCGACATGACGCTGCTCGAGGACGGCCGTCTGGCCATTGTCTTCGAGGCGGGGCCCGAGAAGGGATTTACCCGCAAGGGCGGCAACCGCCCCGCCGGCTGGATGCGGCTCGACGTGCTGATTCTTCCCAAGGAGGTAACCGACTACGGTTACTGGTTCGAATAACCCGAAACAACCTGAAACCATGAAACAAGATTTCCGATTCCATACGATCCGAACGGTGCTGGCCGTAGTGCTGGCCCTGTTTTCGGCAGCCGTGGCCGGGGCGCAGGGACGCTTTACGGTGACGGGCAAGGTCTCCGATGCCTCGGGCAAGCCGATGGTCGGCGTGACGATCATCGAGCAGGGAACCACCAACGGTACGACCACCGGTCTGGACGGCACCTATTCGCTGGTGGTCAAGGATGACCGGAGCGTGCTCCAGTTCAGCTCGCTGGGTTACACGTCGCAGTCGGTGACCGTCGGCAGCAAGAACGAGATCGACGTCTCGCTGAGCGAGGACGCGATCAACATGAGCGAGGTGGTCGTGACCGGTTACGGCCGGACCGTGACCAAGGACAAGCTGACGGCTGCGATCTCGAAGGTGTCGAGCGACGTGCTCGAGAAGGGTGTGCGGTCGAACGCCCTGACGGCGCTGGCCGGTACGGTGACCGGCGTGCGGATTGCCTCGACGACCGGACAGCCGGGTGCTGCCCCCTCGATCGTCATCCGCGGCGGTGCGGCGCTGGACGGCACCGGTTCGCCCCTCTACGTGATCGACGGTGTGCAGCGTGAGGACATGAACGACATCAACGCCAACGACATCGAGTCGATCGAGATCCTGAAGGATGCCGCAGCAACGGCGCTCTACGGTGCCCGGGCCAATGCCGGCGTGGTGCTCGTCACGACCAAGCGGGGCCGTGTGGGCCGTGCCGAGATCTCGTTCAAGGCCAACGTGGGCCTGAACTACCTGCGCAAGACCAACGAGTTCCTCGAGGCCGACGACTACCTCTACTACCTGCGTCTGGCCTCCTACCGTTCGGGAAACATCGCGGCGCTCTCGGCCGCAGGCCCCTTCGGTACGGGCAACGTCCTCTCGGCAGACGGCAACAAGTCGGCCGAGGGTGTCTACAGCCCGATGTTCCTCTCCGACGAGAACGCCTATCTGCTCAAGCAGGGCTACAAGAGCATGATCGACCCGATCACGGGCAAGACGATCATCTACAGTGAGTTCACGGCCAGCGACGCCTCGGTGCGCGACCTGGCGCTCACGCAGGACTACAACATTTCGGCGTCGGGCGGCAACGACCGGGGACGCTACTACGCCAGCCTGGGCTACTACGACGAGTCGGGTTTCCCGGTGATCTCCTACTACAAGCGTCTCTCGTTCGTGACCAACGGCTCCTACAAGATCACGCCGTGGCTCGAATCGACCAGTTCGCTCAACTTCTCGCGTTCGGACAGCCGCCAGGTGAGCGACTACATCGGCGGCGGCGAGGCCAACTTCTTCGGTATCATGTTCTCGGCGCCCCCGACGATGCGGCACTACAATCCCGACGGTGAGGAGATTATCCCGACGACCAACTGGGAGAACGGCAACTGGGATGCTGCCAAGAGCAGCTTCTACCGCCGCAACACGAACTACCGCTTCACGATGAACCAGGGCCTGAATTTCCGCCTGACGGATCACATCACCCTGAAGCTGAACGGCATGTGGTATTTCAACATGTACGAGAAGGAGAAGTTCAACGGAACCTATCTGGTCAATCCCGGCACCTCGAACAGCGACCACGCCGCTTCGGCCAGCTACTCGCGGATGTTGTCGCAGACCTACAATGCCATCGCGGGGTATGAGAATTCGTGGAACGACCACAACTTGAGCGTGATCGTCGGTTACGAATTCTACGACAAGTACAACTTCGGACTGTCGGCCGGCGGCCAGGGCTCCGATTTCGACGATCTCCCGAGTCTGGGCTACATCGACAAGACCGAGGACAAGAACATCTCCAAGATCAGCATGAACTCGACCCATACGCGCGAGCGCAGCATGTCGTTCTTCGGCAACGCCAGCTACGACTGGAAGGGGAAGTACCTCTTCTCGTTCTCGGCCCGCTATGACGGCTACTCGAAGTTGGTGAACAACAAGTGGGGTTTCTTCCCGGGTGTCAGCGCCGCATGGAACATCCACAAGGAGGAGTTCATGGAGGGGACCTCGCGGTGGCTGTCTAGCCTCAAGCTGCGGGCCGGCTACGGACAGAACGGCAACGTGAACATCCTGGCCGGGGCCTACGACCTGCAGGGCAACTACGGCAAGACGGGCAACTACGAGGACGAGTACGGCATCCTGATCAACAAGCTGCCCTATCCCGACCTGCGGTGGGAGAAGACCACGTCGGTGGATGTGGCCGTTGAGGCGAGCTTCTGGAACCGCCTCCGCGTTTCGGTCGGCGCCTACAACAAGCTGACCTCCGATCTGCTGGCCGAGGTGCCCTTCCCCAGCTCGGCGGGTGTCGGCAACCAGTATACGAACAACGGCAGTGTCCGCAACCGCGGTCTGGAGTTCGAGATCGACGCCACGGTCTTCCAGAACGACGACTGGAAGGTGCGCTTCGGCGGCAACGCCACCTACATGCGTTCGAAGATCATCCAGTTGCCCGACAACGGCAACCTCAACAACCGGCAGGGCGGCCAGCAGGTCTATAACGCTGCAGGCGACCTGATCTGGGTCGGCGGCAAGCAGGAGGGGCAGGAGTACGGCGTGGCCTATGCCTACCGGATGATCGACATCGTACGCAGCGAGGCCGATCTGCAGAACTTCGCCTGGTATGTCGATACGACCCCTTCGTCGGGTACGATCTACGGCCCCGGGGTCTGGGCGACGCTGACGGCCGATGAGCAGGCCAAGGGCCAGCTGCTCCAGCCGGGTGACGCGATCTTCTACGACGTGAACGGCGACAACACGATCGACCAGTACGACCAGGTGAAGATGGGCAACACCGTGCCCCGCTGGGTCGGCGGTGTGAACCTCTCGGTGGACTGGAAGGGGCTTTCGCTCTATGCGCGCTTCGACTTCGCGACGGGCTACGTGGCCCAGAACAGCCGCAAGCAGTACTACATGGCCCTCTCGCAGGGTACGTTCAACACGCTCAAGGAGAGCAAGGACACCTGGTCCGAGGAGCGTCCGAACGCCAAGTACCCGATCCTGATGTATGCCGACACGAAGTTCCGCAACAACTACCGCATGAGCAACATCTTCTACGACGACTCGAGCTACCTCTGTGCACGCGAGATCGCGCTGAGCTACTCGCTGCCCGAGCGGTGGGCCCGCGTGGTCCGCATGAAGAACCTCACCGTTTCGGTGACGGGCCAGAACCTCTTCTACTGGACGGGCTCCTCGCTCTACAATCCCGAATACGGAGTGAACGGAAACGGCGGCTACGCCATCCCGCGCACGGTGCTCTTCGGTATCAAGGCGACTTTCTAACCAGATCTAACACTTGCAAGCAATGAAACGAATCAAAAACTGTATACTCGTCCTGCTCGGTGCCGTCATGACCTCGTGCAACGCGCTCGATCTGGGCCCGGAGGATTTCTACTCGATCAACAACTACTGGAACTCCGCGGAGCAGTGCGAACGCTTCATGATCGGACTGCACTACCGGCTGCGCGAGCGTGCCGAGACGATGTGGCTGATGGGCGAGAGCCGCGGCGGTCTGCTCAGCACGGCGTCGGTGACCTCGACGGGTGAGGGCGCCTACAACATCGAGGCGGTGAACAACAACCTCTCGGAGGCCAATCCCGTGCTGACGAACTGGGGCAACTTCTACATGGATATCTACCAGATCAACCACGCCATCGACAAGATCACGACGGCCTGCGAATTCCTTGACGAGGAGACCCGCAACACCTACCTGGGCCAACTCTACGGTTTGCGCGCCTACTACTATTTCCACATGCTCCGCACGTGGGGCGGTGTGCCCCTGTGCGACAAGCCCGACGTGCTGATGACCAGCGAGATCGCGCAGCTGAGCAAGGAGCGCGCCACCGAACAGGCCACCTGGCAGTTCATCCGCGACGACGTCGATCGCTCGTGCGAGATCTACGACAAGCTCGGCTTCGGAAACTTCAAGAGCCGCAACTGCTACTGGAACAAGGCGGCTTCTTACTGCCTGAAGGCCGAGGTCTACCTGTGGGGAGCCAAGGTCCGCCCGCTGAAGGGTTCGGCCGTCTTCTCGCCGACGCCCGAGGCCGACCTGGCCGAGGCGCAACAGGCCCTGCAGACCGTTGAGGCGCTCTATGCCTGCAACGACAAGTTCATCGACGCCTTCTCGCCGACGAACAAGGACTCGAACCGCGAGACGATCTTCGCCGTCCGCTACAAGCTGGGTGAGAAGACCAACTTCTACTCGAACTTCACCTACAACGTATCGACCTTCACGAAGTGGTACGACCTCGACGGCAACAAGCTGGGCAACGTGCTCAACATCGGCAGCGGGGCGATGCGTTACGAATACACGCTCGACTTCTACCGCAGCTTCGCCGCCGCGGATACGCGCCGCGACGCCACCTTCCTGCCCTTCTGCGGGAAGGACAACGACGGGGAGCTGGTGCCGGCGGGCCTTGTGCTGCGCAAGTTCCTGGGCGAGACGGACAACGGTCGCGTGCAGTATACGAACGACCTTCCCGTCTACCGCTACATGGACGTGGCGCTGATGCTGGCCGAGATCGCCAACGAGCTCAACGAACCTGTGGAGGTGGAGCGCTGGATCGGCCGCGTGCGCACCCGGGCCTACGGGGACGAGGCTCCGGCGTTCACCTACACGCCCCA
>FR891991.1:905-23554 GCA_000434235.1 Alistipes sp. CAG:268 | reverse complement strand
ACACGACGCACGACGCTGCCGAGGAGGCGATCCTCGCCGAGCGGGATGCCGAGTTCGTGGCCGAGGGCAAGCGCTGGTACGACGTCCGCCGCATGCTCGGCGGCAAATATGCCCTGGAGCTGGTCGGCGGCAACGAGCTCAAACTCGTCTGGCCGATCGATGCGGGCGTACTGTCGAAGGACAGCAAGGTGAAACAGAATGAAGGATATGTGACGGAATGAAAGTTGGGTTCAAGCATATCCGAAGCGTGACGCTGCTGCTGGCGGGGTGCCTCGGTATCCTGTCGGCAGGGGCTCACGTGAAGCGTGCGGAGGTCTACAATGCCTGTGTCCCGGTGGTCCTGGGCCGCACGCACAACGTCGTGGCCGAATGCTGCATCGAGCACGACGGCCTGGTCCCGGCCCGGCTCGATGCGGTCGAGGTGCGCCTGGGCGGCGTGCCGGCGGCGGAGGTGCGCACCGTGCGGCTTCTCTACACGGGCACCATGTCGGCCCTGCTCTCGCGCTCGACCTCCTATGCCATGCGGGACGAGTTCCGGCGGCTGGGCGGAGGACAGCGGCTCTATGCCGATCCGGACTATGCCGTCGAGCAGTCGGCGGCCGCCCCGGGTGCCGACGGAAGCCTTGCGCTCCGCTCGGGACAGCAGCTGGTCAAGGGCCGCAACTATTTCTATGTGAGTGTCGAGAGCGACATCGAGCGGGTAGAGGAGCTTTCGCGGCCCTTTACGCTCGAGATCACCGGGATCTTGGTCGATGGCCGGCGCGTCGAGCTCTCCTCGTCGGGCGACACAACCCACCGGTGGGGTGTGGCTGTCCGCCAGCACGGCGATGACGGCATCTATGCCTACCGCATCCCGGGGCTGGTCACCACCCCGGCAGGCACGCTGCTGGGGGTCTATGACGTGCGCCACCGCACAAGCCTCGACCTGCAGGAAAATATTGACATCGGTCTGAGCCGCAGCACGGACGGAGGCCGTACGTGGGAGCCGATGCGGATTATCATGGACATGGGGTGTTGGGGCGGTCTTCCCGAGGCGCAGAACGGCATCGGCGATCCCTCGATACTGGTCGATGACCGCACGGGTGAGGTCTTCGTCGTGGCGGCATGGACCCACGGACTGGGCAACGACAGGGCCTGGACGGCCGTGGGGGACGGTTACGAACCGATCGAGACGGCCCAGCTGATGCTCGCCAGCAGCCGCGATGACGGCCGGACGTGGTCCGAACCGCGGAACCTGACGCGGCAGATCAAGCAGCCCCACTGGAACTTTACGCTGCAGGGTCCGGGTCGCGGCATCACGATGCGCGACGGGACGCTCGTCTTTCCGATCCAGTATATCGACTCGACGCGGGTGCCCAACGCCGGTGTGATGTACAGCCTCGACCACGGCGCGACGTGGCATACCCACGGTCATGCGCGGACCAATACGACCGAGTCGCAGGTTGCCGAGGCCGCTCCGGGCGTGCTGATGCTCAACATGAGGGACAACCGCCGGACGGGGCGTGCCGTCTGCACGACGCGTGACATGGGGCGCACGTGGGTCGAACATCCCTCGTCGGGGGCTCTGCGCGAGCCGGTCTGCATGGCTTCGCTGCTGCATGTCCCCGCTTCGGAGAACGTATTGGGCCGCGACCTGTTGCTCTTTTCGAATCCCGACACGACGAAGGGTCGCAACCACCTGACCATCAAGGCAAGCCTCGACGGAGGGGATACCTGGTCAGCCGAACATGCGCTCCTGCTCGACGAGGAGGAGAACTGGGGCTACTCGTGTCTCTCGATGATCGATTCCGAAACCGTGGGCATACTCTATGAGGCCAGTACGGCACAATTGCTGTTTCAGGCCGTCAAGCTGCGCGATATCGTGCGCGGAGGGACGGCTCCCGACATCGCCTTCGGGGCGCTTCCCGAGATCGGGCCGGCCGATGCCGGCTTCGCGCAGGGGGTATCGGCCCTCTGTGCCGGGGAGGTCTCCGGGGTGCTGATTGCTGCCGGAGGCGCCAACTTCGCCGGGACGCCTGCTGCCGAGGGCGGAGCGAAGTGCTTCTACGACGGCATCTGGATGCTGCGCGGCCTGAAGGAGGGGAAACCGGCATGGCGCGAGGCCGGGCGGCTTCCCGAACCGATGGCCTACGGCATGGCATGGCAGCTCCCCGGGGAGCTGGTCATCGCCGGCGGGGCCAATGCTTCGGGCCCGTTGCGGCGTGTGCTGTCGCTTCGTCCGCGGGGCGGCAAGGTGGTTGTGCGCCAGCTTCCGGATCTGCCCTTTGCCGTCGAGCAGGGGGCCGCGGCCTCCGACGGCGGGGTGCTCTACCTGGCCGGCGGACTGGCCGACGGGAAGCCCTCGTGCGAGGTGCTGGCCTGCGACGTACGCTCCGGCGAGCGTGTCTGGAGGCGGCTGCCGGCGGTTCCCGGGCCGGTTNNCGGCTGCCGCCGCTTCCCGAGCCGTTTGTCCAGCCCGTGGCCTTTGCCTCGGCGGGCAGGCTCTATGTCTGGGGCGGCTTCGATCCCGTCGGGCGGCGCGTGGCCGATTACGGCTACTGCTGCGATCCGGCGACGGGCCGCTGGGAGCGGATTGCCGGACTTCCCGACGGAGGGACGATGACCGGTGCTGCCGGTGCGGTCCTCGCCGACGGACGCCTGCTGGTTGCGGGCGGTGTCGATCGCGGGGTCTTCTCCGGGGCGCTCGCCCTGGATCCCGCCCGGCAGCGGGCCTATCTTTCGCAGCCGCCTGCGGCCTACCGTTTCCGCTCTGCACTCTGGCTCTTCGACCCGGTTTCCGCGACGTGGAGCAAGGCGGGTGTTTCGGGCCGTGCGGCCCGTGCCGGGGCGGCGCTTGCCGCAGTCGGCGGGGGCGCCGTGATGCTGGGCGGAGAGACCCGTCCCGGAATCCGCACGCCGCAGGTGTGGCGGATCGACCTTTGAACCGATAACCGAATGCGTGAATCATGAAAAACACAAAACTGCAGAAATACTATCCCTGGATCGTCGTGGCGCTGCTGTGGGTCGTGGCGCTGCTGAACTACATGGACCGGCAGATGCTCTCGACGATGCGCGAGTCGATGCAGGTCGATATCGCCGAACTGGAGGAGGCCGTCAATTTCGGCCGGCTGATGGCCATCTTCCTCTGGATCTACGGACTGGTGAGTCCCGTTGCCGGGGCCGTCGCCGACCGGATCAGCCGCAAGTGGCTCATCGTCGGATCGCTCGGCGTCTGGTCGGCCGTGACGCTGCTGATGGGCTATTCGACCTCGTTCGGGCAGATCTACTGGCTGCGGGCCCTGATGGGCATCAGCGAGGCGCTCTACATTCCGGCCAGCCTTTCGCTGATCGCCGACTACCACACGGGCAAGGCCCGGAGTTTCGCCATCGGCGTCCACATGACCGGACTCTATGTCGGACAGGCCGTGGGCGGATTCGGGGCTACGGTCGCCTCGATGTTTTCCTGGCAGGAGACCTTCCACTGGTTCGGCATCATCGGCATCGCCTATGCCGTCGTGCTGATCTTCTTCCTGCATGAGAACCGCGGGACCCGGCAGTCGGAGGCCGAGACCGCACGCCCCAAGGCGGACCTCTCGGTGTGGCGCAGCTTTGGGCTGCTGCTCTCGAACATCGCCTTCTGGGTTGTGCTCTTTTACTTCGCTTCGTCGTCGCTGCCCGGATGGGCCACCAAGAACTGGCTGCCGACGCTCTTCGCCGACAGCCTCGGGGTGCCGATGTCCGCGGCCGGACCGATATCTACCTTTACGATTGCCTTCTCGTCGTTCCTCGGCGTAATGATCGGCGGCCCGCTCTCCGACCGGTGGGTCAAGCGCAACCTCCGCGGGCGTATCTACACGAGTGCCATCGGCCTGGGACTGATGGTCCCGGCTTTGGTGCTGCTGGGCCTCGGGCACGGCATGTATGCAGCCGTGGGTGCGGGGCTCTGTTTCGGCGTCGGCTTCGGCATGTTCGACACGAACAACATGCCGATCCTGTGCCAGTTCGTCCCGGTACGCCTGCGTGCGACGGCCTATGGAATCATGAACATGACGGGCGTCTTCGCCGGTGCGGCCTGCACCGAGGTGCTGGGCCGCTGGGCCGACGGAGGCAACCTCGGGCTGGGATTCGCCCTGCTGGGCGGCGTGATTGCCGTGGCGCTGTTTGTCCAGCTCAGCGTGCTCCGGCCGACGACCGACAACATGGAGTGATCCGCTGCCGGGCAACGGAAAAGGCCCTGCCGAACGACGGCAGGGCCTTTTTTCATGTTCCGGGGTGCGTTCCGCGATGCAGGGCCGTCAGTTGATGATGACGCTGGCGAAGTATTCGCGGAGCAGCGAGGCGGCCCGGTCGAGCTGTTCGGGCGTGTTCTCCCTGACGTCGCACAACCGGTATTCGAGTCCCATCGCCTCGTATTTGTGTACCCCGAGCGTGTGGTAGGGCAGCAGCTCGACCCGCTCGATCATTCGGTAGCCGCCCAGCCGTTCGCCCAGCGCGCGGATGTCCTCTTCGGCGTCGCTGTAACCCGGAACCAGCACGTAGCGCAGCCAGAAGGGCTTTGCGTGCTCCTCGAGCCAGGCTGCCGTGCGCAGCGTCTGCGTATTGTCGCGGCCGGTGAGGGCGCGGTGGCGCTCCGGCGAGGCCTGCTTGACGTCGAGCAGCACCAGATCGACCAGCCCCAGCAGCTCCTCGACGGCCGGGTTCCATACCCCGCCGTTCGAGTCGAGGCAGACATGGATGCCGGCCTCCTTGAGCGAGCGGACCAGCGGGACGAGTCCTGCGGCCTGGAAGGTCGGTTCGCCACCCGAGAAGGTGATGCCTCCGCGGCGCCCGAAGAAGGGTTTCTGATCGACGGCCATGCGGAGAATCTTCGCGGCCTCGGTCGGCTTGCCGCCGCAGGCCGCGATCGTATCGGGGTTGGCGCAGTAGAGACAGCGGAAGTTGCAGCCCTGCAGGAAAACGACGAGCCGGAGTCCCGGCCCGTCGAAAGTTCCCATGGATTCGTAGGAGTGTACGCGAATCATGCCGTCCGCCGATTTACATGCGCTCGTGGAAACTGCGGCTGATGACCTCGAGCTGGTGTTCGCGGCTCAGCTTGGTGAAGTTCACGGCGTAGCCCGACACGCGGATCGTCAGCTGCGGATACTTCTCGGGGTGCTCCATGGCGTCTTCGAGCATCTCGCGGTTGAGCACATTGACGTTCAGGTGGTGTGCCCCCTTGGTGAAGTAGCCGTCGAGCATCGTCACCAGGTTCTCCACGCGGTCCTCGGCCGTGGGGCCCAGCGACTTCGGAACGATCGAGAAGGTGTTCGAGATGCCGTCCTGCGAGTCGCGGTAGCGGAGCTTGGCCACCGAAGCGAGCGAGGCGATGGCGCCGCTCTTGTCGCGGCCGTGCATCGGGTTGGCACCCGGGGCGAAGGCCACGCCCTTGGCGCGTCCGTCGGGCGTGGCGCCGGTCTTCTTGCCGTACATGACGTTCGAGGTGATTGTCAGCAGCGACAGCGTCGGGCGGGCGTTCTTGTAGACGGGCAGCTTCTTGAGCTCCTCGCTGAAGTAGTAGACCAGATCGACGCCGAGGTGATCGACGCGGTCGTCGTTGTTGCCGAAGCAGGGGAATTCACCCTCGATGTCGAAGCTCTCGGTCAGCCCCTCGGCGTTGCGGCGGGGCGTCACCTTGGCATACTTGATGGCCGACAGCGAGTCGAGTGCGATCGACAGTCCGGCTACGCCGTAGGCGAGGTTGATGCGCGGGTCGGTATCGACGAACGCCATCTGGGCCTTTTCGTAGTAGTACTTGTCGTGCATGTAGTGGATGATGTTCATCGCCTCGTTGTAGACGCGGGCGATCTCGTGCAGCACCTTCTTGTAGTTCTGCATCACCTCCTCGAAGCGCAGCGGGCCCTCCGACAGCGCGGGGATTCCCTTGACCATCAGTGTGCCGGTGTTCTCGCAGCGGCCTTCGTTGATGGCCAGCAGCAGCGCCTTGGCCAGGTTGCAGCGGGCGCCGAAGAACTGGATCTGGCGGCCGATGTCCTGGTACGAGACGCAGCAGGCGATGCCGTAGTCGTCCGAGTGGCGGACCTCACGCATCAGGTCGTCGTTCTCATACTGGATCGAGCTGGTGTCGGCCGAAACCTTGGCGCAGAACTCCTTGAAGCCCTGCGGCAGGTCGGGGCTCCAGAGCACCGTCATGTTGGGCTCGGGCGAAGGACCGAGGTTGTAGAGCGTCTGCAGGAAGCGGAACGAGGTTTTCGTCACCTTCGTGCGGCCGTCGTTGAAGCGTCCGCCGATGGCCTCCGTGACCCACGTCGGATCGCCGGCGAAGATGTCGTTGTAGGACTGCATGCGCAGGTGGCGTACCATGCGGAGCTTGATGACGAACTGGTCGATGAGCTCCTGTGCGAACGTTTCGTCGATCAGGCCGTGCGCCAGGTCATATTCGATGAAGATGTCGAGGAACGACGAGACGTTGCCGAGCGACATGGCGGCGCCGTCCTGCTCCTTGACGGCCGCCAGGTAGGCCATGTAGACCCACTGTACGGCCTCCTGGGCCGAGTGTGCCGGGCGGCTCAGGTCCAGACCGTAGTATTCGCCCATCGTGCGGATGTCCTTCAGGGCCTTGATTTGCTCGGCCACCTCCTCGCGCAGGCGGATGCGGGCCTCGGTCATCGGGCCGGTGAGGTTGCGCAGGTCCTGCTGCTTGGCCTCGATCAGGCGGTCCGTGCCGTAGAGGGCCAGACGGCGGTAGTCGCCGATGATGCGGCCGCGGGCGTAGTTGTCGGGCAGACCCGTCAGGAAGCCCAGCGAGCGGAACGAGCGGATCTCCTCGGTGTAGACGTCGAACACGCCGTCGTTGTGCGTCTTGCGGTAGTGGGTGAAGATGTCACGGACCTTTTCGTCGATGTCCGTGCCGTTCTCCTTGCAGGCGCGCGACACGACGTTGATGCCGCCGAAGGGCTTGATGGCGCGCTTGAGCAGTTCGTCGGTCTGCAGGCCCACGATGAGCTCCTGCTCACGGTCGATGTATCCGGCCTTGTGCGAGGTGATCGTCGATACGGTCTTGTTGTCCAGCGAACGGATGCCGTTCCGCTGACGCTCCTCCTCGAGGGCCTTGAGGCAGAGGTTCCAGATGTGTCGGGTACGTTCGGTCGGGCCCTGCAGGAAGGAGGCGTCGCCCAGATAGGGGGTGATGTTCGTCTGCACGAAGCTCGTCACGTTGATCTCTTTGCTCCAAAGCCCGTCGATGAAGGTTTTGTTCAGTTCCATAGAAGATATTGTTCTTTTTGAGATTGAATTTGGCGTATTTCGGCGCACAAAGATAATTCAAATTTTTTATAAAAACGGCATCCCCGCCGTCTGTTTTTCCGAAAACGTGCTGAAATACCTACAATTCGGTACCTGTGGAGGCTCCGGGTCCCTGTTCCGGCGGGGTGTGGCGCATGCGGTTCGGCAACCCGCCGGCGGAGCGGAAAATATTTCGTACTTTTGTTCCGACGAAACACACGAAACGATGGAAGAATTGACCCTCACGACCCCGGCCCTGCTCTTCTCGGCCGTCTCGCTCATCCTGTTGGCCTACACCAACCGCTTTCTCTCCTACGCACAGCTGGTGCGCACGCTCAAGGAGCAGCACCTGCAGCACCCCTCGCAGGTGACACGGGCCCAGATCGACAACCTGCGCCGGCGGTTGCACCTGACGCGCACGATGCAGACGCTCGGGGTGTCGAGCCTCTTCCTGTGTGTCGTGACGATGTTTCTGATCTATGTGGGGTTGGATCGCCTTTCGGCCTATGTCTTCGGAGCGGCGCTGTTGCTGCTGATCGGGTCGCTCGGGGTCTCGATTCACGAGATCCGGATCTCGGTGCGTGCGCTGGAGATCCACCTGCGCGACATGGAGCGGTAGCGGGCCGCATGGCTGCCTGCATCTGAAAAAAACGAAGATGCGGCGACCTCACGTCGCGGCATCTCCCACTAACCTACTTATGTAACCTAAAACCAACTGTCGTGGAACACTCCTCTGTTTCCACGCTGCAAAGATACGGGGCTGTCGTTCCAGCGGAATGACAGCCCCGTTACGTTTCGGTGACGCATGCCGTGCGGCCTCACTTTTTCTGTTCGAGGAAGTAGTGCTGCGATTTGAGCAGGTTGCGGGCCTGGAGCACCATAGTCTTCGTCTCGTTGAGGATCGTAAGGTAGAGGACGCTGGCGCGCGTGCTGCCCGACGGGTCGCTGTTGATGCGGCGCAGCTGGTTCTTGATGGCGCCGACGATCGTGTCGAAGAGGCGGTCGCGCATCTCGAGTACCAGGTCGAGGTCCGAGAAGTCGTTCGAGGCCAGCATGTCGTTGATCTTGTCGAAGATGGCCTCCACCTCGTCGTTCACGTGCATCAGATCGACGATCTGCTCCTTCGAGAGCCCTTCGTGGTTGTTGTCGATGTGGTCGAACGACGGGCGGGTGATGTGGATGAGCGCCTTGGTGACCTCCGAGATGTAGTCGGTCACCTGCACGTAGAAGTGTCCGGTGTCGATGTCGCAGCGCTGCAGGCGGCGCAGGGTCGGCATGATGCCGTACTTGCGTTCGCGCGCCTCGTTGTAGATGCGGTTCGACTCCTGCACCATCTCCTTGAGTACCTTGCGGTTCTCCTTGAAGACGGCTACCAGTGTACGGTTGTAGATCCGCGTGACCTCCTGCATCGTGGTGCAGACCTCACCGATGCAGGCGCGCATCACCTCCTCGGGGGTTTCGGCCGTATCGACCGGCTGGAGTTTCGCCTCGGCCTCCTTGAGTTCGGGTGTCTTGCGGTGGCTGCGGATCAGCAGCCAGGCGCAGAGGGCCGTGAGTGCTGCCACGGCAATCCATCCGCCCCAGAGCAGCAGGGCCGTGGTGGCCAGGGCGATGAGGAATCCGCCCAGTGCCGTGATGAACCATCCCGAGATGACGGCCATCACGCCCGTGATGCGGTATACGGCGCTTTCACGCCCCCACGAGCGGTCGGCCAGCGACGAACCCATAGCCACCATGAAGACCACGTAGGTGGTCGAGAGCGGGAGTTTATAGGAGGTTCCGATGGCGATCAGCACCGAGGCGGCCGTGAGGTTCACCACGGCGCGGATCATGTCGTACTGTGCCGTCGAGCGCTCCTCGGCCGGCAGCGGCTCGAAGCGCCGGTCGATGGCCTGCTGCACGCGTGCGGGGATCAGCCCCGTCCAGAGGTTGTTGAGCATCAGCGTGGCGCGCACGAGGCTGCGCGAGAGGAAGGTCGAGCCGAAGCGCTCCTCCTCCTCGTGCTGCGAGGCGAGCGAGAGTTCGGTCTCGGCGACGTGTTTCGACTTTTTCGAGAAGATGAGCGTCAGCACCATGATGATGCCCGAGGCGAGCAGGATCGGGAAGTTGGCCCGGGCCGGGTTGGCCAGGTCGCCCATCATGATCGATTCGCTGCCGGCCTCGCGGGCGATCTGCCAGGCATCGTAGCCGGCCAGGGGCACGCCGATGAAGTTCACCAGGTCGTTGCCGGCGAAGGCCAGGGCCAGGGCGAACGTACCCGAGAGGATCGTGATCCGCATGATGTTCAGCCGCATGCGCTGGAAGATCCAGAGCACGGCGGCGGCGACGACCCAGAAGGCGAAGAGCGTGAGCAGGACGTGCTCGCCGACGTATTCGGTGATGTGGGTCGGGATCAATCCCGAGCTCTTGAGCCCCTTGAAGAGGGCGAAGTAGAGGATGCCCGAGAGTGAGATGCCGCACCACAGGGCGCCCCAGCGGCGGAAGGCCGGATGGTAGCGGAACGAGAAGATCAGGCGCGAGACGTACATGAAGAGGAGTCCGGCGGCGAAGGCCAGCGCCACGGATACGAGGATCGCGGCGATGATGACCATGGCTTTGCCCGTATTGATGAACTGCGAGAGGTCCTGGAGCGAGAAGGCAGGGTCGGCGCCGATGCGGAAGAGTGCGGCGGCGACGGCGGCACCCAGCAGGCCGAAGACCATCGACACGGTGGTCGAGGTGGGGAGTCCGAGCGTGTTGTAGAGGTCGAGCAGCAGGACGTTGCCGAGCATCATGCCCAGAAAGAGCATCATGATCTCCGGGAAGGAGAACTGCCCGGGGTAGAAGACCCCGTTGCGGGCGACCTCCATCATGCCGCTCGAGGTGAGCGTGCCGACGAGGATGCCGGCTGCGGCGATCCAGAGGATGACGCGCCGGGGCGCAACCTTCGACCCGATGGCCGAATTGAGGAAGTTGATGGCGTCGTTGGCCACGCCGACGACGATGCCCAGCACGGCCAGCAGGGCCAGCACGATGACAATTGCGATGAATAGAGGTGACATAGGATACCTTTGTGTTGTTCGGCACAAAGGTCTGAAACGGATGTTACAAAACGGTTACAGATGTGTTTCGGGGTGGTGAAACTTCCCTGCCAACCAGCTGGCTTTCGCTATTTTCCGGAGAATCAGTTGTGCTTGCGCAGCGTGAAGACGAATTCGAGCCCGCCCTTGTCGCGGTTGCGGACCGAGATTGTGCCGCCGTGGAATGCGACGGCGTTGCGGACGATCGAGAGACCGAGCCCCGTGCCGCCGAGTTTGCGCGAGCGCCCCTTGTCCACGCGGTAGAACCGCTCGAAGAGGTGGGGCAGGTGCTCCTGCTCGACTCCGATGCCGTTGTCGGCCACCAGGATCGTGCACTCGTCGGGCGTGTCGTCGAGCAGGCGGATGAACAGGTCGCGGCCTCCGGAGTAGGCGGCCGCGTTGTCGGCCAGGTTGCGGAAGATCGAGCCGAGGAGCGAGGGGCTTCCGACAATCTCGACCCGTTTGGGGAAATCAACGTTCACGCGCAGTCGCTGCTCGGCTGGGCGCAGCTCCATGTCGGCGGCCACTTCGTTGATCAGATCGTTCAGCACGACCGGCTCCTTGTGGATCAGCTGACTGGCTTCGTCCATCCGCGTGATGGTCGAGACGTCGGCCAGCAGGCGGCGGAGCCGCTCGACCTGCGCGGCGCTCTTCTCCAGGAACGAGCGCCGCATGGCGGCGTCGATTCCCGGGTTGGCCAGCAGGGTTTCCAGGTAACCCTGGATGGCGGCCACGGGGGTTTTCAGTTCGTGGTTGATGTTGTTCGTCAGCTGTTTCTTGATGCGGATCTTCTCCTGTTCCTCGTGCAGGGCCAGTTCGTGTTCGCGGTCCCGGTCGGCGGCCGTGCGCTGCAGGTCGGCGTAGAGGCGGATGATGTGTTGTGAAATTTCGCCCAGCTCGTCGTGGGGGAAGGTCGGGGCGTTGTCGATCCGTTCGCCGCGTTCGGCACGGTGGGCGAAGTCGTTCAGCCGCGAGATGTTCTGCCCGATGCGACGTGTGGCGAAGTAGCCGGCGATGCTCATCAGCAGCGTGACACCTAGCATGAACCAGAGAAACTCCCGGTCGGCAGCCAGTACGTCGGTCAGCGGCAGGGAGTAGGGCACGGCGGTACGGGCGATCCAGCGGTCGCCGACCATGGCCGAGTAGAAATAGTTGCGCTGTGTGCTGGCCGAGTGGCGGCGGATGGTGAATCCCGTACCGGTTTTCAATGCCTGTACCACCTCGGGACGGTCAAGGTGGTTGGCCGTGGGCAGCGTGTCGAGCGAGTTGTCGAAGACGACCTGTCCGTCGGGAGCGATGAGCGTGACGCGCAGGTCGCCGAACGGACCGCGGTGTCGGGCCGCGAACTCCGCAGGGGAGATCCCTTCGTCGAGGGCATCGAGCAGTTTGAGGTTGAAGAGCTGCAGCTGGGCGTCGAGCCGCTCGGCCTTGAAATGCTTCTCGCGTCCGTACTGGAAGAGCACGAAACAGGCTACCAGCGCCCACGAGAAGGTGAGCAGCAGCAGGAAGAGCCGTTTGTGGTAGGAGAACCTACGCCTCAAAGCCGTAGCCATAGCCCAGGCGGGTTACGATATGCTCGCCGTAGCGCCCGATCTTGCGGCGCAGACGCGTGATATTGACGTCGATCGTACGGTCGAGGACAACCACTTCGTCGCTCCAGACGCGGTGGAGGATCTCTTCTCGGGAGAAGATCACCCCGCGGTGGGAGAGCATCAGCGAGAGGATCTCGAACTCCTTTTTGGTGAGCGACACCTCCTCGCCGTCCACCGTGCAGCTCTTGCGGCGCAGGTCCATTTCGAGGCCCTCGTAGCCGATGACTTCCGATTCGGTCTGGGGCGAGGCCGTGCGGCGCAGCACGCTGCGGACGCGGGCCAGCACCTCGCGGATGGAGAAGGGTTTGGCAATGTAGTCGTCGGCACCGAGGTTGAGGCCGGCAACCGTATCGTCCTCCGTATCGCGGGCCGTGCAGAAGATGACGGGAACCCGCGCCGTTTCGGGGTTGGACTTGAGGATTCGGGCCATCTTGAAGCCGCTCATCTCGCCCATCATGACGTCGAGCAGGATCAGCGAGTAGCGCTCGGGGTGCATCTCGAGCGCCTGTTCGGCGCTGTAGGCGACATCCGCCTCGTAGCCCTCGACCTCGAGGTTGAACTGCAGGATCTCGCAGAGCGACTCTTCGTCATCGACGATCAGGATTTTGTGTTTTGCCATAGCTCCAAATGTTTGATGCCGCGTCAAAATTACGGAACATTCACGGATGTTACACTGCCGGGCGGCGACATTTCATCGAAATGTAATATGCGTTCCTTCGTGCTCAGTGTTTGTAGACCACGTAGATAGGGTCTTCGGGCAGGGAGAAGCGGCGGCGTTCGTCGTCGGTGAGCGCCGCGGCGTAGTCGATCTCCACGGCATCGAATCCCGCTTCACGCAGGCGGTCGGTGTAGTCCGCACCGTAGATGCGCCGGTGGTCATACTGTCCGAAGATGCGCGTGCGCTCGTCGGGGTCGGTGATCGAGTCGTCCTCGTAGGTCTTCTCGTAATCCTTCTCCACGGGCGAGAGGAGGATGCCCCAGCCGCCGGGGCGCAGGATCCGCTGGAGTTCCCGGAGCGCCTTCCGGTCGTCGGCGACGTGTTCGAGCAGATGGTTGCAGAGGATGACCTCCACCGAATCGTCGGCCAGCGGGATCTGCTGCACGTCGAAGTGCAGGTCGGCCAGCGGGCTCTCGAGATCGGCCGTGAGGTACTGTCCCGGATGTGCGGCGAAGTGGGGCTTCAGGTGGCGCATGATGCAGACCTCGGGAGCGATGTGCAGCGTGCGGGGGAAGCGCTCCAACAGGTCGGTTTCGCGTGTGAGGTAGAGCCACAGCAGGCGGTGCCGTTCGAGCGAGAGGCAGTGGGGACAGAGTGCGTTGGGACGCGACGAGACGTAGCCGTAGGGGAGGAAGCGGCGGTAGTGTGACCCGCAGACCGGGCACTCGACGCCGCGCCCCCTGTAGAGGAGTCCGACGACGGGTACGGCCCATCCGGCGATGCGTTGCAGCACCGGCCGCGGGATGTGGTTCAGGCAGAAGCGGATGAGGCGTTTCATGTCACTCCAGGATCTTGGCAACCTCCGTTTCGGCCTTGTGCAGCCGCTCCCTGCATGAGGCAATCAGTTCCGTGGCGCGCTTGACCTCGGCCGCGAGGCTGTCCACGTCCATCTCCTCGTTGCGCAGGCGGGCGAGGATCTTCTCGATCTCGGCCATCGCCTCGGTGTAGTTCATCGATTTTTTTGCCATGTTTCGGTATGTTTTACCGTTGCCGCGATGCGACCGTCGGCAACGTCGATCTGCAGGTCCTCCCCTTCGCGGAGCCCCTCGGCCGAGACGACGGTCCGTCCGGCGCTGCGCACTACGGCGAATCCGAGCCGCAGGATCCGTTCGGGCGAACGCCCGGCAATCAGCTCCGCAGCGCTCTCCAGACGCATCTTCCGGCGGTCGAGGAACCCCCTTACCGTCTCGGGAAGCAGCTTTGCGAGGTGTTCGAGCCCGAGCGAACGCCGGGTGAGCAGTTCGCCGCTGGCCCGTCGCAGTTCGGCGGCAAGCCGTTCGAGCCGCACTTCCGAGCCGTGGAGCAGCGCCGTCGTGGCGTCGTGCAGCTGCAGTGCGGCCCGGTCGAGTTCGGCCTCGACTCCCGCCATGCGCTCCACGAGCCAGCCGGCCACGGCCGTCGGGGTCTTGAGCGCCGTGTGGGCTACCAGGTCCGCCACGCTCGTGTCCTTGTCGTGCCCGATGCCCGTGATGACAGGCAGCGGGAACTGTGCGACGTGGGCGCAGAGGCGGTAGGCGTTGAAGCAGTTGAGGTCGCTGCGCGATCCGCCGCCGCGGATCAGCACCACGGCGTCGAACTCCCCGAGGCGTTCGGCCACGGAGCAGAGCGCCCCGATGATCGACTCCTCGGCTGCTGCCCCCTGCATGAAGGCGTCGAACAACGTGAGGTGAAAGCGGTAGGGGCTCTTCCCGAGCTCCTTGCAGAAGTCCTGGTAACCGGCGGCATTGGCGCTCGAGACGACGGCCACGCGCTGTACGATGGGGGGCATGGGCTGCTCGCGGTTCATCTCCCAGACACCGTCGCGCTGCAGCTGGGCGATGGTCATCTGCCGCTGCCGCTCCATGTCGCCCAGCGAGTAGGATGGGTCGATGTCGGTGATCTGCAGCGAGAAGCCGTAGAGTTCGTGGTAATTTACCAGCACACGTGCCAGGATCCGGATGCCGGCCTCGAGCCGCTGCCCCGTCTCGGCCTCGAAGTAGCCGGCGATACGGGGGTAGTTCGAGCGCCAGATGACGGCCCGGGCCTGGGCCGTGGGGACTCCGTTGTCGCCGCCCTTCTCGACCAGTTCGAGGTAGCAGTGGCCCGAGTAGTTTACCTTGATCTCGGAGATCTCGGCACTGACCCACAGGGGCAGGGCGAAGCGTTCGTCGAGGGTCTGCCTGACCAGCCGCTGCAGCTCGCGCAAGGTGATATGTCTCTCCGGGTCCATCATCCGAGCAGGATACCGATGGTCATGAGTGCGCCGAAGAGCATGATGTTGCGGGCGGTCTCGCCCAGGCAGACGTTGAGCGCGTCACCGTGGTCGATGCGGACCATCTTGCGCCAGGTGGCGATGTGTGCTGCGGCATAGGGAAGGGGCAGCAGTGCGGCCCACAGCCGGCCGGTGGCGAGCAGCCCGAGGCAGAGAGCCATGGGCACGAGTCCCAGCAGCAGGTAGCCCCAGCGGCCCACGCCGGCGCCGAAGACGACGACTACCGTGCGCTTGCGGCACCGCGCGTCCTCCTCGCGGTCGCGGAAGTTGTTTACCATCAGCATGGTGTCGATTACCAGTCCGCAGGCCAGCGAGACGAGCGTCACCTCCGGGGTCCAGTTGCCGGTCTGGACGTAATAGGAGAACCCGACGGGAATGACGCCGAAGAAGAGGATCACGGCTACGTCGCCCAACCCGTGGTAGGCCAGCGGCCAGGGCCCGGCCGTATAGAAGTAGGCGAAAACGAGGCAGGCGATGCCGACGGCCACCAGCTCCCAGCCGCCATAGGGCAGCATGTCGTGCGCCGTCCCGAGGATCCCGAGGCCTGTGGCGCCGGCGGCCAGCGTGAAGGCCGCGATGCCGGTCTTCATGGCGCGCGGGGTGATGTATCCCTTGGCGAAGGCGCGGTCGGGGCCGAGCCGGTCGGGCTGGTCGGCCCCTTTGAGAAAGTCCCAGAGGTCGTTCACCAGGTTGGCCGTGCACTGCATGAGCAGGGCGAAGAGCAGGCACAGCAGGGCTGTGCCGGGGCGGAATCCCCCGTCGGTGTAGGCCAGTGCCGAGGCGATGAGCACCAGGATCACGGAGTTGCCGAGCGAGTAGGGCCGGACGGCCAGTATCCATGCGGAGAGCGAGTTTGTTTTCATGTGGTGAGGAGTTGAGTTTCGTCGGTTGTCAGCGGATGACCAGCTCCATGTGGCGGGGCAGCGGCTTGCCTTCGGGAAGTTGGATGCTCAGCACCCCTTCGCTTTCGACGGCCTGCCCGTTCTTCATGGCGGGTTCCCAGCGCGGGGCTTCGGACACGGCCTTCAGCACGCGGCGCTTGAGCCGGTTGTCGGTCGATTGGAGCTCCTGCACCACCGAGAGCGTACCGTCGGGCGCGATCCGGTAGCGCAACACGACGCGCGCGGCGACCTCGTCGGAGTCCCACTCCACGCGTCGGGCGATGTAGCTGCCGAAGGTCGAGTCGGAGGGGAAGCGGGCCGGGCTGTCGTAGCGGAGCGTGACGAGGATCACGCCGTTCGAGGCTTCGGCACCGTAGCGGGCGATCGTCTCCTCGTCGGCCGGCAGGGATTCGACCTGCTCGATGTCGTCGGGCGGGATCGAGCGGATGTCGTCGCAGACCTTGCCATTGACGATATAGAGCGGTTGCTGCGCCGCGGCCGGAAGGACTGCGGCCAGCAGGAGGGTCCAGAGAATAAGAAGCGTTTTCATGGCTTGATGGCTTGCGTTTTTTCCGTCAAACGGTTCCGCCGGCGGGAATATTGCCTGCGGCCGGGCCTGCGTCGCCCGCAGCCCTGTGGCCGGATTACCCGGCCGGCTCGCGCAGCACCTCCCACGCCGCCCGGGCGAGGTCCGCCCGGCCGTTGCGGCGGAACGGCACCCCTTCGGCCTCGAGCCGTGCGCGCTGCTCCTCCCAGCCGGGTGCCGTGCGCCCCTCGGCGTTCACCACCCGGTGACAGGGCACTCCCTGCGGGGCCCGGGCCAGCGCCCGGCCCACGTGGCGGGCGTATCCGGGCATCCCGACCAGCCGGGCGATCTGTCCGTAGGTGGCCACCCGTCCGGCGGGAATCTGCTCCGTGGCGGCCCACACTTCGGCGTCGAATCCGGCGGGGAGCTTCATCGCGCGGCGTCAGAGTTCGCTCTCCTTCAGGCGCTCGGCGTTCTCGGCCACGATCAGGTGGTCGATGCAGTCCTGGATGTCGCCGTCCATGAAGGCCGCGAGGTTGTAGATCGTGTAGTTGATGCGGTGGTCGGTGATGCGTCCCTGCGGATAGTTGTAGGTGCGTATCTTGGCCGAACGGTCGCCCGTCGAGACCATCGTCTTGCGCTTCGAGGCGATCTCGTCGAGGTATTTCGAGTACTCGAGGTTGAAGACGCGCGTGCGCAACTCCTCGAAGGCCTTGTCGAAGTTCTTGAGCTGCGACTTCTGGTCCTGGCATTGCACGACGATGCCTGTCGGGATGTGCGTCAGGCGGATGGCCGAGTAGGTCGTATTGACCGACTGTCCGCCGGGGCCCGAGGCGCAGAAGATATCCTTGCGGATGTCGTTCATCGAGATCTCGACGTCGAACTCCTCGGCTTCGGGCAGCACGGCCACCGATGCGGCCGAGGTGTGCACACGGCCCTGCGTCTCGGTCTGCGGCACGCGCTGCACGCGGTGCACGCCCGACTCGTACTTGAGCGTTCCGTAGACGTTCTGGCCCGTAACCTTCATGACCACCTCCTTGTATCCGCCTGCGGCGCCTTCCGACGACGAGGTGATCTCGTAGCGCCAGCCCTTCGACTCGATATACTTGGTGTACATGCGCAGCAGGTCGCCGGCGAAGAGTGCGGCCTCGTCGCCGCCCGTGCCGCCGCGGATCTCGACAATGGCATTTTTCGAGTCCTGCGGGTCCTTCGGGATGAGCAGCAGCTTGATCTGCTCCTCGAGTTCGGCGATCTGCGGTTCGAGTTCGGCGATCATCTCGCGGGCCATCTCGCGCATCTCCTCGTCCTTGTCGTTGGCGTAGGTGTCCTTGGCCTCGGCGAGGTTCGCCAGGGCCGTGCGGTAACGCTCCGAGGTCTCGATGATCGGTTCGAGTTCCTTGTACTCCTTGGTGAGCTGCACGAACTGCTTGACGTCGGCGATCACTTCGGGGTCGGTGAGCTTCTGCCCGGTCTCCTCGTACTTGAGCTTCAGACCGTCGAGGCGGTTCAATATGGAGTTGTCTGCCATAAAAGTGGAATGATTCGTTTTTTGTTTTGGGGCAAAGATACGGAAAATGCGCGAAGAATGAAAAACCCGCCGTGCGATTATTCGTTCTGCCGGGAGAGGCGCCCGAGCCAGTCGAGCACCGCCTGCTGCCACGCCTCGCGGTAGCGGAAGTCGGAGCGGATGCCCCATCCGTGGCCCCCTTCGGGGTAGATGTGCATCGAGGCGTCGATGCCGTGCTCCTTGAGTGAGCGGTAGTACTCCGTGGCATTGACCGGCGGAACCGTGCGGTCGTCGTCCGAGAGCAGCAGCAGGGTCGGCGGCGTTGCCGGCGTGACGCGCCGCTGCAACGAGTAGGCCTCGCTGTCGGTCCGGCTGCGTGCTGCGCCCAACAGGTTGTCGAACGATCCGCGGTGGCAGCGGCCTTCTTCGGCCGTGATGACCGGGTAGAAGAGGATCGAGAAGGCGGGACGGCATGATCCGATCGTCGATGCCATGGCTGCGAGGTGCCCTCCGGCCGAGAAACCTGCGATGCCTACCTCTTCGGCCGTGAAGCCTTCGGCTCCGGGGACTTCGCCCGAGAGGATGCGGAGCGCCTGCACGGCATCCTCGAGCGGTACTTCGGGGTGGCCGTTGGGCATCCGGTACTTGAGTACGGCGGCCGTGATCCCGTGCGCGGCAAACCATTTGGCCACGTCGTAGCCTTCGTAGTCCATGCAGAGCAGCCGGTAGCCGCCGCCCGGGCAGATCACGACGGTCTGTCCGGTGGCTGTTGCGGGGTCGGCCGGGAAGATGTAGAGTTCGGCCTGAGACGTATCGGCGATACGGTCCCTTTCGGGTTCCGTTTCGGGGGTCGTGATGCCGTTGGAATGGGGCGCAGTGCGGTTGTCCCAGATCCGCACCGTGGCGGCCTGCCCGTAGTCGCGGGCTGTGGCCGTGGCCGTCAGCAGCGAGAGGGCTGCAGCCAGCAGGGTCTTGTGTCTCATCTTGGTTCGTTATTTCAGGAATCCGCCCGATCGGGAGGGATCCCGATCGGGCGGAAACGGTTCATGACGGGCGGTGTGCCGGATCAGATCACGATGTTGATGATCTTGCCCGGGACGACGATCACCTTCTTCGGAGCCTTGCCGTCGAGCCATTTCTGTGCCTCGGGGGCCTGTACGACGTCGGCCTGGATCTCGGCCGGGGCCATGGCCGTCGGGTACTCCTTCTTGAAGCGCAGCTTGCCGTTGATCGATACGGGGTATTCGAACGAGCTCTGCACGAGGTACTTCTCGTCGCATGCGGGGTAGCTGGCGTCGCAGATCGATCCGGTATGGCCGAGCGCCTCCCACAACTCCTCGGCGATGTGTGGCGCGAAGGGGGCCAGCAACACCGTGAGGGGTTCGAGGATGGTGCGCTTCGAGCAGTCGCCCAGTTCGTTGAGGCAGATCATAAAGGCCGCCACGGAGGTGTTGAACGAGAAGTTCTCGATGTCGTCGGTCACCTTGCGGATCGTCTTGTGCAGCGTGCGGAGCTCCTTCTCCGTGGGAACCTCGTCCGTCACGACAAGCCGCCCGTCGCGGTCGAAGAAGAGGCGCCAGAAGCGACGCAGGAACTTGTGTACGCCGTCGATGCCGTTCGTATCCCAGGGCTTCGACTGCTCGAGCGGCCCGAGGAACATCTCGTACATGCGCAGCGTGTCGGCGCCGTAGTTCTCGACGATGTAGTCGGGATTGACGACGTTGAACATCGATTTCGACATCTTCTCGATGGCCCAGCCGCAGACATACTTGCCGTCCTCGAGGATGAACTCGGCATCCTTGAAATCGGGCATCCAGCGGCGGAAGGCCTCCAGGTCGAGGATGTCGTTCCGGACGATGTTCACATCGACGTGGATCTCCTGCGTCTCATACTGGTCGCGGAGGCCGAGCGAGACGAACTTGTTGGTCCCGACGACGCGGTAGACAAAGTTCGAGCGGCCCTGGATCATGCCCTGATTGACGAGCTTGCGGAAGGGCTCCGCCTCGCAGACATACCCCAGGTCGTAGAGGAACATGTTCCAGAAACGCGAGTACATCAGGTGTCCCGTGGCATGCTCGATGCCGCCGACGTAGAGATCGACGCTGCGCCAGTATTCGTCCGCCTCACGGCCGACGAGCGCCTTGTCGTTGTGGGGATCCATGTAGCGCAGGTAGTAGGCCGACGAGCCGGCAAATCCGGGCATCGTCGAGAGCTCGTAGGGATATCCCTCGGGGGTGCACCAACCCTTGACACGGGCCAGGGGCGGTTCGCCCTCGGCCGTGGGTCCGAAGTTTTCGATCGGCGGCAGCTCGAGGGGCAGCTGCTCCTCGGAGAGCGGGCAGGCCGTGTCGCCCTTGTAGTAGATCGGGAAGGGTTCGCCCCAGTAGCGCTGGCGCGAGAAGATGGCGTCGCGCAGGCGGTAATTGACCAGCCGCTTGCCCAGGCCGCGGCGCTCGACCTCGTCGAACATCCGGGTGATGGCCTCCTTGACGTCCATGCCGTTGAGGAAGTCCGAGTTGATCATCCGCCCGGACTTGGCGTCGTAGGACTCCTTCTCGATGTCGCCTCCCTCGACCACCGGGACGATCTCCAGCCCGAAATGGCGGGCGAAGGCGTAGTCGCGCGAGTCGTGGGCCGGAACGGCCATGATGGCCCCCGTGCCGTAGCCGGCGAGCACGTAGTCCGAGACGTAGATCGGAATGGCGCGTCCCGTGAAGGGGTTGATGGCGTAGGAGCCTGTAGCCACGCCACTCACGCGCCGCGTCTCGGCGATGCGCTCGCGTTCGGACCGCTTGCGGGCCTGGGCGATGTACTCCTCGACGGCACTGCGGTTCTCTGCCGTGGTGAGCTCGCCGACCCATTCGTGCTCGGGAGCGATGACCATGAACGTCACGCCGAAGATCGTGTCGGGGCGTGTGGTGAAGATCTCCAGTTTGCGCTCCGAACCCTGGATGTCGAAGAAGACCTGGGCACCGACCGAGCGTCCGATCCAGTTGCGCTGGATCTCCTTGAGCGAGTCGCTCCACTCGAGGCTGTTGAGTCCGTCGAGCATCCGCTGCGCATAGGCCGTCACGCGCAGCAGCCACTGCTTCATGCGCTTCTGCTCCACGGGGTAGCCTCCGCGCACCGAGAGCCCGTCGCGCACCTCGTCGTTCGCGAGCACCGTGCCCAGTTTCGGACACCAGTTCACCATCGTGTCGGCCCGGTAGGCGAGGCGGTAGTTCTGCAGCACCTGCTCGCGGCGCGCCTCGTCCCATGCGTTCCACTCTTCGGCCGTGAAGTGCAGCTCCTGCGTCGAGGCGGCATCGAGCCCCTCGGTGCCCCTCTCGGCGAAGGCGGCCTTCAGTTCCTCGATCGGACGGGCCTTTTGAAGACGGTTGTCGTAGTAGTGGGCGAACATCTCGAGGAAGGCCCACTGTGTCCATTTATAATAGGAGGGGTCGCACGTGCGCACCTCGCGGTCCCAGTCGAACGAAAAGCCGATCTTGTCGAGCTGCTCGCGGTAACGGGCGATGTTGCGCTCGGTCGTCACGGCGGGGTGCTGCCCCGTCTGGATGGCATATTGCTCGGCCGGCAGACCGAAGGCGTCGTAGCCCATCGGGTGGAGGACATTGAATCCCTTGAGCCGCTTGTAGCGCGAGTAGATGTCCGAGGCGATGTAGCCCAGCGGATGGCCGACATGCAGGCCTGCCCCCGAGGGGTAGGGGAACATGTCGAGCACGTAGAATTTGGGGCGCGAGGGGTCCACCTCGACGCGGTAGGTCTTCCGCTCTCTCCAGCGTTGCTGCCATTTGGATTCGATCTCCTTGAAATTGTATTCCATATCTCGTTTCGGTTTATTGTCGATTTTCCCGCAAAATTAAGGAAAACTTTTCGGATTTTGCGTTTTTCGGGGGCTTATTCCCCGATAAAAGGGGTGGATTGCATGCTGTTCCGCTTCCGGTGCCTGCAGCCGGCCTCCCGGCCCGGCTTTTGCACGGCTCTGCATGGCTGTTTGCCGCCGGTCCCGGGACGGGCGGCGGGTGGGGGCCGCGGCGCCTTTTTTGTCATCTTGTGCGCCCTCTGGCGGCAGGGCTTTGGAAAAATGCGGCGCGGACTTCGGCGGGCAGATGCTTTTCGTGAGGCTACCGCCCGGATATAGGGATAACCTATTGGTATATAAAAAATAACGATTTGACAAATCGATTCTGTTATATTACCTTTGCTGATGGAAAACAAAAACAGTATTAAAAATAACTATTAACAACTTAAATTTTACTACTATGAAAACGATGGATTATCTGCACCTGAATGCGTCGGCCGTCAATGGCGTTGTAAACTCGCTGAAGAGCCTTTTGGCCGACTATCAGATCTTCTACGCCAACCTGCGCGGACTGCATTGGAATATTCGTGGACGGGCCTTCTTCGTCCTGCATGCCAAGTTCGAGGAGCTCTACGACAATGCGGCTGCCAAGGTCGATGAACTGGCCGAGCGGATCCTGATGCTGGGCGGCGAGCCCGAGAACCGTTTCAGTGAGTACCTTAAGACGGCGCGGCTGCAGGAGGTTTCCGGAGTTTCGTGCCCCGATGAGGCGGTGAAACTTATACTCGAGAGCCTCGGCCATCTGATCGGCGAGGAGCGCAAGCTGCTCTCCGAGGCGTCGGAGGCCGGCGACGAGGCAACCGTGGCGCTGATGAGTGACTACCTCCGTGAGCAGGAAAAGTTGGTTTGGATGCTGGTGGCCTCTTCCGATTGTGATTGCGCCAAGTGATTGCCTGACAGAGGTTGGTGGGAACCGGGGTTTTGCGACCCCGGTCTTTTTTTGTCCGTAGCTTGCGTCAAGACGGTGCGGGCTGGGGCGACGGGCGGTTCCCG
>FR891991.1:0-865 GCA_000434235.1 Alistipes sp. CAG:268 | reverse complement strand
GCAGACGGCGGAGCGGCCGACGGCGTGTTGCGGCGTTGCCCGGACCGGTGGTATCGTATTGTCGGTATCGGCTTCCGGATCAGTCGGTTGCATCGGGACTCCGGTTGTGCAGGTGCCTGCCGCAGCCTTGTTGCGGCAATTTGCGGCAACGTGTGACAACCCGCTGAGAAAAAGCTGGTTAAAACATCATGTATAAATAAATGCTTATTTGTTTTTAGGAACGATAAGAAATAAGTATCGATAAAGGCGCAAAATGCCCGAAAATCACGAAAAAAGAGGTGTATATATATTGTAATTCCAAAAAAATGCGTACCTTTGCAGTCCATTTTGGACAATGGAGATAGATTTTTTAACCATTAAAGGACAGTTTAAGAAATGCCAACTATTCAACAGTTAGTGAGAAACGGTCGAGTAAGCATGGAGGACAAGTCGAAGTCCCCGGCACTCGCAGCGTGCCCTCAGCGTCGCGGCGTTTGTACCCGTGTGTACACGACGACCCCGAAGAAGCCTAACTCGGCCATGCGTAAGGTGGCGCGTGTCCGCCTGACCAACGGCAAAGAGGTCAATGCCTACATCCCGGGCGAAGGCCACAACCTGCAGGAGCACTCGATCGTGCTCGTCCGCGGCGGTCGTGTGAAGGACCTCCCCGGTGTACGTTACCACCTCGTGCGCGGTGCGCTCGACTCGGCCGGTGTGGACGGTCGTCGCCAGCGTCGTTCGAAGTACGGCGCCAAGCGTCCCAAGGCCGGCAAATAGTCTAACGAGAAACATTTAATTCGAACATTTATTTAGAGCAATGAGAAAAGCTAAGCCAAAGAAGCGAATTCTACTTCCGGATCCGAAGTTCGGAGACGTGGCCGTGACC
>FR891990.1 GCA_000434235.1 Alistipes sp. CAG:268 | reverse complement strand
TACGATTTATAACGGGTATTTTCTCGATAAAAGCCTTGTTTCAAAATTTTCTTACTCTTGGTGCAATCCGAAATACAAGGATGCCGATTCATGGCGCAAATTGCTTTTCGAGCCGTTCGGACAATAACTCCATATCGTTTGCCAGCTTTGCATGGGTGAGTGTCGCATAGATCTGTGTGGTGCGTATGTTTTTGTGCCCGAGCAACTTGCAGATCGTCTCGATTGCCACCCCCTGTGACAGCGTGATGGTGGTGGCGAAGGTGTGCCGGGCGCAATGGAACGTGATGTGGCGCGATATGCCCGCCTGCTGCAGAACGACCTGCAGGCAGGCATTGCACCATCCGTTTGTGGGCAGGTCGAAAATCCGGCCGTCTTCCGGGACCGGCAGATGACGGGACAGAATCGCTTCCGCAACCGGAAACAGGCGCACGCTGACCTCTGAGGCTGTTTTGCAGCGACTCGTGCAGATCCAGATCTGCCGATCCTGATACTGGATATTCTGTGGCGTAAGCTGCCGGATGTCCACATAGGAGAGTCCCGTGAAGCATCCGAACAGAAAGGCGTCCCGAATCAGCCGTTGCGTGCGGTCGGGCAAATCCAGCCGGATCAGCCGTCGGATCTCTTCGATGGACAAATATCCGCGCGAAACCCGCTCGCTGCGGATTTTGTAGCCGGCGAACAGGTCCGCTTTCAGGTAGCCGCGGCTGCGGGCCTGCGCCAGAATGTGTTTGAGGGCGATCATGTAGATCCAGATCGTGTTCTTGCTGCAGCCGCACGCTCCCGAAATGTGGCGGTGGAAGCCGTAGAGGAACTCCCGGTCGAGCTCTCCGAACTCCAGATCATCGCGCCCGTATCGAGTCCGGATGTAACTTTCGAGGTGGTTGCAGACGCACCTATATTTATAAAAGGTGGCTTTGCTGCGGTTGATGCCCACCATGCGGCCGAACTCCTCGTTGTGGCGACGGAAAAATCCGAGCAGCTGTTCCCGGTGCTGTTCCCGACCGAAAAAGAGGTTCTTTACGGCATTCGGCGTAAGGTGTTGTGCGTGGTCGAGCAGTGATTCGTAGCACTGTTCGAGACGCATCCGGATGCGGTCGAGCCGTTCGTTGATTCGTTCGGCCGGCGCACGGCGTCCGAGCACCCGTCCCGAGTGGGGATCCCAGACCTGCGGATCGACGGACAACCGTGTGGAGAACTGCGCGCGTTCGCCGTTGATCGTGATACGGCCCATGATCGGCGCCGATCCGTTCCTGAGGAGCGCATTGCGTTTGATATAGAAGAGGATGCGGAATGTGTTCTTTGTTTCTGTCATTTCTGGAATCTCTTTTTGTCGTGTTTCATGTCTATCGTTTCCAGGACTGGATTTTTTATCCCGATTTTATTGACCGACGGTTACGGACTGGTAACCTGCAAACCCGCAGATTTGCAGCAAGAAGCTGTTAATCAGGATACAATCCGATAAAATCGGTTACCGGACAGTAACCGACACGGCAATGGCCATATGACCGCCGCTTTTGGGAAAGCTCAGGTTCAGCCGATTGCGCCGTAACGGGTGTTAAAAGCTCCGTTGAAATGTATCGTGCAGACTAACAGATGTTTGCGTCGGATACTCCCGGCTGTCGGCTTTTTATCGAGAAAATACCCGTTATAAATCGTA
>FR891989.1:5013-6775 GCA_000434235.1 Alistipes sp. CAG:268 | reverse complement strand
GCCCGGAGCGTCGGGCGCCTTGCGCGCCACGGCGGCGAAGAATCCCTCGCCCACGGTCCGGTGGGGGAAGAAACGGAACGTACGGAACGGGCCGACCTCCCCCTCGACAATACCCCACGCGGGGTCCACATCCACCGGATAGGGAGCAGCGACTTCGTCACCGGCCCAGGCGAGCATCCGCTCGAGCGAACCTTCGTCCTCGTCGCGATTGAACGTACAGGTACTGTAGATCAGCGTACCGCCCGGACGCAGCGCCCGCCACGCCTCACGCAGGATATCGTCCTGTCGCGCAGCGCACTGCCGCACGTTGTTCTCGCTCCACTCCCCGCGCGCAGCGGGATCCTTGCGGAACATGCCCTCGCCCGAGCAGGGGGCATCGACGGCCACCACGTCGAACCACGCCTCGCAGTCGCAGACCGCATGCGGCTCACACGTCGTGACCACCACGTTGCCCGTACCCCACTTGCGCACGTTGTCGGCCAGCACGGAGGCACGGCGGCGGTCGATCTCGTTGGCGACGACCAGTCCCCCGCGCCCGACAAGCGAGGCGTAGAGGGTCGTCTTGCCGCCCGGGGCCGCACAAAGGTCGAGGATCCTCGCCCCGGAGGTCGGGACCTCCTGCAGCAGACAGCCCACGAACTGCGAGGCCGCCTCCTGCACGTAGTAGGCTCCGGCATGGAAGTCGCTGTCGAAGGTGAACGACGGGCGGCCCGCAAGCAGGAAGCCGTCGGCGCACCACGGAACGCGGCCGGCGGCCGTGAGCATCGGAAGCACCTCCGACACCCGTGCGGGCTGCTCCCCGCGGAGCCCCTCCGCCTTGGCGGGATTCACACGGATGCTGACGCACGCCTCGCCGTCGAGGGCGCGGCAGAGGGCCTCGCCCTCCGTCGTCCCGAGGTCGCAAAGGACCCGCTCGACGAATGTCCGGGGCAGCTCCATCTCCGTCATTTTGCCGTTGTGCGCAGCGCATCGAGGCGTGCGCAGATCTTCTCCAGCACGGCGGGGTCCGAGACGAAATCCTCGTGGTCCTTGTCGATGACAAGCACCTCGCCGTCGTAGAGGTTGTCGATCCAATGGTTGTACTTGTCGTTCAGCCGCCCGAGGTAGGCCTCGTCGATGTTCATCTCGTACTCGCGGCCCCGCTTGCGGATCTGCGAAATGAGCGTCGGAACGCTTGCCTTGAGGTAGATCAGCAGGTCGGGCTTCGGGATGAGCGCCGTCACCAGGTGGAAGATCTTCATGTAGGTCTCGATGTCGCGCGTGGCCATCAGTCCCATCTCATGCAGGTTCTCGGCGAAGATGTGGGCGTCTTCGTAGATCGTGCGGTCCTGAATGATGTCCCCGCGCCCGGTCTCCGAGAGCATGTCCATCGTCTGCTGGATGCGGCTCCCGAGGAACGAGATCTGGAGGTTGAACGACCAGCGGTTCATGTCCTCGTAGAAGTCGCCGATGTAGGGGTTGTTGCTCTCCTCGAGGTAGGAGCGGGCATCGTAACGCTCCGTCAGCATCTGCGTGAGCGTTGTCTTTCCGCTGCCGATATTTCCGGCTATGGCTATATACATATCTCTTATTGTTTTTCGTCTCCTTGTTCCGTTATCCGTCCGGACCGGGCCGCCCGCACGGATCAGCACGCCGTCCCTTCGCCCGCGGCCTCCGCCTCACGGCCGAAGGCGAGCACGTCCTCGATGACTCGGCGGTCGTTCATCAGCCGCGGCACCTTGTTCTTGCCGCGCGCCCGCATCCAGCGCAGGAAGTAGCCCCG
>FR891989.1:0-4956 GCA_000434235.1 Alistipes sp. CAG:268 | reverse complement strand
AGCGTCGTGCGGCGCTTGGCGTCGTAGTCCGAATTGACCCGCCGCAGCGCCTCGTCGAGCGCCCCGGCGAAACGTTCCGGATCGGCGGGTTCACGTTCGAACTCCACGACCCACTCGTGGGCGCCCCGCTCGCGCAGGGACATGTAGCACGGGGCCACGGTGTACTCGGCCACCACGGCGCCCGTCTTCGAACAGGCGTCAAGCAGGGCCCGGTCGGCGTTATCGACGATCAGCTCCTCGCCGAAGACGTTGATGTACTGCCGCGTACGGCCCGCAAAGCGGATGCGGTAGGGCGCCGTCGAGGTGAACTCGACCGTATCGCCGATCTCATAGCGCCACAGGCCGTTGATCGAGGTGATGAGCATCGCGTAGACCCGGCCGCACTCGACCCCCTCGAGGGGTACGATGCGCTCTCCGTCGCGGAATTCGTAGAAGGTCCCGTAGTCGAGCATCAGCAACATGTCGTCGCGCGCCGGGTCGTCGGCCAGGGCGAAGAAGCCCTCCGAGGCGTTGTAGGTCTCCATGTAGACGAAGTCGTCCGAGGGCAGCAACTCGCGGAACGACTGCCGGTAGGGCGTGAACTCCACACCGCCGTGGGCGAACATCTCGAGCTGCGGCCACACCTCAAGCAGGTTCTGCCGCCCGGTATACTCGAGCACGCGGCGCATCAGCGCGAGGTTCCACGACGGAACGCCGGCAAAGGCCGTAACCGGCTCGCCGACGCACTCGCGGCAGATGGCCTCGCATTTGGCGTCGAAGTCGGGGATGATGGCCGTCTCGATGCGCGGGGCGCGGAACCAGCCGCTCCAGAAGGTCGTCTCGTGGATCAGCAGCGCCGAGAGGTCGCCGACCAGGTTGCGTCCCTCCTGCGTACAGGAGCCCCCCAGCGTCAGGGTTTTGCCCTCGAAGGCCCGCGTCTTCGGGTGCGCCGCCGCATAGAGCGTCGCCACGTCGCGCATGCCCAGCGTGTGGTTCCACCAGAGCGAGTCGCGCGTCACGGGGATGTACTTGCTGCGGTCGGAGGTGGTGCCCGACGAGCGGGCGAAGAGCGTCACGCGCCCGGGCGAAGTCACGCTGCGGATCCCTTCGAGCATCCGCTCGACGTAGGTTTTGAACGTATCGTAGTCGAAGGTCTCGACCTGCGTCTGGAACTGCTCCACGGTATGGATGTGGCGCAGATTGTAGCGGTCGCCGAACTCGGTCATCCGCCCCCGGCGCAGCAGATAGCGGAACATGCGCTCCTGCGTCTCGATCGGATGACGGCGGAAGCGGTCGATGGCCCGTGCCCGGCGCGAGAACCACGCCTTGAGAATCGTATTTCGGAAAGACATCGTATCGTCTCGTTATATGAACCCGCACGCCGCACACAACCGGCCCCGTCGTGGAGCCCCGCGAAGGTCGGCGACCCGGGTATGAACTGTCAGTTAAAATAATAACCCACCTTGCCGACGGATCCCGGCATGGCGAAAAGTACCACGCGGTCGTAGGGGTTGCACTGTGTGTCGTCCACGGCGATGAAGACCTTGTCGCCCCGGACAATGCCCCCGACGATCGTGTCGTCGGGAAGCCCCAGGTCGCGGATCCGCGCCTTGGTGGCCGGGGAGTTCGGCTTGACGATGAACTCCAGCACCTCGGCATCGCTGCCCGTCAGGCACTTGATCGCCTGCACGTCGGTGGACATCGTGAAGCGGAAGATGTTCGACGCGGTGACCAGTTTCTTGTTGATGATCGTGTCGATGCCGATCGACTCGGCCAGGTTGATGTAGTTGAGGTTCTCCACCTCGGCGATCACCTTCTTGACGCCCATGCGCTTGGCCAGCATCGCCGCAAGGATGTTCGTCTCGCTGCGCCCGGTCACCGCCACGAAGGCGTCCATGTTCGACAGCCCCTCCTCCATCATCGCCTCCGTATTGCGACCGTCCTCGTTGATGATCAGCGTCTTATCGAGCATCTCGGCCAGGCGGTAGGCCTTCTCGGCGTTGTAGTCCACCAGCTTGATGTTGATCTCCTCCTGCAGCTCCGTGGCGATGCGGATGCCGATGCGCGAACCTCCCAGGATCATCATGTTGCGGATCTCGATGTTCGAGCGGCCCGAGAACTCCATGACCCGGTGCACGGCGTCCTGCCGCGCGATGACGTAGATCACGTCGCCCTCCATGTAGCGCTCGCCCACCCGCGGGATGATCGTCTCGCCGCCCCGCGTGATGGCGACCGTGCGGTAGCTCAGCGACTCCTGCTCCTCGTCGAAGCCCGTCAGCGGCTCGCCCACCAGCGGCGAGGCCGGCTCGAGGCGGAAGACCGCCAGCGAGAGCTTGCCGCTCGAGAAATCGACATACTCGGTCGTCGAGGTATGGCCCAGGAGGTTGATCACCTCGCGGGCCGCAACCTTCTCGGGATAGAACAGGTAGTCGATGCCCATGTCGATGAACATCTCCTTGTTGTCGGGTTCGAGGTATTCGTTGTTGTCGATCCGCGCGATCGACTTCTTCGCCCCGAGGCGCTTGGCCAGCGTGGCCGAGACGATGTTGGCATTCTCCTCGTGGTTTACGGCGATGAACAGGTCGCACTTGCGGACCGCGGCGCGGCGCAGCACGGCGAAGGTCGTCGAGTCGCCCTCGACCGAGATGACGTCGGCTAGGCTCGCGACCTCGGCCAGGGCCTTCGGGTCGCTGTCCACGATGGTGATCTCATGGCCGTTGCCGCTCAGCATGCGGGCCAGATGGCTCCCCATCTCGCCGGCTCCCGCAATGACGATTTTCATGGCTAATCCGCGTTTTTCGTAACTTCCAAATCGGTATTCGGAACCCGGGCGGAACCTATCCGGAAACACCCGGGCACTTTTTTGCATTTTATCCTACAAATATATATATTTGCCGCCGAACCCCCAAATTTCGGGACAAAAATTCATTTTCCATGCCAGACTGGTTGATCGTCGTACTGTGCGCCGTGGCGGCCGTGGGACTCTTCGTCCTCGGAATGTCGCTCACGCTGATGATTAAGGGACACCACATCGATTCGGAGATCTCGACGAACAAGAACATGCAGCGCCTGGGCATCAAGTGTGCCGTGCAGGAGACCCGCGAAGCCGACGGACACGCCGACTGCTCCGACTCGGGGAAGACCCTGCCGGGGTGCTCGGGCAACTGCGGGGCCTGCGACATCGAGCACAAGTAGCCGCACGGAGCATTCCTGCCACCGCGCACGGGCAAAAAGATTCCGGCCGCGGGGATCCGCAGCCGGAAAGATCACAGCACTACAGGAAATCAGTGCACGGGCGCCGGGGCACACGTCGGCGTCACAGCGCCGGGCAGAACTTCGACCGGCAGACGAACCACGGATTGTGGAGGTCCTCCTCGTTGTACTTCAACTCGCCGCCGTCGGGCAGCGAACGGGTCTCGCCGCCGGCCTCCCGCAGGATCAGCTCACCGGCAGCCGTATCCCATTCGAAGGTGTGCGTCGTCCGCACGTAGTAGTCCACGCGCCCCTCGGCCAGCATGCAGAACTTGTAGGAACTGCCCTGCTCGATGACCTCCAGGTCGGGATGTGCAGCCCGCAGGCGGGCGATGTGCTCGTGGGTCTCGGGGGTCTGGTGCGAACGCGAAACGGCCACCCGCAGGTGGTCGTGGCAAGCCGCAGAAGGCAGCGGAAGCGGGGTCCATCCGGTCACGATCTCGTCATAGGTATAGGAGGCATCGGCCGACGGGAAGACCCCCTCCTTGAGGTAGGAACCCGAATCGCGGCCCGCCACATACATCTTTCCGAAATAGGGGACATAGACCACGGCCCCCATGCAGACGTTGTTCTCCATGAGCGCGATGTTTACCGTAAATTCGTTGTTGCCCTTGATGAACTCGACCGTTCCGTCGAGCGGATCTACGAGCCAGTAGAGCTCCCAGTTGCGGCGTTCGTCGTAGCGCATCTCACGCCCCTCCTCCGAAAGGATCGGAATGCGCGTCGGACCGAGGTATTCGCGGATCGTCTTGTGTGCCAGACGGTCCGCTATCGTGATCGGCGTATGGTCCGTTTTGAGGCTGATGTCGTAATCGTCGCGGTTCTTGTATACGCCCATGATCGCCGCCCCGGCCCGGACCGCCGCATTAAAGAGCGGAGGCAACAGATACATGCGCACCTTATCATTTATCATCGTAGCCCGTGTTTGAAGTTTCGGAATCTGCTTTTCCATCGTAAAGGTAGCAAGAATTTATCATATAAACGAACGATCTCCCCCACATATTTTGCTCCCTGCCGTTTCGGAACAACCTCGGAGGAGAAAAGGACAACCCAGCAAGGGCGCCCCCGCCCGGCCGCCCAAAACCGTGCCAAAAGGCCCGAACCGATTTTTTTTGTGCTTTCCCCTTGCAGTTCCGCGAATTATCCCTATATTTGCACTCCGAATTATGTTTCAACACATAACCATCGATTTTAATGTACGTTATAGTAGAGATCGCAGGTCAGCAGTTCAAGGCTGAAAAAGGTCGGAAACTTTATGTTCACCGTCTTCAGGGCGAAGAGAATTCGTCCGTAAGTTTCGACAAAGTCCTGCTCACAGACAACGACGGTCAGGTTAAAGTCGGCGCACCTGTAGTAGAAGGCGCCGCAGTAAAGTGCAAGATCCTGAAGCATCTGAAGGATGACAAGGTTCTGGTGTTCAAGAAGAAGCGTCGCACCGGCTATCAGAAGTGCAACGGCCACCGCCAGTATCTGACGCAGATTCTCGTCGAGGAAATCGTTGCATAAACCTTTAAAACGCAAGTAACATGGCACACAAGAAAGGTGTAGGTAGTTCGAAGAACGGCCGTGAGTCGGAAAGCAAGCGACTCGGCATCAAATTGTTCGGCGGCCAGTTCGCAAAGGCGGGCAACATCATCGTCCGTCAGCGCGGCACGGTCCACAACGCCGGTGAAAACGTCGGCATGGGTAAGGATCACACCCTCTTCGCACTCGTAGACGGAACCG
>FR891988.1:26370-30210 GCA_000434235.1 Alistipes sp. CAG:268 | reverse complement strand
AGCCGGGGACGCGGGGCTGGAGACACGCAGATCGGAGACGCGGAAGCACGCAGGACGGAGACACAGGAGCACGCAGAACGGAGACACAGGAGCACGCAGGACGGAGACACAGGAGCACGCAGGACGGAAACGCGGGGACACGCAGGACAGAGACGCGGGAGCACGCAGGACGGAGACGGCGGGGACACGCAGACGCAAATGGACCCGCAACCGGCAAAACTGCGGCAAATCAGGAATCCTCTACCCTACTTCGTCCCGGAATTCAGCCCGTTGCGTATACTACAAACAAAAAGGCCCGGTCGCAAAAACGACCGGGCCCCGTTTTAACGTACGGTGCGGCTACTCTTCGGCGGCAACAGGCTCCTCGGTTGCGGCTGCCGACTCACACGACGAGCAATCGGTGCACTCACCGGCAGGCTCGGCACATGCAGCAGGCTCAACGGCGGCAGGCTCCGAAACGGCTGCCGGCTCCCCGGCGGGCTCGAGCGTAACGGCAAGGAACTCGGCCAGCAGCGTCTGGTCGTCGTAGAACTTCAGCGTCGTACCGCTGATCTCGTAGCGATCCACCTCGTCGAGCATCTGGACGAAGGCATTCTCGAACTCCATATCGGGGCATGCCATCCGCGTCATGCCGAGCGGACCGAGCTCCAGCTTACCTTCGCCGGCCTCATACTTGCCGAAGAAGCGATTGCAGTTCGTACGGCCGGCAACCATCGTATCGGCCGCATTGAACACAAGGGTGAAGGCATCGGACTCACCGTCGATCGCCGTGGCGGGGATCCCCTCCATCTTCGAAAGTTTCCACGTCGTTCCTTCGAGCGTGGCGTCAGCGGCACCGCCGCAGCAGGCCGTCATCGCAGCCAAAGCAAGGGCTGCCACAAAAAGCTTTTTCATAAGACAACTTATTTTTAAGTCTTTCATTTTCCCGTTCGGTGCGGAAAAACTCCGCATCCGGACCCTTCCGGAATCCGGGGCACAAAAGTAGATAAAGAATCGGTCATAAGCAAGAAAAATCGCATCACAAACAGACTCGAGAAATCCCCTGCAATCCGCATACCGGAAATCGGGCGGGGAGACCCCGGTCGGCTCGGGAGCGGAAGGACAAGAACCGACGGAACGGGGGCTGAACTGCGTGGACTGCGGCAGAAAAGGATACCGCACGGAGCCAAGTGGTTCGGCAGGAAACCCCGCAACGGGAGGATGAAGGAAAGCCGCGGGCCGAAGGGAGAAAAAAGAGCCGCGACCCTCGGAAGGATCACGGCTCTCACACCTATATTATACGGTTCGACAGCGGAATCAATACTCCATCTTCGAACGGCGCACGTAGCCATTGTAGCGCCACTTGGCGTTCTCCTCGGCAGCGGCGAAGAGTTCGTCGGCCTCGGTCGGGAAGGACTTCTGGAGCGACGTGTAGCGGACCTCCTTCATCAGGAACTCGCGGAATTTCGTCCAGTCGGGCTCCTTCGAATCGAGCACGAACGGGTTCTTGCCCTGCTCCTCCAGCTCGGGGTTGTAGTGCCACAGGTGCCAGTAGCCGCAGGCTACGGCCTCCTTGCCGACGGTCTGCGTACGCGCCATGCCGCCCTTGATACCGTGGTTGATACACGGAGCGTAGGCGATGATGAGCGACGGACCGGGATAGGCCTCGGCCTCCTTCAGGACGTTGAAGAGCTGCTGCTGCGAAGCTCCGATCGAAACCTGGGCTACATAGACATAGCCGTAGGTCATGGCCATGGCGCCGAGGTCCTTCTTGCGGATGCGCTTGCCGCTCGATGCGAACTTGGCAACGGCACCCACCGGCGTAGCCTTCGACGACTGGCCGCCCGTGTTCGAGTAGACCTCCGTGTCGATGACCAGGATGTTCACGTCCTGACCCGAAGCCAGCACGTGGTCCACACCGCCGTAGCCGATGTCGTAGCCCCAGCCGTCACCGCCGATGATCCACTGCGACTTCTTGACGAGCCAGTCCTTATGCTCGAGGATCTGGCGGCAGTAGTCGCAGCCGCAGGCCTCCATGAGCGGGACAAGGCGCGCCGTCACCTCGGCCGAACGGGCCGACGATCCGCGGTTGGCGATCCACTCCTTCATGACGCCCTTGAGCTCCTCGGAGCACTTGGTGCACGAAGCGATGGCAGCCTCCATCAGCGCCTGGATGCGGTCGCGGAGCTTCTCGATACCGATGTGCATACCCAGACCGAACTCGGCGTTGTCCTCGAAGAGCGAGTTGGCCCAGGCGGGACCCTGACCCTTCTCGTTGGTGCAGTAGGGCGTCGAGGGGGCCGAACCCGAATAGATCGACGTACAGCCCGTAGCGTTGGCAACCATCATCTTGTCGCCGAAGAGCTGCGTGATGGCCTTGATGTAGGGCGTCTCGCCGCAACCGGCGCAGGCTCCCGAGAACTCGAACAGCGGCTGGGCGAACTGGAGGTTCTTGACCGACTTGGTCTTGTCCACAACCTGCTTGTAGCCGATCTTCGAGGTAGCGTAGTCCCAGTTCTTCTGCTGCGGGAGCTGCTCCTCGAGCGGCCGCATGACCAGAGCCTTCTGCTTGGCCGGGCAGACATCGACGCAGTTGCCGCAGCCCGTACAGTCGAGCGGCGAGATCTGCACGCGGAACTTGTACTCCTTGGTCTCGCCCAGGCCCTGCTTCCAATCCATGCCCGATGCGGCGGCCTCCTCCTCGGTGGCCAGGAACGGACGGATTGCAGCGTGGGGGCAGACGTACGAGCACTGGTTGCACTGGATACAGTTGGCGATCTGCCACTCGGGAACGTTCACGGCGATGCCGCGCTTCTCGTAGGCGGCCGTGCCGTTGTCCCACGTGCCGTCCTCACGGCCGTTGAAGGCAGAAACGGGCAGCTGGTCGCCCTTCAGTCCGTTGATCGGCTCGACGATCTTGCGGACGAACTCCGGATAGGAGGCATTCGAGGCATGCTCGAAGCCGCGATCCTCGATCTGCGCCCACTCGGCGGGCACCTCGACCTTCTCGACGGCATTGCCGCCGGCATCGACCGCAGCGTAGTTCATGTTCACAATATCCTCGCCCTTCTTGCCGTAGGACTTCAGGATGGCGTGCTTCATCTCCTCGACGGCCTTCTCGAACGGAATGACATTGGCGATCTTGAAGAAGGCCGACTGCATGATCGTATTCGTACGCGAACCGAGACCCAGTTCGGCGGCGATCTTCGTGGCGTTGATGATGTAGAAATTGATGTGGTTCTTCGCCAGGTAGGCCTTCATGTGGTCGGGCAGCGTGGCGCAGGTCGTCTCGACGTCGTGCACCGAGTTCAGCAGGAACGAGCCGCCCGGCTTGAGGCCCTTCAGCACGTCGTACTTATCGACATACGACGGCACGTGGCAGGCCACGAAATCGGGCGTCGTGACCAGGTAGGGCGAGGTGATCGGCAGGTCGCCGAAGCGCAGGTGCGACGAGGTGTAGCCGCCCGACTTCTTCGAGTCGTAGGAGAAGTAGGCCTGGCAGTACTTGTTCGTCGAACCGCCGATGATCTTGATCGAGTTCTTGTTGGCACCTACCGTACCGTCGGCGCCCAGTCCGAAGAAGAGGGCCTCGAACGTACCGGGCTTTGCCAGCGAAATCTCCTCGCCGACGGGAAGCGACAGGTTCGTGACGTCGTCGGTGATGCCCACCGTGAAGTGCTCCTTCGGGGCCTCGGCGGCCAGATTCTCGAAGACGGCCAGGATCTGGGCCGGAGTCGTGTCCTTCGACGAGAGGCCGTAGCGGCCGCCGATGATCATCGGCTGGATCGACTTGCCGTAGAACATCGACTTCACGTCGAGGTACAGCGGTTCGCCCTCGGCGCCCGGCTCCTTCGTGCGGTC
>FR891988.1:0-26330 GCA_000434235.1 Alistipes sp. CAG:268 | reverse complement strand
TGACGCTCTTCGGCAGCACGTCGAAGAAGTACTTCTCCGAGAAGGGACGGTAGAGGTGCACGGTCACCAGACCCACCTTGCGGCCCTGCTTACGCAGGTAGTCGATCGTCTCCTTGATGGTCTCCGTAACGGAGCCCATGGCGATGAGGATCTCCTCGGCCTCGGGATCGCCGTAGTAGACGAAGGGTTTGTACTCGCGGCCGGTGATCTTCGAGATCTCGCGCATCGTATCGGCCACCATGTCGGGAACGGCATTGTAGAACTTGTTGGCAGCCTCACGCGTCTGGAAGTAGATGTCGGGGTTCTGGGCCGTACCGCGCGTCACGGGGTGCTCGGGGTTCAGGGCACGGGCGCGGAAGGCCTTCAGGGCGTCGCGGTCGAGCAGCGACGTGAGCGAAGCCTCGTCGATGAGCTCGATCTTCTGGATCTCGTGCGAGGTGCGGAAACCGTCGAAGAAGTGCAGGAACGGCACGCGGGCCTTCAGGGCCACCAGGTGTGCGACACCCGCGAGGTCCATTACCTCCTGTACGGACGACGTGGCCAGCATGGCGAAGCCCGTCTGGCGGGTGGCCATGACGTCCTGGTGGTCGCCGAAGATCGACAGCGACTGTGCAGCCAGGGCACGGGCCGAAACGTGGAAGACGCCCGGGAGCAGCTCACCCGAGATCTTGTACATATTCGGAATCATCAGCAGCAGACCCTGCGACGCGGTGAACGTCGAGGTGAGTGCGCCGCTCTGCAGCGATCCGTGAACGGCACCCGCCGCTCCGGCCTCGGACTGCATCTCGACAACCTTCACCGTTTCGCCGAAGATGTTCTTGCGCCCCTGCGCCGCCCACTCGTCCACGAGTTCGGCCATCGTCGATGACGGCGTGATGGGATAGATCGCGGCGACCTCCGAGAACATGTAAGCCACGTGAGCCGCTGCATAGTTACCATCACAAGTGATGAATTTCTTTTCTGCCATTGTTTTGAATTTTAGGTAATATTTCGTGTGTTTCCGAGTCATTGCGACTGTCGTCCGCACGGGACGGCGCTGCAAAGATAAAAATTTCGCAGCAAAAAACAGCCCCATTTTCCGGCAAATAATCGGCCGAAGGGTCACTTTTCGGTGTTATCCGAATAACACTCAGTCTGTTATTCGGATAACAGCAAACACACGCAGGATCAACGAGTTGAAAATAAGGGTCTGGGGCAATCCGCGGCAGCCCGCGGAGCTTCCGACGCACTTCGGCACGCCGTTGGCACCGATGCGGGGAAAATGTGCGGCACGGCACGGGCGTCCGATCCGTATCCACACATTTTTTCCTAACTTTGCCCCATGATCGCATACCGCAAACAAACGCTCGCAAACGGACTGACGGTCGTCGTCAATCGCGACCGGACGTCGAAACTGGCCGCCGTGAACCTGCTCTACAAGGTCGGGGCGCGCAACGAGAACCCCTCCCGCACGGGGTTCGCACACCTGTTCGAACACCTGATGTTCCGCGGGACGCGCGAGGTCCCGAATTTCGACCTGCCCGTACAGATGGCCTCGGGCGACAACAACGCCTTCACGAACAACGACTACACGGATTTCTACATCACCCTGCCGAAGGACAATATCGAGACGGCCCTCTGGCTCGAGAGCGACCGCATGGAGGGGCTGGAGATCACACCCGAAAAACTCGACACGGAGAAACGTGTGGTGGTCGAGGAGTTCCGGCAGCGCTACCTCAACCAGCCCTACGGCGACCAGACGATGCTGCTCCGGGCACTGGCCTACAAGGTGCACCCCTACCGCTGGGCAGCCATCGGACTGGAGACCGGCCACATCGAGGGCGCTTCGCTCGACGACGTGGAGGCGTTCTACCGCACGCACTACCACCCCTCGAACGCCATCCTCTCGATCTCGGCCGACCTCGACGAGGAGCGGATGTTCGACCTGGCCGCCAAGTGGTTCGAACCGCTGGCGGATACGCCGCACACCGCCGCACCCGTCCCGCAGGAGCCCGCGCAGACCGCCGCGCGGCGCGAGGAGGTCGAACGCGACGTGCCGGCAACGACCGTGACGGTGGCCTGCCACATGTGCGCCCGCACCGAACCCGACTTCTACACGGCCGACCTGGTGTCGGACCTGCTGGCCGGGGGCGACTCGGGGCGGCTCTACCGCCACCTGGTCAAGGAGCGCCGTCTGCTGTCGAGCGTCAATGCCTACATCACGGGCGACGTCGATCCGGGGCTCTTCGTCTTCACCGGGCAGCTGCTCCCGGGCGTCACGCCCGAGGAGGCCGAGGAGGCTTTCCGCGGGGAGATCCGCACCCTGCAGAACGGTACCCCCTCGCCCTACGAGATCGAGAAGGTGAAGAACAAGTTCGAGGCCAACACGCTCTTCGGCGAGTTGAACGTGATGAACAAGGCGATGAACCTCGGCTACTACGAGATGCTCGGCGACCTGCGGCTCATCAATGCCGAAGTGGAACGCTACCGCGACGTCGATGCGGAGCGCATCCGCTCGTTCAGCCAGCGCGTTTTCCGCGAGGAGAACGCGTCCACACTCATTTACAAAGCCCGGAAATGACACGACAACCACAGATCACCCCCTCGGAAATCGAGGTACAACAGGCCACGCGGACGGTGCTGCCGAACGGTGTGGCGCTCTACACGCTCCCGGCCGACGAGTTCGAGGTGCTGCGCATCTCGTTCGTCTTCCGTGCCGGATCCTCCGTGCAGCAGGTCCCCTTCTCGGCCTCGGCGGCAGCCAACCTCCTTGCCGAAGGGTCGGAGGCGATGACCGCGGCAGAGATCGCCGAACAGCTCGACTACCACGGCTCGTGGTACGACGTCAATATCGACCGCGACTACGCCTACATCAATTTCGCCACCCTCTCGAAATTCTTCGCCGAGACGCTCGCCGTGGCCGAAGAGCTGCTGCTCCGCCCGACCTTTCCCGAGGAGGAGCTGCGCACCTATGCCGCCAAGCGCAAACAGCGGCTGGCCATCGACCGCACGAAGGTCGATATCGAGGCCCGCGAGGCGTTCGCCCGGGCGATGTTCGGGCCGCAGCATCCCTACGGCATCTCGTCGGACGAGGCGGCCTACGACCGGCTGACACGCGCGGACGTCGCGGAGTTCTACCGCCGCTGCTACACGGCCGAGAACTGTTTCGTCGTCTGCAGCGGGCGCATCGGCGACAGGGAACTGCAGGCCGTTGCGGCGCTGGCCGGGCGCATTCCCCGGGGCGGGCAGCGGGCGGAGGGATGCTTCCCGGAGCCGGTGACCACCCGCACGGCATTCGTCAGCCATCCCGGAGCCGTACAGTCGTCGATCCGCATCGGGCGGCTGCTCTTCCCGCGCCAGCACCCCGACTTTGTCGGCATGCAGGTTGTGGCCACGGCACTCGGCGGATACTTCGGGTCGCGCCTGATGCAGAATCTCCGCGAACGCAACGGATACACCTACGGTGTGGTGGCCGCGATGGTCAATTTCGAACGGGCGGGGTACTTCGCCGTGGCCACGCAGGTCGGGACCGACGTGGCACGCGACGCCCTGCGCGAGATCCGCGCCGAGATCGAGCGGCTGCGCACGGAGCCGATGCCCGGGGAGGAACTCGAACTGGTGAAGAACATGATGACGGGCGAGATGATGCGCATCCTCGACGGGCCGTTCGGGATTGCCGACGTGACAATCGAGAACATCCTCTGCGGCACCGACAACGGGATCATCGCCGAGAATATCCGACGGATACGGAACACGACGCCGGACGACGTGAGGCGTCTGGCCCACAAATACCTGAGCGGCGAAGAGTTGGTGACGGTCGTGGCCGGAGCCGAGAATCCCGGGATCTGAGGTTCCCGGGCGCGAAGGGAAGAGACGGAAAGAGAGGGGCGGCCGCGCACACGGCGGATCAGCCGCGGTGTTCGTCCACCCAGCAGGTCAGCTCCACGAAATCGGCGACCGAGAGTTGCTCGGCACGCCGCGTAAAGAAGGGGTGCTCGGCCCCGCCGAAGTCGCCGAAGGCCGACTTGAGCGAATTGCGGATCATCTTGCGGCGCTGGCCGAACGAAGCCTTCACCACACGGATGAACAACGCCTCGTCGCAGCCGAGGTGCTGCGTGGCGTTGCGGCGCAGGCGGATGACGGCGCTCTTGACCTTCGGAGGCGGGTTGAAGACCGTCTCATTGACCGTGAAGAGATACTCGATGTCATACCACGCCTGCAGCAGCACCGAAAGAATGCCGTACTCCTTCGATCCGGGAGGCTCGGCAAGACGCACGGCGACCTCCCGCTGGATCATGCCGACGCACTCGGGCACCAGGTCGCGGTTCTCCAGCACCTTGAAGAAGATCTGCGAAGAGATGTTGTAGGGGAAGTTGCCGATGATGCGGAGCCCGTGCGGGAAGAGCGAGCGCAGGTCCAGGCGCAGGAAATCGCCCTCGATGAGCCGCGGCGTGAACTCCGGGTAGTGAGCGTGGAGGTAGGCGACGCTCTCCGAGTCGATCTCGGCGCCCCACGTCAAGATGTCTTCGCGCCGCAGCAGGAACTGCGTCAGTACCCCCATGCCGCATCCCACCTCAAGCACGTCGCAGCGCCGTGCGGCGGCATCCTCCTCCGCGGCCGGGCCGGCGGCCTGTGCGGAGGGCTCCCCTGCCGGCAGCAGCACGGGACCGCCCGAGAGCGAATCGCAGATCTTGCGGGCAATATTCAGATCGACCAGGAAATGCTGGCCCAAGGCTTTTTTGGCTCTAACTTCCGTCATACGCGGCAAAGATACGAAAAAAATCCGCCGGACACACATCCGGCGGATCGACTTCACAACAGATCGGATTTCCGCCCGACCGGGCGACGTCCGGCATGGGCGGCAGGACTTCCGTCCGACGGGACGGCGCGGCAGGCCGCCGTTTCCGGCAGCACGCGATGCACGTCAGGGGCATTCCGGAGCAGGACCGGGCCGGCCGGCGGTGCGGCCGCGCTCAACGTCTTTTCGAACGGCGCGAGCGGCGCCTGGCTCGCTGCTCCTCGTCACGCGCCTCGCGGCGCAGGCGTCGCTGCGTAAGGCGGAACGTATAGAGCAGGCCGACGAAACCGATACCGAGCAACGCCACCCAGAACCACACGGCGATTCCCCGCGGCACATACTCGACGGCATAGATAATACCCGCGATGGCCAGCACCATCAGCACCAGGCGCACGATCTGCATCAGATTGAATTTCATAGTCTCTTCGTTTTTATGGAATCTGGTTCCGGTTCACTTCATCGAGGTGCCGGCGGCGCTTCTTGTGGTATTCGTTCCAGACCATGGCTGCAGCGAAAACGACGAACAGCAGCGCGATGAAGGTATTGTACACATCCACCCGTCCGACATAGTCCCAATAGAGATTGACACCCAGCCAAACGAGCGTTACACACAGAAAGAGCAAAGCAAGCGTAAAGGTCTTTTTGTTCATAGGCACGTATTATTTAGGTTTGAGGGTATCCCCGAAAAAACGGCCTTCCGCACAAGCCCCGGACCTCGGGAGCGACAAGCGCCCGGACATCCCGGCAAAGGCCGGGACGGCGGCGGTCAGTTGCCCTGCTCGCAGATGAACTTGATGCGGACCAGACGGATCTCCTCCTCGGTGTAGTCGGCACCGAGCTCCTCGATGGCCGCATCGAGCGAGTCGCTCTCGGCGTCCTCCTTGAAGTAGAGGTAGATGTCCTCGATCTTGTCCTCGTCCATGAACTCCTTCAGATAGTAGGAGATGTCGAGTTTCGTACCCGAATTGACGATGCCCTCGATCTCGGTGAGCAGTTCGTCGAAGTCGAGGTCCTTCGCCCGGGCGATGTCCTCGAAATCCATCTTGCGGTCGATCGACTGGATGATGAAGATCTTGTTGCCCGACTTGTTGCCCACCGACTTGACCACCATGTCCTGCGGCCGGATGATCTCCTTCTCCTCGACATAGGCCTTGATGAGCTTGATGAACTCCTCGCCGAACTTCCGCGCCTTGCCCACGCCTACGCCCGTGATGTTCTGCATCTCCTCGAGCGTGATCGGGTACTGCACGGCCATGTCCTCGAGCGAGGGGTCCTGGAAGACAACGAACGGCGGCAGCCCGTGCTGCTTGGCCACCTTCTTGCGCAGGTCCTTGAGCATCGCGAAGAGCTCCTCGTCGGCCGCGCCGCCCTTGCCCATCGGAGTGACGGCCTCGGCCTCCTTCTCCTCCTCGTCGTAGTCGTGGTCGAGCGTCACGGTGACCGGGAATGGCATCGTGACGTAGTCCTCGCCCTTCTTGTTGATCGAGATCAGTCCGTAGTTCTCGATGTTCTTGTCCACAAGCCCCATGATGAGCGCCTGCCGCAGCACGGCACCCCAGAAGCGGGCATCGTGGTCGGCACCCGCGCCGAACCACTTCGACTTGTTGTGTCCGTAGCTCTTGATCAGCGCCGTGTTCTTGCCCACGAGCACGTTGATCAGGTAGTCGGCCTTGAACTTGTCACCGATGTCGCGCAGCGCCTCGAGCGCCATCTTCAGCGCCTGGCGCGCATCGACCTTCGGCTTCGGATTGCGGCAGTTGTCGCAGTTGCCGCAGTTGTCCTCCGTATACTCCTCGCCGAAATAGTGCAGCAGCGTCTTGCGCCGGCACATCGAACTCTCGGCATAGGAGACCGTCTCGAGCAGCAGCAGTTTGCCGATCTCCTGCTCGGCCACCGGCTTGCCCTGCATGAACTTCTCGAGTTTCTGGATATCCTTGTAGCTGTAGAAGGCGATGCAGTGCCCCTCGCCGCCGTCGCGGCCGGCACGTCCCGTCTCCTGGTAGTATCCTTCGAGCGACTTCGGGATGTCGTAGTGGATCACATAGCGCACGTCGGGCTTGTCGATGCCCATACCGAAGGCGATCGTGGCGACGATCACCTCGACGCGTTCCATGAGGAAGTCGTCCTGGTTGGCCGCACGCGTCGCGGCATCCATACCGGCGTGGTAGGCCCGCGCCCGAATGCCGTTGGCCACCAGCAGTTCGGTGAGCTCCTCGACCTTCTTGCGGCTCAGGCAGTAGATGATGCCGCTCTTGCCCTCGTTCTGCTTGATGAAGCGGATGATCTCGCGATCGACGTCGTGCTTGGGACGAATCTCGTAGTAGAGGTTCGGCCGGTTGAACGACGACTTGAAGACCGCCACGTCGGCCATGCCCAGGTTCTTCTGGATGTCCATCTGCACCTTGGGCGTCGCGGTGGCCGTCAGGGCGATCAGCGGCGCCTGCCCGATCTCGTTGATGATCGGGCGGATGCGGCGGTACTCCGGACGGAAATCGTGGCCCCACTCCGAGATGCAGTGGGCCTCGTCGATGGCATAGAACGAGATCTTGATCTTGCGCAGGAAGGCCACGTTGTCCTCCTTGGTGAGCGACTCGGGCGCGAAATAGAGCAGCTTGGTCTTGCCCTCCATGACATCCGAGCGTACCTGCGCCACGGCCGTCTTGTTGAGCGACGAATTGAGGAAGTGGGCGATGCCCGACTCGGCCGAGAAGGTACGCATGGCATCGACCTGATTCTTCATCAGGGCGATCAGCGGCGAGATGATGATCGCGACCCCGTCCATGAGCAGCGCAGGCAACTGGTAGCACAACGACTTGCCGCCGCCCGTAGGCATCAGCACGAACGTATCCTTACCCTCCAGTACGTTGCGGATCACCGCCTCCTGATTCCCTTTGAACGAAGAAAAGCCGAAGTACTCCTTCAGCTTGTCGTGCAACAGGGCCGAATCGTATTGTTTCATCTCTCCGTTTTTGCTCTACTACTTCACAAAATTCAATGTAAAGATAAAAAACTTTTCGGAAAAAAACATAACTTTGTCGAAAATTATTTGAAAGAAACGCAATGCGTCTGTACACGAGCGAACTCGTCAAAAAATACAAGGCCCGCACCGTCGTGAACCACGTGTCAATCGATGTGAATCAGGGCGAAATCGTCGGTCTGCTGGGTCCGAACGGAGCCGGGAAAACCACGACCTTCTACATGATCGTCGGGCTGATCAAACCCAACGCCGGGAAGATCTTCCTCGAGAACGACCAGAAGCAGGTCTCGGAGCTCACCGAACTGCCCGTCTACCGCCGGGCGCAGCTCGGCGTGGGCTACCTGGCGCAGGAGGCCTCGGTCTTCCGCCGCCTGTCAGTCGAGGACAACATCCGCGCCGTGCTCGAAATGACCTCCTACTCGAAGGAGTACCAGCAGGAGCGCGTCGAGGCCCTCATCGAGGAGTTCCGCCTGCAGAAGGTGCGCAAGAGCCTGGGCATCCAGCTCTCGGGCGGCGAGCGGCGCCGTACCGAGATCGCGCGCGCCGTGGCGATCAACCCGGCCTTCATCCTGCTCGACGAGCCGTTCGCCGGCGTGGACCCGATCGCCGTGGAGGACATCCAGTCGATCGTCGCCACACTCAAGCACAAGAACATCGGCGTCATCATCACCGACCACAACGTCGATGAGACGCTGGCCATCACCGACCGCACCTACCTGCTCTACGAAGGCAAGATCCTCAAGACCGGCACGGCCGAGGAGCTGGCTGCCGACCCGATGGTCCGCAAGGTCTACCTCGGGCAGCACTTCGAGCTCAAGAAGAGCCACCAGCTGACCCAGGAGATGAAGAACCGCAAGGGCGAGGAGCTCCAGCGGGAGGCCCGCGAGGGCGAAACCGCCCCGACGGGCAGCGGGGAGACGGGCCGCGACGAAGCCGCGGCCGAAAAGGACGGACAGCAAAATGGATAGGACCGTCCGGCCGGGCCGCGTCGAAGGCACGCTGACGCCACCCTGCTCGAAAAGCTACGCACAGCGCGCCCTGGCCGCCGCGCTTCTCGCGGAGGGCGAAACCGTGCTGCGCAACATCGAATTCTGCGACGACACCCGCTCGGCCATGCACTGCATCGAAACACTCGGCGCCGAAGTGCGCCGCGAGGGAGAGGACGTGCTGCGGATCTGCGGCGGGCTCAACCCGCGCGGCGACCGGCTCACGGTCGGCGAATCGGGGCTGGCCACACGGCTCTTCACCCCCGTGGCCTCGCTCTGCGGCACCCCGATCACGATCGAGGGGCGCGGCACGCTGCTCCGCCGCCCGATGGGGATGATGACCGAGCCCCTGCGACGGCTGGGTGTCGAGGTGAGCGACAACGGCGGATACCTCCCCTTCCGGGTCTGCGGCCCGATCCGCGGCGGAGAGACGGAGGTGGACGGGTCGGTCTCCTCGCAATTCATCACGGGACTGCTGCTCTCCCTGCCGCTGGCCCGTCAGGACACCACACTCCGGGTGCACAGGGCCGTCTCGACACCTTATTTAGATATGACGATCGACACGGCCGAACGCTTCGGCATCGAGATCGTACACCGCGACTACACGGAGTTCTACATCCCCGGAGGACAGCGCTACCGGGCGATCGACCTCCCGATCGAGGGGGACTGGAGCGCCGCCGCCATGCTGCTCGTGCTGGGTGCCACTGCCGGAGAAGTGACCGTGCGCAACATCTCGCCGCTCTCGAAGCAGGCCGACACGGCCGTCTGCCGCGCCCTCGTCCGGGCGGGAGCCGCCGTGATCAGCGAGCCCGACGCCGTGACGGCCGCACAGCGTCCGCTGCGCGCCTTCGAGTTCGACGCCACACAATGCCCCGACCTCTTCCCCGCACTCGCGGCGCTGGCCGCGGCAGCCGAGGGGGTGAGCCTGCTCCGCGGCACCTCGCGCCTCATACACAAGGAGAGCAACCGCGCCGAGGCGATCCGCGAGGAGTACGGCAAACTGGGCATCGAGGTGGACCTCTCGGAGGAGGACACGATGCGCATCCGCGGAGGCCGCATCCATGCGGCTCGCGTCTGCAGCCACGGAGACCACCGCATGGCCATGTCGCTCGCGGCCGCCGCCCTGCGCGCCGACGGGCCCGTGGAGATCGAGGGAGCCGAGTGCGTAGCCAAGAGCTACCCGGGATTCTTCGAGGACCTGGCACAGATCCGCCGATAAGGACGGCAAGGTGCCGCACACCCCAAAATATTCGAACGGATGAACCAATTCGGACAACATTTCCGGCTCGCCATCTGGGGCGAGTCGCACGGGCCGCAGATCGGCATCACGATCGACGGCGTCCCGCAAAGCATCGAACTTTCGGAGGCCGACTTCGAGGCCGACCTCGCATGCCGCCGGAGCGGCGCCCCGGGCACGACCCCGCGCCACGAGGAGGACCGCCCGCAGATCGTATCGGGGCTCTACGAAGGCTGCACGACCGGGGCTCCGCTCACGATCGTCTTTACCAACAACGACACCCGCCCGCAGGACTACGCCGGACTGGAGACACACTTCCGCCCGTCGCACGCCGACCTGATCGCCCACCGCAAGTTCGGAGGATTCAACGACCCGCGCGGCGGAGGGCACTTCTCGGCCCGCCTGACCGTGGCGCTCGTAGCCGCAGGCGTCGTCGCCAAGAAGATGCTGCCGGAGCGCGTCTGCTTCACGACCCGGCTGGTCGAGGTGGGCGGATGCAGCGACCCGGCCCGCTTCGAGGAGGTCGTCCGCGCGGCCGCAGCCGAGGGCGACTCGGTGGGCGGCGTGGTCGAATGCTGCATCGAAGGGATCATGCCGGGTCTGGGCGAGCCCTTCTTCGACTCGGTGGAGAGCATGATCGCCCACCTGCTCTTCTCGATCCCGGCCGTCAAGGGGGTGGAGTTCGGGAGCGGATTCGCCGGAAGCCGCATGCGCGGGTCGGAGAACAACGACCCGATCCTCGACATTGCGGGGACCACCGCCACGAACCACGCCGGCGGCATCAACGGCGGCATTGCCAACGGCAATCCGATCGTCGTGCGTGTCGCCGTGAAACCCACGCCCAGCATCGCCCGCGAACAGATGACCTACAACCTCGAAACGGACAGCGTCGAGCCGCTGCGCATCCGCGGCCGCCACGACGCATGCGTCGCCCTGCGCGGCGCGGTGGTCGTCGAAGCCGCCTGCGCCATCGCACTGGCCGACCTCAAATGCCGGTGCCGATGCTGACGCGGCGCAAGGCGGTCGGCATGCTCGCCGAACGGCTCACGGGGCTCTACGACCCGTGCGAGGCGCGCAGCATCGCGCGTCAGGCCGCAGCCTTCTACGCGGGGATCACCCTGCCGGCCCTGCTGGCCGACCCCGAGGCGGAGATCGACGCCCCGGAGCTGGAGCAGGCTGCCGAACGGCTGGCTGCGGGCGAGCCGCTGCAATACGTCCTCGGCGAGAGCGAGTTCTTCGGACGCCGTTTCGCCGTCCGGAAGGGGGTGCTGATCCCCCGGCCCGAGACCGAGGAGCTGGCGGCGCTCGTCGTGCGCCGCGAACGGGGCCGGGCGCCGCGGCTGCTGGACATCGGGACCGGCAGCGGATGCCTGGCCATCACGCTGGCCCTCGAACTTCGCGATGCGGAGGTATGGGCCGCGGACATCTCCGAAGAGGCCCTCGCCGTAGCCGGGGAGAATGCCCGAGCACTCGGTGCCCGGGTGGCGTTCCGCAGGGCCGATGCGCTGCACGACCTCGCGGAGCGGTTCGACGGACCGTTCGACGGACCGTTCGACCTGCTGGTCTCCAACCCGCCCTACGTTCCCGAAAGCGACCGGGCCGCCATGCATACCAATGTCCGCGACCACGAGCCGGCACTGGCCCTCTTCGTCCCGGACGACGACCGGATCCGATTCTACCGCGCCATCGCCCGAGCCGGGCAGCAGCTGCTGCGCCCCGGCGGGAGGCTCTATTTCGAAATCTACGAACACGCCGCGGAGGAGATCGTGCGGATGCTCGGCGCCGAAGGGTATACCGGCATCGAGGTGCACGAGGACCTCAACGGCAAAGCCCGGATGACATGCGCCGCACGACCCGAATGACCCCGCAGGAGGAGAAGCCCGGGGAGCGGCGGACGAAGAGCCCCGAGCAGGCGCTCGCCTCGCTGATGCGGCTCTGTGCCCGCGCCGAGAAGTGCGAAAGCGACGCCCGACGGCTGTTGCGCGGCTGGGGCATCGGGGAGGAGGAGGCTTCGCGGATCGTGGAGCGGCTGATCCGCGACCGCTTCATCGACGACGGGCGCTACGCGGCGGCTTTCGTCCGCGAAAAGCTCCGGCTGAGCGGTTGGGGCGAATACAAGATCCGCGCGGCCCTGACCCGCAAGGGAATCGACCGCGCGCTGATCGACCGGGAGCTGGCCGGCTTCGACCGCGAAGGCATGCACGAACGGCTGCAGGCGCAGCTGGCGCGCAAGGCCCGCACGGTGCGGCAGGCCGCGCCCCGCGAACTGAAAGCGAAACTGATCCGGTACGGACTTTCGCTCGGATACGACTACGGGACGGTGATCGAGACCGTCTCGACAATGATCGAAGACAACGAACCATGCGAACCATTCTGACACTGCTTGCCGCCGCCCTGACCGCATCCGCGGCCCGGGGACAGCGGCTCAATCCCGACGACTATATCTACCCCGTGCGGGACGTTCCGGGACTCTATTCGGCCAACTTCGGGGAGCTCCGGCCGGGACATTTCCATGCCGGCATCGACATCAAGACCGACGGAGTCGAGGGCAAGGCGCTCGTGGCCGTGGCCGACGGCCATGTCTCCCGCGTGGTGCTCCAGCCCGGCGGGTACGGACGGGCCGTATACCTGACACTCGACAATGGCGTGACGGCCGTATACGGCCACCTGCGCAACTTCCGCGACGACATCGAGGAGCACGTCCGCTCCGAACGCTACGCACGGCGCGCAAACAGCGTGGACCTTTGGTTCGAGGCCGGCCGCTGGCCCGTCGCGCAGGGCGATACGATCGGATGGTCGGGCAACAGCGGCTCGTCGATGGGCCCCCACCTCCACTTCGAACTGCGCGACACGCCAACCCAGCGGCTCCACAACCTGGTGCGCGAAGGGGTGATCCGCCCCAAGGACAACCTCCCGCCGCGCATCATGCGCCTGCACTACGTCGAGATCGACACGCTCGACGACGGGACGCCCGTGCGCAGCCGCCCCCACACCTATGCCGTAGTCCGCGAGGCCGAAGGGCGCTACCGCCTGGCCCGGGGCGACGAGGCCGTCGAGGTGGGCCGCAGGGGCTACTTCGTAGCCGAGGTCTCGGACCGCCGCAACGACGTACAGAACACGTTCGGCGTGTGGCGCGTCCAGGCGGCGATCGACGGAGAGCCCTATTTCGAGTACCGCATGGACGGATTCACGCACGACCTCTCGCGGTGCTGCGACGCCGTGAGCTGCTATCCCGTGCAGGTCGCCTCGCGCAACGAGGCGATCCGTCTGGCCCGGCTCGACCGCTCGCCCGAGCTCTTCTACCCGATTCTCCGGGAGCGGGGTCTGGTGCGCGCAGCCGCCGGAGAGAGGCACCGGATAAGAATCGAGGCCGAAGACGACTGCGGCAACATATCGGCTCTCGAGTTCGAGATCGAGGGACGCGACGGCGAGTTCCGCGCCGAAGCCGACCCGCAGGGTACGGCCCTCCGGCCGGACCGGACCGCAACGATGCGCATCGGCAACAGCGCCCGGATGACCGTTCCGGAAGGCGCGCTCTACGAACCGATCCACGCCCTGCCGGAGATCCGGCAGGCCCCGGCGGCCCCCAAAGGGGTGCGGGTCTTCTCGCCGGCCTACCATTTCCTCGACCCCTCGACACCGCTGCGGAGCGCCGTCACCGTCTCGGTGAATGCCGACATACCCCGGGCCCTGCAGCTGCGCACGGTGCTGGCCCTCCGCAACCGCCGCGGCGCGCTGGTATACGCCGGCGGGCACTGCACGAACGGCGTGGTAACAGCCTCGACCCGCACGGCCGGCGACCTGGTGGTTGTGGCCGACACGCTGGCGCCCGTCGTCAGGGCCCGCTTCGAACGGGGCGCCGACCTCTCGCGCGCCCGGTCGCTGCAGTTCCACGCCGGGGACAACTTCTCGGGGATTGCGGGCTGGAGGCTCGAGATCGACGGCGAATGGGTCCCCTGCGACCGTTTCCCGATGCGCGGCACGCTCGTGCACCGATTCGACCGTCCTGCCTCGCACGGCCGCCACACGGTGCGCCTCACCGTGACGGATGCCTGCGGAAACACCGCCCGCCTCGAAACCGAGTTCGTGCGGTAACCCCCCGCGGCAGCTCCGCACCTGCCCCCGCGGCACGGAGCCGGAGCCCCTCCGCGGGACAAAACTCAGAAAATCGGGGAATAAGTTTGCAGAAGACCCGAAATTTCGTACTTTTGCACCTGCATTGTGCGCCCGGGTGCCGCAATGTGTCGGTTCCGTAGCTCAGTTGGATAGAGCAACAGCCTTCTAAGCTGTGGGTCTTGGGTTCGAATCCCAACGGAATCACGACAAAACGGAAGGGAGATGTCCTCTGACGGACATCTCCCTTTTTTCGTCATACCGGCCACACGGTCCGTCAGAGGCTGCGCACCGCAAAGCGGGCCGCACGCCGCGCCTCCTTCCGCTCGAAGGCCTCACGCACCGAGGGACACTGCCGGCGGAAGCGGTCAAACGTATCGCGCGAAAGGTCGTAGCGGCGGCAGATCTGCGCCACCGAGCGGTCCTCGTCGAGCATGCGGATCACTGCCAGGCGGTTCTCGACCAGCACGTTGAGTTTCGTGAAACTCCCCTTGCGGCGCCCCAGCACCACCCCCTCGGCCTTGCGGCGCGCCAGAGCCTCCTTGGTGCGCATCGATATCAGGTTGCGCTCGATCTCGGCCACCAGTCCGAACGCAAAACACAGCACCTTGCTGTTGATCGTATTGTCGAATGTGTATCCCTCCTTGGTCGTGTAGAGGTTGATCTGTTTCTTCAGGCACCGCCCCATGATCGACATGATGTCGGTGAGCGTCCGGCTCAACCGCGAAATCTCGGTCACGACCAACGTATCGCCCCGTTTCATCCGCCGGAGCAGCGTTCCCAGCTTGCGGTCACGTTCGCGCGTCTTGCCGCTCACGACCTCCGTAACCCACACATCCACTTCCCAATTCCGGTTCTTCGCAAAACGCCGGATCTCATCCTGCTGGTTGGCAGGATGCTGCCTCTCCGTACTAACCCGTAAATAACCTACAATCATAGCTGTTCGTTTTACGCGGTGACGACGTTGTCTCCGCGCGGGAAATGATACGAATTTTTCCCCGAACAGCCCCGGCGGCGCATCGAAAGCACTCGACACCTCCCGAGAAACGGCCGCAAAGAGGACAGAGTCCGTTTTTTCGCCGGTTTATTTGGCCGACCCGATTTTTTTGCCTACATTTGCGGGCTTCAAATCCCGTAAGGGTGAGCGTTTTTTATTAACCTACACAAATTTTAGCTACAATGGCTGTTAAAATTCGTCTGGCACGTCACGGCAAGAAGGGCTACGCCTTCTACCACATCGTTGCCGCAGATAGCAGAGCGCCACGTGATGGTAAGTTCATCGAGAAGTTGGGCACCTACAACCCCAACACGAATCCTGCTACGATCGATCTGTGCTTCGAGAAAGCACTGGATTGGTTACAGAAAGGCGCACAACCCACGGATACCTGCCGTGCCATCCTCTCCTACAAGGGCGTGCTCTACAAGAAGCACCTCCTGGGCGGTGTAGCCAAGGGCGCATTCACCGAGGCTGAGGCCGAGGCCCGCTTCAACAAGTGGCTCGAGGCAAAGGCCGGCAAGATCGAGGCCAAGACCAACAAGCTGGCCGCCGATGCCAAGTCGGCAGAGAAGGCCCGTCTGGCCGCCGAGGCCAAGGTCAATGAGGAGCGCGCTGCCGCCATCGCCGAGAAGAAGGCCGCAGCCGAGGCTGCCGCACGTGAGGCTGCCGAAGCAGCTGCCGCTGAGGCTGCTGCCGCCGCAACCGAGGAGGCTGCCGCAGAGGCTCCCGCTGCCGAATAAGGCCGGATCGAGATCCGATAAACAGCAGATCGTCCCGCTTGCGGACGATTTGCTGTTTTTTTTGTATTTTTATCCCCCGAAACAACCTTTTTCGCCATGACTGTTCCCGCAGGCAGAATCAACCGCCTCTTCGGCACCGACGGAGGTGTGATGCTCTCGCTCTATCCCGCATTCCCGGAGGAGTTCGACACCGAAACCCCGCTGCTCGTCTCGATCGACGGGCTCGACGTACCGCTCTACTGCGAGCGCTTCGAACGCCGCGGCGCCACCGGCGCCACGGCCACATTTGCCGATTTCGACACCGAACGGCGGGCCGGCGAGCTGCTCGGACTCGAATTCCGCATCGAGCTGCACGAGGAGGAGGACGACGACGCATTCTACCTCGAAGACCTCATCGGCTTCCGCGTGGAGGGTACCGAGACGCGCCACGACTCCGAGCCCAAGCATTTCGAGGGGGTGCTGACCGACTTCTACGACAGCGAGGCCAACCCGCTCTTCGAACGGGAGATCGGCGGGCGGCAGGTGCTCGTGCCGGCTGCCGAGGAGTTCATCGCCCACATCGACTTCGAAGAGAGGCGGATCCATCTCGTGCTGCCCGAGGGTCTGCTGGACCTCGAATAAAGGAAAACAACGCAACAGCTACGGACAAATGGCACGTGTAGTAATCGGACTTTCGGGCGGCGTCGATTCGTCGGTCGCCGCATGGCTCCTCAAGGAGCAGGGGCACGAGGTCATCGGGCTTTTCATGATCAACTGGCACGACACCACGGGGACGCTCGAGGGCGACTGCCCGTGGCACGACGACCGGCTCTTCGCCGAGCTGGTGGCCAAGAGGCTCGACATCCCGCTGCACACGGTCGATCTCTCGAAGGAGTACCGCACTCGGGTGGTCGATTACATGTTCGCCGAGTACGAACGGGGCCGCACGCCCAATCCCGACGTGCTGTGCAACCGCGAGATCAAGTTCGACGTCTTCCTGCGCGAGGCGCTGAAGCTCGGGGCCGACTATGTCGCCACGGGGCACTACTGCCGCAAGGAGGAGGCCGTGCAGGCGGACGGCAGCGTCGTCTACCGCCTGCTGGCCGGAAGCGACCCGAACAAGGACCAGAGCTACTTCCTGTGCCAGCTCTCGCAGGAGCAGCTGAGCCGCGCCCTCTTCCCCGTGGGCGGACTGCTCAAGCCCGAAGTGCGGCGCATCGCCACCGAACAGGGGCTGGCCACGGCCAAGCGCAAGGACTCGCAAGGCATCTGCTTCGTCGGGAAGGTCGATCTGCCGGTATTCCTCCAGCAAAAACTCGCCTCGAAGCGCGGCAACGTCCACGAGATCCTCGCCACGTGGCCCAAGTTCCGGCGCGACACGTCCCCCGTGCCCAAGGGCGTGGAGCCCACGGACGAACGGCTGGCCGAGCTGGCCGAACCGTGGCACTTCACCGTGCGCGACGGCAAGAAGATCGGCGAGCACAACGGCGCCCACTTCTACACCATCGGGCAGCGGAAGGGGCTCGGCATCGGAGGCCGCAAGGAGTCGCTCTTCATCCTCGCGACGGACACGGTGCAGAACGTCGTCTACGTCGGTGAGGGCGACAGCCATCCCGGACTGTGGCGCCCGGCCCTGCACATCCTGCCCGGCGAGGTCCACTGGGTCGATCCGCTGCAACGCCTCGCCCCCGGCCAAAGCCGCCGGTTCCGGGTGCGCATCCGCTACCGCCAGCCGCTGCAGGAGGCACGGCTCTTCATGCGCGACAGCGGCGCCTGGATCCTCTTCGACGAACCCCAGCGGGGCATCACCCCGGGGCAGTTCGCCGCCTGGTACGACGGCGACGAGCTGGTCGGCTCGGGCGTCATCGCCGAGTAGCCCGGCAACGAAGCCCCGCCTTCGAGACGGTTCCGCACACAGGGCGCCATACCCCCGACCGCGGACTTTGGCACACGGATTGCTCTTGGGGAAGCAAACCAATTCAATTCGCAACGACATGAAAAAATTGCTTCTCAGTCTGCCCCTGCTGGCCCTCTTCGCCGCAGGGTTCTTCGGGTGCTCCCAAAGCCGCGAGTGGAACAAGGAACAGCGCCAGGCCATGCGCGAAGCCCTCCGCGACTACCGACAGATGGTCTACCTCGACGACCTGACCGATGCCGAGTTCGTACTCTTCGCGGACGGCGTGGCCAACGATCTCGAGGGAGCGTATCCCGTCTACACGACCTTCATCGAGATGCCGGGTGTGGACGACACGGTGGAAATGGTCGTTGTCACGGCCATCGTGGACGAACTCAACGCCGATGCACACAACATGCGCCACATCTACCCCTACAACTACCTCGTCTCGCAGGGCATCCTGCCGGCCGGGCTGACCCGAGACCAGCAGAAAGCCTTCTACCAGTGCTTCGCCGGCAAGGTCAATGCCGCCTACAACACCGTCTCGCAGTTCTTCAACGCCGTGCTGGCCGACACGACCGACCTGTCGCAGATCCGCCAAATGGAGAGCCAGTGTGCCAATGACCTCTTCGAATGGAGTGTGACGGAGATCGACGTGGTCGAGACCGTGCCCGCACAATAAACCCGCACAATAAAACCCTTCCGGGAGAGGCCCTCCGCTTCCCCGACAGAGCTCCCCGCGGAAACGCTCCGCGGGGAGTTTTTTGCCTGACGGGAAAACCGGGCGCCTATCCATGCATAAGCGAATTTAAGCTATAGCTAAGTTTTTCGTTCGGCAACTTTTTTAGTTTTACATAAGAAAAAGATAACAGCAGCATGAAATCCGCCTTCGATCAATACGTCAGTGCAGCCGTCCGCAAAGAGCGTATGGCCCAGGGTGTCTCGCAGGCGACACTGGCATATGGAATCGGGGTAAGCGACGGTTTCATCAGTCAGGTCGAGAGCCCCAGACACCGGGCCAAATACAACCTGAACCACCTCAACGAGATCGCCCGGTTCCTCGGCTGCTCACCCCGCGATTTCCTGCCCGAAAAACCGCTCTGATGTTGCGTATGACGCCGCGCCGGACCCTTCTTGCCGCCATCGCGGCCCTCGCGGCCCTCACCCTGCCGGCCGTCGTACCCCATGCCGCCGCACAACGGCCGCAGAGGCCCCGCACGGGCTTTGCCTTCTACGACGTGGACCGTCTCTACGACACCCTCCCCTCGCCCTTCTACGACGACGCGGACTTCACGCCGCAGGGACGGCTGAAATGGGACACGGAACGGTACCGCAGCAAGATCCGACGCACGGCCGCCGTGATCGACTCGATGGCCCTGCCTCTGGTGGCCCTTTACGGGGTGGAGAACGAACGGGTGGTCCGCGACCTGGCCGCCGCATGCCGGGGCGACTACTCCTACCTGCACCGCACGCTCAACTCTCTCGACGGACTCGACTTCGCCCTGCTCTACTACGGCGACCGCTTCTTCCCCCACCGCACCGAACCGGGCGACCGAACCCTCTACGTCGAGGGGACTCTCGGGCGGGATACCGTGGGGCTGCTGCTCGTCCGCGACCGGCGCATGCTGCCCTGGATCATCGGCGAATTGCACGAGGAGCGGCCACAGGTCAGGCTCCTCGTGGCCGGCAGCGTCACCCCGCGCGACGCCGCCCGCTGGGGACTGCACGACGCCACGGCCCGCGCCGAAGAGGCCGGGCGCGGCACGGTGCGCAGCGGCGGACGGTGGGTCATGCGCGACCGCATACTCGCGGATCCGCGGCTGGAGGCCTCACGGGGCGATGTCTACGCCCGCCGGTGGCTTGTCGATCCTTCGACGGGAGACCCGCTCCGAACCATCGACCGGCAGCGCTATCGGGACGGATACGGAGCCTCGCTGCCCGTATTCGTATACATACGGTAGATTTTTTTGGAGATTTCGAAAAGTTTTGTTATATTCGCAATCCCTTCACCGGAAATAGACTGACGTGCGGGCGGCGCAATGATGCCGCCACGCTTTTGCCGTCTCCGGTGGAAACGTTTTTTTGCAATTTTTTAATTTAAATAACCCTTAATCGAAAAAACTATGGCAGACGTTAAACGTGTCTACACCTTCGGCAACAAAGAGGCCGAAGGAAACGGCAAAATGCGTGAACTGCTCGGTGGCAAGGGAGCCAACCTCGCCGAGATGAACCTCATCGGCATCCCCGTACCTCCGGGATTCACCATCACGACGGAGGTTTGCACCGAGTACTATGCTCATGGCAAGCAGGCCGTCATCGAGATGCTCCGCCCCGAGGTGGAGCGCGCAATGCAGAACATCGAGCGCCTCACCGGCATGAAGTTCGGCGACAAGGAGATGCCGCTGCTCGTATCGGTACGTTCGGGCGCCCGCGCCTCGATGCCCGGCATGATGGATACGATCCTCAACCTCGGTATGAACGACCAGGCCGTCGAGGCCGTGGCCAAGCGCACGGGCAACCCCCGTTTCGCATGGGACTCGTACCGCCGCTTCGTGCAGATGTACGGAGACGTGGTGCTCGGCATGAAGCCCGCATCGAAGGAGGATCACGACCCGTTCGAGGAGATCATCGACGCACTGAAGCACAAGCGCGGTGTGAAGAACGACACCGACCTGACCACCGACGACCTGAAGGAGCTGGTCAAGAGCTTCAAGGAGGCCGTGAAGAAGCAGACCGGCGAGGACTTTCCGACCAACCCGTGGGATCAGCTCTGGGGCGCCATCTGCGCCGTGTTCGGCTCGTGGATGAACGAGCGCGCCATCCTCTACCGCAAGCTCAACAACATCCCCGCCGAGTGGGGTACCGCCGTATCGGTGCAGGCCATGGTATTCGGCAACATGGGCAACAACTCCGCAACCGGCGTGGCCTTCTCGCGCGACGCCGCAACGGGTGAGAACATCTTCAACGGCGAATACCTGATCAACGCTCAGGGCGAGGACGTCGTGGCCGGCATCCGCACCCCGCAGCAGATCACCATCGAGGGCTCGAAGCGCTGGGCCAAGGCCCAGAACATCTCCGAGGAGGAGCGCAAGGCCAAGTATCCCTCGCTCGAGGAGGTGATGCCCGAGGTATACAAGGAGCTCAACGAGATCCAGCACCACCTCGAGCAGTACTTCACCGACATGCAGGACATCGAGTTCACGATCCAGGACGGCAAGCTCTGGATGCTCCAGTGCCGCAACGGCAAGCGTACCGGCGCCGCCATGGTCAAGATCGCCATGGACATGCTCCGCGAGGGTCTGATCGACGAGAAGACCGCCGTACTGCGTTGCGAGCCCGCAAAGCTCGACGAGCTGCTCCACCCCGTATTCGACAAGAAGGCCATCGCTACGGCACAGGTCATCACGAAGGGTCTGCCCGCATCGCCGGGTGCCGCTACGGGTCCGGTGGTATTCTTCGCCGAGGACGCCGAGAAGGTGCTCGCCGCAACGGGCCAGAAGGCCATCCTGGTGCGCATCGAGACCTCGCCCGAGGACCTGAAGGGCATGCTCGACGCGGCCGGTATCCTCACCGCACGCGGCGGTATGACCTCGCACGCTGCGGTCGTTGCCCGCGGCATGGGCAAGTGCTGCGTATCGGGCGCCGGTGAGCTCGAGATCGACTACAAGGCCCGCACGATCCAGGTGAACGGATTCACCGTCAAGGAGGGCGACTGGATCTCGCTCAACGGTTCGACCGGCGAGGTGTACCTGGGTCAGGTGGCCACGAAGGCCGCCGACCTGAGCGGCGACTTCGGCAAGCTCATGGAGCTGGCCGGCAAGTATGCCGTGCTGAAGGTCCGCGCCAATGCCGACACGCCGAAGGACGCCAAGCAGGCATTCGAGTTCGGCGCCGAGGGTATCGGCCTCTGCCGCACGGAGCACATGTTCTTCGAGGGCGACCGCATCAAGGCCATCCGCGAGATGATCCTCGCCGACGACGAGGCCGGACGCCGCGTGGCCCTCGCGAAGCTGCTGCCCATGCAGCGCGGCGACTTCGAGGGTCTGTTCAAGGCCATGAACGGATATCCCGTGACGGTCCGCCTGCTCGATCCCCCTCTGCACGAGTTCGTGCCCCACGACGAGAAGGGACAGAAGGAGATGGCCGAGGAGATGAACGTACCCCTGCAGAAGATCGTCGCCAAGGTCGAGTCGCTGGCCGAGTTCAACCCCATGCTGGGTCACCGCGGCTGCCGTCTGGGCAACACCTATCCGGAGATCACCGAGATGCAGGCCCGTGCCATCATCGAGGCCGCAATGAACGTCAAGGCTTCGGGTATCCCCGTACACGTGGAGATCATGGTGCCGCTGGTGGGCAACCACAAGGAGCTGCGCTACCAGAAGAAGATCATCGACTCGACCGCCGAGCAGGTCTTCTCGGAGCGCAACGACAAGATCGACTACATGGTCGGCACGATGATCGAGGTGCCGCGTGCTGCCGTGACGGCCAACCAGATCGCCGAGGTCGCCGAGTTCTTCTCGTTCGGTACGAACGACTTGACGCAGATGACCCTCGGATTCTCGCGCGACGACATCGGCAAGTTCCTCCCGATCTACCTCGAGAAGGGTATTCTGAAGAACGACCCGTTCCAGATCCTCGACCGCAACGGCGTGGGTCAGCTGATCCGCGAGGCCGTATTCAAGGGCCGCGGTACGCGCCCGACGCTCAAGTGCGGTATCTGCGGCGAACACGGAGGCGAACCCTCGTCGGTGGAGTTCTGCCACTACGCAGGTCTCAACTACGTGAGCTGCTCGCCCTTCCGCGTGCCCATCGCCCGCCTGGCCGCCGCCCACGCAGCGCTCAACGAGAAGTAGGAAACGGCCCGATATTTGTACCGAAACGGTCCGCAGCCATATATGGCCGCGGACCGTTTTCCGTTATCGGACAAGAGTACGAACCTTTTTATTTGGCCGGACGGGAAATAATTCATATCTTTGTTTTAAGACAATTCAGGAAAACGGGAAGAGTCAAACCTAAAATAGAAACAATGAAAAAGTTCATCTTTTCGGCCATCGCCGCACTGTTCGCATTCACGGCAGCATCGGCACAGGATGCGGGACGCTGGGCCGTAGGTCCCCGCATGAACATCTACACCAACGCCGGCGACGGCATCGTGGGTCTCGGCGGATTTGCCCGCTACAGTTTCACTGACAACTGGCGCATCGAGCCCTCACTCATGGCCCTGCTCCACAACGGATGCTCGATCGACATGAGCTGCGACGTGCAGTATGTCTTCCACATCACCGGCGAATGGGATCTCTACCCCGCCGTAGGTGTCACGGCCAACGATATCGGCGAGTGGGCCGCAGGTCTGAACATCGGTGGAGGATTCAACTACGCCGTAGCCCGCGACTGGGACATCTCGGCCGGTCTGAAGTGGCAGCCCATGTTCGACGACTGGCGCAAGAATCCCGTAGTGATCAGCATCGGTGCCTCATACCGATTCTGACCCGCAACAGCCGACAAACAAAAAAATCCCGGACCTTTCGAGGTTCGGGATTTTTCATGCCGGGTTGCGAATACGGCAACATGCAATCGTGTGACGGGCTGCAATCCAAAGACCGTGCGTCCTGCCGGGCGCTCCCCCGATCCATCAGCGGGTCTTGTAGCCGCAACGATACTTGCCCTTGGCAAGGTTGAGCAGCTTGCCCTTGAGCAGCTGACGGCGCAGCGGAGCGATGCGGTCGGTGAAGACCACCCCTTCGATATGGTCGTACTCGTGCTGGATGACCCAGGCCTTAAGGCCCGTGAACTCCTCGTCGTGCTCCACGAAATCGGTATCCATGTAGCGCATGCGGATCGACAGTGACCGGGGAACGTCGGCATGGATGCCCGGGAAGGAGAGGCAGCCCTCGTTGTAGGTCTTCTTCTCGTCGGAGTAGGCGTAGATCTCGGGATTGATGAAGGCCCGCTTGTAGTCCGCACACGAAGGGTCGTCCTCGGCCCACGGCGTGCAATCGACGATGAACAGGCGGATATCCTTGCCGATCTGCGGAGCGGCCAGACCGACCCCTTCGGCCTCCTCGAGCGTGAGGAACATGTCCTCGACGAGCGGTTTGAGCCCCGGGTAGTCCGGGGCGATCTCGTGACAGTGCTTGCGCAGCACCTCGTCACCGTATATTACGATCGGATAAATCATTTTTCAAACTCCATATAGCTCTGCAGAATGATCGTTGCAGAAATTTTATCAACCAAAGCCTTGTCGCGGCGGGCCATGCGCCCGATGCCGCTCTCGAGCATCGCCCGGTGTGCCAGCACCGAGGTGAAGCGTTCGTCATGGAAGACGACCTGCTTGTCGGGATAGCGCCTGCGGAGCCGCGCGGCCAGCGGCTCGATGAACCGCCACGTGTCGGACGGCGTGCCGTCCATGCGGGAGGGTTTCCCCAGAACGATCGTCGAGACCTCCTCACGGGCGAAGTAGGCCTCGAGCCAACGCTCGAGCTCCTTCGTCGCGACGGTCTCAAGCCCCCCGGCGATGAGCCGCAGGGGATCGCTCACGGCGATACCCGTGCGTTTCGTGCCGTAGTCTATAGCCAGGATGCGTCCCATCTTGCTGCTGCGCCGACCGGGATCCGCTGCTACAGATTCAGTTTGCGGAAGAGCTTGCGGTAGGAGCACTCGTCATCGACCAGGGCATGCAGCGCCTCGATCTTCACGCGCTCCTGCTGCATCGAATCGCGGTGGCGGACCGTCACCGTGCCGTCCTCGAGCGTCTGGCCATCGACGGTGACGCAGAAGGGCGTACCGATGGCATCCTGACGGCGGTAGCGCTTGCCGACCGAATCCTTCTCGTCGTAGACCACGTTGTAGTCATACTTCAGCTCATCGACGATCTTCTGCGCCACCTCGGGCATGCCGTCCTTCTTCACGAGCGGCAGGATGGCCACCTTGACGGGAGCCAGGGCTGCCGGCAGGCGCAGCACAACGCGCGAATCGCCGCCCTCGAGCTGCTCCTCGGTGTATGCGGCCGACATGACCTGCAGGAACATGCGGTCCACGCCGATCGAGGTCTCGACCACATAGGGCACATAGCTCTCGCCCGTCTCGGGATCGAAATACTGGATCTTCTTGCCCGAGAACTTCTGGTGGTTGCCCAGGTCGAAGTCCGTGCGGGAGTGGATGCCCTCGACCTCCTTGAAGCCGAACGGGAAGTTGTACTCGATGTCCGTGGCGGCATTGGCGTAGTGGGCCAGCTTCTCGTGGTCGTGGAAACGGTAGTTGTCGTCGCCGAAGCCCAGGGCGCGATGCCAGGCCATGCGGGTCTCCTTCCAACGGTTCCACCACTCCATCTCGGTGCCCGGGCGCACGAAGAACTGCATCTCCATCTGCTCGAACTCGCGCATGCGGAAGATGAACTGACGGGCCACGATCTCGTTGCGGAAAGCCTTGCCGATCTGTGCGATACCGAACGGCAGCTTCATGCGTCCGGTCTTCTGCACGTTCAGGAAGTTCACGAAGATACCCTGGGCGGTCTCCGGACGCAGGTAAATCGTCGAGGCACCCTCGGCCGTCGAGCCCATCTGCGTCGAGAACATCAGGTTGAACTGGCGCACCTCGGTCCAGTTGCGCGTGCCCGAGATCGGGCAGGCGATCTCACAGTCGAGGATGATCTGGCGCAGGCCGGCAAGGTCGTTGGCATTCATCGCCTCGGTGAAGCGCTCATGCACGGCGTTGCGGCGGGCGAGCACCTCCACGACACGCGGCGAGGTCTCGCGGTACTTGGCCTCGTCGAAAGCCTCACCGAAACGCTTGCGGGCCTTCTCGATCTCCTTCTCGACCTTCTCGTCCTGCTTGGCGATCCAATCCTCGATCAGCACGTCGGCGCGGTAGCGCTTCTTCGAATCGCGGTTGTCGATCAGCGGATCGTTGAAGGCCGACACGTGGCCCGAAGCCTCCCACGTCTTGGGGTGCATGAAGATGGCGGCATCGAGTCCCACGATATTCTCGTGCAACTTGACCATCGAGTCCCACCAGTAGCGCTTGATGTTGTTTTTCAGCTCCACGCCGTTCTGTCCGTAGTCATAGACGGCGGCCAGACCGTCGTAGATCTCGCTCGAAGGGAACACGAATCCGTACTCCTTGCAATGGGCGACCAGTTTCTTGAAAAGTTCTTCCTGCGTCATCGTATTATGGTATTTTACTGATTTTTCCAAGCGACAAAAATACAAAATAAATAGGAAATCGGGGCCTTCGCGTCCGAATTTATTTCAGCCCGGCAAAAAGAGGCCCGGCAAAAGGAGAAGGTCCGGAACAGCCGGATTCGGGACTTATCGGAGCAACCCGGCCCTAAGGAACGAGAAATCGCCCTCGCGCGAGATGATCAGGTGGTCGAGCAGGCGGATGTCGAACAGGGCGGCGGCCCGTGCGACCTTCTCGGTCAGCAGGCGGTCCTGCGCACTGGCCTCGGCGGCTCCCGAGGGGTGGTTGTGGATGAGGATCAGTTGGGTGGCAAGCAGTTCCAGGGCCCGCTTGACGATCAGCCGGTGATCGACGACCGTGGCAGTCACCCCGCCCTGGCTCACCCGCTGGCGCTCGATGATGCGGTTCGAGGCCGTGAGGTAGATCACCCAGCACTCCTCATGGGCCAGCCG
>FR891987.1:48692-53289 GCA_000434235.1 Alistipes sp. CAG:268 | reverse complement strand
TAGATTGTGCCGTCCATGTCGAGCGCCACGTGGCGGATGCGTGAGCAGGCCGCCATCAGGGCCTCGTCCGAAAGGGTTGAGCAGTATTTGTCGAAAGGTTTCATGTCGTGCGGCCCCGGGGGCCTGTTTGGGGGTTATTCCTTGATGTCGCCGTAGTCGATCTTCGAGGCCCGCTCGTATCCGTCGCGCGGCGCGGACCACATGGAGATCAGGATGAACATGCCGATGACGGCGATGACGATGATCGTCTCGAAGACCCGGGTCCAGCCGAAGGCGTCGGCAACGTAGCCTACGAGCAGTCCCGAGAGGCCCGAACCGATGTAGCCCAGGATGCCGGCGATGCCGTTGGCGCGGGCCGAGGCCTCCTTGGTGGCCTGGTTGCCCAGCTCGATGCCGATGAGCGCCTGGGGCCCGTAGATGAAGAACCCGGCGCCGACGAGCACGAGGGCCGTGGCGGTGAGTCCGGCCGTCTGGGGCAGGAAGCGGAAGATCGTCATGAAGAGCGCGGCACCCAGCATGCAGATGACGCACATGCGGTGGCCCTTGCCCTTGAAGAGGTGGTCGGTGGCCCAACCGGCGAAGAGCGTGCCCAGGATGCCGGCGATCTCGAAGACCGCAACGGTCCAACCGGCGTCCTGGATCGACAGCCCGCGGTTCTCGGTCAGGAACTTGGGTCCCCAGTCGAGAACGCCCATGCGCACGACGTAGACGAAGAGGTTGGCGATGCAGAAGGTCCACACCCAGCGGTTGCGCCAGACCATCACCGCCTCGAAGCGGCGGCGCGCCTTCTTGCCCATCTTTTCCGAGTAGGCGCCCAGCCCCGTGTCGGGCAGATCCGGAAGTTTTACATCCTTGGGCTCATCGCGCAGCCCGGCGAAGACCATGACGGCGCCGGCCACGGCCAGGCAGGCCGGGATCCAGAAGCACCATTTCCAGGCTCCGACGTGTCCGGCATACTCGAGTGCCTGTTCCGCGGCGTTGGCCACGCCGTTGTCGGCCAGGTTGGCCGTGATGCGTCCGACGATTGCGGCGTCGGCGCTGAGGTTCGTTCCGAGCGAGCCCATCAGGTAGCCGCAGACGATGACGGCCAGGGCGGCGCCGATCGAGTGGGAGCAGTTCCATACCGACATCTTGGTAGCCAGTTCCGAGGGGTGGATCCAGTGGGGGAGGATCCGTGCGCAGGGCGGGTAGCCCATGCCCTGGAAATACTGGTTGAGGATGATGACCACGCCCATGACCCACACGAGGGTCTCGACCAGTTTCGGGCCGTTCTCGACGCCCGTGATCCAGGCGCTGAAGTCGGTGCCGAAGCCGAAGGCGAAGTTGGCGGCGGCGCACAGCAGCAGGCCCAGGGCCATGACGATGCGTCCCCTGATGCGGTCTACCACATAGCCGTTGATGAAGCGCGAGAAGCCGTAGACGAGCGACCCGGCGAAGATGATCCATCCGAAATTCGTGTTCGAGATCCCGTATTCGGCCGTGAGCCCCGGCATGGCCAGCGAGAAGTTCTTGCGCACGAAGTAGAACAGGGCGTAACCGGCCATGGTGATCAGGATTGTCCGGATCTGCCACGACATGAACCTTTTGCGGTCGGCCCCCAGCGAAGCGTATGCGTCTGTTTTTTTCATGGCGTCAGGGTTTTATGATTGGTGCGACTTGTTGCGTTCGGCCAGATACTGCTCCTCCTTGTAGGTGACGGCCATGAAGACGATCGACAGTGCGCAGGCGATGAGCAGCAGGACGAAGGTCATGTTCCAGCCGAAGTGGTCCGACACGTAGCCGATGAGCGTGTTGGCCAGGATGGCCGTTCCGAAGAAGTAGCCGAAGAATCCGGTCAGGCCGGCGGCTGTGCCGGCGGCGTTCTTCGGAGCCAGGTCGAGTGCCTGCACGCCGATGAGCATCACCGGGCCGTAGATGAAGAAGCCGATGCCGATGAGCGAGACGGTGACGACGGTCAGGTTGTCGATGAAGAGCCAGTAGAGGCAGATGAACCCGGCCACCAGGGCCATGAAGATGATCGTGGGCAGGGCGCGCCGGCCGTTGAAGAGACGGTCGGAGAGCCATCCGCAGATCAGCGTGCCGGGGATGGCGGCGAACTCGTAGGCGAAGTAGGCCCAGCCGGCCGACTTGATGTCGATGCCGTGTTCGGTGAGGATCGTGGGCGCCCAGTCGAGGCATCCGTAGCGGACCATGTAGACGAAGGCGTTGGCGATGGCGATGTACCACAGGAAGCGGTTGTTGAGCACATACTGCATGAAGATCTCGCGCGTGGTGAGCACCTCCTCCTGCTTGGCGCTGTAGTTTTTCGGGTAGTCGTTGCGCCACTTCTCGACCGACGGCAGCCCGCACGACTGCGGCGTGTCACGCAGCAGGCAGTAGGCCACCAGTGCGATCAGGATAGCCGTCACGCTCGGGAAGAGGAAGGTGCCGACCAGGAAGTAGCTCTCGGTGGCGGCTCCGTAGAACCAGGCTCCGAACCACGTGGCGCCGTAGACGGCCATCGGGCCGACCAGCGAGCCGCCGACGTTGTGGGCGCAGTTCCAGATCGACATCATCGTGCCGCGCTCGGTCTGCGAGAACCAGTGGGTCATGATGCGTCCGCACGGGGGCCATCCCATGCCGTTGAACCAGCCGACCAGGAAGTTGAGTACGCCCATCAGCACCAGGGCGGCGGTGTGGTGCTCGGGGCCGAGCATCGAGATCGGGACGATCATGAACATCATCGAGATCGAGGCGAGGACCAGTCCCAGCGGCAGGAACTTGCGGGCGTCGCTGCGGTCGGAGACCGCACCCATGAGGAATTTCGACAGCGCATAGGCCACGGCGTTCATGGCCAGCACGGTCCCCAGTTCGCCCTTTTCGAATCCGAAGGGCTCGAGCATGGGTATGGCCATCGAGAAGTTCTTGCGCACGATGTAGAAGGCCGCGTACCCGATGAAGGCGCCGATGAAGACCTGCAACCGCAGCTTCCGGTAGCGGTGGTCGGCCTCGGGCCCGGTCTGTTCGGGCTTGTAGAGAGGAGGTGAGAGAAATCTCCGCATGATGGTTGGTAGTTTTAGAGTTACTTATCTTGCTGTTTTTCTGTTGTTCAGTCCGGCGGTGCCCTCCAGGTCGAGCATCCGGGCCAGCACGCTGATCGGGTGCAGCACCCGCCGTGAGGTGGACATCTCGATCTGCCACTTGCACGTTTCGCACTCCGTGACCACCCACTCGGCGTCGGTCTGCTCGATCGTCTTGAAGAGCGGGGCGCCGATGCCCTGCGAGGCGGCGTAGTTCTCCTTTTTGAAGCCGTAGGTCCCGGCGATGCCGCAGCATTGCGACGGCAGCAGGGTCAGCTCCAGCGTGGGGATCATCCGCAGCAGCGCGATCGAGTAGCAGCTCCACCCGAGCCGCTCCATGTGACAGGCCGTGTGGTAGGCGGCCTTCATCCGGACGTCGTCGCGGAAGCGGAGCCGCGCCTCTCCCGAATCGATGATCCGGTAGACGAACCGCGTGACGAGGTCGATCCCGTCGCGCACGTCCTCGTTCCCGACGCCCAGCACGTGGGGGTACTCGTCCCGCATGGTGAAGGTGCAGGTCGAGGAGGCGACGATCACGGGGCGCCGTTCTCCGGTGACCGAGCGGCGGATCGACTCCATGTTGGTCAGGGCCTGACGGCGGGCCTGATCGTAGAGGCCGTTGGCGATGAGCGCCACGCCGCAGCACTTCTCCTGCTCGAGCAGGTGGACGCCGTAGCCCAGGGCGTTGAGCACGTGTACCAGATCCTTTCCCAGATCGGGGTAGTTATAGTTGATGTAGCAGCCGTGGAAGAAGCTCACGTGGCGGTCGAAACCCTCCTGCCGTGCCTCCTCGTGCCTGCGGAACCACCGCTCGAAGGTCTGCCCGGCATAGCTGGGGAAGGTCCGGCGGCGGTCGATGCGCAGCACGCCGTCCATTGCGGCCTTGACGGGCCTCCATCCGAGCGTCGTATTGACGATCGGGGCGAACGTCGTGGCCATCCGCCCGACGAAGTCCGTGTTGGCCAGCATCCGGTCGCGGAGACTCGGCCGCGATTTCGCGTAGCGCATCCTCGCCAGTTGGATGATGTCGCCGATGCGCACGTTCGAGGGGCATGCCACCTCGCAGCGCTTGCAGTTGAGGCAGTATTTCAGCGCCTCGTCGAAGTAGCTGCCCGCCTTCAGGCGCAGCCGCTCCCCGTCGGGACCGGCCTGCTTGGGGCCGGGGTAGGCGGGATTGACCGGGACGACCGGGCAATAGGCCGTGCACACGGTGCATTTGATGCACTGCTCGAAGTTGTTCTCGCTGATATTTCGTTCCTGCAGATCCATATCCTGGTCTTATTTCATTTTGTCCGCTACGTGCAGGGCGGTGAGCATTGCGACACCTGCTCCGCATCCCTCCCGTATCGGGTCGAAGCCTCCCAGCACGGATCCCGTGACGTAGAGGTTTTCGATCGTGCGGCCCTGTTTGCGGGCGCGGAACTCCTCATCGACGGCCACCCCGTAGGTGATGTAGTTCTGGCGGTGGAAGAAGTGCGGGTCGTACCAGGCGGTGCGGTCCGTGTCGAATGCCACGTCGAGATCGAAGAGCGGTTCGG
>FR891987.1:46954-48667 GCA_000434235.1 Alistipes sp. CAG:268 | reverse complement strand
GTTCGGCAATCCGCGTCATGTCCGCTACGAGTCCCTTGCTGAAGAAACTTCCGCTCGCCAGGACGTAGTTGTCGGCCTGCAGGGCGACCTCCCCGTGGTTGGCCGTCCGTATCTGCCGGACGCGGTCTTCTCTGATTTCGGCCCCGATGGCCGTGTCGCCGGGCATGAAGAGGCCGCCGAGTCGTTCGAATGCGCGCCGCAGTTGCTGCTGGGTGCGGATGCCGGCCACCGAGGGCGGCATCGTGGGGATGGGGGCCGCTGCGGGCACAGCCTCCCTGAGCTGCCTGACGGACTCCTCGGAGTCCAGTCCGAAGAGTGCCGGGACGACGACGATGTCGGCCTCCGCAGCGTGGCGCTTCACCATCTCGAGGAACCGGCCGAATACCTCGGGTCGGTCGAGTACGCGGGCGATATGGACCGCGCGCATCTCCGTCGGATTGGTCCGCAGCCGGTCGATCTCCGCGATCGAGAGGCTTCCTGCCGTACATTGCGCTCCGCAGGATTCGAGCGCCTCGGCGACGAATGCCGTGTTGAAGTCGAGGAACCCGGCGAAGTTCAGTATCCTGATCCTTTGTCCGCGCAGCTCTTCAGCCGAACGGTAGGTGTTGAAGTCGGACGATGTGAGCCACGTGGGCTTGAGCGTACCCATCGGGGTGAAGTGGAGGTGGTTGCGCTCCATTTCACCGCGTACCGTGACGCCGCATTGTGCGAGTGTCTCGCGGGCGATGTGTGCATAGTGGGCGAACTTTTTGCCCAACCGTGCGTAGGGGTGTCCGGCGGGAAGCGCACCGACGGCCTTTTCGGGCTGCTCGACGGGGGTGCCGTCGGGCAGGCGGTTGAGCAGGTCGAACGATCCCGACCAGAAGTGCAGCGCACTCTGTCCCGTGGAGACGATGGCGCACCTTGCACCGTTGCTTTGCAGGCGGATGCCGCACATCAGGCCGCTCAGCCCGCCGCCGATGATGACCGTGTCGAATTTCATGATGCTTCCTCCTCCGTTAAGTGCATGTCACAGACTCCGGCATATACCCACTGTGTGAATTCGCTTTCGCGGAGCGTGTCGCCCCAGGCCACCGGATAGATGCCTTTCCATCGTTCGCTCAGCAGCGCCGCCAGGTCGCGTTTGGCCTCTTTGGCGCAGTTGTGCGCTCCGGCCAGCAGCCCGGCCGCCCGGCAGGCGCAGAGTTCGCCCTGGCAGGTGCCCATACCTACGCGGGTGCGGCGGCGCAGGTCGATCAGATCGGTCACGTTGAGCTCGCCGAGCGCGTAATTGATCTCGCCGACCGATACGTCCTCGCATTCGCAGACCAGGCTGTTGTCGCCGTTGTCGGCCGAGGCGATGTGCGAGGCCAGTTCTCCGTGGCGCTGGAGAGCCGATTTGCGGGGCCTCGATGCCGGCTGTCCGGCCTCCCGGGATCCGGGCAGCGGCCGGTCGGCGGTCGAGCAGGCCTTGTCGATGCGGAGCTTGCGGCATACGAGGTCGGTGGTCCACTCGGCCATCAGCCGGTAGGTCATCAGCTTGCCGCCCGTGATGGTGATCAGCCCCGGCACTCCGTCGCGCGTCTCGTGGTCGAGCAGCACGATGCCGCGGCTGATGTTCCGTCCCGTGGGATCGTTGTCCGAGGCGACGAGCGGCCGGACCCCGGCATAGGCGCGCAGGATCCGCGTCGAGTCCAGCGAGGGGGCCAGCTTGCATCCCTCTTCGAGCCGCAG
>FR891987.1:28789-46820 GCA_000434235.1 Alistipes sp. CAG:268 | reverse complement strand
TTGGCCGGCTTGCGGCAACGGTTCAGGACGATGCGGTTCACGCGATGCCCGAAGATCAGCAGCGACCCCTTGGCCGGGAACATGTTGATCGTTATGTCGGCCATGCGGGCGATTCCGTGGCCCCAGATGCCTCCGGCATTGACCGTCAGCGGGGCGCGGTATTCGTGCTTCGTCCCGCTTTTGCGGTCCAGGACGCGGATGCCGGTCACGCGGCCCTGTTCGCGGATGAGTCCGAGCACTTCGTGGTAGGTGAGGATCCGGGCGCCGTGTGCCTGGGCATCGATGACGTTGGCCAGCGTCAGGCGGAAGGGATCCACGGCCCCGTCCGGTACGCGGACCGCACCGATGATCGCCGGGTTTACCGACGGTTCCATTCGTCTGGCCAGTGCGGGGTCGATGATTTCGGCCCCGATTCCCGCCTCGCGGCACGCCCGGACGAAGGTTGCCTGGTAGTTCAGGTCATCTTCGGGCAGGGTGATGAACAGACCGTCGGTCGGCTCCACGCAGTGGCGTGCAATCCGGCGCAGGATCATGTTCTCGCGGATGCACTCTGCGGCCGACTCCCTGTCGGTCACTGCGTAGCGCGCCCCGCTGTGCAACAGCCCGTGGTTGCGGCCGGTGGCTCCCGAAGCGAAGTCGAACCGCTCGACCAGCAGCACCCGCAATCCGCGCAGGGCGCAATCGCGGGCCGTTCCTGCACCAGTCGCTCCGCCTCCGATGACGATGACGTCGTATTCGCGTTGTTCCTTTGCTTCCATACTTTCTGTTTCCTTGGCTGTTGGTGACCGATTTATAATTTCAGGATGCCGTTTTTTGTGTTGTTTCAAAATTGTGTTGTTTCATTCAAAAGTTGCTGCAACCCTTATGAAACACGATTTGCGTCTGTTTTTCACCCTTTATTTTGTAATATGTATTACAAAGCTAATAAACTTTTGTTAAAAATGAAATGTAAAATGACTTTTTTGGGATTTAATCGAAATTTTTTGCCGATGTTGTAGTTTTGTTTCGAAATATGATGTTGGGGATAGGACTTTCGACGGATCGAAACGAAATGTGCATGGAGTCTGATATGAGGGTGGACTATAAATATAGGTAGGAGCCCTCCCTTGCGGGAGAGCTCCTGTCCTGTCGTGTCGGTATGGGGGGAAGATAGGTAAGGCGGGGCGGGATTTTTTACCGGCCCGTTGTCGTTCGGGAGGTGATCCCGCTTCCCGGTATCATGTCTCGTGGCTCCTTTCACTTGGGCGGAGCAGGGACGCCACCTTGCCGAGCACCCATTCGTAGCCGCTGCGTGCGGCCCGGGCCACCTCGTAGACCGTTTCGATCTGCTCCTGCATGCGGCAGAGGTGCGGGCGGAGCAGCCATCCGTAGATCGTTGCGGCAAGGAGCGTGCAGCATCCGCCCGCGATCAGCACACCGGCGATGAGTGATCCGGTGAGGGCGTACATCCAGAGGACGAATGCCGTGAGGAAGAGCATGAGCCCCGTTGCCGCGATCAGTACGAAGGCGACCAGCGCGACGAGGAACGACCCGTCCGGCGTGCGGAGTGCGTCTCGGTCGTCGGTCCGCACGGCCTACTTCGCGCTTTTGGCCCGGAGTTCGTCGATCTCCTCCTGCATCTTCTCCTGTACCTTCTCCTGCGCCCTGGCGGCCTTCTGCTTCGCGCGGTTGATCTCCTCGTCTACGAAGTCCTTGATCTGGCGGCGCAGCTCCGGGCCCGACTGGGGCGTGAGCAGCATCGTGAGGGCCGACCCTAGGATCATGCCGCCCACGAGCGATGCGATGACAATACCTGTGTTTTTCATGGTTCGGTTGTTTTTTTTGTGACACCCGGGAAGTTGCAAAGTCCGGGCCAAAGGCGTATCTTTGGCGCATGATCCCCGAGATGTCCTCCATGAGCTCCGATCCTGCGGCAGCCTCCCGCACGGCGGCCTTCACCGGCCACCGCACCTATTGCGGTCAGGCCGACGCTCTGCTCGGGCGGCTGCTCGAGCAGCTCTACGGCCGCGGCTTCCGCACGTTCCTGAGCGGCATGGCTGTGGGCTTCGATCTGGCGGCTGCCGAGGCTGTCGCGGCGTTGCGCGTGCGGCATCCGGATGTGCGGCTGGTGGCCGTTGTGCCGTTCCGCGGGCAGGAGTGCCGCTTCCGGAGTGCGGACCGTACGCGCTGGGAGCGGATCGTGGCAGGGGCCGATGCGGTCGAGTTCCTGGCAGAAGGGTATCATCCCGGCTGTTATGCCGTGCGCAACCGCCATCTGGTGGCCCGTGCCTCGCTCGTCGTGGCCTGGTACGACGGATCGCCGGGCGGCACGCAGTACACCGTGCGGGAGGCGCTGCGCGGCGGACGCGAGCTGATCAACCTCCATCCCGACGTGCAGCTCAGCGTCCGGCCGGTAGATCCCCGCCTCTTCTGAAACGGCCGGCCTTGCCGTCCTTTCGCTTCCGGGTTCCCATGCCCGTCCCCGTCCCTTCTCTGTTTCCTCCCGGTCCTTCCTCCGCTCCTTCGGAGCATGAAAAACCCCGGAAGCTCCGAGCTTCCGGGGTCTCTCTGCGGGTCCTTCGGGGACCTTATTTCCAGTTGAGGATCTTGTGGAAGTCGTACTCCTCGGGGTTGGCGACGTACTTCTTCGCAGCCTCGTAGTCCTCGGGCGTGATGGCGTTGAGGATGTTCTCGACCACCGACGTGAACTTGTCTGACTTGATGTCCACCAGACGGGGCGGAATCTTGCCCGTTGCGGGATCCTGCAGGTCCTTCAGGTAGAGCGGCGAAACGTTGCCCTCCGAATCGACATAGACCATGCAGCCGGTCTTGCCCTCGGCGAAGAGCTTGTGTACGCCGATGCCGAGCTCCGAGCAGTAGGTCAGGTCGTATGCGATCGGGGTCTGGCAGCGGATCTCGTAACCCAGCTCGACGGGACGGCTCTTTACCTTGATGCCGAGCGTCTTGAGCTTCTTCTCGATCATCTCGTTGAAGATGTGGGCCTTCGACACCTTGCCCAGCTCGGGGTGTCCGTGCTCGTCGTAGGTGAAGTGTACGCCGCTCTTGCGGATCTCCTCGTCCGAGAGTGCGTGGAATACGCCCTCCGAGATGACCGCTGCGCCGTAGTCCATGCCCATGATCTTGCGCTTGATGATCGACGAGATCACGAGGTTCACGATCTTCTCGACGGTGATCTCCGTCTTGTCGAACATCTCGGGGATGACGATCATCGGGTAGTGGCAGGCCTCGCCGATGCCGAATGCCAGGTGGCCGGCCGAGCGGCCCATGGCAGCCAGCACGAACCAGTTGCCGCTCGTGCGTGCGTCTACATAGACGGCGCGGGCGATGACGGCACCCTTGTCCTTGGCCGACTCGTAACCGAACGTCGGCGTGCCCTTCGGCAGCGGCAGGTCGTTGTCGATGGTCTTCGGAACGTGGATGTTGGCGATGGGGTATTTCTTGGCCTCGAGGAACTTGGCGATGCGGTTTGCCGTCGAAGCGGTGTCATCGCCGCCGACCGTCACGAGCAGCTTGACGTTGTTGTCGGTGAAGAACTTGAGGTTGAAGTTGTTCTCGAAATCGGCGTCGGTAGGCTTGAAACGGCTCATCTGCAGGAACGAACCGCCCTGGTTGAAGATGCCGTCGGCCATCGGGTAGTCGATGTCCACGGTGCGGGGCGAGGGGTTGAACAGGCCCGTGTAGCCTTCGTGGAGGCCGATTACGCGGTATCCCTTGCGGAGGAACGTCTTGGCGACGCTGCCCACCACGGTGTTCATGCCGGGGGCCGGTCCGCCGCCGGTGAGAATTGCGATTGCTTCTTTCATGGTTTTTGATCTGTTTATGAGTATTGACTCGGATTTTTCGGTTTCAGCCGCCCAAAATTACGACTTATTTTTCAAACGGGCAAAAAAAAGAGGACTCCCGGCGAGCGGGAGCCCTTTGGGGGTTTTCCGATTGATATGGATTACTCGACCACGGTGACATTGACGGCCTGCTCGCCCTTGGCGCCTTCGCCGATCTCGAACGAAACCGTCTGACCCTCGTTGAGCGACTTGAAGCCCTCCTTTGCGATTCCCGAGAAGTGCACGAAAATCTCCCTGCCGTTCTCGGCCGTAATGAATCCGTAGCCTTTCTTGCTATCGAACCATTTCACTTTACCTGTCATAAATCAAGAAATTAAAATAATACGTTCTACAAAGTAATGCAAAAAACCTTGGTTTTCAAAACTTTTTAGGCCTTTTTTTTGTCGTGCGGAAAAAATTCGTATATTTGTTCCCGTAAGAAAATTCCGATCGCCATGATTCTGAGCAAACGTCTGAAACTCGCGCTGCTGGCCCTTCTGGGCTTTTCGACGGCCTGTTCCTCGGTTAAGGAGGCGCGCCGCGGGTCCGCCGACAAACGGGGCGAAACCTCCGAAGCCGCTGCGGCATCCGCAACATCGGAAGCTGCGGCCGAACCGGCGGCCGATACGACGGAGCGGAAGGTCCCGTCGCGGCTCGTGCTGATGTATGGCGTGCGGACTCCGGCCTATCCTTTCGTCGAGGACCCCGTGCGGGCCGATACGCTCGGCATCAAACCGCAGACTCCGGCAGGACAGCCCGCGGCGCCCGATCCCGACCCCCCGGCGTCGTCCGACGCCGCACAGCAGCGGTAGGCGATGTCCGGCCGCCGCATCGGGCTGCGCAAACGCCTGGCCCTCGATCTCTTCTCCGACCTTTATGCCGCCAAGGTGCGCGAACACCGTCTCGATACGCTCTTCTGGGAGTGTACGCTGCGGTGCAACCTCTCGTGCCGCCACTGCGGCAGCGACTGCCGCGTCGATCCCGGTGTGCCGGACATGCCGGTCGAGGATTTCCTGCGCGTGCTCGACGAGGAGGTTACCCCGCATGTCGATCCGGCCGATGTGCTGATCATCGTCTCGGGAGGCGAGGTGCTCGTGCGCGAGGACCTCGAGCGGGCGGGTGCCGAGATTACGCGGCGCGGCTATGCGTGGGGAATGGTCACCAACGGCATGGCCCTGACGCCCGCACGGCTCGAGTCGTTGCTGCGGGCCGGCCTGCGCTCGGTGTCGGTCAGCCTCGACGGATTCGAACGCGAGCACAATTGGCTCCGCCGCCATCCGCAGAGCTACGACCGTGCGTTGCAGGCCCTGCGGCTCGTGCTGCGCGAACCGCAGCTCACGAGCGACGTGGTGACCTGCGTGACGCGGGAACTCGTGCCGCAGCTCGAGGCTTTCGGCGAAATGCTCATCGCCGAGGGAGTGCGCCACTGGCGGATCTTCACGATTTTTCCGGCCGGCCGGGCGCGTGACGATGCCTCGCTGACACTCTCCGACGCCCAGTTCCGCGCGGTGCTCGACTACATCCGCCGCATGCGGCGCGAGGGGCGCATCGACGTGAGCTACGCCTGCGAGGGCTTCCTGGGCGGCTATGAGGCCGAGGTCCGCGACCACTTCTACCAGTGTGCCGCCGGGGTCTCGGTGGCCTCCGTGCGGGTCGATGGGGCGATCTCGGGCTGCACGTCGATCCGTGCGAATTTCCACCAGGGCAACATCTACCGCGACCGTTTCTGGGAGGTGTGGGAGAACCGTTTTCTTCCGTTCCGCAACCGGGAGTGGGCGCGGCGCGGGGAGTGCGCCTCGTGCCGGATGTTCAAATATTGCCTCGGCGGCGGGATGCATCTCCACGGCGACGACGGCGAACTCTTTTATTGCCATTACAAGCGGCTTTGAGCCGCTGCCTCCTTTCCGGCTGCCGTGCTCTCCGGCGGCCCCTCTTCTGCCCTCGGCCCCGGCTTCCCGGCCCGGCTGCCGCCTTTTGTGTCCTGTGGCCGCTTCTCTTTTGTCCGGACTCCGTTTTTTTGCAGGCTCCTTGTGCGATTTTCGCGCCCCGGAGGCCTTGTGATCCGCCCCGAACCGGAAATTATTTTTACATTTGTGCAAACAAAACGGAGTATGAAAGTCTTATATACCGCTCTTTTGGCGTTATTGTTGTTCCCTTCGTGCCGTCGGCAGAGCGGCGATATCGATTCGTTCCTGCACAATGCCGAGAGCCTGATGAACGAGCATCCCGAGGATGCGTTGAGCATCATCCGGCATATCGACCGGCGCAAGATCTACTCGTCGGCCTCCGAGGCCCGCTATGCGCTGCTCTATTCGCAGGCGCTGGACAAGAACTACGTGGATGTGACCAGCGATTCGCTGACGGCTGTCGCCGTGAACTATTACGACCGTCACGGCACGAAGCACGAACGGGCGATGGCCCACTACTATCAGGGCCGGGTCTTCTCCAACGCCGGGAATTTCGATGCCGCCATCCGTTCCTACTCCCTTGCCGAGGATGCCGCTTCCGGCACCGACGACTATTATCTGTTGGGATTGATCAACAATGCTGTCGGAAATTTGCATTTTGAGCAGTACGATCTCGATGAAGCTTTACAGCGAGATCAGCAAGCAGCTTCCTTTTTTCATCGTGCTCAATCACCTTACAATGAAGCGTTGGCTTATATTGGAGTTGGAACGGTGTATAGTTTGAAGGGAGATAATGAGCAGATGGAAATCGTTTATAATAAAGCAATTGAGATTTATAAGGAATTAAATGCAACTGATAAAATATTGCCCTTATATGAAGATATAATAATAGAAACTAAGCTTAATACAGGAATTGATTTATCAAGCATTAAGCGAGATTTACGTCATTATTACACGATATATAATAATGGAAGAATTCCAATTCAGTCAATGGGATTGTGGCAAGGAATTTATCTGAAAGCAAATGAATTGGATTCGGCTCGGTTGTGTGGTGAGATTATACTTCGAAATAGACAGGCTTTTAATGCACATAAGATCGCCGGTTGCTATTCTTTATTGGAACGGATAGAAATGGCGCGGGGAAACTATCCTGAAGCCTACCGTTATGTGAAGCAGTATATCGCTGTGATGGACTCCATCAATCAGGAAAAAGAGGAGGCATTGGTGTTGGAACTCGAGCAGAAATACCGCAACCGAATCCTGAACCAGTCCTATGAGAACCTCAAACAGCACAACGACCAGCAGCGGATCATTACCGGCCTGGTGCTCCTTTTCTCGTTGTCGCTGCTGGTCGCCGGTCTGCTCTACCTGCGCAAATGGCGCGAGAATGCGGCCCTGAAGATGCGCGAGGCCGAAGCCGAAAAGGAGTCACTGGGCCGGGCCTGCCGCGAACTGCAGGAGCAGCTGGGAACGGTGGGCGACCGCGTGGATACGGACGACGAGCAGGAGCGGCAGCTCTTCGACGCACTTGAGGAGCGTATGGTCGTCCTGCGCAACTGGGTGGACAAGGCCGAGACGATGAAACCCGCATTGTTCATGAAATCCTTCTGCGACTACATGACCGTAAACGTCAAGTCGAAGCATGCGCTGTCCGACCTGCAGTACGTGGTCAATCGCAAGTACTTCGGCGTGGTCGATTACCTCAAGGCCCACTATCCGGAGCTGCGCAAGCAGGACCTCGACCTTTGCTGTCTGCTCTGCTTCGGCTTTTCGCAGCACGGCATTTGCTACCTCTATAATTACGAGGATATCGGTTCGTTCTACAACAAGCGGAGCCGCCTGCGCAAGAAGCTGGGGCTTCCGCCCGAGCGGACGCTCGAGAGCTTCATCGCCGAGCTCCTTGCCGAACTGGCCCCGAAGGAGGAGTGATCGGCCGTGTGCCGCAAGGGGTGCCGAACCCTTATTCGGCGAGGACATGCATGTCATTGAATGCACTATTTTTCATCATACCAGAATAGGCTGTGCTCCAGCCCTTTGAACGGCGTCCGATCGCAGGTATGATAAAGTGTGTTTGTAAATATCTGGTTTTCAGTATGTATTTCTGGTGTGTATGATATCCCGTCCGGGCGTTTGCGTTGTCCGGTGCGTTTTGTCGTGCTACTTTTGGGTCTGTTCAAACCAATTAACCCAAAACACACATGAAGAAATTCATTCTGACTTTGCTGGCCACCGTAGCGACGGTATCCGTCGCCTATGTTGCCCCGAAACAGGAGTCCGACGGCGGGACCAAGGACGAGGAGAAAAAGGAAATGTCGATGCAGGATATTGTTATCCGAGATTTAATGTCCCCTGTTAGACGAGGTCAGGCTCGCAGCGGAGGTGCGACGGTCGATGTCTACTATGTTCCCGGTTCGGGCCTGGAGTTCTACTTCAATCCCGATTATCTGCTGGGAACGGTCACGATCGACGTTACCGATGCATCGGGCGCAAGCATCGCCACGCGCAGCTGCAACACCGACACCGAACCTTCGGTATGTCTCCCCGTTGTGCTCACGACCGATAACTCCTACTCGATCCGTATCGTCGGCCCCGATTACGAAGGCGTAGGAACCATTTTGTAAATATGGCCCGTGGAGGATATCTCTTGGTAGGGATTCTGTGCGGCATTGCCATCTGTTCAGCCTGTCGGATCGCTGTCGGAATATGGGATACTCCTCCACGAAGCCTTTTGTGCAAAGCCCGTATATCGGTACGCAATGAATCCGATGCGCCGATTGCCTATCCGATAGCCCGGGTCTCCGGAACCCCGATCCTGCAGGTCGGCAACGAAGCGGGGGAGATCGAAATGACGGTCCCCAGGGGGGCGACCATCTCGTTCCTCCTTCCCGGAAGCATGTTTCACCGTTATCAGGCCGATGACCTCACGGTCTCCGATTCGGCCTCCGTGCAGCGTCGCATCGTCGCACGACGTTTGAAATATCCCTTCCGGGAACCGGTGCCGATACTCATGGACCGCATCCGGTAGAGACGGACTGTCCGGTTGTCGTGGACCGGGACGTCGAGTACGCCCCGGTCCGTATTGCTTACGCAGGGCGCGGCTCCTGCAACCCGGGGAGGACCGCGCACAACGCAACGCCTGCGGCAAGTGATTCCCGGGAACGGACTCCGGTCGGGCTCCGGCCCGATCCGGCGGATCCCGATGGCCGGCGTATCGTGCGTCGGCCATTTCTCGTGCCGGACAGTCGGTCGGAGGATGCGCATCGCATCCGGCCCGGCTCCTGCTCCGTGCGGCGAGGTGTGCGGCTGCATCCGGCAATACGGCTCATCCTGTTTTGTTGAATCTCTCTTTAAACCCCAAGCTCTTTTTATTCAACCATGGAAAATCCGATGCCCTCCTTTCTGCATTATTTCCTCCGCCGTGCCGGAATCCGGATCGATCTGCTGCGCCTTCGCGCGGTTTACGACCGGCATCCGCTGCCGCACAGCATTCGTTCGCTCAGCGATACGCTCGATGAGCTGTGCATCCCGAACATGATCTGCCGCCTGGAGTTCGACCAACTTTCCGAACTCGACGGGCCGTTTCTGGTCGTGTCGGGCAATGCCGAGTATCCGTTCCAACTCGTCGAGCGTCTCGATCCCGAAACCCGTACGGTGCGCCTCCGTACGGCCGACAACCGGCTGATCGATGAGACGTTCGACCGCTTTCGGAGCGCATGGGACGGTTCCGTGCTGACGATCGACCGTGGCGAGGCTCCGGCCGGGAGGCTGCGTCCGGGTTATCTTGTCCGCCAGCTGCTGGCGTTCGTCGATCGGACGTGGGGCTGGTGGCTGGCCGTGTCTGTAATCTGTCTGGCGGCCTCCTGTCTTTTGCCCGCCCTCACCGGGATGTGCGGTGCGGCGCGGTCGCTTGTGACCGGAGTCGGATGCATCGGGCTTGTGGTTGCTTTTGCCGTGGCGATCCTGCTGGCCCGGCGTTTTCTCGGCCGTGTGGACCGGGATGCGGAGATCGTCCGGCTGCGGAATCTCCGCGAACAGCTGCTGGGTATTCCGGATCTGTTCTGGCAGCTGCTCGGCCGCGAAGCGGAGGAGGAGGTGGACAGTGTCACGGCCGCTCCGGTGAGCAACTACGCCGAGGCCGAGCATACGGTGACCGTCGTGCTGAATCCCTCCTGTCCGGATTGTGCCCGGATCTGCGACGTGATCGGCAAGTTGAAAGGGGTGCGGATCGACCTGATCTTTGTCGTGGACGACGGCGACAGGAGGGCCTACGATGTGGCGCTGCGGTTGATCTCGTCGGGCATCACCAGCGAGTGGGGCGAGACCTTCCGGCTCCTTGCGGCGTGGTACGGGCGGGGCCGGGTACCCGCGACGCCGATCCATCCGCTGGCCGGCAACGACCTGTCGGCCCAGCTGAACTACTGCCGGAGGATCCGCATCGTGCGTACGCCGACGATTCTGGTGGACAACCGCCGCCTGCCTGCCCTCTATGATGCGGAGGATCTGAAGATCCTGCTCTGATCTTCCCGTGTCCGGTTCGTACCGGATGCGGGGTCTTCCGTTCCGGCCCTTTTGCCGCGGCAGGGTGGTCGGCTCTCCCGGTTGCGGGTAAAATAAAAAAAACCTTTGCCGAAGCAAAGGTTTCCGTCGTTTCCGACCTGGTCGGGGAGACTGGATTCGAACCAGCGACCTCCAACTCCCGAAGCTGGCGCGCTAACCGGACTGCGCTACACCCCGAACTTTGTTTTTTGGTGCCCTTATCGTTTTAAGAGCGCACAAAGATAAGCCTAAAATCCGAAAGCACCAAATATTTTCGGAAAAAAATATCATTTCGCCCCTTTTCGGGCGATACTTCCGGCGACACCGTCCTTCCCGGCATCACTTCGCCGAACTCCCGATCCAGGTCCATTTGTGCCAGATCCACTCCAGCGGTCCCTGTCTGTGCCGCTTGAGCCACCATTTGCAGCAGGCGATCTGCAGCACGAGCATCGCGATGCCGATGAGCAGGCTGACCGTCTGTCCGCAGCGGGTCGCCAGCCCCAGCCCGAACGGATAGTAGACCAGTGCGCCGAGGATCGACTGCCCGATGTAGTTCGACAGGCTCATCCGTCCGTAGGTACGCAGGTCGGCCACCCGGCGGCGGAACCCTTCGAAACGGTGGTAGAGCAGCACGAACGACGAGACGAGCACGAACGTGAAGGCGAGTTTCTGCCACATGTCGAGCACGGTCCCCAGCGTGGGTTGCAGGGCGCTGTCGCCGGCTACCAGCTCCGAGAGCTGGTTGAGCGGGGCGTAGAGCACGGCGCTGGCGACGAGCAGCGCGAACCACCGCCGCATGTTGCGCTCGCCGCCCAGGAAGAGCTGCCGGCGGCCGAAGTAGAAGCCCAGGAGGAAGAGTCCGGCCGTCTGGATGTAGCGCCCGGCGTCGATGGCCCAGAAGAGGCTGGCCTTTTGTCCCGTCAGGAGGTTGTTGCGCACGAAATGGAGGAAATCTCCCTGTTGCGTGTATGCGATCGCCTCGCCGAAGAGTGCGCCCACGCCCAGATCGGGGGCCCGGTAGGCGGGGTCGATGGCCCCGGCCGCGTAGTGGAACCACTCGACGGGCTGCAGCAGGAAGAGTACAGCCAGCCCCAGCACCACCTTGTCGCTGCAGTTGCGCACCAGGAAGAGAATGATGCCTACGGCGGCGAAGAGCAGCAGCACGTCGCCAGCCATGAAGAATACCGAGTTGAGCGATGCGAAGCCCACGAGCAGAAGCAGCCGCCAGAGGAATCGGTACCCGAAGTCGCGTCCCTGCCGCCGCTGGTTGCTCCATTGCACGTAGAACGTGAACCCGAAGAGCAGGGCGAAGATGGCGTAGGATTTGCCGGCCATCAGGGCGAAGACACCGCAGAAAACGCTGCGGTCCAACCAGGCGAGCCAGTCGGGCTGGTCGGTGGGGTAGATGTAGAAGTTGAAGTGCTCGACGCTGTGGACCAGCAGAATCGCCATGACGGCAAAGCCGCGCAAGGCATCGACCACCTCGACGCGGGGTTGTTTTGCGGTTAGTTGCGGGTTCATTTCATGCGGATGGTTTCGGGAGTTTTCCGGCGTGCCGGGTCTGGAGACAAAAGTACGAAAAAAACGTGTTTTCCGGCGCTTCGGCCGACCGGGAAGTCGAAAAAAATGTTATATTTGTTCTCAATCCATACCAATCCTAATTATCCACTACCGCAATGAACACACCTTTGATTTTCTGGATCGTGCCCGCCGCCTCGGTCGTCGCATTGGCCGTGGCGTGGATCTTCTACACGCGGATGAAGCGTGAGGACGAGGGCACGGAGCGCATGCGTGAGATCGCGGCACATGTCCGCAAGGGGGCGATGGCCTATCTGCGCCAGCAGTACAAGGTCGTCACGATCGTCTTCGTCGCCCTGGCGCTTCTGTTCGCCTACCTGGCCTACGGTGCCGGCGTGCAGAACCCGTGGGTGCCCTTCGCCTTCCTGACGGGCGGGTTCTTCTCGGGGCTTGCGGGTTTCTTCGGCATGAAGACTGCAACCTACGCCTCGGCCCGCACGGCCCATGCGGCGCGCCAGTCGCTCGACCGCGGCCTGAAGGTCGCCTTCCGCAGCGGCGCCGTCATGGGACTGGTCGTCGTGGGCCTCGGCCTGCTCGATATCTCGTTCTGGTACCTGATCCTCGACCACTTCACCGATGTGGCCGGACCGCAGAAGCTGGTCGTCATCACCACGACGATGCTGACCTTCGGCATGGGAGCCTCGACGCAGGCCCTCTTCGCCCGTGTCGGCGGCGGCATCTACACGAAGGCTGCCGACGTGGGCGCCGACCTGGTGGGCAAGGTCGAGGCCGGCATCCCCGAGGACGACCCGCGCAATCCGGCGACGATTGCCGACAACGTGGGTGATAACGTGGGTGACGTGGCCGGCATGGGCGCCGACCTCTACGAGAGCTACTGCGGTTCGGTGCTGGCCACCGCGGCGCTCGGCGCCGCAGCCTTCGCCTCGGCCGGCAGCGAGGCCCTGCAGCTCAAGGCCGTGCTGGCCCCGATGCTGATCGCCGCCGTGGGCATCCTGCTCTCGATCATCGGCATCTTCCTCGTGCGCACGAAGGAGGGGGCCACGATGCGCGAGCTGCTCCGCTCGCTGGGCGTGGGCGTCAATTTCAGCTCGCTGCTGATCGCCCTGGCCACCTTCGGCATCCTCTATCTGCTGGGCATCGAGAACTGGGTGGGTCTCTCCTTCTCGGTCATCACGGGCCTCGTGGCCGGCGTCGTGATCGGACAGGCCACCGAGTACTACACCTCGCACTCCTACCGTCCGACGCAGAAGATCGCCGGCAGCTCGAAGACCGGCCCCGCGACGGTCATTATTGCCGGCGTCGGCTCGGGAATGATCTCCACGGCCATCCCCGTCGTGACGATCGGCGTGGCCATCATCCTGGCCTACCTTTGCGCCATCGGCTTCGACATCCACCACATGATGACGCCGCAGAACCTCTCGCAGGGCCTCTACGGCATCGGCATCGCCGCCGTGGGCATGCTCTCGACACTGGGCATCACGCTGGCCACCGACGCCTACGGGCCCATCGCCGACAACGCCGGCGGCAACGCCGAGATGAGCGGCCTGGGGCCCGAGGTGCGCAAGCGTACCGACGCCCTTGACGCGCTGGGCAACACGACGGCTGCCACGGGCAAGGGCTTCGCCATCGGTTCGGCGGCCCTCACGGCGCTGGCGCTGCTGGCCTCCTACGTCGAGGAGATCCGCATCGGCCTGCTGCACAACGGCGTTACCGAACTGCTCTTCACCGACGGGACGAAGTGCCTGGTCGAGCAGGCCTCGATCCTCGACTTCATGTCCTACTACAACGTCTCGCTGATGAACCCCACGGTGCTCGTCGGCGTCTTCATCGGCGCGATGATGTCGTTCCTCTTCTGCGGCCTGACGATGAACGCCGTGGGGCGCGCGGCCGAGAGCATGGTGCAGGAGGTGCGGCGCCAGTTCCGCGAGATCAAGGGAATCCTCACGGGCGAGGGTACGCCCGACTATGCGCGCTGCGTGGCCATCTCGACGCGCGGGGCGCAGCGTGAGATGCTCTTCCCGAGTCTGCTGGCCATCATCGTGCCGGTGGTTGTCGGCCTCGTCTTCGGCGTGGCGGGCGTCATGGGCCTGCTGGTCGGCGGCCTCGGTTCGGGCTTCGTGCTGGCGGTCTTCATGGCAAATGCCGGCGGTGCCTGGGACAACGCCAAGAAGATGGTCGAGGAGGGCCACTTCGGCGGCAAGGGCTCCGAGTGCCACAAGGCCACGGTCGTCGGCGACACGGTGGGCGACCCCTTTAAGGATACCTCGGGCCCGTCGCTCAACATCCTCATCAAGCTCATGTCGATGGTCTCCATCGTCATGGCGGGGCTCACGGTCGCCTTCCACCTCTTCTGATTCCGGCGCAGCCCTGTGTGGCGGCCCGTATGGCGGCAGCCCTTTCCCGGTGACAGCCCTTTCCGGCAGACCCGGCAGGGTGCACCGCCTTCTTTTCCGGCATCCGGCCCGGACGGGATTCGTTCCCGCCCGGGCCGGCCGTTCTTCCCCTCCCCGGTGCTCCCTGCGAGCGGCCGTCGGGCCCCCGTATTTGTAAATCCCGGCCGCATGCACTATCTTTGCAACCATGAAAAACATCGTATTCGATCTGGGCGGAGTGCTCTTCGCCCGCGACAAACGCAAGTGCGATCCGGAGATCATCGAATTCTTCAGCTTCCTCCGGGCCCCGAAGATGCCCCGTTTCTGGGAGGAGTACGACCGGGGTACCTCGACCCTCGGGGAGGTTACCGACACTCTGGTCGGAATGACCGGCCGTTCGCGCGAGACCTGCGCGGCCGTGCTCCAGCGGGCCATCGACCTGCAGGAGCCCGTTGCGCCGACCGAAGAGCTCGTCCGCGACCTGAAGGAGGCCGGCTACCGCCTCTACGTGCTCTCGAACATGTCGCGCGAGTTCATCGACTACCTGCGCCGTTTCCCCGTCTACGGGCTTTTCGACGGTGAGGTCGTGTCGTGCGAGGAGCTTTGTGTCAAGCCCGAGCCGCGGATCTATGAGATCCTGCTCGACCGTTACGGACTCCTCCCTTCCGAGACGCTCTTCATCGACGACCGCCCGGCCAACATCGACACGGCCCGAACGTTGGGTATCGGGGGCTTCCTCTTCGATGCCCACGACCCGGCCTCTTCCTGCGCGGCCCTCAGGCAGATGCTGCTCTGACCATCCGTCCGCATCGCCGGGCCCAAGGCCGGGTCGGCTGTCGCCGGATCCGGCCCCATCGGCTTCTTCAGCCCGCGCCCGTCGTACTTTTGCCCATCCGTCTGAAAACAGAAAGGCCGCCCGATCACTCGGGCGGCCTTTCCGTTTTGCAGTGCGGGCTCCGCTACTTGAAGTTCTCGTCGCGCATGAGCTCGAACTCCGGTGCGAGGGCGTACATCCGCACGTACTCGAACTTGCCGTCGGCCACGAGCTTGAACTCGAATGCGTGGGTCACCTTGCCCGTGCTCGAACCGATGTGCTGCGTGTAGAGCATGAACTCGAGCGTGTAGATGACATCGATGCCGTCGATCATCTTGACGTTGGGGTAGAGCGTACCCAGCGCACCGGACATCACCTCGCCGAAGCGCTTCTCCGTCTCGGCATAGAATGCCGCATAGGATGCGCGTGCGGCCTCCTTGTCGTCCGAAGCCCAGTTTTCGTAGGCCGAGATGTCCTCGCCGGCCGGTCCCCAATAGTACTTGGGCAGCGTGTTGATGCGCCAGTTGAGGTTCGTGTAACCCACGGCGCAGCCGCTGTAGTACTCCGAGTCGGTCATGTACGAGTCGCTGCGGTTGTCGTAGCGGTACATCGGGTCCTTGTTGGCGATCACCCAGTCTACGCCGGCCTGGTAGATGCTCTTGCTCAGCTCGCTCTTGTCGGGCGCCACGACGATCGTCAGGCTGGGGTTGAAGCTCCACTTGCCGTCCACCTTCTTGAACGGGCCTTCGAGCGTCTCGTAGGCCTCGACCTTGGTCCACTGCGAACCGTCGAATGCGTAGCGGTCGGCACGCGGGCTCGTCACGTTGTCCTCATAGTACTGGTAGGCGATGTCCTTCGTCTCCTCGGGCTGTGCGTAGGGGTACTTGAGCTTGAGGTAGACGGGCAGGTAGACGTCGGGCGAGAACGACGAGCTGAAGTTCGGGTGCGAGCTGCCCATGGCCTCGTAGTCCTCGGGGTTGATGACGGCCGTGTCGGGCGTCGGCTCCCAGTTGGTGCCGTTGAAGGTGTAGGCGGCGTAACGCTCCTTGACCATCGCCGCACGGGTCATGGCCGCGAGCGTCGAGGCCGCCGATGCGGCGTTACGCGAGATGCTGGCCACCTTCACGTTGTCCACCTGGTAGGTCGTCGTGCGCTTCTCGGCACCGTTGCCCTGGTAGCGGAAGGCGATGTAGACCGCATCGCTCTTGTAGGCGCTCATGTCGCAGATGCCTGCCGTGTACCACTTGCCGGCCGTCGAACCGTCGAATGCGAAGCAGTGCGTCAGGTCGGTCCACGTGGCCTCCTCGGGCGTCACGCCGTTGTAGTCGGTCGAAACCAGCACCTGCAGCCCGTCATGCGTCCAGTAGGAGATCTTCACGTCGAAGGCCAGCTGCGGCTGTTCGCTCGCCGAGAGGTTCACCTTTTCGGAGATCAGCCACAGATCCTGTGCCCCTTCGGTCTTGAAGGCCGACACTTTGGCCGAATTGACTCCGTTGTACGAATCGAGCGTCCAGGTCGAGCTGCTCTCACCCTTGACGATCTGCCCGGCGTTCAGTCCGCCGGCAAACGACTCGTCGATGCTCGTTGCCGCCGACTCGCCACCCGTGCTGGGCTCCGAATCGGAGTAGTTGTAGGACACGAGCTTCACCGTACCCTCCGCAGCGTCGGGGTAGGCAGCCGAGAGGAACTTGTCGGCATAGCCCTCGAGCGGCTTGGAGGGGGTGAAGTAGTTGGCCGGGGTCTCGCCCCATACCGACTTGTAGTTTTCGCCCGTCACCGTGTAGGTTTCGGCCGCCGTGAGCTTGACGATCTCCTCAGCCTGTGCCGTGGCCTTGCGGTAGGTCACCGTCACCGTCGAACCGTTCGACAGGTAGGAGTTGTAGCCCGCCGATACGAATGCCGGCAGGTAGGTCTCGGCGGGAGCCGCCTCGGAGAAGCATTTGGCCGTGCCGACGGCTGCCAGGGCCTCGACGGCCTCCGGACCTGCCGCCTCGGCGATCGCCTTGTTCGCGGCGTTGTTGGCCACCGAGGAGTAGTCCGCATCGGTGAGCGTGTAGCTCACCGTCTGGATGTCGGTCACCTCCTGATCGGAGTCGAAGCCGTCCAGATAGGCGTCGTTGTAGTCATCGACCGTGCAGCCCGTACCGGCGAGTGCGGCGGCTGCGAAGATCAGTGCGAGTTTGATATGCTTGTTCATGTCGAATATTCCGGAGTATGGTTAGAAGTTGATTTTCACTCTTACGGTGTAGGTGCGTCCGAACGAGTACATGACGGCGTAGGCGTTCTGCCAGATACCCTCCTGGAGAGCGTCGCTCTGCGCATCCATGATGTAGTTGTAGTTGTAGACGTTGTTCACGTTGCCGTAGATCGTGGCGAAGATGTTGCCGATCTTGAAGCGGTAGCTGGCCGAGAGGTCGAGCTGATGCCCCCACGGAATGCGCCACGGATCCTTGACCTCGATGGTCTGGTTGCCGTTCAGGCCCGAGCCGAGCCAGAAGTCGGCGTAGTTGTTGCCGTAGGCGTTCCAGTCGGCGCTGACGCGCAGGCCCTTCATCGGGCGCACCGTCATGCCGATGGCGCCGGTGGTCTGTGCCGATCCGCCGACCTTGATGCCCTTCTGCTTGAGGAAGAGCCAGGCGTGGTCGTCGGCCATGATGCCCGAAGCCACCGTTCCGTCGAGTGCGGCGGTCATCGGCTGGCCCTGCGAGTCGTAGATGTAACCCTTCGTGTTGCTGTCCCAGATCCAGTTGCCGAGCGAGAGCATGCCGGTGATGTCCATCCAGCGGGTCGGACGCAGCGAGAAGTCGAGCTCGATACCCATGTGGCGGGCATCCACGCCGCCCAGGTTGATGCGGGCGTAGTCGCCGTTGGACATCTGCGTCGAGCGGACGAACGACTTGTCCATCCAGAGCGTGTAGTAGGCGTTGAGGTTGGCGGTGAAGATACCCGAGCGGAAGCCGTATCCGAGTTCGGCCGAGAAGACACGCTCGTTGAGCGGGTCGGGGTTGGTCACGTTGCTCGTGGTGCTCTGCAGGAATGCGC
>FR891987.1:21457-28768 GCA_000434235.1 Alistipes sp. CAG:268 | reverse complement strand
CAGGAATGCGCCGCCCGAGAAGAAGGGTGCGCGGCTGATGTATCCGAGGTTGGCGAATACGTTGTGCTTGTCGGTGATGTTGTAGTTGGCGCCGCCCTTGACCGTGTATCCGAGGAAGTTCACGTGGTCCGACTCGGCGTGTTCGGCATCGTAGTAGAAGCGGTCGTAGCGCCAGTATCCGGTGTTGGAGATCGAACCCGAGACGAATGCGTTGAGCTTGTTGCGCGTCCACTCGAGCTGTGCGAATACGCCCTCCTGGTGGACGTGTCCGTCGTAGTCGCGGTAGACCTTGTCGCCCACCTGCAGCTTCTCGTACTGCCACGTGGGATCGGCAGCGGCGATGTTGTCCGAGGCCTTGACGTTGCGGCGGCTGTTGTCGTCGATGAAGTACTTGCCGTCGTAGAGGTCGATGATCTCGTTGTTGTGCTCACCGATGTAGTAGCGGACATCGACACCGGCCGAGAGCTCGAGCGACGGGGTGATCTGGTTGGTGTAGGTCGAGAGCAGACCGTACCACATGTGGTTGTTGTTGCTCTTCGACATCACCATGCGCGAGCCGTCGATGCTGGCGGCGTTGAGCTCCTGGATCTTGTCGTAGGCGAACGTGCCGTCGGGGTTGCGGAACGTGGTGTTCAGGATACCGTAGTTCGTGCCCTTCCAGGCGTTGCGGTCGGCCGACGTGCGGCCCTGTCCCGAGTATCCCGAGCCGCGTCCGATCGACATGTAGAGGGCCGTCGAGAGCGACGACTTGTAGTCGATCTGCCACTGGTGGTTGAGCGAGATCTGGGGCTTGTGGTACTCGTTGAAGCTCGAGTAGCGCTGCTTGCCGTTCTTGTCGAAACCGTAGCTGGCGTTGTAGCGGTACATGTCCTTCTCGCCCATGAAGTTCTTGGCCTTCTGCCACTCGGCGATCGTCAGACCGTCGTTCAGGGCGTTGCGCTGTCCGTGCTTCTGGGGGGCGCCGAATGCCGTGAGCGAGAGCTGGTGCCGGTCGTTGATGCGCTTCGAGATGTTCACGAACCAGTTGTAGCCCTCGAAGTTCGTGCCCTGGATGTAGCCGTCGCCCCAGCGCTTGGCCGCGAGGATCGACATGGCCCATCCGTTCTTGGTCAGGCCGGTCGAGAGGCTGAGCGAGAGGTTGTAGAGTCCGTCGTTTCCGACGCCGAACGAGAACGTGCCGCCCTTCTTGGCGTCGATGCCGTTGGTGACGATGTTCACCGAACCGCCCACCGAGGGGGCCGAGATCTTCGAGGCGCCCAGACCGCGCTGCGTCTGCATGCTGCGCGTCACGTCCGAGAGACCGGCCCAGTTCGACCAGTAGACGCCGCCCCATTCCATGTCATTGACCGGTACGCCGTTCACCATCACGGCGACGTTGGCCGACTGGAAGCCGCGCATGTTGATCTTGGCGTCACCGAAGCCGCCGCCGTCCTTGGTCACATATACGCCGGGGGTCGATTTGAGGATCTCGGGGAACTCCTGTCCGCCGAGTTTGTAGGTGATCTCGTCGGCCGTGACGGTCGATACGGCCACGGGGGTCTTGCGCTGCACGGCCACCGACTGCGAGACGATGACGTCCTGCAGCGTCACGGCGTCGGTCTTCAGGACGATTGTGCCGAGGTCAATGCGACCCCCCCCCTTGATCTCGCGGGTCTCGGTCACGTAACCGATGAACGAGATCTCGACGCTCTGCGTTCCGGCATCGACCTTCAGCGAGAAGTTGCCGGCTGCGTCGGTTCCGGTACCGGTCGAGGTGCCGGGCACGATGACGGTCGCACCGATGAGCGGCGCGTCGTTCTCATCGACGACCTTACCGATCACTGTCGATTGTGCGATTGCCGATGACGAGCCGATCAGGATGAAGGCCGCCATCAGGAGAAAGTGAAGTAGAGGTTTTTTCATAAAATATGGATTAAGGGTTTCTTTCGATGCGAATCCTCGCCGCAAAGATAGTCTCTTTGAACGGGATGCGAAGTTCGGGGAGATCGGATTTCACCGTATTTTAACTCCCCGCACGGCAACCGGAACGCCGCCCCGCAGCAGACGGGGGCCGGAGGTTCGTTTCCCGGCTGCGGCCCGACGGATCCGGGCGCAGGGCCGACGGCTGCGCAGGGGCCGTACAAGGCGACGGCCTGATGGGTGCGAGCGGAATGTCTCCAACATAGAGGACGAACTGCCATTCGTTTAAGGAATACAAAGATAATGAAATATATCGGGAACGCAATAGCGCATTGCGGAAATTTTGACGTGCCATGCCGCAGCCCGTTCGGAATACCGTGCGTGATGCCGTACCGGGCCGGTGGCACGCTCCTTGCGTCATCTCCCTTTCCGGTATTATATATCAAGGTATCGCATGCCGTCTGTTCGGGAACAATACTGGCGCTATTCGCTCGTGGCGCTGATCGTAGGTCTGGGAACCGTCGTCTTCGTCGAACTGACCCCCTTTCTGGGGGGACTGATGGGGGCCGCGACGATCTATGTCCTGCTGCGCGGGCAGATGTACCGATTGACCGGGCGGCACGGCTGGCGGCGCAGTGCGGCGGCCTGGCTGCTGCTGGGCGAGGCGGTGTGCTGCTTCCTGGTGCCGATCTCGCTGCTGGTCTGGATGGTTGCCGAGCGCGTGCAGCGCCTTACGCTCGATCCCCGCCAGCTCGTCGCCTCGGCCCGACACCTCGCGGCGCTGGTCCAGGAGCGTACGGGCTACGACCTGTGGCAGGAGAGCAACCTGCGGAGCCTGCTCTCGGAGCTTCCGCACCTCGGGCAGTGGCTCTTCGGCGGGGTGACGGGCTTTGCGGTCAATGTGGTGGTCCTGCTCTTCGTGCTCTACTTCATGCTGCTGGGCGGCCGCCGCATGGAGGAGTACATCCGCGAGCTGCTCCCCTTCAGCCGCGGGGTGGGGAGCGACGCCCTGCACGAGGTTCGCATGATCGTTAGATCGAACGCCATCGGCGTCCCGCTGCTGGCCGTCGTGCAGGGAGGCGTCGCACTGGCGGGTTACCTGCTCTTCGGAGTGCCCGATCCGCTCTTCTGGGGTGTGCTGACCTGCCTGGCCACGATCATTCCGGTCGTCGGCACGGCGCTTGTCTGGGTGCCGCTGGCGCTTTGGCTGGGGCTCGGCGGCCACACGGGGGCCGCCGTCGGGCTGGCGGCCTATGGCGTGGCGGTGGTCACGCAGTCGGACAATGTCGTGCGGCTTGTCCTGCAGCGCCGCATGGCCGACATCCACCCGCTCATCACGGTCTTCGGCGTGGTCATCGGCCTCTCGCTCTTCGGGTTCATGGGGGTGATCTTCGGGCCGCTGCTGTTGTCGATGTTCGTCTTCTGCGTGCATGTCTTCAAGCGGCTTTACCTCGACCGTCATCCCGACGCCGGCGAGCCATCGGGCCCTTCCGCGCCTTCCGGTCCCTCCGCGCCGACCGGCGGCGGCCGCCTGCACTGAACGGCCTCGCGGTCCGGTTTCGGATGCTTTCCGCTCTCCGAAAAGACGTTTCGGCCGAAATTTCGCTCCGATAGACCTTTCCGCGCTCCGAAAAGCAGTCCCGGAGTGAGATTTTTCGAAAAAAGTGTCCGAAAAAGTTGTATATTCATAACACTTTATTACCTTTGTTATTCGAATAACACAAATTTCCGAAACAGGAACTAAAGTCTTATCACAATGGCAAGAAATCTCAAAATCAGAGACCTTACGTTGCGCGACGGCCAGCAGTCGTCGTTCGCGACCCGAATGAATCAGGCACAGATCGACCGTTGCCTGCCTTTCTACAAGGATGCGAATTTCTATGCGATGGAGGTGTGGGGCGGCGCCGTGCCCGACTCGGTGATGCGCTACCTGAACGAGAATCCGTGGACGCGCCTCGAAACGATCCATAAGGCTGTCGGGAATGTGTCGAAACTCACGGCCCTGTCGCGCGGCCGCAACCTGTTCGGCTACTCGCCCTATACGGACGAGATCATCGACGGCTTCTGCCGCAACGCCATCGAGAGCGGTCTGGGCATCATGCGTATCTTCGATGCGCTGAACGACGTGGACAACGTCAAATCGACGGTCAAGTACGTCAAGCAGTACGGCGGCATCGCCGACTGCGCCGTATGCTATACGGTCGATCCGAAATACCCCGAACAGGGCTTCTTCTCGAAACTCTTCGGCAAGAAGAACCCCGATCCGGTCTTCACCGACGCCTATTTCCTCGACAAGGCCCGTCAGATGGCCGCGCTGGGCGCCGACATGATCACCATCAAGGACATGTCGGGTCTGATCCCGCCGCGCCGCGTGGCTACGCTCGTGCGTCTGTTCAAGAAGCACCTGTCGATTCCCGTCGATTTCCACACCCACTGTACGCCGGGTTACGGCCTGGCCTCGGTGCTGGCCGCCATCGTTGCGGGTGTCGATGTCGTGGACACCAACTGCTGGTACTTCGCCGGCGGTACGGGTGCTCCGGCCATCGAGCTCGTCTACGTCTTCTGCAAGAAGCTGGGTATCGATACGGGCGTGAACATGGAGGCTGTGGCCAAGATCAACAAGGAACTGCGTGAGATCCGCAAGGAGCTCAACATGTCGGTATTCGGTGTCGAGAAACCCGAGCCGAAGCCCTTCAACCCGCTGACCGACAAACTGCCCGACGAGGTGGATGCCCTCTTCGACCGTGCCATCGAGGCCGCACAGCGCGACGACGAGGCCGCGACGATTGACCTCTGCCGCAAGATCGAGGCATACTTCGGCTTCCCGGCCCCGAACGAACTGGTGCAGAAGGCCGAGATCCCGGGCGGCATGTACTCGAACATGGTGGCCCAGCTCAAGCAGCTCAAGTCGGAGGAGATCCTGCCGCGCGCCATGGAGCTCATCCCGTCGGTGCGTCTGGCTGCCGGTCTGCCGCCTCTGGTGACCCCGACCTCGCAGATCGTGGGTGCCCAGGCCGTGAACTGCGCCCTCGACGAGAAGGCCGGACGTCCGATGTATACCAACAAGTCGTCGCAGTTTGTGGGCCTCGTGAAGGGCGAATACGGCAAAACGCCGGTGAAGATCGATCCCGAGTTCCGCTTCAAGATCTGCGGTGTGCGTGAGGAGACCCCCTACGACACGTCGAAGTACAAGATGCAGCCCAACCCCGAACTCCCCGAAGCCGGAGGCGTCAAGCTGGCGGCCAACGAGAAGGAGGTGCTGCTGCTCGAGCTCTTCCCGGCCGTGGCCAAGACCTTCCTCACGGACCAGAAGGTGAAGGCTTACGCGGCTGCGAAGCCCGCCGAGGCTGCTGCCGCCAAGCCCGAGGCGAAGGCCACGGAGGCTGCTCCCGCCCGCCCGAAGGCCGTGATTACGGGCCATGCCGTGACGGCTCCGCTGCCGGGCCGCGTGCTGACGCTCTCCGTCAAGGTGGGCGATATGGTTAAGGCCGGCCAGGAGGTGGCCGTTCTCGAGGCCATGAAGATGGAGAACGCCATCACGACCGACTACTCCGGCACCGTGAAGCAGATCTTCGTAGCCGAGGGCGACAACGTTCCGACCGACGCTCCGCTGCTCGAGGTCGAATAGCGGATCCATCCATACGGACTGTTTTCCGGGTCCGCGGCGTTTCGGCGTCGCGGACCCGTTGTTTCCCCGTTGCTGCAACGGTTGCCCCTCTGCTGAAAAAACGTCCGGCCGCTTGGCACTTGCCCGTGTTTTTGCTACCTTTGGATTCCGAATCTAACCCAAAAAACTGAACCGCGTATGACACTCAAACGCTTCCTGGCCCTCTGCGGGCTGGTTGCCGTCGGATTGTGCCCGTCCCGTCCCGCGGCGGCGCAGCACTTCGATCCGAAGGCTCTCTACGAGATCGTCGGCCCGGGCGGGCTGGTGCTCGACAACCAGGGCAGCCTCGACAACGAAACCGAGATCTTCCTGAACAACCGGGGTCGTGACCTGCCGTCGCAACTCTGGATCATCACCGAGTCCTCGACCGGGGGCTACTGGCAGATTACCTCCGTACTTGCCGACCAGAGCATCGACAACGCCAACCGCGCCTCGCAGCCCGGGCCGCTGATCCAATGGAGCACGAGCCCCGGCAATGCCAACCAGGAGTGGAAACTGACCCCTGTCGGGGAGGATACCTATACGATCACCTGCCGTGCGGGCGGACTCAATATCGGCTGTCCCGACGTGCAGCCGGGCAAGCCGGCCTGGCAGGTGGCCCCTTCGGCCGATGACCCCGCCCAACGGTGGACAATTCGCCGTTCGACGGCCCGGATCGACCTCTCGGCCCTGCGCCCGACCAGCGACAACGACTGGGAGAACGAGACGGTCTTCGCCGTGAACAAGGAGCCGGGCCATGCGACCTTCGTGCCCTTCGCCTCGGTGGCCGAGATGCAGGGTGACCCAAGCTACCGCCGGCCGTGGGTGCGCAACCGCTCGAGCCGTTACATGCTGCTCAACGGCATGTGGAAGTTCCATTGGGTGAAGAGCCCCGACGAGCGTCCCGCGGATTTCTACCGGGAACGTTACGACGTCTCGGCGTGGGACGAGATTCCCGTTCCGTCGAACTGGGAGATGCACGGCTACGGTACGCCGATCTACACGAACGTGACCTACCCGCACAAGAACCAGCCGCCCTTCATCCTTCCGCAGAAGGGCTATACGAACCAGACGGAGACCAACCCGGTGGGTTCCTACCGCCGCGATTTCGACCTGCCGGCCGACTGGAAGGACCGTGAGGTCTACCTCCACTTCGACGGCGTCTACAGCGCCATGTACGTCTGGGTCAATGGCCGCAGGGTAGGCTACAGCCAGGGCGCGAACAACGATGCCGAGTTCAACATCACGCGCTACGTCCGTCCGGGCCGCAATACGCTGGCCGTCGAGGTCTACCGCTGGTCGGACGGCAGCTACCTCGAGGATCAGGACATGTTCCGCCTGAGCGGCATCCACCGCGACGTCTACCTCTACGCCACCCCGAAGGTGCGTCTGCGCGACTTCCGCTTCGATGCCGACCTGTCCGACGACTTCCGCAGCGCCGGCCTGCGCGTCCGCGCCCATGTGGCCAACGTCGGGGGCCGGGGCCGCGAGGCCGCCTCGGTCGATGTCACGCTGCTCGATGCCGAAGGGCACCGCGTCGCAGAGCAGAGCCTCCCGTTCAGCGGTGTGGCCCGTGGCTCCGAGGCCGTTGCCGAGGCCGTGCTTCCCGTCTCCTCGCCGCAACTCTGGTCGGCCGAGACGCCCTATCTCTATACGGTGCTCCTCGAACTGAAGGACCGTGACGGACAGACGCTCGAGACGACCTTCTCGCAGTACGGGCTCCGCAAGATCGAGATCCGCGACCGCCGCGTCTGGATCAACAGCCG
>FR891987.1:17772-21451 GCA_000434235.1 Alistipes sp. CAG:268 | reverse complement strand
GGCGCTGGAGCCGATCGCGCGCGGCTTCTCTTTCAGGCCCCCCCCCCGCCACGACATTCACCCGCAGCTGGGCAAGGCGGTTCCCGTCGAGTCGATGATCGAGGATATCCTGCTCTTCAAACGCCACAACCTCAATACGATCCGCACGAGCCACTATCCGAACGACGCCAAGATGTACGCGCTGTTCGACTACTACGGCCTCTACGTCATGGACGAGGCTGACGTGGAGTGCCACGGCAACCACTCGATCAGCGACAAGGAGAGTTGGCGCCCGGCCTTCATCGACCGCATGGTGCGGATGGTCGAGCGCGACAAGAACCACCCGTCGGTGATCTTCTGGTCGATGGGCAACGAGTGCGGATCGGGCCGCAACTTCGAGGCCGTCTACGCCGCGGCGCGTGCGCTCGACCCCCGTCCGATCCACTACGAGGGCAAGAACGACGTGGCCGACATCGACTCGCGGATGTATCCCTCGATCGAGAGCATGATCGAACAGGACCGTCAGGACCGCGACAAACCCTACTTCCTGTGCGAGTATGCCCACGCCATGGGCAATGCGATCGGCAACCTCGAGGAGTACTGGGACTACATCGAGAACCGTTCGGTCCGCATGATCGGCGGCTGCATCTGGGACTGGGTCGATCAGGGCCTGTGCAAGTACGGCGAGCTGCCGACGAACTACTACTACGGCGGCGGTTTCGGCGATGCCCCCAACGACAACAACTTCTGCTGCAACGGCATCGTGACCCCCGACCGGCAGGTGACTCCCAAACTGCTCGAGGTCAAGAAGGTCTACCAGTACCTGCGCCTGCATGCCGACGATCCGGCCTCGGGCCGCATCTGCATCGAGAACCGCTATGCGTTCCTCGACCTCGACAACTTCCGCCTGCACTGGACGCTGCTGCGCGACGGCCTCCCCGTGGCCGAGGGTGATACCGACCTGCCGTCGGCCGCTCCGGGCAGTACGGTCACCCTGACGCTGCCCTATGCCGACCGTGTGGGCGACGACGGCGAGTACTTCGTGAACCTCTCGGTACGGCTTCGCAGACCGTGTGTCTGGGCCGACGCCGGGCATGAGGTCGCCAGCGAGCAGCTGGCTGTCACCGGCCGCCGTCTTCCCGGCGCCGTGCAGCCCCGTACGGACGAGCCGCTCCGGATTTCGAGCGAGGAGGGACGCCTGACGCTTGCCGCCACGGGCTTCCGCATGGAGATGGACCTCACCCGTGGCATCGTGACCTCGCTGCGCTATGCCGGCAGGGAACTGATCCACGCCGGCGCGGGCTTCGAACTGAACTGGTACCGCTCGATCGACAACGACAAGCGCACCTACCGCCCGACGGTCTGCGCGCTGCGTCCCGATGCCGAGGTCACCTGGGAGGCCGCAGGGGACGGCCGTTCGGTGCGTATCTCGACCCCGATGGAGGCCTGCATCGGCGATGACGTGCGCCAGCCCTATACGGTTGGATATACGGTCCATGCCGACGGTACGGTCGATGTGACGGCCGAATTCCCGACGGCTGCCGACTTCAACCTCCCGCGCCTGGGGCTGACGGCGGCGCTCAGTCCCGCCCTCGGGCAGGTGGCGTGGTACGGCCGCGGTCCGATCGAGAACTACGTCGATCGGCACAATGCCGCCTATTTCGGCGTGTACGAATGCTCGGTCGATGAGATGGAGGAGTCCTATGTGCGCCCGCAGACGATGGGCGGCCGCAGCGACGTGCGGTGGCTCACGCTCCGCTCCGACGACGGGGCCGGGCTCCGGATCACGGCGCTGGGCTACCTCGAGTTCAGTGCGCTCCACTATACGGATGCCGATCTGTGGGCCACGAAATACGCCCATGACCTGGACAACGTGCGCCGTTCGGAGGTGATCCTGAACCTCGACTGCGTGCAGCGCGGCCTGGGCAACGCCAGCTGCGGCCCGCAGCCGCGGCCGCAGTATGAGTTGCGGCGCGACTCGGCCTACAGCCTTGGCTTCCGCATCGAACCGCTCCGCTGACGGGGCGCTGCCATGAAACAGAGCGGCCGGGAACTTTACAGTTCCCGGCCGCTCTGTTTCGTATTGTGTTGTCCGGTCCGGTTTCCCGGCCGCATCAGATCTCCGAGAAGAGGTTGAACTGGTGCAGGAGCGTGTAGGCGATGAACAGGCCGATGATGATGCACAGCACGCCGAGCAGGCCGTTGAGTACGCGCGGCGAGGGCTTGCTCGGCCGCTGCGAGATGGCGACGATGTACTCCCGGAGGAAGACGTAGAGCGCCGGCACCACACTGCAGGCCAGCAGATAGTCCTCGGGGATGCCGAAGTAGTAGACCTTCGACAGCCCGACCAGGGCCCAGTGGCCGAGGAGCATCGCCAGGATGATATTGACCCGTTCGGCGAAGGCGAGCATCAGCGCGAGGGTGAAGACCGCCACCGAGCAGGGCATCACCGGCGAGGTGATCATCGGAAACTCCCTCCCGAGTGCGAGCGAGCAGAGCGGGTAGATGAACGGCATGGCGAAGAGCAGCAGGGCGAATCCGGTGTGGTGCCCGGTGCGTTCGAGCGTGGCGTTGCGTGCCGCCAGGTCGTAGATCCACATGCAGCCCATGATGGCCCAGAAGAGTGTCAGCAGGTCGTTGTATTCGCGGGGCTCGCAGTAGATGTGGTAGTAGACGAATGCAATCCAGAAGTTGAGCAGCGCCATGAAGACCTTCATGGCGTTCTTCACGGCTGTCGTGGGGCGGAAGCAGAGCAGCAGCGTGAGGACGATCCCCACGGCCACGAGCAGGATCTGTACGGGCCACGTGGCGGCGTTGTAGGCGGCGATCGTTTCCCAGAATACGGTCATATGCGGTCGGATTTGCGCCTGGTGAGCGAGAAGGCCCGGCGGTTGAAGATGAAGATGGGCAGCGTGGCTCCGGCCGCCAGCATGATGATCACGCTGAACGAGACCGTCGCGTTGAGAAAGAACTGCTGCATGTAGGCCAGCCCCTGCTGCGTATCGTCGAGCGACTGGAGGAACATCAGCAGCGAGAATACGGTCTTGTAGGCGTAGATGCCCGGCACCATGGGCAGCAGGGCGGGGATGTAGAGCACCGTCATCGGGCAGTGAATCCCCTGCCCGAGCCAGAGGCTTCCGAGCCCGATGGTGATCGAGGCGCAGAGCGAGGCCGAGGCGATGTCCACGTCGGCATAGTTCATCAGGCAGTACCGCAGGGCGTGGCCCACGGCGGCCAGCAGGGCGATGCGCGGGAAGGCGCGCATCGGCGGGTCGGAGATGGCTCCGAAGCCGATGGCGGCGATGGCGGCGAAGAAGCCGTCGAGCAGGATGTCGAGCGCGATCATAGCAGACTGTCTTTGACCATCATGAGTGTGGCGGACATCCCCACGGCGATGCAGATGATGAGCAGCAGGGCGTTGATCAGCCGGCTGCATCCGATCAGGATGTGTCCTTCGACGATGTCGATCACGCCGTTGATGAGCGGCACGCCGGGCACGAGGAACAGCACGCTCGTGGCCAGTGCCGTCTCCGACGTGCAGTCGAAGCGCAGGGCGATCGAGGCGCAGAGCGAGGCCAGGAACGACGAGATGATGAACGTCAGGAAGTGGTTCAGGCCGTGTGCCTGCATGCGCTGCTTGGCGGCGAATCCGACGAGCGTCGAGGTGAAGACGATCGACATGGCGGGCCCGGCGCCCGCC
>FR891987.1:16659-17617 GCA_000434235.1 Alistipes sp. CAG:268 | reverse complement strand
AGGGCGTCCCAGCTCAGGGCGCTGAGGTCGGAGTTGCGTTCGAAGCTGATCGGCAGGGCGGGGATCTTCACCACGCGGGTGACGGCCTCGCCGCTCTCGGGGTCGTGGGCCGTGACGATCGTGCTCCGCTGGAAGCTCGACAACTGGATGTCGATGCCCTGCGAAGTGCCGATCCGCTGCGAATTCCGGATCACGCGCGAGGTATGTACTCCCGATCCGAGCAGGTAGGTGGCATATTCGGCCACGAAATCGAGCGTTGCGATCAGTTCTTCTTTGGTCTTCATACCGGTTGCAAAAATAATCTTTTTTCGTTTGAAACCAGCCTCTTTCCCCTTTTTTTCGACTCCGATGCCGCAGGCCGCTTCCGGTGCGGCAAGCGGTGGCGCCCGAGCCGTGCCCCGGCGGCCCGCGAATCGGGCTCACGGTCCGGCGGGGCCGCCTCCCCGTCGGACCGAATTCCTGCCGGGTAAACGAAGAGGGGCTTCCGGAGATCCGGAAGCCCCTCCTGCGTCAGACCGTCTGCCCGGCGGTGTCAGAATGCCGCCTGGTTCATGCGTTTGTCCACCAGCAGCCCGTCTGCCGGCTGCAGGTCGTAGACATAGGCCTTGCGGGTGCGGAAGCGGATCACGAGCAGTTCGCCGTCGCCCTCGGCCGTCGCCTGTTCGCCGACGTTCACGAAGGTCGGGTAGAGGGCCTTCACGCCGTTGGTATGGAGCCGGTCTGCGGTGAAGTTGCGCATCTGCCCGAGTCCGGGGGCCTCGATGCCGACATACTCCAGCTGCTGCGGGTCGTAGGGCAGGGCGAAACTCAGGGCGTTCACGCTCTTCAGCCCGCGGCCCGAGACGCGGATCTCGACCGTCTCGCCCGGGGCGTAGCTGCGCTTCGAGGCCTTCACCGTGACCGTCCCCGCCACGGGGGCGGCCGGCCGGCGGTCCGCGCGCCCCCCCCGCCGCTGTGC
>FR891987.1:0-16654 GCA_000434235.1 Alistipes sp. CAG:268 | reverse complement strand
GCCGCCGTCGAGCCGTGTCGCTACGGCCGAGATGTCGTAGGCGTCGATCAGCCCGTTGGTGTTCAGGTCACCCTTCGAGATGTATCCCTCGAAGTCGCCGTCGCCGCGGCGCAGGCCCGTGTAGTTCATGTACGACGTGAGGTCGTTCTCGTCGATCCGGCGGTCCTGGTTGATGTCGCCCGGGAGGTAGCTCTCCGAGCCGGGAACGCGGAAGACGTAGAGTTCGCGACCCGAGCCGTATCCGCCGACGGCCTCTTCGACCTCGATGCGGATGTAGCGCGCCGTGGGCTGCTCCGCAAAGCGGAAGCTCTTCGTCTCGGCTCCCTTCCACTCGAACGTGCCGGCCTCGGTCCAGTTCGTGCGGTCCATGCTCGTGAAGACGCGGCCGCGGCCCAGTGTGCCGTTCCCGGCATCCTGGCGGGGCAGGTAGTCGAAGCGGTCGAGCGTGTTGATGCTGTGCAGGTCGATCACCAGATCGAACGGCACGGCCCGCTCGCTCCAGCGCGTGTGCCATGTATCCGACTCGTCGAAGTTGAAGAGCCGGGCAATGCCCTGTCCGCCCTGGTTCGGGCAGGAGGTCTCGCCGCTCAGCCCGCGGATGGCGAACTCCAGCGGGTCGGACTTCGTGCGTGCCGCGAGCGTGCTCCACGGCGAGGCGCCCGAGGCGTTCACCGCGCGGATGCGGAACGTGTAGTCGCTCTCCGGGCGCAGGTCCTCGAAACGGAGCCGCGTGTCGCGGATCATCGTGTAGCGCATGCCGTCGAACTCGATCTCATAGCCGTCGGCCCCCGGCACCTCCTCCCACGAGGGGGTGAGCGTGTAGGCCTCGGTGTCTGTTTCGGCGATCGCCGCCCGGGGCGCCTCGAGCGCGCCGATGCTTTCGAGCATCGGGTCGGCCGGAGCGTAGACATATCCCTTCATCTTCAGCTCCACGGCGTTGCGTGTCACGTCGGTCGGCTCGAGCCGCACGCGCACCACGGGGTTTTTCACCACATGCAGGTCGGCTATCTCGCTGCCGGTCGTCGCGAAGCGGTTCATCTCCGGTGCGGCGTCGTAGTACCACACGTTTACTCCTTGTGCGTACTCCTCGCGCGTCCGGGCCTCGCTTAGCTTCACGTTGCGGCCGCCGATGCGGGCCGTGATCTTTCCCGGACGCTGCGTGACGTTGATCCGCAGGCGTGTGGCCTTCTCGGCAACCATGCCTTCGAACGATCCCTCGGTCGGGTCCACGCGGATCGTCAGGTTGTCTCCCTCGAGGTCCGAGACGATACGCGTCCGGGCTGACTCCCCGCGGCGGTAGGCCTCAGTCACCCCGTCGTCGTCGTACTCCGTGAACTCGCTGTGTCCGGCGGGGTAGAACTCGTAGGTGCGCACCTCGCGGTTCATGCGTGCGGCGTTGTTGTGCGGGGCGGTCATCGGGAGGATGGCCCCCTGGCGGATGAATACGGGGAGTTTCCAGAGCGGAGCGTCGAAGTTGTTCACGATGCAGCCGCCCGTGTAGAGGTCGCCGGTGAAGAAGTCGATCCAGTTCCCTTCGGGGAGGTAGATCCCGTCGCGGCGGTCGTTGCCCTTGTCGTCGGCCTGCGTGTTGCGGTAGACGGGGGCCACCAGCACATAGGGGCCGTAGAGGAACTGGTAGCAGGTTGCCGTTCCGAGCGTGTAGGGGTTCGGGTCGTCGAGGAACATGGCGCGGATCATCGGCTTGCCGTCCACGGCCTCACGGGCGATCGAGTAGGTGTAGGGCATGAACTCCGACTTGAGCTTCAGGTACCAGCGGTTGATCGACGCCGCGGGCTCGCCGAGGATGTGGGGATACTTCGGGTTGGCGCCCCAGCCGTCCATGTTGAGCTGCATCGGAGTGAAGGTCTTCCACTGGAAGTCGCGGACGTTCACCGGGATGTTCCGCCCGCCGAAGATGCCGTCCATGTCCGACGAGATGTTCGGCTGCCCCGAGAGGCCCGAGCCGATGTAGGTGGGGATGTGGAAGCGGATGTACTCCCAGTCGCCGCCCGTCTGGTCGCCCGACCAGATCGAGGCGTAGCGCTGCGTCCCGGCCCATCCGTCGAGCGAGATGATGAACGGGCGGGCGTCGTTGCCGTAGTAGGGCATGATGCGTCCGACGTCGGCCACTCCGTTCAGCCCGAACGAGTAGCCGGCGCCGACCCATGCCACGTCGGTCTTGAGCACGCGCACCCCGGCGTCGCGCACCTCCTTGACGATGTCGCGCTGGAGCAGGGCATCGACCCCCTCTTTCGGGTGGAGGTCCGACTGGGTCCACAGGCCGATCTCCACGCCGCGTTCGCGGGCGAACTCGCCCAGCTGCCGGAGGTTCTCGATGTTGCCGTCGAGCGTTCCGGTCTGGCCGTACCCGGCGCCGTACCCGTCGTTGGGCAGGATCCATCCGAGGGGCATGTCGTGTGCGGCATAGCGGTCGATCACGGCACGGGCCGAGAACTGGTAGTTGTCCGCCTCGCCGTTGAGCGATTCGCGCACGCCGCCGTTGTCCTGCTGGCTCTCCTTGTAGCGCTTGCCGTCCTCGAAGAGGATGCCGCTGCCGTCCTCGGTCTCGGCCCAGTAGTCGCGGTTGTAGGCGTTCAGGTGTCCTTCGTAGAATCCGAACTTGGGCAGCAGCACGGGGTTGCCGGTCAGCTGGTAGAAGTCGTTGAGCAGCTCGACGGGCGTGCGGTCCACCATGACGAACAGGTCGAGGTAGTCCGTGTCGTGCGTCAGACGCACCGTTCCGGCTTCCGAGGCCCCGAAGTCGTAGAGTCCCGGTGCGAAGGTGTACCACATGATGCCGTAGCCGGCCGTGGACCAGTAGAAGGGGGTCGGCGAGGCGACACCTCCGTCGGTCCACTGGTTCGTATTGACGATGCGGATGCTCTGTCCCTTGTGCGAGAAGCGGCCGTTCTGCACGCCGCCGCCGTAGAAGTACTCGTCGGCGCGCTCCTTCAGCGCGATCGAACTCTGGCGGGGTTCGAACGCGGCGGCGCCGAGCGATTCGGCCACCACCTCGCCGCGCCGGAGGTCGGTGACGCTGAAGCGGCCCGTGGCCTTGTCGAAGGCGACGCGCACGGCCTCGGTGGCCACCGCCACGGAGCCCTCCTTCTGTTCGATCTCGAGCTCTCCCGCCGCCCGCCGCGGCTCATCGACGAGGATCTGCGCCTCGGGTTCGGCCGCCGGGTCGCGGACGATGCCGCCCTGCGGGTCGAGGAACATGCGGAAGATGTTCGGGCCGTAGAAGTCGAGGGTCATGCGCCGCCCGTCGGTGAAGAGCACCTCGACCGCTGCGGGATTCAGCTGCCGGATCCCCTCGATCGGGGCGTTGCCGGCCGCCCGGGTCTGCTGTTCCGTCGCGACATGGTCGCCCCGCATTCCGGCTGCGGCCGGAGCCGCCAGCAGGGCGGATGCCAGAAATGCCGCGTTCAGTATGTTGGTTTTCAGATTCATGTTGTCGTTTATCTAATGTCTTTATTCATCTCCTTGTGCCGGTCAGTCGGCAATCACCGAGAACTCGGCGCCTCCGGCGAAGTCGGCTCCGTTCTGCGAACTGAGCGCCGTGAAGCGGATGTAGCGCGCCTTGACGGGGCGCTCCAGTTCGACGCGCTGCTCGCCGGTCCCCCTGCCGAACGATCCGGCGGCCACGGGCTTGCTCCATGTCTTGCCGTCGTCGCTCACCTGCACGGTGTATTCGCGGATGTTGCCGTTCGTGCCGCCGTCCTGCCGCGGCAGGTAGACGAATCCGCGGATGAGCTTCGCCTCCCCGGCGTCGAAATCGACCCAGTGGGGGTAGTTGGCCACCGTCACCGAGTACATCGTGTGCCACGTCGTCGAGGGGTCGCCGTCCACGAGGTTCGCGGCGTCGCCGATGCCGGTCTCCTGGCTCGAAGCGTAGACCACCGTCATCGGGATGCGCTCGATGCGGGCGAAGGTGGCGGTGCTCTTCACGGCCGGGTTGTCGGCATAGCTTGCCGTCACCGTTCCGCCCTCACGCAGGTCGAACGGCCCGTCGTAGGGGAGCATCTGTTTTCCTCCGTCGGTCGAGTAGCGAATTTCGGCTCCTGCCTTGCGAGTTGAAATGGTTACCAGTCCGTCGCGTGAACGCGAGATCGAGAGGGGTACCTCGCCCGAGAGGGCCGCGTGGGCCGTCTGCGTGAAGGCACCGTTGCGTACCGGGCGGATCAGCAGCCCCATGGCATGGTCCGAAGCCTTGACGCGGTCCTTCTCCAGCGGACCGCCCTGTCCGCAGCTGTTGCCGCCCAGGCCCGTCACCGCAAGGTCCAGATGCAGGTGTGTGGCCGTCGGTTCGGGCAGCTGGTAGGGGTGCGGGGCAAGCGTCATCTCCACGGCCGACCACGGCAGTGCAGAGGCCGACATCGTGCCGTCGGCGACGAACTCCACGCCGTTGCCTTTGCCGTCGGTCAGCGCGCACCAGCGCACCTGCTCGCGGTTGCCCATGCTCTGCGGCTTGGGGAAGCGTACGGCCTGTTCGCGGACCGTGCTGCCGTAGCGGCCGACGAACGAACCCGTCATGCGGTCGTTGTAGTTGTTCCACGGACCGCGGCCGTAGTAGTCGTAGTGCTGCAGCTCTTCGGGCAGCTGCAGGGAGTACCCGAGGCGGGCCAGCACAAACGACGGGTCGTTCGAGGTGATCTCCGCGCGGAGCTCGATCGAGCCGTCCGGGTAGACGGTCCAGATCTGGTTGGTCACGAAGCGGAAATCCTCCTCGCCGAACGGACGGTCGGTCAGTTCGACGATGCGGTAACGCCCCGACGTACCGCCCTCGATGCGGGCGGCGTTCGGTGCCTGCGATACGACCGTATACATCAGCTGCACGGTGTTGCCCTTGCCGTTGTCCACGCGCGAGCAGGCCGTTGCCGTGTGGCGCAGGTTGTGCAGCCCCTTCTCGAACCAGCGCGTGTAGGCCCAGTTGTCGTTGTCGGTCGGTGCGCGCAGGGCGTCGAGCCGCGGCCCCTCTCCGTCGCGGATCACCTTGCGGCCGTCGTACTCGAGGGAGTGGATCGTTCCCCGGCGGTTGTCGAACGTGACGACGAACCCGTCGCCCCGCACCTCGGTGAAGTCCCCGTCATCCGCCGTGCAGCCCTTCGCCGCGCAGCCGCTGCAGCCCGTGTTCCGCTCCGTGACCTCGGGCGCCGCGAGGCGGGCCGTCAGTTCGGTCATCGAGGGCTTCGCACCGGCCGCCTTCACCTCGAGCTGCTCCTCCATCTGCACGAATCCGGCCTCGGCCCACGGCTTGTCCTCGGCGAGCAGGAACTGCACCGTGACGAAGTACTCGCCTGCGGGGTCGAGCGCCGCATAGTCGTAGGGGATGGTATACTCGACCCTTTCGCGCGGGCCGACGATCTTGCGCGGGCCGCGCAGGGCGTCGCCGCGGGCCACCGGTTCGCCGTCCCTGTAGAGCGTCCAGGCGATGCGGTATCCGGCCAGCGTGGTGAAGTAGTGCTTGTTGAAGATCGCGATCCGGCCCTGCGTCATGTCCACCGGCTCGACGCCGACGTTCTGGTAGATCCGCTTCACTTCGTGGAAGACGGGCTTGGGCGAGTGGTCGGGGAGCAGGATGCCGTTCATGCAGAACATGCCGCTGTTGGGCTTGTCCCCGAAGTCGCCGCCGTAGGCCCAGTAGCGGTCGCCCGTTGCGGGGTCATAGGCGTAGAGCGCCTGGTCCACCCAGTCCCAGATGGCGGCGCCGCAGATGAAGTTGGTCGATTCGATGGCCTTCCAGTAATCGACCAGGTTGCCTCCGGCGTTGCCCATCGAGTGGGCGTATTCGGAGATGTGGAACGGGTACTTGATGGGGTATCTGCCCGTTGCGGCGCCGCGGATCCAGTCGATCGACGGGTACTGGTTCGAGCCCATGTCCACGATGTCGTTGTTGCGCTCGTACTGTACCGGACGCGAGGGGTCGAAGGCGTGCAGGGCCTCGTAGGCCGAGACGAAGTTCCGGCCCGGGCCGGCCTCGTTGCCCAGCGACCAGATCACCACCGAGGGGTGGTTCACATGGGCGTGGGCCAGCTCCATGACACGGGCCACGTGGGCTGCCTCGAACTCCGCGACGTGCGAGAGCGAGGCCTCGCCGTAGTAGTATTCGTGGCTTTCGAGGTTGGCCTCGTCCTCGAGGTAGATGCCGTACTTGTCGCAGAGGTAGTACCAGTGCGGGGCGCAGGAGTAGTGCGAGTTGCGGACGTGGTTGATGTTGCCGCGCTTCATGAGCATGATCTCCTGCTCCATCTGCTCCGTGGTGATGGCGTTGCCCACGGCGGGATCGATCTCCTGGCGGTTCACGCCCTTGAGCTTCACGGTCCGGCCGTTGATGTAGTAGTAGCGCCCGGCCAGCCCGAACTCATCCTCTGCGGCGGGCGTGTCGCGGATCTCGACCTTGCAGAAGCCGAAGGCCGTCGAGAAGGTCTCCACCACGCGGCCCTTCCGGTCGCGCAGCTGCCCGACGAGCGTGTAGCGCCACGGCTCCTCGGCCGACCACTTGCGGGCGTCGGGCACCCGCATCCCGGCTACGGTCAGGGTGGTCTCTCCGGCCTCCGTCGCAGCCACTGCGGCCGAGGCCGTCACCCCATCGACGGGTGCGTTCTCGTCCGAATAGAGTTCGTTGGCGTAGAGCGTGTAGGAGAGCGTATAGCCCTTGGCGGGCTTCCGGCCGAGGTTGCGGATGTCGGCCTCGATGCGTACCGTGCCGTCGGCATAGGCGGCGTCGAGGTCGGGCCGCACACGCAGGTCGCGGACCTGCACCCGGGCTGTCGAGGTGAGCGAGACGGTGCGGAAGATGCCCGGCAGGCGGAACATGTCCTGCGCCTCGAGGAACGAGCCGTCGGAGTTGCGGTAGACCTCCACGGCCACGACGTTCTCGCCCCCGGCGTTCAGGTAGGGGGTGATGTCGAACGAGGCGGTGTTGCGCGAGTTCTTCGAGAAACCCACGTAACGGCCGTTCACCCAGAGGTAGAAGAACGACGAGACGCCGTCAAAGTTGATGTAGACCTCGCGTTCCTCCCACGTTTCGGGCAGCGTGAACGAGCGGCGGTAGGATCCCACCTCGTTGCGGTGCCTGTAAGTGACCCAGTCCGAGGGCGGGGTGCGCATCACGCCGCCGCGCCAGTCGTCCACGGCCACCTTGTGGGCGAAGATCACCGGCTGGTTGGCGTAGATCGGCACGCCGTAGCGGAGGCTGCCGTCCTTTTGGATGCCCGCCACGTTCCACTGCATCGGCACCGTCACGTCGTCCCATGCCGCCACGTCGTATTCGGGTTTGTAGAACTCCGCGGGGCGCTCTTCGGGGTTGCCGGCCCAGTGGAACTTCCACACGCCGTCGAGTGAGATGTACCAGGCTCCGCATTCGGGCAGTACGCGGCGTGCGCTCTCCGTATCGGGGAAGGTGAAGAACCACGTGCGGGGCTGCTCCTTGTTCAGGGCGAGCCGTTCGGGTGATTCCCACTCCGTGCCGTCGGGTGCGTCAGCCGGGCCGTAGGCGAATCCGCCGAGCGGTTCGGTTTGGGCATGTGCCGACATCCAACCGGCCATGCAACAGAGCAATAGAAGTTTTTTCATAAAGTATGGATTTAAGTAAACAAGTTCGTTGTTCCCGAGATTCGGGGCGCATCTCTGTTCGCCTGCTGTCTTCCTGTGGCGGGGAAGTCCCTGCGCTGCCGGCGCGCCATATTCCGAATTTGGGTAAAATTACGAATCTTTTTTCGAATACAAGGAATTGTTAGTCTGTTTTTTTGCGATTCCCGGCTTCGAGCAGAGGCCGGCACCGACTCCGTATGGGCGTGGAAGGCCGGATTGCGGCATGACGGAGGGTTTTTTCGTAAAAATTTCGGATTCTGCGAAATAATATGTAAGTTTGTATGAATCGGCACGGTGTGCCGTCGTATCTCGAATCATGAAAAATTTTGTCTGCCTATGTTTGCAAAACTACTGCCCAGCCTGGCTCTGACGGGTGCCGTCGCCCTGGGTTGCGCCTGCTCCGGTCCGGGGAACGCTCCGGCGGAAACCTATTATGAGAAATACGTCGATCTGGGCGATGCCGATTCGCTGGCCAAGGTCGAGATGGCCGCGCACCTGGTGCCGACGCCCCAACAACTGGCCTGGCAGCAGTGGGAGCTGACGGCCTTCATCCACTTCACGGTCAATACTTTCTCGGGCAAGGAGTGGGGCGACGGGCGGGAGTCGCCCGACCTCTTCTTCCCGACGGCGATCGACACCGACCAGTGGGTCGAGGTGCTCAAGGACGCCGGGTTCCGCATGGTCATGCTGACGGCCAAGCACCACGACGGATTCTGCCTCTGGCCTACGGAGACCACCGAACACTCGGTCCGCAACTCGCGGTGGATGGACGGCAAGGGCGACGTGGTGGCGATGCTGCGCGCCTCGTGCGACAAATACGGCATGAAGATGGGCCTCTACGTCTCGCCGTGGGACCGCAATGCCCCTTCGTACGGTACGGGCAAGGCCTACGACGACTACTTCGTGGCGCAGCTCACCGAGCTGCTCACCCGCTACGGCGAGGTGGCCGAGGTGTGGTTCGACGGGGCCAACGGCTCGGAGGCCGACGGCAAACACCAGGTCTACGACTGGCCGCGCTACGTGGCGACGGTCAAGTCGCTGCAGCCCGATGCCGTGACGGCCATCATGGGCGACGACATCCGCTGGGTGGGCAACGAGGCCGGCAAGGGCCGCGACGAGGAGTGGAGCGCCACGGTGCTGCCGCCCGCTTCGGTCACCCTGCGTGACCCCGATCCCGAGATTGCCGCCCTGGGCAACACCTCACCCGACCTGGGCAGCCGGGCCATTCTCTCGCGGGCCAGGGAGCTCTTCTGGTATCCCTCGGAGGTCGATGTCTCGATCCGTCCGGGCTGGTTCTACCACGCCGAGGAGGATGACCGCGTCAAGACGCTCGACGAACTGAAGAATATCTATTTCGCCTCGGTGGGATCCAACTCCGTGCTGCTGCTCAACGTGCCACCCGACCGCCGCGGACGCATCCACGAGAATGACGAGCGGCGCCTGCGCGAGTTCGGCGCCTGGATCCGCGACAGCTTCACCCGGGGGCTGCTTGCCGACGGAGCCACGCCGTGGACCGCCGCTGCCGGCCAGAGCCGCGAATTTGACATCGCGGGCGGGCCGTTCAATGTGGTGATGCTGCAGGAGGACATTGCCCGCGGACAGCGCGTCGAGCGCTTCCGGGTCGAAGTCTCCGACGACGGCAAGGCCTGGCGGCAGGTGGCCGAGGGCACGACGATCGGCTACAAGCGCATGATCCGTCTGCCCGAACCGATGCAGGCCGCCCGGCTCCGCGTGACGATCGACCGCACGCGCGCCGCCGCCAACCTGTCGAACGTACAGCTTTATTGCGCCGAATAGCGCATGCGCTTTAACGGACTTCGCATGAAAACCAACCGAATTTTCCTGGCCGGCGGCCTGGCTGCCGTCGCGGCTGCCGGATGCGGGCGTCCGGAGCCCGAGCCGGACCGGCGGATGAACATCCTCTACATCATGACCGACGACCATACGGCCCAGATGATGAGCAGCTATGACCGCCGCTATGCCTCGACCCCGAACCTCGACCGCATCGCCGCCGAGGGCGTCCGCTTCACCAACAGCTTCGTGGCCAATTCGCTGAGCGGCCCGAGCCGCGCCTGCATGCTCACGGGCAAACATTCGCACGCCAACGGCTATACGGACAACACGCTCTGCCCGGCCTTCGACGCTTCGCAGCAGACCTTCCCCAAACTGCTGCAGGAGGCCGGCTACGAGACGGCCGTCATCGGCAAGTGGCACCTGGGAAGTTTGCCGACGGGTTTCGACCATTGGGAGATCGTTCCCGGACAGGGCGACTACTACAACCCCGATTTCATCCGCCAGACGGGCGATACGGTGCGTGTGCACGGCTACCTGACCAACTTGATCACGGACCGGAGCATCGAGTGGCTCGAGCAGGGGCGCGATCCCGAAAAACCCTTCTGCCTGCTTGTGCACCACAAGGCGCAGCACCGCAACTGGATGGCCGACACGTGCAACCTGACCCTCTACGAAGACCGAACCTTCCCGCTGCCCGAGACCTTCTTCGACGACTATGCGGGGCGTCCGGCTGCCGCGGCACAGGAGATGTCGATCGCTTCGGACGTGGACATGGACCCGGTCTACGACCTCAAGATGCTCAAGGAGGGGCATCCCGGCCGGCTGAAGGGGGCCTACGAGTGGATCCTGAGCCGCATGGATTCGGCGCAGCGGGCCGCTTGGGACCGTTTCTACGATCCGATTATCGAGGATTTCTACGCGCGCAACCCGCAGGGCCGCGAACGGGCCGAGTGGAAGTTCAACCGCTATATGCGCGACTACCTCAAGACCCTCAAGTCGCTCGACGACAACGTGGGCCGGCTGCTGCGCTACCTCGACGAGTCGGGGCTTGCGGAGAACACGCTGGTGGTCTACACCTCAGACCAGGGCTTCTACATGGGTGAGCACGGCTGGTTCGACAAGCGCTTCATGTACGAGGAGTCGATGCGCACGCCGCTGGTTGTGCGCATGCCGGGCGGGGCTCGCGGCGACATCGGCGAACTGGTGCAGAACATCGACTACGCCCCGACCTTCCTCGAGCTGGCCGGAGCGGAGATTCCCGCGGACATTCAGGGGCGTTCGCTGCTGCCGCTGCTGCGGGGCGAACATCCTGCCGACTGGCGTCCGGCGCTCTACTACCACTTCTACGAGTATCCGGCCGAGCACATGGTCAAGCGCCATTACGGCGTGCGCACGGACCGTTGGAAACTGATCCATTTCTACAACGACATCGACTGCTGGGAGCTGTACGATCTGGAGAACGACCCCCACGAGCTGCGCAACCTCTTCGGCGATCCGGCCTATGCCGGCGAGCAGAACGCCCTTTTCGAGGAACTGGGGCGGCTGCAGCGCGAGTACGGCGATTCGCTGGCCATGCGGTACAACGCATCGTTCGGACGGCAGTGATCCTTCTGCCCGTTCGGTACAACGGAAAAACGGGGAGCGCCTCCTGCGAGGCGCTCCCCGTTTGCGTAGTTTGCGGCGGAGCCGTTCGCTGTTGCGCTCCGGGCGCCGGCGTCAGCCGATCTCGGTCAGGCGGTAGTCGCCGGCCTGCTCCGTGACCGTGCGCTGGAGCTCCTCGGTCGGCAGGGGACTGCCCGTGAAGGTGACGACCGCCTCCGGCGGGGTGAGCGTCACGGTGGCGGAGACTCCGCCGATCGAGTTCAGTGCCTTTTCGACATGTGCCCGGCAGTGGCCGCACATCATGCCCTCTACTTTAAATCTGCGTTCCATCGTATCGTGTTTTTGGGTGTTTTGTATCGGTTCGATCCGGCGCCGTTTCAGCCGCAGGCTGTTGGTGACGACGCTGACGCTGCTCATGGCCATCGCCGCCCCGGCGATCATCGGGTCGAGCAGGAAGCCCCACAGCGGGTAGAAGACCCCCGCGGCGACGGGCACGCCCACGAGGTTGTAGACGAAAGCCCAGAAGAGGTTCTGCCGGATGGTCCTGACGGTCAGCCGCGCCAGACGCAGCATCGCGGGAATCTTCCTCAGGTCGGACGAGAGAATGGTCACGCGGGCCGCCTCGAGGGCGATGTCGCTGCCGTTGCCCAGGGCGATCCCCACGTCGGAACGTGCCAGCGCGGCGCTGTCGTTGATGCCGTCGCCGGCCATGGCGACGACGTGGCCTCCGCGCTGCAGGTCGCGGATGTAGGCCTCCTTCTCGCCGGGCAGCACCCCGGCCTTTACGCGGGTGATCCCGGCGGCCCGAGCCACTGCGGCGGCCGAGGCCTCCTGATCACCCGTCAGCATGTGGACCTCGATGCCGCGGCGGCGGAGCTCCGCGACGGCCTCGCGCGATCCCTCGCGCAGGCGGTCCGAAACGGCCGCTACGGCCAGTGCACGGTGCTCGTCGGCGAACCAGACGATGCTGTGTGCCTCCGCGGCCCGGCTGCGTGCCCGGGCGTCGAGCCCGGGGTCGATGGCAATGCTGCGCTCCTCGAGCAGCCGCCGGTTGCCCGCGCAGTATTCGCGTCCGGCGAAGCGTCCCGTGACGCCGCGTCCGGCGTGGTTGGTGAACTCCCCGGGGGCCTCGTCGGGACGGATTCCCGCAGCGGCGAGGTGTTCGACGAGCGCGGCGGCAAGCGGATGTTCCGAGCGGCTCTCGAGGGCCATGAGGCGCGGGGCCTCGGTTTCGGCCCCGGCGGCCCACTGAAGGTCCGTCACGGCGGGGCGTCCCTCGGTCAGCGTGCCCGTCTTGTCCAGGACGACGGTATCCACGCGGCAGGCCGTTTCGAGCGTTTCGGCGTCCTTGATCAGGATGCCCGCCCCGGCCCCGCGCCCGATGCCCGCCATGATGGCCGTCGGGGTAGCCAGCCCCAGGGCGCAGGGGCAGGCGATGACCAGCACGGTGACCAGCGCCAGCATGCCGTGTGCAAATCCCTCTGCAGGGTCGAGAAGGAGCCACGCCCCGAACGAGAGCAGGGCCACGGCGATGATCGTCGGCACGAAGACCGCGGCGATGCGGTCTGCCAGCCGCTGCACGGGGGCCCTGCTGCCCTGCGCATCCTGCACCAGGCGGATGATCTGTGCCAGCATCGTGCCTTCGCCGACCTGTTCGGCACGGTAGCGCAGCGACCCGCGCTGATTGACCGTTCCGGCGAACACGCGGCTGCCGGCCTCCTTGCGCACCGGCAGCGGCTCGCCGCTCAGCATGCTCTCATCGACGTAGGAGGAGCCATCGGTTACCGTGCCGTCCACGGCGATGCGCCCTCCCGGCCGCACGGCGATCAGGTCGCCCGGCTGCACCCGGCCGATCGGGGTCGGGTGCTCGGCACCCGCCTGATCGACGAGCAGCACCGTATCGGGCCGCAGTCCGGAGAGCTTCCGGATCGCTTCCATCGTGCCGCCCTTGGCCCGCTCCTCGAGCAGCCGCCCGAGCAGCACGAAGGCGATCACGACGCCCGAAGCCTCGAAGTAGACGTGTGGCTCGATGCCGCGCGAGGTCCAGAATGCGGGGTAGAGGAGGTTGAAGAGGCTGAAAGCGTAGGCGATGCCCGTGCTCAGCGCCACGAGCGTGTCCATGTTGGCCGAGCGGTGGCGCAGCTGGCGCCAGGCTCCGGCGAAGAAGTCGCGCCCGAAGACGAAGACCAGCGGTGTGGCGAGCAGCCACGTTACCCAGGGCGACCACGGGCGGTGCATGAAGAGCATTCCGACGACGAGCAGCGGCACGGCCAGTGCGAGGGCTGCCGCCGTGCGGTGTTTGAGCGCGCGGTAGTGCATCGCGTGTTCGCGTTCGGCCTGCTCGGCGCCCTCCTTCAGGTCGGTGATCAGTCCGTATCCGGCTCCGGCGACCGCCTGTGCCAGCAGTTCGGGCGAGGTCCGGTCGGGATCGTACTCCACGGCAACCGTTGCCGCCGCGAAATTCACTGCCGCCTGCCTGACGCCCTGTTGGGCACCGAGCGTCTTGCCGACCCGTGCGGCGCAGGCGGCGCAGCTCATGCCCGTCACCGGGAAGATGCGTTTGGTCATCATCTCTTTTCGGTTTGAAGTTCCGCAGGCAAAGGTAGTGCCTGCCGGCGGTTGCGGCGTTACGGAATTCCGGATTTGTTTTACAAGATTCCGGGCACGCGGCCGCGTCGTCCGCATGTGTCGGATGCGACGGGGGCGCACCTTGCGGGCGGCGGGTGCGGATCAGAGCCGGTCGAGCGGGCGGCGGGTGCGGATGCGGAGCCGGCGGAAGTGGGAGGGGGTCATGCCCGTCACGCTCTTGAACTGTGCGCTGAGGTAGGCGCCGCTCGAGTAGCCCAGCCGGTCGGCAATCTCGGCCAGCGAGAGTTCATCGTAGATCAGCAGCTCCTTGGCGTACTCGATCTTCTGGGCGATCAGGTACTTTTCGAGCGTCGTGCCGGTCACCTCGGAGAAGAGGCGGCTCAGCGAGTCGTAGTCGTGGCCGAGGCGGCGGACCAGCCAGTCCGAGAGCCGCTCGCGCCTGACACCTTCCGGATGGCGGACCAGCTCGATGACGGCGCCCCGCAGGCGGGCGACGAGCTGCTGGCGGCGGTCTTCGAGCAGTTCGAAGCCCAGGTCCTCCAGCTCCCGGCGGAGCGTTTCATGCTCCTGTTCCGTGAGCGGGCGCGGAAGGCGCACCTCGCCCAGCTCCACGGCGAGCGGTTCGATGCCGCAGCATCGGGTGAGCACGGCACGCACCGCCATGATGCAGCGGTCGCAGACCATATTCTTTATGTAGAGCGTCTCGGCCATCTCCGGTATCGGTTTCGTTTCGGGCAAAAATACGAAATTTTCGCGGGACCCCGTGCATGCTGCGTAGCGAACCGGCGGAAAAACGAGACGTCCCCGCCGCCAGGGGGCGACAGGGACGCTTGGATCGGATTTATGCGGTCTCTACCGGTAGATCTCGTTGAGCAGGCGCGCCAGCCGCAGGCCGCCGCGCAGGAACTGCTGCTCGACGACGGGGGTTTGTGCCGCCACGTAGTCGTAGGAGAGGTTCGCCCCCTCGGGTGTCGCCTCGTAGACCTGCTGGCAGATGCCGAGCGTCTCGGCAACCCATTCGGCCGGGGTGCCGGCGGCGATTGCCTCGGCCTCGGCCTGCGATACGCGGTCGATCTGCTGCCGCCATTCGGTGTAGCCCCAGTTGTGGGCCGACTCGACCAGTGACGTGTCCCACACCGAGTGGAGGTTCGTCGAGCGGCCGAAGTAGCGCACCGGCCGCTTGTTGCCACCCAGGTCGGTCGAACGGCCCAGGTGCATCGGGCAGTGCATGTCGCCCACCAGGTGGATGAGCATCTTCAGCTGCAGGGCCTCCTCCTCATGCGTCAGACCGCCGGCCTTGAGTTTCGCGACGATTTCCGTCACGGCCTTCAGTACGTCGCCCTTCGGGTTGGCGGGCATCGTCTCGAGGATCTTCCCCTCGTCCACGTTCAGGTAGTGCCACGTCTTCGTGTAGGCGTAGTCGGGCGTATGGCTGGCGTTGTCGAGCCAGTTGGCATAGTAGACGGGCGAATGTCCGTCGAGTACCTTGTCGATCTTCTTTGCGGCGGCGGGCGTCAGGTGGCATTCGGCGATGTAGGCCGTCACGTCGTGTCCCTTCTGTCCCCAGGCCAGGGCGCTGCGGACGATGAGCAGGCTCAGCCCCAGCAGAATCAGTCTCTTCATGTTCATCGGGTTGGCGTTTTAAGGTCAATGGTTCATCGTGGCGAGGAACTCCTCGTTGGTATCCGTGAGGCCCATCTGCTTCTGGAGGAACTCCATCGCCTCGACGGGCGTCATGTCCGAAAGGTATTTGCGCAGCACCCACGTGCGGTTCATCACTTCGCGCGGCAGCAGCAGGTCTTCGCGGCGCGTGCCCGAGGCGATGACATCGACAGCGGGGTAGACGCGCTTGTTGGCCAGCTTGCGGTCGAGCTGCAGCTCCATGTTGCCCGTCCCCTTGAACTCCTCGAAGATCACCTCGTCCATCTTCGAGCCGGTGTCGATCAGCGCCGTGGCGATGATCGTCAGCGAGCCCTTCTCCTCGGTGTTGCGCGCGGCGCCGAAGAAGCGCTTGGGTTTGTGCAGCGCGTTGGCATCGACACCTCCCGAGAGCACCTTGCCCGAGGCCGGCTGCACGGAGTTGTAGGCGCGCGCCAGGCGCGTTATGGAGTCGAGGAAGATCACCACGTCGTGGCCGCACTCGACCATGCGCTTGGCCTTCTCGAGCACCATCTCGGCTACCTTCACGTGGCGCGAGGCCTGCTCGTCGAAGGTCGAGGCCACCACCTCGGCCTTCACGTTGCGGGCCATCTCGGTCACCTCCTCCGGGCGCTCGTCGATCAGCAGCACGATCATGTAGACCTCCGGGTGGTTGTCCGCAATGGCGTTGGCGATCGACTGCAGCAGCATCGTCTTACCCGTCTTGGGCTGTGCGACGATCAGCGCGCGCTGACCCTTGCCGATGGGCGAGAAGAGGTCCACCACACGCGTCGAGAGGTTGTTGTGCCCGTTGCCCGTCAGGCAGAACTTCTCGCTCGGGAAGAGCGGCGTCATGTACTCGAACTGCACGCGGTCGCGGATGAACTCCGGGGCCAGGCCGTTGATCTCATTGACGCGCACCAGCGGGAAGTACTTCTCGCCCTCCTTCGGGGGGCGGATCGTGCCGTTCACCGTGTCGCCCGGCTTGAGGCCGAAGAGCTTGATCTGCGACGGCGAGACGTAGATGTCGTCCGGCGAGTTGAGGTAGTTGTAGTCGGCCGAGCGGAGGAATCCGTAGCCGTCGGGCATGATCTCCAGCACGCCCTCGCCCTCGATCTCGCCGGCGAAGTCGTCCTTGGTGATCACCTCCTCGTCGAGCGGCGTCTGCGGTTCGTCCGACGGCTCGGGACCGGCGGCCGGTTCGGTGTGCACGGGCTGCTCCCTGCGATCCGCGGGTGCTTCAGCTCCGCTCTCGGCCTGTGCCTCGGCCTTGGGTTTGCGGCCGCGGCGTTTCTGTTCGGCCTTGACCGGCTGTTCGGCGGCTCCGGCGTTGTGTCCGGCCGGTTTGCGCCCGCTCTGCCGGGCAGGGGCTTCGGGTGCCGTCTGCGGGGTCTCGCCGGCTTCGGGCGCCGGCTCGGAGGCCGGGCGGGGAGCCGGT
>FR891986.1:22332-51651 GCA_000434235.1 Alistipes sp. CAG:268 | reverse complement strand
GCAGAAGGTTGCCGTCGGCGGCAAGACGTCGCTCACGATCCATCTGGGCGAGGACACGCAGGACATCGACGATGTGATCGTGGTGGCCTACGGTACGGCCAAGAAGGAGTCCTTCACCGGATCGGCCGCCGTCATCAAGTCTGAAAACCTCGAGAAACGTGTCGTTGCCAACGTATCGAAGGCCCTTGAGGGCCAGGTGACCGGCGTGCAGACCACCTCCGGAACCGGACAGCCCGGCTCGGACGCCACGATCGCCATCCGCGGTTTCGGTTCGCTCAACGCCAGTTCCTCGCCGCTCTATGTCGTGGACGGTATCGCCTACTCGGGTACGATCAGCTCGATCAACCCCGAGGACATCGAGTCGATCACCGTGCTCAAGGACGCCTCGGCCGGCGCCCTCTATGGAGCCCGCGGTGCCAACGGTGTCATCGTGATCAATACCAAGCGCGGCCGTGACGGCGACACCGAGGTGTCGTTCAAGGCAACGCTCGGCGTTTCGTCGCGTGCCATTCCCAACTACGATCTGGTTAATCAGCGCGAGTTCATCGAGCTCACCTGGCAGTCGCTCTACAACTCGGCCTATTTCACTTCGGGTTACAGCGACGCAGCCGCCCGCACCTACGCATCGTCGCGTCTGTCGGGTACGCTGGGTGCCGGATACAACCCCTTCAAGAACTACTCGTGGGCAGAACTCGTAGATCCCGCCACGGGCAAAGTGCGTGCCGATGCCAAGTCGGCCTACAACGAGAGTTGGATCGACGAAGTCACCGACAACGCGGCTTTCCGTCAGGAGTACCAGGCTTCGGTATCGGGCGGTAACAGCATCCACCGCGGAAGCATGTCGCTGAGCTACCTCGACGAGAACGGTGTGCTGAAGACCACCAACTTCCAGCGCTACACCGGCCGCGTCAGCTACGACACGACGCCCCGCCACTGGTTCGCCGGCGGCATGAACGCCAACTTCTCGCACTCGAAGAGCAACTCGAACCGCTACACCGGATCGGCCAACTCGAACGTCTTCTACTCGGCCCAGCTGATGGCCCCGATCTACCCGGTCTACATGCGTGATGCCGAGACGGGCGCCCTGCTGCTCGACGAAAACGGCAAGAAGCAGTTCGACTACGGTTCGGCCCGTCCGCAGGACTCCAACACAAACTGCATCGCCGGCTTCTACGACGACCCGACGTCGAACACCACCGAGAGCCTCTCGGCCCGCACCTATCTCACCTTCGGCAGCGACGACGACAAGGCCGGCTGGCTCAAGGGCCTCAAGGCCACGCTCAACTTCGGTGTCGATTACCGCACGTCGAACAACATGTCGTATTACAATCCGTACTTCGGCAACCAGGCATCGAACGGCGGTCTGATCGAGAAGAACAACTACCGCTACATGTCCTACACGTTCAACCAGCTGGTTACCTACAACCGGACGTTCAACGAGAAGCACGAGATCAGCGCCCTGCTCGGCCACGAGTACTACGATTACGAGCAGAACTACCTGACCGGTTCGCGTTCGGGTCTGGTGAGCGGCATCTACGAAGTTGTCGGCGCCTCGATCAACGACACCCGTTCGCAGACCGACCGCCACACCATCGAATCCTACTTCGCCCGTCTGAACTACGGTTTCGACAACAAGTACTACATCGACGGCAGCTGGCGTACCGACGGTTCGTCGCGCTTCGCCCCCGATCACCGCTGGGGACACTTCTGGTCGGTCGGCGCTTCGTGGCGCATCTCGCAGGAGGAGTTCATGCGCGACATCCACTGGATCAACAACCTGACGCTGAAGGCCTCCTATGGTGTACAAGGTAATGAAAATATCGACACCTATTACGGCTGGCAGGGCTATTACAGCATCACCTCGACGGGTACCGACTACGGCTTCTCGATCGCACAGCTCGAGAATCCCGAACTGACGTGGGAGAAGAACGGCAACTTCAACGTAGGTATCGAGGCCACGCTCTTCGGCAACCGCCTCAACGCCACGATCGAGTACTACAACCGCAAGACGACGGACATGATCATGGAGCGCCCGATGGCCTTCTCGACCGGTTTCGAGTCGTACCTCGACAACATCGGCGAGATGCGCAATACGGGTTGGGAGATCTCGCTCAACGGCGTGCTGGTGAACCGCCCCGACTTCCGCTGGGACGTGACCGTCATGGCATCGACGCAGAACAACAAGGTGCTCAAGCTGACGCCCGAGGCCAAGGAGATCATCGGCGGCTCGACGATCATCCGCGAGGGCCTGCCCGTCAATACGTTCTACCTGCCCAAGTTCGCAGGTGTGGATCCGGCAACCGGAGCCGCGCTCTACTGGGCCTACGACACGGATGACAAGGGCAACATCACCAACGAGTACATCACCTCCGACACGGGCAAGGCCACGAGCAGCCGCTACCTGATGGGCAGCCGCATCCCCGACCTGTTCGGAAGCATCGGCACGAACCTCCAGTGGAAAGGCATCGACTTCTCGATCCTGACGACCTACTCGATCGGCGGCAAGGTGCTCGACTACATCTACGCAGGCGCCATGAACCCGTTCTACTACGGCCAGACCTACCACTCGCACCTGACGCGCGCATGGCAGAAACCGGGCGACATCACGGACGTTCCGCGCGTGGAGGTCGGCACGAGCAGCATCACCTCGGACCGCTTCCTGGTGGATGCCTCGTACTTCGCCATCAAGAACATCACGATCGGCTATACGATCCCGCAGAAGGCAGCCAGCTACATCGGCATGAAGCACGTGCGTGTCTACTGCTCGATGGACAACCTCGCGCTCTTCACACACCTGAAGGGTATGAACCCGACCTACTCGCTGACCGGAAGCACGTCGTACGTCTACACGCCGTCGCGCAGCTTCGTCGCAGGTCTGGACATCAAGTTCTAACTTATAAACGGAGATTCTGTATATGAAAAAGATATTAATGTTGGGCGTCATCGCCTCCCTCTCGTTCTCCTGCGCGAAGGACGCACTCGAAACATTTCCCTCGAACGCGGTGAAGCCCGACGTCGTCTATGGAGACGTCGAAAACGCCACGTCGGCACTGACCGGAGCCCTTTCGGGTCTGGGTGCCTGGGCCTGGACCAACGGCGTGAGCTCGGGCGTGGGCTTCGGCATCACGTCGAGCTACCTCACGGCCGATGCGCTCGGTGAGGACTACATCCTCTCGGGAGCAGGCAGCGGCTGGATGTGGCAGACCTTCTCCTACAACGTGAAGAACTGGTACGACGACTCGCGTCTGCAGTGCTACACGGAGTGGAACTGCTACTATACGACCATCAACTCGTGCAACAGCCTGATCGCTTCGGCCGAACTGCTCTCTGCAACAAACGAGGGCAAGTTCGTCCTCGGACAGGCCTACACGCTGCGTGCGTTCTGCTACCACATGCTGGCCCAGTTCTACGCCCGCGCCTACTACTACTATCCGGAAGACCTCTGTGTTCCGGTCTACACCGAGCCTACGACCTCGGCCACGAAGGGCGCACCCCGCTCGACGAACAAGCAGGTCTACGAAGAGGTCATCTACCCCGACCTGACGACGGGTATCGGCCTGCTCGACGAAGCCAACAAGGCCGGCGTCACGCGATCGAACAAGACCCAGGTGGACTACTACGTGGCCAACGGCATCAAGGCCCGCGTGGCTCTGGCCATGCACAAATGGGAGGATGCCTATATGGCAGCCGAGGAGGCGCTGAAGGGTCCGAACCAGCCGCTCGACATCTCCCAGCTCAAGTCGGGAATGAACGACATCACGGCCCTGTCGAACGTCATGTGGGGTGAGATCAAGACTCCGGACAACTACAGTATGTACGCCTCCTACCAGTCGCAGATGGATGCCGACCACGACGGTTATGCCCAGAAAGCCCGCCGTTGCTGCACATCGTGGTTGTGGAACCGCATGGGCGCAGAGGACGGACGCCGTGCATGGTGGCTCGGTAACTTCGACAACTCGCAGTATCAGGCTACGGGACAGGCGATCAAGTATTGCCAGGTGAAGTTCAAGTTCCAGGGCAACACGTGGCTGGGTGACTACATCTACATGCGTGCCGAGGAGATGCTGCTGACCGCTGCCGAGGCCTACTGCCACGCCGGCAACGACCCCGAGGCCAAGAACTACCTGACCAAACTGATGGCCCTGCGCGACCCCTCATACAAGTGTGAGCTGTCGGGCAAAACGTATGACGAAGGAGGTCTGACGCTCGGAAGCGCCGGTGCCAAGCAGGCCCCGCAGTCGCTGCTGGAGGAGATCCTCGTACAGCGCCGTATCGAGCTGTGGGGCGAGTTCGGCCGCATCTTCGACATCAAGCGTCTGGGCCAGGGCTTCAAGCGCGTCGAGACCGATGCTGCGGACAACCCCGATTTCGACCCGGCTTCGCTGCTGAACAACCACGACACGCAATCGCCCGGTTCCTACGCATGGGTGCTGATGCTGCCGCAGGTGGAGATCGACGGCAACCCGAACGCCGTACAGAACCCCATCGGTGACACGGCCAACTAATCGTCAGAAACGGACTACCAAACAATACAAGTACAAAAACCATGAAAAATATCATCAGAACACTTTTGGCAGCGAGCCTGGCGCTGACGGCGATCGGATGCGACCAGGACCAGATCGCCACGAAGTTCGACCCCTCGGCCGAAGCCGCCAACACGGCCTACTTCGTCCAGAAAGCCATCTTGCAGGAGTTCGATGCCTCGTCAACGGGTGATCAGACGATTGAGGTGGCCATCTACCGCCAGAATGCACAGGGCGACTTCACGGTGGAGCTTACGCCCACGATTCCGGAAGACGCTGCCGAATTCTTCGACATCCCGAAAACGGCCGAATTCAAGAACGGCCAGTACTCCGTAATGATTCCCATCACGGTATACAATGTGGAGAACCGGCCAAAGGAGCGACCTACTCGGTGAAGATCGCCGTTGCAAACGGCGGCAGCCTGGAGGATTCGAACCTCGCCATCAAGTCGAAATACGCCGAAACGACCGTATCGACGGCCCTGGCCCTGCAGTGGGAGCCGCTCTACATCCTCTCCGATCCGACGAAGCTGCTCTCGACCGACCTGACCGAAGCCGACTACGTGAAGGGAGCCGACGGCAAGCCCATCGCACAGACCGCCGACTACTCCTACAACGGCTATTGGGTCGGAGACGACAACAGTGTCGTCATCGAGCGTGCGGCCGGTACGACCGTATTCCGCATGACCAACTGGGGCGAGGGAACCTACAACGTGATCTTCACGATCAATCCCGACAAGAAGGTCACCATCGAGGGCAAGGAGTACAATGTCGTGACCGTCTCGCCGCAGCAGGTTGCTGATAACGCAAACTATGGAGCGGTTTATGTTTCCGACCTGCCGTCGTATCAAAATGGCCTCACATATGAAGACTTCCCCTGCTACTGGGACGGAGAGCGCGGATTCCACTTCGAATTCCACTATTACTGCGGCCAGGGCAGTTTCAACAACCCCAATGAACACATCGCTGAAACCATGACCCTGCACGACGGCTCGGCCAGCATGGAATAATCCGAACGTCAGAAAAACGAAGGTCCGGCCCTGAGGTCGGTCCACAAGGATTCCGGAACGGCGCCTCTGCATGAGGCGCCGCTCCTTTTTGCCGCCAAACAGACGCATGAGCCACCGAAGCAATCTGCGGCTCCGCCCAAACAGCCACAACCGATGTCGGTCCCCAAAGGTTGTCTCCGGACCGACCGACGGGCCGGATCGCTGCGGAAAATGGGCGCGGTCTGCATTTTTTTTCGTAATTTCGCCCCGGAAACCAAAACGATTCACGATATGGCTATTACTGAAATCCGGCCCGGCATCCACTATGTCGGCGTCAATGACCGCACGACGACCCGTTTCGAAGGCCTCTGGCCCCTCCCGATCGGCGTTTCGTACAACTCCTACCTGGTAGTCGGCGAGCAGGTCGCCCTGATCGACACCGTCGAGGAGTCGTTCGGCAGCCGCCTGTTCGAGAACATCCGCGAGGTGATCGGCGACCGCAAGATCGACTACCTCGTCGTAAACCATATGGAACCCGACCACTCGTCATCGATCGCAGCCCTGCGCCTGCGCTACCCGGACCTGAAGATCGTCGGAAACGCCAAGACGCTCCAGATGATCGGCGGATACTACGGCATCGATGCCGGTACGCTCGAGGTCAAGGAGGGCGACACGCTCGACCTGGGGGCCGGAAAGCTCCTCACGTTCCACCTGATTCCGATGGTCCACTGGCCCGAGACGATGGTCACGTGGTATGCCGCCGAAGGGGTAATCTTCTCGGGCGACGCCTTCGGCACGTTCGGGGCGCTCGACGGGGGCATCACCGACTCGGAGGTCGAGGTGGACCGCTACTGGGACGAGATGCGGCGCTACTACGCCTGCATCGTCGGCAAATACGGGGCCCCGGTACAGAAGGCCCTGCAGAAGGTCGGAGGGCTTGAGATCCGCACGATCTGCCCGACGCACGGCCCCGTATGGCAGGAGCGTATCGGCGAGGTGGTAGCACTCTACGACCGGATGAGCCGCTACGAAGGGGAGCCGGGCGCCGTGATCGCCTACGGCTCGATGTACGGCAACACGGAGCAGATGGCCGAGCGCATCGCGCGCGAGCTGGCCGAGCAGGGTATCCGGCAGATCCGGGTCTACAACCTCTCGTATGCCGATCCGTCGGTGGTGCTGCGCGATGTCTTCCGCTACGACACGCTCATCGTCGGCAGCCCGACCTACAACGGCGAGCTCTTCCCGCCCGTCGAGCAGCTGCTGCGCCGCATCGAGGCACGCTGCATCCCGCAGCGGCGCTTCGCCTATTTCGGTTCGTTCACCTGGGCGGGAGCCGCCGTGCGCCGCATGAAGGAGTTCACCGAGCGCGTGAAATGGGAGCCGGTATGCCCGCCCGTGGAGATGAAACAGGGCTACTCGACAGCCAACGGCGAGCCTTGCCGCCAGCTGGCCGAGGCCGTAGCCGCCGCCATGAACGGCAACGTCTGACAAACCGCCGGCAGCCATGATGAAGATCGCAATCGTCGGAACGGGCTACGTGGGGCTGGTATCGGGTGCCTGCTTTGCGGAGATGGGACTCGACATCACGTGCGTGGATACGGACCGGGCGAAGATCGAGGCGCTGAACGCAGGCCGGATTCCGATATACGAACCGGGGCTGGAGGAGCTCGTGCGGCGGAATTTCGACGCCGGACGGCTGCACTTCACCACCGACCTGGCCGCCTGCCTGGACCGCGTGGAGGTGGTCTTCACGGCCGTCGGAACCCCGCCCGGCGAGGATGGGGCGGCCGATCTGCGCCATGTCGAGGAGGTAGCCCGCACGTTCGGCCGCCACATCAGCCGCTACACGCTGCTCGTAACGAAGAGCACGGTGCCCGTAGGTACGGCGCGCCGGGTGCGCGAGATCGTCTCCGGAGAGCTCCGCAGCCGCGGGGCCGACATCCCGTTCGACGTGGCCGCCAACCCCGAATTCCTCAAGGAGGGCTCGGCCATCAAGGACTTCATGTCGCCCGACCGCGTGGTGGTCGGGACCGACAGCGAACGGGCCCGCCAGCTCATGGCCCGGCTCTACCGCCCCTTCCTGATCAACAACTTCCGGGTGATGTTCATGGACATCGCATCGGCCGAGATGACCAAATACGCCGCCAACGCCATGCTGGCCACCCGCATCTCCTTCATGAACGACATTGCCAACCTCTGCGACCTGGTGGGCGCCGACGTCGAGATGGTCCGCAAGGGGATCGGCTCGGACGTCCGCATCGGCAACAAGTTCCTCTACCCCGGGTGCGGATACGGGGGCTCGTGCTTCCCGAAGGACGTACAGGCCCTGGCCCACACGGGCCGCGAACACGGTTACACGATGCAGGTCATCGAGGCTGTCGAGCGGGTGAACGAGGCGCAGAAGGTGGTGCCCGTGCGGAAACTCGCCGAGCTGCTGGGCGACCTGCGCGGCCGCCGCATCGCCATCTGGGGATTGGCCTTCAAGCCCGAGACCGACGACATGCGCAAGGCAACGTCGCTGGTGGTCATCGGCCGTCTGCTCGAGGCCGGAGCCGAGGTCACGGTCTACGACCCCGCAGCGATGGAGGAGTGCCGCCGCATGCTGCCCGGCCAGGGAGTGACCTGCGCCCGCACGATGTACGAGGCGGCCGAAGGGGCCGATGCCGTGGTGCTCCTGACCGAATGGAAGGAGTTCCGCATGCCCGACTGGCCGCGCCTGCGCCAGACGATGCGCGGAGACGCAATCATCGACGGGCGCAACATCTTCGACAAGCAGGAGGTGCTGGCGGCCGGGTTCCGCTACCGGGGCATCGGCAAGTAAACGGTCGCAGAAGGCAGAGTCGAAAGACGCGGAACTTCGCACGAAAAACAGGGCGACAAGGGTCGCAGGCCCTGCAAAGATTCATCCCGAAGTCGGTGACTTCGGGATTTTTCGGCTATTCAACAGCCGAAAATGAACGATCTGCTGTCGCAAATGACCAATCAAAGGCGGAAAATCCGGAGTACATTTGCAACGTTCAAAAACGGATAAGACACATGCAACACGACAATTCGCGACTCTTTCTGCTGATCCTGCTGGGCATGCTCACGGCCTTCGGCCCCTTCGTCACGGACATGTACCTGCCGACGCTCCCTTCGATGGCGGGATTCTTCGCCACTTCGTCGTCGATGGTCCAGATGGGACTGACGACCAGCATGATCGGACTGGCCGTCGGACAGCTCTTCTTCGGCCCGTTGAGCGACAAATACGGCCGCCGCAGGCCGCTGCTCGCAGCCATGGCGCTCTTCCTGGTATCGACCGTACTCTGCATCGCGGCGCACAGCATCGAACAGTTCGTCACCATGCGGTTCATCCAGGGGGTGGCCGCATCGGGCGGCATCGTCATCTCGCGTTCGGTAGCCACCGACAAGTTCTCGGGGGCCGAACTGGGGCGCATGCTGGCCGTGATCGGCGCAATCAACGGCGTGGCACCCGTCACGGCCCCGATCATCGGCGGAGCCCTGACCGACCGAATCGGGTGGCAGGGCATCTTCTGCATCCTGCTGATCCTGGGCCTCGTCCTGCTTGCCGGAAGCTGGCGCTACCGCGAGACCCTCCCCGCCGAACGCCGCAGCTCCGTGGCCTGGCACGACATTCTCCACGGCTTTGGCAGCGTGCTCCGCAACCGCCGGTTCGTAGGCTACGTGCTCCAGTTCGGCTTCGCACAAGGCGTGCTGTTCGCCTACATCGCCTCCTCGCCCTTCATCACGCAGGAGCACTACGGATTCTCGGCCTTCGGCTTCAGCCTCTGCTTCGCCGCCAATGCCGTGGCGATCGGGGTGGCGGCAGCGGCAGCGGTGCGCTTCCGCCGTCCGGAACAGGGCACGCTGACCGGATGCATCGGCATGATCGTCTTCGCCATAGCCGAAGCCGCCGCACTGGCCTCGGGCTGCAGTTTCTGGATCTACGAAGCGCTGCTTTTCGCCCTGCTTTTCTGCATGGGGCTGACCTTCACCACCTCCACCACACTGGCCATGGACTGCACACGCGAACACGCCGGCACGGCCTCGGCACTGCTCGGCGCCTTGGGATTCGCCTTCGGCGGCATCGTCTCGCCGCTGGTCGGCCTGGGTGACACGCTCCTCTCGACGGGAACGGTCTTCGTCGTCTGCGCCCTCTGTTCGTGGGGCAGCATCCGTTTCATCCTGCGCCGTCCCCAACGCTCGGCCGTTGCGGCCTGACAACCCGCACTCCGCCTCCGGGGACAAAAAACTCGGGATCTTGTTTGGATCCCGAGTTTTTCACTCTGCCGAGCCTTCTCCGGGGCGAACCGGGTCTTCCGAAGTTCTGCGATGCGGCGCAGCCGGAAGTGTTTCCAACTTTTTCCAGGCCGCAAACTGAGTCTCAGTAAAGATCTTGCGGAACTTTTTCTCCTGCGTCTGGCGCCATGCCTCACGCTCCTTCGCGGCATCCTTTGCTCCGGCAAACTGCGGATGTCCGCCACGTTCGATTCCATCGGGAGCTCCGGGATGTCCGACCATCCTGCCGGGACCGACCGGGCCCATGCCGGGTTCCATACCCGGGCCGCCGCCCATACCTCGAGGAGCGCCGAACCTTCCGGTCTGTGGCATCTGCGCCTTGAAATGTGCATAAAAAAGTTTGTAGACCTTACGGGTTTGTTTGTCATTGAGTCCGAGAGCCTGTTGCAGCCGCTGCGACTCGCGCATCGCCAAGGCGGAGGGATCACCCGGGCCGACCGCCTCAAGTTCCAGGCCGGAAGCAACGGGTCGCTCAGGCAGCTGTGCACAAAGCGGCAGGGCGAGGTTCCCCAAGACAAAACAGAGGATGAAGAATCGTTTCATCGATTTGAGATTTTGGTTGGAAACGAAACGCAGGACTGGCGGAATTATTGTCCTGAAGAAACCGAAAAAAGCCGGGAAAATCCCGGCTTTCAGAGACCTTGCGGAGGCCCGGATCAGCGGCGCACCTTGACGATGATCTTGCGGATGTGGCCCTCGCCCACCATCGGGGCATGCCCGTCCTCGGGCAGAAGCATCGTAAACTGCCCCGGACGCACCGTATAGTAGGTCTGAGGCTCGTCGTCGAAGAGCTGGATGTCGTTTCCGGCATCGAACTCGGCAAGGGGCTTACGCAGGTTCCGGCGCTCGCTCCACCCGAACGACTCCTCGCGTCCGGAGATGAGCACCTGGATGTCGATGTACTCGTTGTGGACCTCCAGCTTGGCATCCGGCTTGCGCTTCAGATCGACATCCATCACGTTCACGTAGATGTCGCGGCCGTCGAGTTCGTGGATGCCCGGCTCGACAGCCGTCCAGTCGGTCGAGCCGATCAGCTCGAACGCCCGCGCAAGACGCGGATGAAGCGAACAGTAGAGTCCGCTGTTCTTCAGAGAATCGAAAATCATGGTTTTTTGAACTGTTTTCTGTTTTGCAACGTCGCACGCCCCGGAATCGTCGCCGGGGAATGCAAATACAAAGATAGAAAGTTTTTTTCTATAACCAAATCTCGGGAAAAATGCTATATTTGTAAGACGAACATCAAAAAATTAACGAAACTATGGATTTTACGGAGATCAAACTGTCGGGCAAAACGCGCCGTGAGCACGATCTGCTCGGAGAAATGGAGATTCCCGAAGAGTATTACTTCGGTGTTCAGACCATGCGGGCCGTGGAGAACTTCCACATCAGCCGCGTACGGCTCAACTTCTTTCCGCGCCTGATCCACGCGCTGGCTGACGTGAAGCAGGGGGCTGCAGCCGCCAACCGCGACCTGGGGCTGCTCGATCCGGCGATCGCCGACGCGATCACCCGGGCATGCGAAGAGCTGCGTGAAGACCGGTTCAACGAACAGTTCGTCGTGGACATGGTACAGGGAGGCGCCGGCACATCGACGAACATGAACGCCAACGAGGTGATTGCCAACCGGGCGCTCGAACTGCTCGGCCACCACAAGGGCGAATACAGCTACTGCCACCCGAACAACCACGTCAATCTCTCGCAATCGACCAACGACGCCTACCCGACGGCCGTGCGCATCGCACTGGCCCGGAGCATCGACAGCGCCGTGACGTCGCTGCAGGAGCTCATCGCCGCATTCCACGCCAAGGGCGAGGAGTTTGCCGACATCATCAAGATGGGCCGCACGCAGCTGCAGGACGCCGTGCCGATGACCCTCGGGCAGGAGTTCGAGGCCTACGCCGCAACGCTGACCGAGGAGATCGACCGTCTGAAGACCAACATGCGGCTCTTCTACGAGATCAACATGGGTGCCACGGCCATCGGTACGGGCATCAACGCCGACCCGGACTATGCGGAGCTCTGCACCAAGCACCTGCGCGAGATCACGGGCCTGCCCCTGACCAAAGCCGCCAACATGATCGAGGCGACGAGCGACACGGGTGCCTTCATCATGAACTCGTCGGCCCTCAAGCGTCTGGCCGTGAAACTGTCGAAGATCTGCAACGACCTGCGCCTGCTCTCGTCGGGCCCGCGCTGCGGACTCAACGAGATCAACCTCCCGCCGCGCCAGCCGGGATCGTCGATCATGCCCGGAAAGGTCAATCCGGTCATTCCCGAGGTGGTCAATCAGGTGGCCTTCCGCGTCATCGGCAACGACCTGGCCATCACGCTGGCCTCCGAAGCCGGACAGCTCGAGCTCAACGTCATGGAGCCGATCATCGTCCTCTCGCTCTTCGAGAACATCGAGATGCTGGTCAATGCCATGAATACGCTGCGCGAGAAGTGCATCGTCGGCATCACGGCCAACCCGGAGGTGTGCCGCCGCATGGTCTACAACAGCATCGGTCTGGTCACGGCCCTCAACCCCTATCTGGGCTACGAAACCTCGACGATGTTGGCCAAGGAGGCCCTGCAGAGCGGAAAGGGCATCTACGACCTGGTGCTCGAGCACAAGCTCATGGACGAGGAGGAGCTCAACAAGATCCTGCGTCCCGAGAACATGGTGCATCCGCGCAAGAAGATCACGGAGTAGCGCGACTGATCGAAAACGAAAAATGTCCGGCAGGCCATCTCGGTCTGCCGGACATTTTTTTCTCGGGGACAACTTCGGGTCCGCCGCCCTACTTGCGCGGCGTGCGTTTCAGACGCACGACAACGGGCAGGTGGTCCGAGAAGGTCACTTCGGGAACCTCGTAGACCACGGCCCGGAACTCGGGCGAGGTGAGCACGAAATCGATGCGCAGCATGTTGAAGAAACCGCGGTAGGTATACGAATAGCCCGAACCGCAGTCGCTGAAGGCATCGTCGAGTCCGGCAGCCATCCGGCGGTAGACATACGACACGGGGGTGTCGTTGAAGTCGCCGCAGACGATCCGCGGAGTCCGCGTAGCCTCGATCACCGCAGCAATGCTGTCCACCTGATAGGCCCGAAGCTCGCTGTTCTCGCGCAGGCGGCTCACGATACTGCGGATCTTCACCTCACGGGCCGTATCGGAGAGGATGCGGGAGGTGATGAAGTCGTTGTCGTCGGCATTGATGGCCGTCGAGCGAAGGTGGTTGTTGAAGACCCTGACCGTATCGTCGTCGATCAGCACGTCGGCCCAGACCGCCGAATGAGGCGACAGAACGGTAGCCGAGCGCAGGATGCGGTATTTGCTCAGGATAATCATCGAGGCCCCGACAAGCGAGTCGGGAGCCGAAGTCTGCCCGAAACGGGCGCTCTCATAGGAGTCGGAGAGGATACGGAAACACTCCGAGCGGTCTGCCAGACGGCCGTTGAACTCCTGCAGGCAGACGATATCGGGATCGAGCCGTTCGATCAGCTGCACGACGCTGTCCACACTGCTCTGGCCATCCTCACCGTAGAAGCCGCGGACGTTGTAGGACATGAACTCGAAGGTCCCGCGGTCGGAGACCTCGCCGTAGGTGCGCCGGATCTCGGGCCGCCAGAAGAGCGACACGTCGAAGAGGCCGATGAAGACGACCGCCAGCATCGTGAGCGCCTGCACGCGCCGCCAGCGGATCACCCAGTAGAGCATCAGCACCACGGCCGCCACGTAGACGGCCGGAGCGGCCAGCCCCAGCACGGGCAGGAACCACACCCGCCCCGGATTGACATAGGGTACGAAATAGGTGACGACCATCACCGCCCCCACCGCCAGCGAGCAGAGCGTGAGCAGTGCGTCGAGCAGCCGCAGCACCCCTCTCCGGCGCCCCTTCCTCGGGCCGCGCGAACCGTAACCGTCGTAGTATGCGTTGTCGCTCATGGCTGTCAGAACCGGATCGCACCGTTACGCTTCCACCACTGCAGCAGCAGGTAGCCCCACAGCATGCCGCCCACGTGGGCGAAGTGGGCCACATTGCCGCCGTAACCGGTCCAGCCGAGGAAGAGTTCGATCACGCCATAGATGATGACGAACCATTTGGCCTTCAACGGAATCGGCGGGATGAGCAGCATGATGACGGCATTGGGGTGCATGACGCCGAAGGCGAGCAGCAAACCCATCACGGCACCCGACGCGCCGACAAGCTGGATTGGCAGTTCGCCGGCCAGCCAGGCCGTGGCGACCTGGATCAGCGCCGCACCGATGCCGCAGACCATGTAGTAGATGAGGAAGCGCTTCGAGCCCAGTTCGTACTCCAGCGTGCGCCCGAACATCCACAGACCGAACATGTTGAAGAAGATGTGCTCGAAATTGGCGTGCAGGAACATGTAGGTGATGAACTGGTAGGAGTGGAACTCCATGCCCAGAAACTCCGGAGCCCCGACCGAGAGGGCGAACAGGCGGTAGATCTGGTCGCCGACGGGCAGCAGCGCCGTGGCCATATAGGCCAATACATTTATGATAATCAGGTTCTTGACAACCGGAGGCGTCTGAAAATACGGATTCATGGACGTTTGAAATTTCTGTAAATGTACGTTTTTTTCACCGAATTATCCCAGTTTGGCGCGCAACTCTTCGGGCGTGATTTCGACAAGGATGGCTTTGCCCGAGGGCGAGAAGCTGACGTTGCCCGTCGCGGCGAGCTGCGCCAGCAGGGACTCGGCCTCCTCGCGGCCCAGACTCCGCGGAGCGGTGCGGGCACCGCTGCGGGCCATGACGGAGGCGATGCGTTCGCGCCGCACGTCGGCAAGCGGCACGGGGGTCGAGAAGGCCTGCAGCAGGTCGTAGATCATCGAGTCGATCGCATCGGCCGGGAGGTCGGCCGGGGTGCCCTTCACCTCGACGGCCCCCGCACCGCAGCACTCGATGTCGAAGCCCAGCGAAGCAAATTCCACAGCGTGCTCCTCCAGCAGGTCGTACTCCTCGGCCGAGAGCACCAGCCGCTCGGGGAAGAGCAGCTGCTGGCTCACGGCCGTCGAACAGCCGGCCATGCGGAGGTACTCCTCATAGAGGATCCGCTCCCGGGCCCGGCGAATGTCCACAACGACGAAACGGCCGTCGAGCAGCGCCGCAAGAAGCCCTCCTCCCAACGACAGGGGGTCGGAAAACTCCGGATGCGCACCGACCTCAAGGCGGCTCTGCGTGCACTCCGCATCATCCGAAGAGACGAAATCGAGCGAACTCTCGCCGAACTCACCGCCCGATACGATGTCGGTGAACTCCTCACCGGCCTCACCGCCCGACGGAACGGACAGGCAGCCGCCGTCGAACGAAGCATCCGAAGCGATGTCGTCGAACGCCTCACCGTCACCGACAGCGCCGCCCCACGCCGCAGTCGGACGGACAGTCGGGATACGGGGCACCGGAGCCGGATCCAGCGGACGGACCGACGGCGGCACCGTCGGGGTCCGCATCGCCGGAGCGGCGGCATCGGAGAGGCTCCCGCCTCCCATGGCCTCGGCCGGATCGCTCCACGGGACGTCGAATCCCGTGAAATCGACATTCGGATCGGGGGCCGAAGGGTCGATATACTCCTCACGGAAAGGATTGTAGTCGTTGTTGGACATGGCCTTCGGCTCGTTGTAGACGACCCCGCGCTGCAGGACGGGGATATCGACCTGCCCCTCGCTGTCGAAATCCATCAGGGGCACCGCTCCCGTCTTGGCCAGCGTCTCGCGTACGGCGGCATGGACGATCTGCCACACGGCCTCCTCGTCGGCAAACTTCACCTCGGTCTTCTGCGGATGGACATTGACGTCGATCCGTCCGGGATCGATACTGAGGTAGAGGAAATAGGAGGGCTGTGCATTGACGGGAATAAGCTTCTCGTAGGCCTTCATCACGGCACTCGTGAGGTAGGTGCTCTTGAAATAGCGCCCATTGACGAAGAGATACTGCTCCGTGTTGCGTTTCTTGGCCGCGGCTGGCCGGCCGATGAATCCCGCAATCGAGGCGATCGAGGTCTCGGCCCCCACCTCCAGCAGGTTCTGCTTGATGTGCCGTCCGACCACATCGACGATGCGGCCGGCCAGAGAAGAGGCCGGAAGCGAATAGACCGGGGCATCGTTGGCATAGAGCTCGAAGGCGATCTGCGGATTGCACAGCGCGACCCGCTGGAACTCGCTCTTGATCTGCGCCGCCGAGGTCGTGCTCTTGTCCAGGAACCGGCGGCGGGCTGGAACGTTGTAGAAGAGGTTGCGCACGAAGAACTGCGAGCCGACGGGGCACATCACGGGACGCTGCCCGGCGAACTGCCCGCCGTTGATCTCGGTTTGGGTGCCCATCTCGTCGTCGGCCTGCCTCGTGCGGAGCTCGACCTGTGCCACGGCGGCGATCGAGGCCAGCGCCTCGCCGCGGAAACCGAACGTATGGAGGGCATAGATGTCCTCCACGTCGCGGATCTTGCTTGTGGCATGGCGGTCGAAGGCCATGCGCGCGTCGATGGGCGACATGCCGCAACCGTCATCGACGATCTGGATCAGCTCGCGGCCTCCATCGCGGAAATTGACCTTCACCGAAGCGGCCCCGGCGTCGATGGCGTTCTCCATCATCTCCTTGACCACCGACGAGGGGCGATTGACCACCTCACCCGCGGCGATCTGATTGGCGACCACCTCGGGCAACAATCTGATTTTATCTGCCATCTGCCGTTATTCTTCTTCGTAATCGTTCGGGACGACCAGGATCGGGGCATAGGGATCGAACGTCCCCTGCTCGACCTGCGTCTGCCCGGCCGGTGTCTTTCCCTGCTGTGCCCGCAGGAAGAACTCGGCCAGCTTCGGATAGAGCAGGTAGATGAAGAGCATGACGAAGACCGCCGCCACGACCATCTTCAGCACCCGCGTCCGGCCCCGCCCCTGCTCGCCGGCATGGCGGGCGGCACGTGCGTCGCGCTGCGTGCGGATGTACTGTCCGGGGGTGTATTCACGCCCGGCATCCTCGGCCCGCTCGCCGCGCAACTCGGCCCGGCGCTGCTCGCGCGCCTCCTTCTCGGGATCGTAGTAGCGCGGAATGTAGTTGAACTTGTTCGCGTGTTTCTTGAACGGGGAAAAGCCTAACATAGCTGCTCTGAACTAATTTTCGGTAAAGATACGAATATCTTCCGAGATTTATTGCTTTCGGTGCCCCGGCGCCGCGATTTTATCGCTTCAGACGCGCGGGCCGCATACGGCAAGCCCCTGCCATCGGCAGGGGCTGCAGCGTCGGAACGCTCTCCGCCGGGCCGCACGGCCCGTCAGCGGAAGAAACTCTTCATGCGTTCGAAGATGTTCTGATTCTTGACCGACTCGGCGTGCTGGAAATCGGGCTGCTGGGCCAGCTGCTCGACCAGGCGCTTCTCCTCGGCGGTGAGTTTCGACGGGATGGTGATGTCCACGACAACCAGCTCGTCGCCGCGGCCGTAGCCGTTCACCTCAGGCAATCCCTTGCCGCCCAGACGCAGGACCTTGCCGGCGTGCGTTCCGGGAGCGATCTTGATCTTGGCCCGTCCGTCCACGGTCGGCACTTCGACCGTACCGCCCAGCAGGGCCGTCGTCACCGTAATGTTGAGGTTGTGGATCAGGTCGTTGCCGTCGCGCACCAGCTCGGGATTCGGCTCCTCCTCGATGAGCACCTGCAGGTCGCCGTTCACGCCGCCGTGGCGCGCCGCATTGCCCTTGCCCGAGACGGTGAGCACCATACCCTCGCCCACTCCGGCCGGGATATGGATCTCGACGACCTCGTCACCGCGCAGCGTACCCTCGCCCTTGCACTTGTCGCAGGGGGCCGTGATCACCTTGCCCGCGCCGCCGCACGTGGGGCAGACGCCCTGGGTCTGCATGCGGCCGAAGAAGGTGTTCTCGACACGCGTCACATAACCCGTCCCGTTGCAGGTCGAGCAGGTCGAATAGGCGTTCGCATCGCGGGCGCCCGTGCCGCCGCACTTGTCGCAGGCGATCGTCTTGGTGATCTTGAGCTTCTTCGTGACGCCGTTGGCCACTTCCTGCAGCGTGAGCCGCACCTTGACACGGATGTCCGTGCCGCGGTTCACCCGCCGGCCGCCCGACGACGAGGAGCGGAACCCGCCCCCGAAATGGCCGCCGAAGATATCGCCGAACTGCGAGAAGATGTCCTCCATCGAGAAGCCGCCGCCGCTGAAGCCGCCGAAGCCGCCGGCCCCGCCCGCAGCGCCGCTCATCCCGGCGTGTCCGAACTGGTCGTAGCGGGCACGCTTGTCGGGATTCGACAGCACGTCGTAGGCCTCGGCCGCCTCCTTGAACTTCTCCTCGGCCTCCTTGTCCCCGGGGTTCTTGTCCGGGTGGTACTTGATGGCCGCCTTGCGGTAGGCCTTCTTTATCTCGTCGGCATTGGCGTTTTTCGAAACGCCCAACACCTCGTAGTAATCTCTTTTCTCTGCCATGATCCTACTCTCCTACAACGACTTTCGCGAAGCGAAGCACCCGTTCGCCCAGACGGTAGCCCGTCTGCACGACGTCGATGACCTTGCCCTTCTTCTCCTCGCCGGCAGCGAAGCGGGCCACGGCCTCGCACAACTCCGCGTCGAACTCCTTGTCCTTGACCTCGATCTCCGTGACGCCCTTCTGGCGCAGCGCCTCGGTGAACTTCTGCGCGATGAGCTGCACGCCGGCACGCAGCGCCTCGATGTCGTCGCTCTTCTCCATTGCCGCCACGGCCCGCTGCACGTCGTCACGCACGGGAAGCATTGCCAGCAGGACGTCGCGCCCGCCCGTCTCGACCAGCTCCATCTTCTCGCGGATCGTACGCTTGCGGTAGTTGTCGAACTCGGCCTGCAGGCGCAGGTACTTGTCCTGCCATTCGGCCAGCACCGACTCGAGTTCGGCCGCGGCTTCGCCTTCGGGACGCTCGCCTTCGACTGACATCGTGTCAGCCGACGCTGCCGCAGCGTCTGCCATATTGGCATCCGCCGCCGTTTCCGCGGTCGTCTGTCCGGTCTCGGAAGCGCTCTTCTCGCCGTCCTTAACGGCCTCATTATAAACTTTTTCCTCTTTCATATCTGGTATTTTTTCGGTTTTTCCGCCTCTATTTGCGCAAATTGCATACCAACCGGCCGGCAAGGGCTCATCCGATGATGAAAATCGCCGGACGTTTGTTCATTTCGGGTAGCGGCTGCCGCTGCCACTCGGCCACGGTACGGGTTATGATCCGCTCGCCGGGGGCCGTGACATCGACGGCCAGAGTCAGCCGCGTCGTCGGAGCGAGCGTGCGCAGGAGTTCCTCGAAGAGTTTCACGTTGCGGTAGGGAGCCTCGATGAAGAGCTGCGACTGTCCTTCGGCCTGGGCGCGGCGTTCGAAGAAGCGGATCGCCCGGGACCGCTCGGGCGGCTTGACGGGGAGGTATCCGTTGAAGGCGAACGACTGCCCGTTAAGTCCCGAGGCCATGAGCGCAAGCAGGATCGACGATGGTCCGACCAGCGGCACGACCCGAATGCCGCAGCGATGGCACTCCGCAACCACGGCCGCACCCGGATCGGCGACACCCGGCACGCCCGCCTCGGAGATCACCCCGGCCGAACGCCCCGCAAGCAGGGGTTTGACCAGCTCCCCGACCTCGCGCTCGGCAACCGTATGTTCGTTCAGTTCGCGAAACTCCAGTTCGTCGATCGGGCGCGTCACGCCCGCCTTCGACAGGAAACGCCGCGCCGTGCGCGTATTCTCGACGATGAAGTAGTCCAACGAGTCCATCACGGCGCGGTTCGACGCCGGGAGCACGTCCCACGGGGCGGTCTCGTCCGAGATTGGACAAGGGATCAGATAGAGGGTTCCTGCAGCCATTACTCCTTGAGGTAGATTCGTTTGACGCGGTTTGAAACCGACGTCATGATTTCATAGGGGATCGTATCGAGCACGCGGGCCATCGTTTCGAGGTCGTTGCCCGCTTCGGGCGAGAAGATCGTCACCTCGTCGCCCTCCTCCACGCCTGCGATCTCCGTGATGTCGATCATGCAGCTGTCCATGCAGACCCGTCCGACGATCGGCGCCGGAGATCCGGCCACGAGCACCGACCAACGGCCGCAGCCCAGATGGCGATCCAGTCCGTCAGCATAGCCCACGGGGATCGTCGCCGTAACGCTCGGGCGCGTGAGGCGTCCGGCACGCCCGTAACCGACCGTCTCGCCGGCCGCCAGGTGCTTGATCGCGACGATCCGGGTCCGGAGCGTCGAGACGGGACGCAGCGACGGGTTGTGCTGCCACCCGAAGCCGTAGAGCCCCAGTCCGAGGCGGCACATGTCGTACTGCGCCTCGGGGAAGCGCTCGATGGCCGCCGAGTTGGCCGTGTGGCGGATCACCGGATAGGGCAGCGCCTCGACCAGCCGCGTGCTCATCCGGTCGTAACGGGCGATCTGCGCCCGCGTGTAGGCATCCTCCTCGGGCATGTCGGCGCAGTTCAGGTGCGAGAAGACCGTCGCCACCTTCACCTCCGGGCGCAGGGGCAGCACCTCGCACAAACGGTCGATCTCCTCCTCCATGAAGCCGAGCCGGTGCATGCCCGTATCGAGTTTCAGGTGGATCGGATAGCGGAACTCCCCGGCATGCGAGACGGCCGAAGCGAAGTCATCGAGCGACCGGAAGCTGTAGATCTCGGGCTCGAGCCGGTTGGCGATCATCAGATCGAAGCTGTCGGCATCGGCGTTCAGCACCACGATGGGCATCGTGATGCCCCGCTCGCGCAGCAGCACCCCTTCGTCGGCAAAGGCCACGGCAAGGTAGTCCACCCCCTGGTGCTGGAGCATCTGCGCCACCTCGAAGTCACCCGCGCCGTACGACGCGGCCTTGACCATCGCCACGAGCTTCGTACCGTGGGAGAGCTGGGCGCGGAAATAGTTGAGGTTATGGATCATGGCATCGAGATCGACCTCCAGCACGGTGGTGTGGCTCTTGCGTGCCAGCGCATGGGCGATCTTCTCGAAACGGAAGTCGCGGGCGCCCTTCAGCAGCACGGCGCGGCCGGCCACGGCCCCGCGGCCGATGCGGGCAATGCACTCGTCGGTCGAGGCATAGAACTCCCGATCGCACGCAAAGAGCGCGGCGTAGCGTTTCAGGCGGGGCCCGATGCCGATGAAGGTGTCGATGCCGGCACGCGAGACCATGCCCGCCACGCGGCTGTAGAGTTCGTCGTCCGACAGACCGCTCTGCGCGATGTCCGACAGGATGAGGGTACGCCGCCGCGAGAGCGCCACGTTGTGCAGGTAGTCGAGGGCCAGGGCCAGCGAATTGAGGTCGAGGTTGTAGGCGTCGTTGATGAGCACCGAGTCGTTGATACCCTCCTTGACTTCGAGGCGCATGGCTACCTCGGGAGCCGAGGCGAACGACGGGGCCGGGAACTCCATGGCCGCACAGAAGGCCTCGACGATCTGGGCGTTGCGCCGCGAGGCCTCGTTGCCGATGACCGACTCCGGGATGCGGGGATATGCGGCCGCATCGTAGAGCTTCCGCTCGGCGAAATGCGAGGCGATCAGGCGCCCGAGCGGCTCGTAGTAGCTGTGGTAGACGATCTTCGACGCGCTGCGCGCCAGTGTCATCTTCTCGAGGCACTTCTGTTCGAGGTTCAGGAAGTTCTCCTGATGGGCGTCGCCGATCGAGGTGAAGACCACCACGTCGGGGCGGATGATACGCTCGAGGCGCTCCATCTCACCGGGTTTCGAGATGCCGGCCTCGAAGATGGCCAGCTGTTCGTCGCCCTCGAGCATCAGCACCGAGAGGGGCACGCCCAGCTGCGAGTTGTAGCTCTTCGGCGAGCGGTAGCACTTCATCCCCGCGGGGAGCTCCTCGGCCAGCCACTCCTTGATGACGGTCTTGCCGTTCGAGCCCGTGATGCCCACGACCGTACCGCGGAAACAGGCCCGGTGGTAGGCAGCCAGCGACTGCAGCGCGTCGATGGCATTCTCCACCACGACATAGCCGCACCCCTCGGCCGGCTCGACGGGGCGCTCGACCAGAAAGGCGCGCACGCCCCGCCCGCACATCTCCCGGATGTAGTCGTGCGAATCGTGGTTGGCGCCCCGCATGGCCACGAACATCGGACCCGTGGCCAGCTCGCACGTCAGCGAACGGCTGTCGGTCACCACCGACTGCACCTCGCGGTCGCAGCCGGAAAAGACGCCGCCCGTGATGGCGGCGATCTGTGAAAGAAGGTATTTCATAAAAAACCTGTATTGTTGGACGGTTTCCCGTCAAAAAATCGGTCAGACGGCGAAGGTTACGATCGTGATGCCGGCACCGCCCCGGTCGGCATGCTCGTCGGCGACCGAAGCGACGTCGGGCACCGTGCGCAGGTAGCGGCGGATCTCCTCCTTCAGGGCGCCGGTACCCTTGCCGTGGAGGATCGAGACCGACCCCACGCCGAGCATCAGCGCGTCGTCCACGAAGTCCTGCACGGTCTCCAGCGCCTCGGCGGCCCGCATGCCGCGCACGTCGATGTGGTCCCTGAAGTTAAGCTTGCGCGCCGAAATGTCGGCCGAGACCACCGTCCGGGCCGTCACGGGGCGCGTCGCCTCGCGGTATTCGCGGTTCGAGACAACGGTGAGTTGCGCCTTGTCCACCGTGGTGAGTATCTGTCCAAAAGCCACCTGGGCCTTGCGTCCCTTGATCGAGCGCACCTCGCCGACCATCTCCTGTCCGGCCATGCGGACCTTCGAGCCCTCGACCACCTCGCGGGGCTGCTCCGCAACGGGCGCCGCCGCCTGTTTGAGCTCACTTCCCTCGCGGGCCTTCCGCTCGGCCCGGCGCTGGCGCCGCCGCTCGATGCGCTCCATCTCGCGCGCCACCGAAGCGTCGTGTTCGGCCGTGTCGGCCTCATCGACCTTTTCGCGGAAGTCGTCCAGTTCACGACGCGCCAGGCGTGTCAGCTCCTTCTCGGCCTGCGCCTCGCGGATCGTGCGGATCGTATTCTCGATCTGCCGGTTGGCATCGGCAATGAGCTGCTGCGCCTCCTGCTTGGCCCGCCGCAGGATCTCCTGCCGCTCGGAGCGGATCTTCGAGAGCTGCTCGGCATAATTCTGCTCGAGCTCCTCGACCTTGCGGTCCGTCAGGCGAATGCGGTCGCGCTTCTGCTCCCAGTAGTGCTTGTCGCGCGCGATCTCGCGCAACTGCTTCTCGATGTTGATGTGGTCCGAACCGGCCTTCTCGCTGGCCGCACGGATGATCTCCTCCGGGAGGCCGATCTTGCGGGCGATCTCCACGGCAAACGAACTGCCCGGCTTGCCCATCTCGAGGCGGAACAGCGGACGGATGCGCTGCACGTCGAAGGTCATCGCGCCGTTGGCGATGCCCTCGGTGTTCGACGCATAGTATTTGATGTTGGCGTAGTGCGTGGTGATGACACCGTAGCAGCCCCGGTCGAGCAGCCGCTCGAGGATCGCCTCGGCGATGGCCCCGCCGATCGTGGGCTCGGTACCCGAGCCGAACTCGTCGATGAGCACCAGCGTGCGGTCGGAGGCCCCGGCCAGCATGTGCTTCATGTTGAGCAGGTGCGACGAGTAGGTCGAGAGGTCGTTGTCGATCGACTGTTCGTCGCCGATGTCGATGAAGATGCTCTCGAAGACGGGCAGTTCCGAAATCTCCGACGTCGGGACCAGGAACCCGCACTGGAACATGTACTGCACGATGCCCGTGGTCTTCAGGCAGACCGACTTGCCGCCGGCGTTCGGGCCAGAAATGACGAGAATGTGCTTGCGGCGGTCGAGCTGCAGATCGAGCGGCACGATCTCGCGGCCGGCGGCACGCAGCGTCTGCTGCAGCAACGGGTGGCGGGCCGTGCGGAGCACCAGGCGGTCGTCGGTCGAGAGGATCGGGCGCACGCAGCCGTTCTCCGAAGCCCAGCGTCCCTTGGCGCGCAGCATGTCAATCTCGGCGAGGTAGTCGCCCGAGTCGGCGATCAGGGCGGCATCAGGACGGATCGAGTCGGTGAATTCCGAGAGGATGCGGACGATCTCGCGCCGCTCCGAATACTCCAGCTCGCGCAGTTCGTTGTTGATCTCCACGACCTCGACCGGCTCGACATAGAAGGTCTTTCCGGTAGCCGACTCGTCGTGGATGAATCCGTTGAGTTTGCGTTTGTTGGCTGCGGCGACGGGGATCACGGCCCGACCGTCGCGGATCGAGATCTGCGCATCGGCATCGACGATCCCGGCCCCCTTGGCCGAGGCCAGGACGGCCTGCAGGCGCTTGGCGGCCTGCCCCTCGCGTTCGCGGATCGCGCGCCGGATCTCCTGCAGGGCCGGCGAGGCGTTGTCACGGACGTTGCCGAAGCGATCGACGATCGCATCGATGCGCCGGACGATCTCGGGGAACGCGGCCACGCCGTGCGTGCGGTCCCAGAGCGTCGGATAGCGATCCTGACGGTTGAGGATGAACGAAATGACACCGCCGAGGGCCGACAGCGCCCGATGCAGCGTAACGACCTCCTCGACGTCGAGGAACGTTCCCTCGACGCGCAGTTTGGCGACGATCTGGTCGATGTCGGGGTATTCGCCTCCGGGAAAGTCGTGCTCCATGTCGAGGAGCAGGCGCATCTCGTCGGCCAAAGCCAGCCGGCGCTCGATTTCGCGCGGCGAGGTGGAGAACTGCTCGGAGGCGATCCGCTCACGGGCCGCGCGCATGGTACAAAGGGCTGCGACCTGCTCGCGGAGCCGGTCGAAACCTATTTTCTGCTCGAAGGAAGCAGGATATATCATTGCCGTAAAATTAACTTTTCATCGTCCGCAGGCTCCACCCGGAGCGGGATTCCACCCTGCTGCGGAACGGGATCCGTTCAGGGGAACGCGCCGACGCCCCTTCACGCAGGCTCCGTCGCCGCCGCGGGACCGCCGCTCACTGCGCCCGCTTCAGGGAGTCGCGCTCGGCCCGGGCGGCCTCTTTGGCAGCCTTGCGCAGCGCCTTGGCCTTCATCTTCTCGGGATCACGGCCGAAGAGCGAGAAATGCACGTAGCGGCCCGGATAATTCTTCAGATCGGCAAGCAGCGCCGCGAGGTTGCTGCCGGCCGTAGTCAGCGAATCGTAGAGCGCCGGGTCGTTCACCAGACGTCCTACCGTGCCCTCGCCGGCCTCGATCCGCTCGAGCAGGCTGCCCACCTGTCCGACGGCGTCGGAGAGCTTGCGGGCGAATTCCGCCTCGGCCAACTCCCCCGTAACGTCATTCAGGTTGCCCACGATGCTGTCCACGCGGGGCGCATTCTCGCCCAACATGTCGGCGAACTCCGTCAGGTTGCGCACGGCCTCCTGCAGGTTGCTCTTCTCGGAATCGAGCAGCTGCGCCAGGTCGCCCGAGAGGTTGTTGAGGTTTCCGAGCGTTCCGGAGATGTTTTCGCCGTTCTCCTCCAGCAGGCGGTTAATGTTGCCGAGCGTGAGCGAAAGTTCGTCGGTCACCTGCGAGATCTTCTGCTTGAAGAACTCCAGTTCCGAACCGGCCATGTCCATCAGGTCGCGGTTGCGGCTCGAACGGAGCGTGTCTCCCTTTTCGAGGTAGATGTCCGACTCCCCATAGGTCACCTCGATGGCCTTGGCGCCCATGAGGCTGCTGCTGACGATCTTCGCCTCGGAATCCGACGGGATGCGGTACTGCCGCTTGATGGTCAGCTGCAGGATCACCTTGTCGCTGCGCTGCGGATCGAACGAGATTCCGGTCACGGTGCCGATCTTCACACCCTGCATCATGACCGACGATGCCGACTGCACGCCATTGACCTGGTCGTAGGCGGCGTAATAGACCGTATTGCGGCCGAAAATGTCAAATCCCTTGAGGAATCGGATTCCGGCCCATGCGGCGATGATCATCGCCACGGCGAAGATTCCGATTTTGGCTTCTCTTTTCATATCACGAATTTCTTATTCTCCTTGTTATTTGACGACTCTGCCGCCCTGCACGCTCACCACGAACGCCTCGGGGAAGGCCTTACGCACCTCGCGCAGCCGCTTCTGGGCCGCCGCACGGTCGGCATATTCGCCGACGCAGTATTTATAGGGGAAACAACCCTCGGAGGCATACTCCTTCACCTTGCCGCGGTACGAACGGAACTGCGACGAGGTGAGCGGCACCGCCTTCGAACTGGCCATCACCTGCACGGCATAACGCAACGGCTGCTCCGCGGCCGGAGCCTTCGCCCCCTGTCCCGCGGCCGAAGCCTGCTTTTCCCCGGCAGCCGGACGGGACGGGACGGAACGGGACGTATCCTTGGCCGTTTCCTTGGCCGTTTCCTTGGCCGGAGCGGGAGCCGGACGGGGCTTTTCCCGGGCCGTATCTTCGGCCGGGACGGCAGGCTCCGCAGGCGCGGCCCCGCCTTCCGACTTGCGGATCTTGAGCACATAGTCCGAATAGTCGCGCACGGCCTGGTAGATGTTGCGGGCGATCTCGTTCTGTCCCTTCTCCGACTTCATGTAGGCCATCTCCTGCGGATTGGTCATGAAGCCGATCTCGGTCAGCACACCCGGCATGTCGGTGGCATAGAGCACCCGCAGCAGCTGGGGCTTCACCCCGCGCGAGTGGCGGCCGCTGGAGATGTAGTTGTTCTGTACGAAGCGGGCCAGCGCCATGCTGTACTCGCCGTAGGTAAACTGCAGGTTCTGGATGTAGGCCCGGACGATCGCCGCGGTCCGCTCGTCCGACATGTCGATCAGGTCCTCGCGGTTGCTCTCGTAGAGTGCATTCTCGTTGTAGCGCTGCTCCTTGGGGCTCTCGCCCATGATGAGCGTCTCGACCCCGCGGGCCGCCGTGGCACGGGCAGCATTGACGTGGATCGAGATGAAGAGGTCGCCCCCGGCGCCGTTGGCGATGTCGGCACGCGCCTGCAGGTCGTCGGCCAGGGTCTTGCCCAGTTCCTTGTCGGTCTTGCGCGTGTAGACCACCTTCACACCCGGCATCCCCTGTTCGATCAGGCGGCCGACCTTGAGAGCCACCTTCAGCGTCAGGTCCTTCTCGTAGACCCCGCCGTAATGCGCCCCGGGAAACTTGCCGCCGTGGCCGGCGTCAATCACCACGACCTCGACCCCGTGTGCAATATTCGCGCTGCGGACTACGTTTGTCAGAAGCGTAGCCGCCGCCAGTACGAGGAGGAAGAGGAACCGTGTGCGCATATTTAGTGGTATCAAGTGCAGGCTATCTGTAAATTTTTACCTATCTTTGTCGCGCCTTGCACGCCGCATGGAGCCGAATAAGCCCCTGGGGCGGGCGTTTTTGCCGACTTGTCGGCAAAGGTACGGAAATTTTTGGAATTTTGAACAGCGTAAGGGTAAAATATCTCTTGTCGGCGACGGTGCTTCTGCTCTTCGTCCAGGCGTTGCTGGGCTCCACCGCCCCGGCTGCGGCATACCGCACGGCTCCGGCAGACACGCTTTCCGCACACCTTCCCGACACGCTGCAGCCCGCAACGGCCGACCAACCCGATGCCCCCGCACCGCTCGACCTGAAGCCCGAACCCCTCTCGCGCCGCGAACGCCGCGAACGGGCCCGCGCCGCCCGGGAACAGGAGCGCCGCAACCGCGAATTCAACAACCTGACGCAGGAGGAGCGCGACTCGGTCTTCTCCTCGCAGGTCGATTCGCTGGTGGCCCAAAAGGCCGACTCGCTGGCATCGCGCTCCGACTCCGACACGACCCGCAACCCGCGTGCCGCACGTCCGTTCCTCGACGACCAGCTCTCGGGCAAGAACACCGACTCACTGGTCTACGACGTGCGCAACAAGCGGGTCTACGTCTACAACGAGGGAGACGTAACCTACCAGAACCGGAACCTGAAGGCCGACTACATGCAGATCGACATGGACACGAAGCTGATCTACGCCTACGGAAAGCCCGACTCGGTGGACGGCAAGTGGACGGTTACCAAACCCGAGTTCACCGAGGGAGGAACGGCCTACCAGATGGATACGATCACCTACAACCTCGACACGCAGAAGGCCAAGATCAAGGGCGTGGCCACGCAGCAGGGCGACGGATGGCTGGTGGGCGGCAGCGTGAAGAAGATGCCCGACAACACCTTCAACATCGAGCACGGCAAGTACACCACCTGCGACCAAACCGACCACCCGCACTTCTACCTGGCCATGACCAAGGCAAAGGTGATTCCCGGGAAAAAGGTGGTCACCGGACCGGCCTACCTGGTCATGGAGGACGTGCCGATCTATTTCCTCGGCATACCCGAGGGCTTCTTCCCGATCAACATGGGCCCCAAGTCGGGTCTGCTGATGCCCACCTACGGAGAGGAGACCTCCAAGGGATTCTTCCTCCGCGACCTGGGCTACTACATCACGCTGGGCGAATATGCCGACCTGGCGCTCCGCGGCGGATTCTACACGCTCGGCTCGTGGGAGGCCTCGGCCGCCTCGCGCTACATCAAGCGATACAAGTACAGCGGCAGCTTCAACGTGGAGTTCTCGAGCGTAAAGACCGGCGAAAAGGGCGAACCCGACTACATCAAGCAGAACAACTTCCGCGTGCAGTGGACCCACTCGCAGGATGCCAAGGCCAATCCCGGATCGACCTTCTCGGCCTCGGTGAACTTCGCCACCAGCGGCTACAACCGCTACTCGGCCACCAACATCAACGACATCCTTTCGACGCAGACCAACTCGTCGATCTCCTACTCGAAGAGCTGGAGCGGAACCCCCTTCTCGCTCTCGGCAAACATGGCCATCTCGCAGAACTCGCAGAACAAGTCGATCTCGGTGACGCTGCCCACGGTGGTCTTCAACGTCTCGCGATTCTACCCCTTCAAGCGCAAGGAGAAGACCGGCAAGGACCGCTGGTACGAGAAGATCTCGATGCAGTATACGGGCAAGATGACCAACTCGGTCACCACCACCGAGTCGGAGATCTTCTCGAAAAAGACGCTCGAGAACATGAAGAACGGCATCGAGCATTCGATCCCCGTATCGGCATCGTTCAACCTGCTCAACTACATCAACATCACGCCGTCGTTCAACTACACCGAGAAGTGGTACTTCAAGAAGCAGGAGTACGAGTGGAATCCGATCACGAACCAGACCGACACGCTGCCCTCTAACTACGGATTCTACCGCCTCTACAACTACTCCACCAGCGTCTCGGCCTCGACGACCCTCTACGGCATGTACGATTTCACGAAGAAGCGCCGCGACCGCAAGATCCAGGCCATCCGCCACACGATCACCCCGTCGGTCGGATTCTCCTACACGCCCGACTTCGCCGATCCCAGATACGGCTACTACCTCACGCGACAGACCGACTCGACGGGCCGCGTGACGACCTACTCTCCCTATGCGGTCAATGCCTACGGCGTGCCCTCGTCGGGCCGCTCGATGTCGATGACCTTCTCGCTGTCGCAGAACCTCGAGATGAAGGTGCTCTCGAAGAGGGACACATCGGGCGTCAAGAAGATCAAACTCATCGACGAACTGCGTCTGGGCGGGTCGTACAACTTCCTGGCCGACTCGATGCGGCTCTCGACCATCTCGCTCTCGTTCCGCACGACGCT
>FR891986.1:14288-22313 GCA_000434235.1 Alistipes sp. CAG:268 | reverse complement strand
CACGACGCTCTTCAAGAACTTCGGCATCAACCTCTCGGCCACGATCGACCCCTACCGCGTCACACCCGAGGGTGTCCGCTACGACAAGCTCTTCTTCCCGGGACGCATCACCTCGACGGGCTGGTCGTTCGGCTACACCTTCAAGTCGCGCGAGGACAAGTCGCAGCCGGCCGTAAACGACATCACGAGCCTGCCCCCGGAGTATTCGAACCCGTTCTACGACCCCTACGGCACGATGGACCCCACCCTGCGAAGGCAATACATGTCGCAGGCCTACTACGACTTCTCGCTGCCGTGGAACTTCGGCTTCAACTATGCGGTGAACTATTCGGTCTCCTACGTGAACAACGGCACGACGGGATACCGCAAGAACGTCACGCAGACCGTCAGCTTCAACGGCTCGCTGAACCTCACACCCAAGACGGGCATCACCTTCCAGGGAGGTTACGACATCAAGGCCCGAAAGCTCACGACCTCGTCGGTATCGATCACGCGCGACCTCCACTGCTGGCAGATGTCCTTCTCGTGGATCCCCTTCGGCTACCACAAGAGCTGGAGCTTCAACATCGGCGTGAAGGCCGCCTCGCTCTCCGACCTGAAGTACGACAAGTCGCAGTCGATGTACGACAACATGTACTGACACGGCCTGTCTCCATCCCGCTACCCCGCATTCCAAAAAAAATCCGGCATCGGAAAACTCCGACACCGGACAGACTGTGCTGTATCCGCCCTGTGTGCTCCGGGCGGAGCGGGATCAACGGTTCAGGCCGTCGGCCACGGACTCGGGGTCGTGCCGGTATTTGAATACCAGGGCGAAGACCACTCCCACGAGCAGGGCATAGCCGGCAAAGATCAGCCACGAGGCAGACCACCCCGCAACCATCGCCTCGGCCCCCTGCTGCGAGTAGACAAAATGATTGACGACGGCCTGCGCGCCGAGCGTTCCGATCGTGGCGCCGATGCCGTTGGTCATGATCATGAAGAGCCCCTGTGCCGAGGAGCGGATCGTCGTATCGGTCTCCTTATTGACGAAGAGCGATCCCGAGATGTTGAAGAAGTCGAAGGCCACGCCGTAGACGATCATCGAGAGGATGAACATCCACACGCCGCTTCCGGGGTTGCCCAGGCCGAAGAGGCCGAAGCGGAGCACCCAGGCGAACATGGCCATGAGCATGACGTTCTTGATGCCGAAACGTTTCAGGCAGAAGGGAATGAGCAGGATGCAGAGCGTCTCGGAGATCTGCGAGAGCGAGATCAGCGCATTGGCGTGGTTGGCGCCGAACGTGGAGGCATATTCGGGGATGTCGCGGAAACTGGTGATGAAGGGATTCGCAAAGCCGTTGGTGATCTGCAGCGAGACGCCCAGCAGCATCGAGAAGATGAAGAACAGGGCCATCTTCTTCTGCCTGAAGAGCGTGAAGGCGCGCAGTCCGAGGGCCTCGACCAGGCTCTTGCGCTCGGCCGAGCGACTGACCGGACACGACGGAAGGGTCATGGCATAGAGGCCGAGCAGGAGTCCCAACACGGCGCACTGGATGAACTGCATGCAGGTGGTCTGGAAACCGGCCGCATCGCAGACGAGCATCGAGCAGATGAAGCCGACAGTGCCCCAGACACGGATCGGCGGGAAAGACTTCACGGTATCCATACCGGCCCCTTCGAGCACGCTGTAGGCCACGGAATTCGAGAGGGCGATCGTCGGCATGTAGAAGGCTACGCTGAACGAATAGAGCGTGAAGAGGATCCCGAACGAGACCTCCGGACCGGCCGAGAGGGCGTAGTAGCCCGCCGCCCCCATGAAGAGGGCGGCCGTCAGGTGGCAGATGCCGAGCAGCCGCTGTGCAGGCACCCAGCGGTCGGCCACGATTCCGATGACGGCGGGCATGAAGAGCGAGACGATGCCCTGCATGGCATAGAAGATTCCGATATGCGACGCCAGATCGACGCCCACAAGATAGGATCCCATCGAGGTCAGGTACGCTCCCCAGATTGCATACTGAAGAAAGTTCATGACCACGAGGCGGAATTTAATTCCCATAATTTACTGGTTTTAAGTAGTTTTACGTTTTCAACCCCCTTGCTCGGGGCGTCATGAAAACAAAATTACGAAATTTTTTTCTGATTTTTCTTTGCAATTGCAAAATAAAGTTCTACTTTTGCATCACCAAAACGTCATTGAGCTATGGTGTAATGGTAACACAACAGATTCTGGTCCTGTTATTCTTGGTTCGAATCCAGGTAGCTCAACAAAACCCCGCGACCGCAAGGTGGCGGGGTTTTCGTTTGCATAGACCCATCCGGCAACATCCGTCCGTGCACGGACACAACGACAATGCGGGCAGTCCTCCGAAGGGGACTGCCCGCATCCGTTTTCCGGGAGCGGCAGGAGCGCTACCGCTTCTCGAGCCCGAGTTTGCGCAGCAACGCCTCGGGTTCGGGCTTGTGGCCGCGGAAGCGGACATAGAGCTCCATGGGATCCTCCGTTCCGCCCTTCGAGAGGATGTTGTCGCGGAACGACGTGGCCACCTCGCGGTTGAAGATCCCCTTCTCCTTGAAGAGCGAGAAGGCATCGGCCTCGAGCACCTCGGCCCACTTGTATCCGTAGTATCCGGCGGCATAGCCTCCAGCGAAAATGTGGCCGAAGGCGGGCGACATAGCCGTACCCTCGACGACGGGCAGCACCTGCGTCGGGGCCATCGCCTCGCGCTCGAAAAGCTCGACATCGCCCTCGAAGGGCTCGGTGAGCGTATGCCAGGCCATGTCGGTCAGACCGAACGACAGCTGGCGCACGTTGGCATAGGCCGCCAGGTAGTTCTGCGCGGCGACGATGCGATCGACAATCTCCGAGGGAATCTTCTCCCCGGTCTGGTAATGTGCGGCCCACAGGTCGAGGAACTCCTTCTCCGTGGCCCAGTTCTCCATGATCTGCGACGGCAGTTCGACGAAGTCGCGGTAGACGTTCGTGCCGGTGAGCGACTCGTAGGAACCTTCGCCCAGCATGCCGTGCAGCGAGTGTCCGAACTCATGCAGGAAGGTCTCCACCTCGTCGAAGGTCAGCAGCGAGGGGGTCGTCTCGGTCGGCTTCGTAAAGTTCATCACCAGCGACACCAGCGGTCGGGTCTCCTCGCCGTCCACGCGCTTCGTTCCGCGGAACTCGGTCATCCACGCGCCCGAGTTTTTCGAGGCACGGGGGAAGAAGTCGAGATAGAGCACCGCCATGAAGCGGCCCCCGGCATCGGTGACGTCGTAGGCCGTCACGTCGGGATGGTAGACCTCGATCCCGGGATTGGGCGTGAAGTTGAGCCCATAGAGTTTGTTGGCCAGCAGGAAGACGCCCTTCTTCACCCGCTCGAGTTCGAAATAGGGCTTCACCGTCTCGGCGTCGAGCGCATACTTCTCGCGCTTGTACTTCTCGGTATAGTAAGACCAGTCCCACGGCATGAGCGTTCCCTTGAAGCCCTGCGAGGCGGCATACTCCGAGATCGTGCGGTAGTCGGCGTCGGCATACTCCTTCGAGGCATCGAGCAGTTCGGCAAGGAAGGCACGGACCGTCGGCGTGTCCTTGGCCATGCGCTCCTCGAGCACATAGTCGGCATAGCAGTCGTAACCGAGCAGGCGGGCCAGCTTCAGCCGCGTATTGACGATCTTCTTCACCACCTCCGTATTGTCGAACTCACCGCCCAGCGAGCAGGAGCTGTTGGCCCGCCAGAGCTTCTCCTTGAGCGCACGGTTCGACGAATAGGTCATGAAGGGCAGGTAGCTCGGATACTGCAGCGTGACGACCCAACCCTTCTCGCCGCGCGACTTGGCCTCGGCGGCCATACCCTCGCGCACGAAGGCGGGCAGTTCGGCCACCACCGCAGGGTCGGTGATATGGAGCGTGAAGGCGTTGGTCGCGGCCAGCGAGTTGCGGTCGAATTCGAGCGAGAGGGCCGACAGCTCGGTGGTATACTGGCGGTAGAGCTCCTTGTCCTCGTCCGACAGGGCGGCACCGTTACGAGCAAAGCTCCGGTAGGTCTTCTCCAGCAGGCGCCGGTCTTCGGTGGAGAGTTTGCGTCCGGGGTGTTCGTAGACCGCCTTCACGCGGGCAAAGAGCTCGGGGTTGAGCGAGATGTCGTTCGACAGGGCGGTCAGCTTGGGCTGCACGCGCTCGGCGATCTGCTGCATCTCGTCCGACGTATCGGCGCTCATCAGGTTGAAGAAGACCCCCGCAATGCGGTTGAGCAGGGCGCCCTGACGCTCCAGGGCGACGATCGTATTCATGAAGGTCGGCTTCCTGGGGTTGCGGACGATCGCCTCGACCTCGGCACGCGAGCAGGCGATCGCCGCGTCGAATGCCGGCTCGTAGTCCTTGAGTTCAATGCGCGAGAAGGGCGGCGTGGCATGAGGGGTATCCCACTCCGCCAGCAGCGGATTCGAAAGGTCCAGTTCGGGCAGGTCGGCCCGGGGAATCGAGTTGTCGGCACAACCGGCGGCCAGGATGGAAACAGCCATGACAAGAATTGCTTTTTTCATATAAGGTACAGGGTTTGCGGTTTCTTCACGAATCGGCGGGATCAGTTCTCCGCCACAGCCTCGGCAGCGGCCCCCGCGGCAGGCTGCGGGCCGGCGGCCAGCGAATCGGCAGGTTCGGGATCGGTCCACAGCCCGCGGCTGCGCAGCATGGCCCGCTTGTCGGGATCCTTGCCGCGGAAGGCGCGGTACATGGTCATCCCGTCCTCCGAACCGCCGCGCTCGAGGATCTTGCGGCGGAAATCGTCGGCCACGCGGCGGTTGAACAGGTCGCCGCTCTCGCGGAAGGCCTCGAAGGCATCCTTGTCGAGCACCTCGGCCCACGTATAGAAATAGTATCCGGCCGAATAGCCTCCGTCGAAGATGTGGCTGAAGTAGGGATAGCGGTAGCGCGGCTCGATCTGCGGGATGAGGCCCCGCTTCTCGTTGAGCACCTTGCGTTCGAACTCCATCGGATCGAAGGGTGCATACTCGGTCATCGAGTGGATGTCCATGTCGGAGAGCGACGCGGCGATCAGCTCGGTGGTCATGAAGCCCTGGTTGAAGAGTTCGCTGCGGGCGATCTTGGCCATCAGCGCCTCAGGCATCACATCGCCCGTGCGGTAGTGTACGGCATACTGCTTGAGCACCTCGGGGTTGAAGGCCCAGTTCTCCATGACCTGCGACGGCAGCTCGACGAAATCGCCCTCGACCTCCGACAGGCCGCGGTACTTCACGTCGTGGAAGAGGAAGTGGAGCGCGTGGCCGAACTCATGGAAGAGCGTCTCGACCTCGTCGAGGGTCAGCAGCGCCGGGTTGTCGCCCGTCGGACGGGTGAAATTGGCCACGATCGACACGACGGGAGCCACCCGCTCGCCGTCGCGGTAGGTCTGCTCAACGTAGTTGCCGCACCAGGCGCCCTGCCCCTTGCCCTCGCGGGGGAAGAAGTCGAAATAGAGCACGCCGAGGTGCGACTCGTCGGCATCGAGCACCTCGAAAGCCGTCACCTCGGGATGGTAGACCGGCACGACGATCGGCCGGAAGGTGATGCCGTAGAGGCGGTTGGCGAGGAAGAAGACGCCGCTGCGGACATTCTCCAGCGCAAAGTAGGGACGCAGCATCTCCTCGTCGAGGTTGTACTTCTGCTTGCGGAGTTTCTCGGCGTAGTAGAACCAGTCCCACGAGGCGAACTCACCGTCGGGGAAGTCCTTGCGGAAGAGCGAGTCGAGCTCGCCCAGCTCACGCTTGGCACTCTCGAGCGCCGGAGCCCAGACCCCCTCGAGCAGGTCGTAGACCGCTTCGGTCGTGCCGGCCATCTCGTCGTCCACGACATAGGCGGCGTAGGAGGGATAGCCCAGCAGGTGGGCCTTCTCCGTGCGCAGGCGGATGAAGTCGTTGATGAGCTGTTTGTTGTCGTACTCGTCACCGCGGTTGCAGCGGTTCAGGTAGGCCGTGTAGATCCGCTCGCGCAGTTCGCGGTCGGGCGAATAGGTCAGGAAGGGGATCATGCTCGGCTTCTGCAGCGTGAAGACCCCCTTGTTTCCCTTGCCCAGTTCGCGGGCCTTCTCGCGGGCCTGCTCCTGCACGCCGGCCGGCAGCCCGGTCATCTGCTCGGGCTCGAGTTCCATCGTGAAGTTGTAGTTCTCAGCCAGCAGGTTGTTGCCGAACTTCACCGAAGCGAGGGCCAGTTCGCCGTTGATCTCCGCCAGCCGGGCCTTCTCGTCGGCACCGAGCAGCGCTCCGGCGCGCACGAACGAACGGTAGGTCTTCTCCAGCAGGCGGCTCTGCTCGGCGTCGAGGTCGAACGTCGCCCGGTTATCGTAGACCGCCTTCACCCGCTCGAAAAGCGCGTCGTTGAGCAGGATCTTGTCGTAGTGGGCCGTCAGCCGGGGCATCGCCTGCTCCTGCAGGGCCTGCATCTCGGGCGTGTTCTGCGCGGCACAGAGCATGCCGAAGACCAGCGAGGTCTGCGCAAGCATCTGCCCCGAGTTGTCGAACGCCAGGATGACGTTCTCGAAGGTCGGCTCGTCGCGGTTGGTCACGATGGCGTCGATCTCGGCATCGTGCAGCGACATGCCGCGCTCGATGGCCGGGAGGAAATGTTCGGGTAGAATCCTGTCGAAGGGAGGAACGCCGTAGGGCGTCTCCCATGCCGAGAAGAAGGGGTTTTCGCCGACCTTTTTGTCGGACTTGCACGCAACGGTCGTCATGGCCAGAAAAAGTGTCAATAATCCTGCAATACGTTTCATCAGTCGTCTTATTTTATATAACTTTGCAGCCTGCAAACGCCGGGGCATCTCCATGCGCCGGCTCAAGCCGTTGCAAAGTTAGTAAATTATAGCAGGTATGCAACTTTTTTACGATCCCGCGATCGTACCGCCCCTACATACGCTCGGCGAGGAGGAGTCGAAACACTGCATCCGCGTGCTGCGCCTGGGACGCGGCGCAACACTCCACATCGCCGACGGGCGGGGTACGCTCTACCGCTGCCGGATCGTGGAGGACGACCCGCGCCGGTGCACCGTGGAGGTCGTCGAGACGATCCCCGACTTCGAGCGGCTCTCCTATGCACTGACGGTGGCCGTAGCCCCGACCAAGAACGCCGACCGCTTCGAGTGGTTTCTCGAGAAGGCCACCGAGGTGGGCATCGGCGCCGTGATCCCCCTCGAAACGGAACACAGCGAGCGGCGCGTCTTCAAGGCCGAGCGGAGCGAGAAGATCATCACGGCGGCCATGAAGCAGTCGCTCAAGGCATACCGCCCGGTGCTTCACCCGCTCACCCCGTTCCGCGAGGCGGTGCTCGCCCCCTTCGAGGGGCGGCGGCTGATCGCCCACTGCGGGGTGGCACACGCCCCCTCGGGCAAACGCTACCTGCCCGAGGCGATCCGCCCGGGAGAGTCCGTGCTCGTCTGCATCGGCCCCGAGGGGGACTTCTCCCCCGCCGAAGTGGACTTCGCGCTCGAACACGGATTCGAGGAGATCACGCTCGGGCAGCAGCGCCTGAGGACCGAAACCGCAGCCCTCGTGGCCGTGGTGATGACGTCGGTCGTAAACGGTTCGAAATAAAAAAGACACCTATCATAACAGCATGTTTTTTCTCGGTACACTTCTCGCGCTGGCGGCGGTGACAGCCCTGCTGTTCGCCGTACCCCTGCGCATGAAAGCGTGGGCCGCACTCGGCCTGACGCTCATCGGCACGCTCGCCGTCGGCATACGGGCCGCGGCAACGCTCGCCGGGGTCCACTACGGACCGCTGTGGGTCATCTCCGGCACGCCGTTCGGCGGCGACTCGGGCTCGATGGACGGCCTCTCGGCGCTCTTCGTCCTCGTCATTGCGATCGGTTCGGTGGCCGCCGTGCTCTACTCGCAAGGCTACCTGGCCCGCCACCTGCAGCACAAGTCCCCGGCCCACGTCTCGCTGCACTACACCTCGCTGGTCACCATGTGCTATGCCATGCTGGGCGTCGTGCTCTCCGACGGTGGTTACTCGTTCCTCTTCTTCTGGGAGCTGATGACCGTGGCGTCGTTCCTGCT
>FR891986.1:13531-14274 GCA_000434235.1 Alistipes sp. CAG:268 | reverse complement strand
GTGGCGGCGGTCCTGCTGATCCTCTTCGACGCCGAACGCCGCGAGGTTCGCCGCGCCGCCCTCTCCTACCTGATCATGATGCACATCGGCTTCGTGCTGCTGCTCATCGGCTTCGTCCGCCTCGATGTCGCAACGGGCGACACCTCGTTCGGGGCTCTGGCCGCCGCATTCCGCACGCAGCCCGTGCTGCCGCTCTACCTCCTTTTCCTGGCAGGCTTCGGCATGAAAGCCGGACTCTTCCCGATGCACGTATGGCTTCCGGAGGCCCACCCCGCCGCACCGTCGCACGTCTCGGCCCTGATGTCGGGCGTAATGATCAAGACGGGCGTCTACGGCATCCTCCGCATCACGGCCGCCCTGGGCGACCTGCCCGAACTCCGCACGGCCGGGCTCATCCTGCTGGGCGCAGGCATCGTCACGGGGCTCTGGGGCGTGATGCTCGCCGCCGCACAGAACGACGTGAAACGGCTGCTGGCCTACTCGTCGATCGAGAACATCGGCGTGATCCTCATCGGCCTCGGCATCGCGGCGCTGGGCAAAGCCTCGGGCAACCAGTTTGCCGCCCTCTGCGGCATCGCGGGCGCCCTGCTCCACACCGTGAACCACTCGTTCTTCAAGACGTTGCTCTTCTTCGGCGCGGGCAACATCCTCTCGCGCACGCACACCACGTCGCTCGACGCGCTCGGAGGCCTGGGCCGGCACATGCCCCTCACGGCACTGCTCTTCCTCGTCGGGACGGCGGG
>FR891986.1:0-13410 GCA_000434235.1 Alistipes sp. CAG:268 | reverse complement strand
CGCGTGACTGGCTGCCCTCGCCCTGATCGGCGGCGTGGTGCTGCTGGCCTTCACCAAACTCTACGGCACGGTCTTCCTCGGGTCGCCCCGCTCGCACGAGGTGGCCGAAGCCTCCGAGGTGGGCAACGTGCGCATCGCCGCCATGGCCATCCCGCTGGCCGGCATCCTCTTCGTCGGACTCTTCCCGCGCGCCGCGGCGGGCATCGCCGTGCGCAGCGCCGACTTCTTCATCCACACCCCCGCGGATGCTGCCTCGTGGCTGCTCTCGCCCTCGCTCACGACCGTCGGGCGCACGGCCTGGCTGCTCCTGCTCGTCGTCGCCCTGCTCGTCTGGCTCCGGAGCCGCATCCTCCGCACACGGAAGGTCGCCCAGGGCCCCACGTGGGGCTGCGGCTTCACGTCGGTGAATGTCCGCATGCAGTACACGGGCGAATCCTTCTCCGAGGGACTGCAGTCGATCGCCACGCCCCTGACGCAGAACAGCGGCGAAGGATCGCCCGTAGGCAAGGGCGAGATCTTCCCCGCCTCGCACTCCTTCGACGTCGGCCACCGCGACCGCATCGGACGGCTCTTCTCGATGTGGTGGGTCGAGCTGCTGCGCCGCATCAACGCCCGCGTCATGCGGTTGAGGACCGGAAAGATCAACCACTACGTCCTCTTCGCGCTGGCGTTCCTCGCCCTGATATTCATCCTCTCGATCCTCAATCTCCTGTAAACCCATGGAGGCACTCAATACCCTGCTCCTGCTGCTGACGGCCCTCGCGATCCCGGGGCTGATCAACCGCACGCGCGCCCGCCTGGCGGGGCGCAAAGGCATCCGCTTCGCACAGCACCTCTACGACGTCGCGCTGCTGCTCCGCAAGGGTGCCGTCTACTCGCCGACCACCGCAAGGGTGCCGTCTACTCGACGACCACGTCGGCGCTCTTCCGCATTGCGCCCTCCGTGTCGCTCGGCTCGGCCCTCGTCGCCGCGCTCTTCATCCCCGTGGGCAACCTGCAGCCCGTGCTCTCGTTCGACGGCGACCTGGTGGCCTTCGCCTACCTGCTGGCACTCGGACGTCTGGCGATCATCCTCGCCGCCATGGACACCGGCAGCTCGTTCGAAGGGATGGGCGCCAGCCGCGAGGCGCTCTACGGCGCCCTGGTCGAACCGGCGCTGATGCTCGTCTTCGGCACCCTCGCCCTCATCTCGGGCTTCACCTCCTTCGCATCGATCTTCTCGACCGAGATCGGGGAGGACACCCAGCTGATCGTCGTCCTGCTGCTCGTGGCCTACATCCTGACGAAGATCGTCTTCACCGAGAGCGGCCGCATACCGGTCGATGACCCCCGCACGCACCTCGAACTGACGATGATCCACGAGGTGATGTGCCTGGACTACTGCGGCGTCGATCTGGCCTTCATCAAGATGGGCACATGGCTCAAGACCGCCGCCTTCTCGCTGCTGGCCGCCGATGCCGTCGCCGCGGCCTTCTGCCCCCGCTGGTGGATCGCCGCACCGCTGGCCGTGCTCCTCACGGGGATCTCGGTCGGCGTGGTCGAATCGACCCAGGCCCGCAACAAACTCGCACGCAACACCACCTTTATCCTCACCGTCGCAGCACTGGCCGCCCTGGTCTACTTCACGGCCTACCTGCTGCGCCTGAACATCGTCGTACAATGATCCTTCCGCTCGTCATCCTCTATGTCGTGACGCTCGTCTACCTCTCGATCACCGAGCGTTTCCGCAACTTCGCCTCGCTCATCGGGCTGCAGGGGTGGCTGCTCTTCGCCATCGCCCTGGTCCGGCTCCACGCCATCAACCCCGCCGAACTGGCCTTCATCGCCATCGAGACGCTGCTCTTCAAGGGCATCCTGGTCCCGGCGCTGCTCTTTGCCGTGATCCGCCGCACGAAGATCAACCGCGTGACCCGCTCGGGCTCCTCGCAGTCGGGCTCGCTGCTGCTCTCGCTCACGGCTCTGGTCGTCAGCGCCTCGCTCACCTACTACATCGCCGACTCGACGATCGACCTCATCTTCTTCGGCGTAGCGCTCTATGCACTGCTCAGCGGACTGATCCTCATCACGCTGCGCCAGCGCATCTTCTCGCACATGGTCGGGTTCCTGACCATCGAGAACGGCGTCTTCCTCTTCTCGACGGCCATCGGCGTCGAGATGCCGCTGCTCATCAACTTCGCCATCCTGCTCGACATCCTCATCTCGGTGCTCATGCTGGGCATCTTCCTGACGAAGATCGACGGCAAGATCCACGCCGGCGACGCCGATTCGCTCACCAATGTAAAGGACTGACACCATGCTCTACTACCTCATCGCAAGCATTCTGACGGGCGCCTCGGCATTCGCCGCCCGCAACGAACGGCAGATCCACCTGGCGGGCGTGGCGTTCTACGCCGTCCAGGCGGCCTTCGCCCTCTGGATCACCCTCGGAGGGGGCTACGACACCTCCTCGCTCGGAGCCTTCCGCTTCGACGCCGCCGGCACGCTCTTCTTCGTGCTGCTTACCGTCGTATCGATCTACGCCTTCGCCCACTCGGAGGCCTACCTGCGCGGCAGCGACCTGGGCCAGATGCGGAGCTATTTCGCACTGGTCATGCTCCTGACAACGGCCATCGCCGGGGTCTACTTCGCCTCGAACCTCGCCGTGACATGGATCTTCCTCGAGGCCACGACCCTCTGCTCGGCAGGCATCATCTACCACCGCCGCACGGCACAGACGCTCGAGGCGGCCTGGAAGTATGTCTTCGTCTGCTCGACGGGCATCGCCATGGCCTACCTGGGCATCCTGCTGCTGGCCGCGGCGACCCAGTGCGAATCGCTCGACTACGAAGCCGTCACCGCAGCCGCAGCCGGCGGCAATGCCCTCTACCTGAAGACGGCCTTCCTGCTCATCCTCTGCGGATACAGCTGCAAGGTCGAACTCTTCCCGCTCTACACCGTGGGCATCGACGCCAACTTCGCCGCCCCGTCGCCCGCCTCGGCGCTCATCTCCACGGGGCTGGTCAATGCGGGATTCCTCGCCATCCTGCGCGTCTACAAGGTCCTCGCCGCCACCGATGTCTTCCCCTGGGTACGCTCCGTGCTGCTGGTCGTGGGCATCCTGTCGCTCGTCATCGGCGCACTCTTCCTGCGCCGCACGAACAATTACAAGCGCTTCCTCTCCTACTCCACAGTCGAGAACATGGGAATCGCCGCCATCGGGCTCGGCATCGGAGGCGTGGGGGTCTGGGCCGCCGTCTTCCACGTCGTCTGCCACACGCTGGTCAAGAGCAGCCTTTTCCTGCAGATGGCTGTCGTCCGGCAGGTCTACAACGGCTACCGCATCAACCGCATCGGCGACTACATACACATCAACCGGGTGGGAGCCGTCGGGCTGCTCGCGGGCATGGTCGTGCTGATGGCCTTCCCGCCCTCGCCGCTCTTCGTCTCGGAGCTCACGATCCTGCGCGAGGTGATCGCCGCGGGCAAATGGTGGCTCGTCGGCGGCATCCTGCTGCTGCTCTGCATCGTCATCTACTCGTTCTGCATGCGCATGATCCGGCTCTGCTACCAGCCCAACCAGGACGAGCTGCACCCCTCGAAGGTCGATCGCACGCTCTCGTGGTCGGCCCTGACGCTGCTGCTCGCCGCCATCGTCGTGGGGGTCTGGCAGCCCGGAGCCCTCGAACGTCTGATCGCCGAAATCGCTTCGCTATGAAATCCATGAATCCGTACATAACCGACAACACCGCCTCCGCCATTCCGCTCGCGGAGATTCCCGAAGCGGCCTACGCCGACTTCTACGACGACCTCTCCGACCGGCTTTCCGACCCGCGCTACCACGTGGCCCACTACTTCGCCCTCCCGGCCGGCGACCGGATGCGCTTCATCTGCATCCTGCTCGACGACGCGGAACACCGCATACTGGTCACCTCGCACGCCATGGAGTATTATGACGAGGAGGCCCTACCCTCGCTGACGGCCGTGCACCCCGCCCTGCACCCCTTCGAACGCGACATCACCGAGCACTACGGCATCCGCTTCGACGGCATGCCGTGGCCCAAGCCGCTGCGTTTCCCGGCCGACCGCTACGACCGCCGCAGCACGATGGACAACTACCCCTTCTACACGATGGACGGAGCGTCGTTGCACGAGGTCAATGTCGGCCCGATTCATGCAGGAATCATCGAGCCGGGGGCTTTCCGCTTCATCTGCAACGGCGAGCAGGTGCTCCACCTCGAGATCGCGCTGGGCTACCAGCACCGCGGGGTCGAGCAGGCCTTCGCCGAGACGGACAACCGCCTGCGGCAGGTGTGCCTCGCCGAGACGGTAGCCGGAGACAGTGCCGTGGCGCACGCCACGGCCTTCGCCGAGGCGGTCGGCAAGCTGACGGGATTCCGCACTCCGGAGCGGCTGGCAGTCGAACGCACCGTCGCGCTCGAACTCGAGCGCATGGCCATGCAGATCGCCGACACCGGGGCGCTGTCGATGGATGTGGGCTACCAGCTGGGGCAGGTGGCCTGCGAGGCGCTGCGCACGATGACGATCAACACCACGCAGGCCTGGTGCGGCAACCGTTTCGGCAAGGGGGTCATCCGCCCCGGCGGTACGGACCACCCGCTCACGGAGCAGACCGCGGAGATGATCCGCACGAACGTCCGCGAGATCGCCCGCCGCTACGACGAGGTGCGCCGCGACATCCAATCGTCGCCCTCGCTGCTGGCACGCTTCGAACAGTGCGGCATCGTGCCGCGCGAGGAGATGCTCCGCATCGGCGGCGTCGGACAGGCGGCCCGGGCCAGCGGCGTGGCGCGCGACCTGCGCAGCTCGCATCCGTGGGGACCCTACACCGGACTGCTGCACCACGAGCCCGTCGTCCGCACGCAGGGCGACGTGATGGCCCGCCTGATGGTCCGCTGCCGCGAGGTGCTGCAGTCGGCCCAATACATCGACCGCCTGCTGGAGGCGTGGCGTTCCCCGGCCGGAGAGCTGCCGGCCCCCGACTACACCACCCCGCTCGCCCCCGACTCGCTGTCGGTAGGGCTCGTCGAGGGATGGCGCGGCGAAATCTGCCACGCGGTGGTCACCGACTCCTCGGGGCGCATCGCCGCCTGCCGGATCAAGGACCCGAGCCTGCACAACTGGCTGGCGCTGGCACTGGCCGTCCGCGGGGAGGGGATCTCCGATTTCCCGATCTGCAACAAGAGTTTCAACCTCTCCTACTGCGGACACGACCTCTGACACAGGGCCGGACGAACACGAACCGTTAAGAGTGAAAACGATATGATATTTCCGAAAATACGCGTATTACGCAGCCACGGGAAGCAGTATATCCCGGACCTCGACGCCGTGGAGCTGACCGCGGCCTTCCGCGGACGTCCCGAACTGGACGAACCCGCGACGGACGGGGAACGCCGGAATGTGGAGCAGGCTGCGGCGATCTGCCCGACGGGCGCGATCACGGCAGAGCCCTTCACGCTCGACCTGGGCCGCTGTCTCTTCTGCGGCGAATGTGCCCGGCGCGCGCCGCACAGCATCCGCTTCACGAACGACTACCGCATCGGCTCGCCCACGCGCGAGGGGCTCATCCTGCGTCCCGGCGACCGGCGCGTGCCCTTCGACCCGGCACAGGTGCGCCCCGAGATCCGGCAGTTCTTCGGCCGCGCGCTCCAGCTGCGCGAGGTCTCGGCCGGAGGCGACGCCTCGGTCGAGATGGAGCTCAACGCCACGGGCAACGTCAATTTCGACCTCGACCGCTACGGCATCGGCTTCACCGCCTCGCCGCGCCATGCCGACGGCGTGGTGCTCTCGGGCCCCGTCTCGCAGAACATGGCCGAAGCGCTGGAGATCTGCTACGACGCCGTGGCCGAGCCGAAAATCCTCGTCGTCTGCGGCTCGGAGGCCTGCTCGGGCGGGCTCTTCGCCGGAAGCCGCGCCATCGACCGCACGTTCCTCAAACGGCACCGCCCGGACCTCTGGCTGCCGGGAGCACCGACCCACCCGATGACCTACATCGACGGAATGCGCTGCCTGCTGGGCAAGAAAAAAAGAGAGTAAACACCTTATGGAACAGACCTCGCTTTTCGAACTCTTCAGGAGCTTCTTCAAGATCGGCATGTTCACCTTCGGCGGCGGATACGCCATGGTGCCGCTCATCGAGGCCGAGGTGATCGAACGGCGCCGGTGGCTTGCGCAGGACGAATTCCTGGACCTGCTGACGCTGGCCCAGTCGTCGCCCGGGCCGATCGCCATCAACACGTCGGTCTTCATCGGCTACAAGGTCCGGGGCCTGAAGGGAGCCGTGGCGGCTTCGCTCGGGGCGACCCTGCCGTCGTTCCTGATCATCCTCATCGTGGCGATCTTCTTCGCCGGAATCCGACACAACCCGGTGATCGATGCCGCCTTCAAGGGGATGCGTCCGGCCGTCGTGGCGCTGATCGTCGTGCCGGTCTTCTCGCTGGCCCGGGGCATGCACCCGGCTCTTGCGGGTGTGGTCGCAGCCGTAGCACTGATCGTCTGGAGGATGGGATGGTCCCCCGTACTGTTCATCGCGGCAGGAGCCCTCGTCGGCATCGTGTGGGCGCTCACCGTCGGTAAAAAAGCCAAGCAAAAGTCATGATTTTCCTGCAACTGTTCCTCTCGTACCTCAAGATCGGATTCTTCGGATTCGGCGGCGGATACGCCATGCTGGCACTCATCCAGCACGAAGTGGTCGTCCGCCACAGCTGGATGACCAACACCGAGTTTACAGACATCGTGGCCATCAGCCAGATGACCCCCGGGCCGATCGCCATCAACTCGGCGACCTACGTGGGCTACACGGTCGGCATGCAGGCCGGCGACAACACCCTGTTCGGCATCCTCGGCTCGGCCATCGCCACCCTGGCCGTCTGCCTGCCGTCGCTTACGGTCATGCTGCTGCTCACGCGCTTCTTCCTCCGCCTGAAGGGCAACGCGATCCTCGCCGGGGCCATGTCAGGCATGAAACCCGTCGTCATCGGCATGATCGCCTCAGCGGCCCTGTTGCTCATGTTCCCCGCCTCGCACGAGGGCGAGAGCTTCATCGACGGCTGGAGCTGGGCGATCTTCGGCGTATGTGTCCTGGCGTCGTGGCACAAGGTGAATCCCATCCTGCTGATCGTCCTCTCGGCCATAGCGGGAATCCTCATCTACCACATATTCTGACAGCGCCTACGCGACCAGCAGCATACCGCCCGCCAGCAGCAACAGCAGGAAGACCACCAGCGACACCAGCCCCAGGAGGGCCAGCAGGGTCCCGATGCAACCCCAACGGCGGTCTTCGCCCGGCAGGGGATCGGTCAAGAGGGCGACGATCAGCCCCACGAGCGGCGTGAAAATCAGACTGATCAGAAAAGCCCAGCCGAAGCCGATGCGGCGTCGGCTGCCGATCACGCCGACCAACACCGAGAGCAGGCATCCGCTCAGGGCGCCGAAAAGAATCACAAGAAAAGCAGATCCCATAGTCTGTTCGTTTGGACAGGTTTCCAAATAAAAGCCCCCTCCGTCGATTGCGGAAGGGGCTTTGTCGTTCGTTCCCGTCGCGCAACGCCATCAGCGCACGAAACGGTAGTAGGTTCCCAGCGGCAGCTCCTTGCCGCCCCGGTCCGTGAAGCACAACTCACCCCACTGCTCCTCGCGCGGCGCGCCGAACGCCTGCCGCACGGCCGTGCGAGCCAGCGTCGGGGAGAGCCCCATCGAGTAGAGGTTCAGCACCAGGAACGAGTGCGAGGGGGCAAGCAGCCGGGCGCAACAGGCCAGCATCTCGCCGATGCCCTCCTCGAGCACCCACTTCTCGCCGTTGGCACCCCGACCGTAGGCCGGGGGGTCGAGGATGATGCCGTCGTAGGCATTGCCGCGGCGCACTTCGCGTTGCACGAACTTCAGGGCATCCTCAACGATCCAGCGCACGCCGTCCAGACCGCTCGCCTCCATGTTCTCGCGGGCCCACGTCACCACCTGCCTGACCGAATCGACATGCGTCACCTCGGCTCCGGCAGCCCGGGCCGCCAACGTCGCACCGCCCGTATAGGCGAAGAGGTTCAGCACGCGGGGCGTATGGCCGACAGCCACGGCCTCGCGGCAGCGGTCAAAGATGAAATCCCAGTTGGCGGCCTGCTCGGGGAAGATTCCCACATGCTTGAACGAGGTGAGGGCCAGCCGCATGCGCAGCCGGACTCCCCGACAGTCGTACTCCACCGTCCAGCGGTCGGGCATCTTCGGCGCAAGGCGCCATTCGCCCCGTTCGTCGCTGTGCCCGTCGCGGCGAAGGAACGAGGCGTCGGCCCGCCGCCACTCCGCCTCCGGAAGCGTCCGCCGCCAGATGGCCTGCGGTTCCGGACGGCGGGTGACATGGCGTCCGAAGCGTTCGAGCTTTTCGAAATCGCCCGTATCGAGGAGCTCGTAGTCCGGGAAGTCGGGCGTGAGTTGTTCTTGCATGAAAATCCTTATTTTACCGTCGGCCGCAGCAGGAAGCGGAAGGTATAGTCGCCGTAGGGGATCATGTACTGGTCCTCGGGCAGCTCACCCCACGAATTGATACATCCGAGACCCATCTGCCGCAGGTCGAAATTGACGTAGGTGCGGTCGCCGCTGCGGAGCGGTCCCGAGTGCTGCTGCGGCGGGAAGTTCGTCACGTCGAGCGCCTCGGTCGCATAGGGCAGCGCCGAAGCCGAGAAGGGAGCCTCCGAGAGGATCACGAGGCCCGAACCCGACGAATCGACCACCGACCACCAGCGCAGGTCGCTTTTCGTTCCCGACTCCTGCGGGCGGACATACTCGTCGTGGTACTGGTCGGCCACCTTCTGGCTGTAGAGGCCCAGGTCGGCCGACGAGAGGCGGTCGCAGTAGTTCTCGTGCGCACCGCGGCCGTAGTAGACGATCTCGCTGTAACGGGCCGGCATGGCCATCGTCATGCCGAAGCGGAACATGCCGGGGGCCTCGGCATCACCGGCCTCCAACTGCTCGGCAACCGAGACCTCGCCCGCACCGTTGATGCGGTAGGTCATCGTCAGCACACCCTTGACCTGCGGCATCTCGTAACGGGCCGTAACGACAGCCACACCCTCTTCGGTCACGGCATCGAACTGCGTGAGCTTCAGCACGGGAGACTTCCAGACGCCGAAGCGCGCATCGAGCCCTGCACCCAGGTCGTTCTCGGTCGGGGCACGCCAGAACTGCGGACGCAGTGCGGCCCCTTCGGCCAGCAGCTCGCGGCCGTCCACGCGGTACTGCGAGAGGAATCCGTCGCGCGAGAAGAAGAGCTCCCAGCGGTCGCCCTCGACACGTGTGCCGCGCTCCCAGCGGGTGATCTGCACGGGACGCTCCGTCTGCGCGAGTTCGGTCTGGCCCGTGCAGTCGTACTCGCGGACGACAAACTGCTGACGGGCCACGGCATGGCCGGCATCGAGCAGCGCCTCGGGGCTCTTGAGCCTGTAGGCCACGTTCACCAGCACCTCGGAGGCATCGGACGGGAAGTCGGCCTCATCGAATCCCAGCGTGTATTCGCGGCGCTGCTGCGGAGCCACCTCCAGGTCGGTCACACGACCCGTCTTCACGACCCGGCCGTCGGCCACAACCTGCCACTCGAGCTCGCAGTTGTCGAGTCCGATGAAAAAGTTCTCGTTGTAGACCGAAACGCGGCCCTTCGCCAGATCGACCGGCTCGGTCCAGACGGACTGGTACTGGCGCTGCACCTCGTAGGCGTGCGGGTGGTAGGTCCGGTCGGCGGCGATCACGCCGTTGTTGTTGAACGAATTGTCGGTGGCGTCGTAGTTGTTGAAGTCGCCGCCGTAGTAGAACGACACGCGGCCGTCGGCCTCATAGTGGGCCAGCGCCTGATCGACGTAGTCCCAGATGAAGCCGCCCTGGTAGGACGGATACTTGCGCACAAGGTCCCAGTAGAGGTCGAAACCGCCCATCGAGTTGCCCATCGCGTGAGCGTACTCGCACTGGATCAGCGGCTTCCGGGGATTCGACTTGCAATAGTTCTCGCATGCCTCGTAATCCCAGTACATCGGGCAGACGATGTCCGTGTAGGGACGGCCCTCGTCCTCCTTGTAGTAGACCGCACGCTCGTAGTGCACCGGACGCGACGAATCGTAATTCTTGATCCATTCGTAGCACTTCTCGAAGTTGGGGCCCATGCCGGCCTCGTTGCCCATCGACCAGATGATCACCGACGGGTGGTTCTTGTCGCGCAGCACCATGCGCATGTTGCGCTCGAGGTGCGCCTTGGCGAAGAGCGGGTTGGCGGCCAGCGTCCGGTCGCCGTACCCCATGCCGTGCGACTCGACGTTGGCCTCGTCGAGCACGTAGATGCCGTACCGGTCGCAGAGGTCGTACCAGATCGGATCGTCGGGATAGTGGCACGTTCGCACAGCGTTGATGTTCAGCTCTTTCATGATGCGGATATCCTCGATCATCCGCTCGCGGCTCACCACATAGCCGCCCAGCGGGTCCATCTCGTGGCGGTCGGCGCCCTTGATCAGGATCGGCTGCCCGTTCACGAGCAGCTGGGCGTCGCGGATCTCCACCGAACGGAAACCGACCGTCTCCGTGACCGTCTCGGTTGTTCGGCTGCCGTCCGAAACGGCCATCTCCAGCGTATAGAGGTTCGGCGTCTCGGCCGTCCATTTGGCCGGGTCGGCCACCTCGAAGGTGTAGTCGCCCTTACCGCCCGAGATGCGGACAGACTGCGTCGCCACGCTCCGGCCGGCAGCGTCGCGCAGCGTCAGATCGACCCGCTTCACGCGCGGCGTGGTCTCCAGCTCGACACGCAGCTGCGCGTCGCGGTACTCCCCGTCAAGCGCCGGGGTGATACGCACGTCCTGCAGGTGGGCCTTGTCGCGGGCCGTCAGCTCGACACCGCGGGCGATGCCCGACAGGCGCCAGAAGTCCTGGTCCTCGAGGTAGGAGCCGTCCGACCAGCGGAACATCTGCAGGGCGATGAGGTTCTCGCCCGGCTTCACGAACTTCGTGACGTCGAACTGCGCGGCCAGCTTGCTGTCCTCGCTGTAGCCGACGAAACGGCCGTTGATCCACACGTAGACGTTCGACGTCGCAGAGCCGATCGAGAGGAAGATATCCTTCCCGGCCCAGTCGGCCGGCACCTCGAAGGTCCGGCGGTAGGAGCCCACATGGTTTTCGGCATCGGGCACGTGCGGGGGATCGTTGCGGAAATTCCCGCGCCAGGCGTAGCCCACATTGACATAGATCGGGTCACCCCAGCCGTAGAGCTCCCACATCCCCGGCACGGGGATCGTCGCCCAGGCGCTGTCGTCGTAGTCCGCACGCCAGATGCCGTCGGGCCGCTCCGAAGCGTTGCGCACCCAGTCGAAGCGCCATACGCCGTCGAGCGACAGCCGCTCACCCGCATCGAGCGTCGAGCGCATCGGCAGCCGGTTGATCTCATTGACGGCCGGATCCTGCCATTCGGTCCAGGTCTGCGCCGCCGCTCCGTAGATTCCGCCCGTCAGCGCAAGCGCCGTCAGGGCCAAGATTTGTTTTCTCATCGTCATTCGGGTTTATTTTAAGATTCAAGGTTTTTCCCTTTCGTTTGCTCCCTCCGCCATACCCGTACAATCGACCAGGCTCATCTCACACCGCGCACAGTCGAAATCGAGCCGGTAGCGCGAACGTCCCCGCTCGAGCCACAGCTCGCCCCGCAGCCGGGGCCGGCGGAGCAGGCACTCGCCGATCTCGCGGCGGATGCAGTAGGCCGTGCGTAGCACGACGTGGCCGACGGTTGTCGGTTCGAGATCGAGTCCCCGGGCAATCTCCCGGACACCGTGGTCGCGGTAGAAGGCCTCGGCCAGACGGTTGGTCACGTTCTCCTCGGCGGCAAGGCGCTCCGAGGGGTAGCGGGCCGCCCGATTCTCGGGAAGGATGCGGTGCTCCGGCGGCTGCGCCGTCCGTTCGCGGAGAAGCGCCTCGAGCACCTCGCGGCGCACCTCCGCGGCCAGCGAGGCCGGCACAAACCACTCGCCGCCCCGGACCTCGACGCTCCGCACGGCGAAGATCGTCTCACCGCTCCGCGCCGCCTGCGTCCGCAACGAGCCGACATTCGCATCGGGACGCTGCGCCGCCGTGAGTGCGGCCTGCCGGAAGGCTGTCGCCGTGAACCCTTCGGCATCGGAGCAGGTCATGCGCACCCCTTCGGCCGAGGCTTCGACAACCATCCGGGCCGGAATCACCCGCCGCGTACGGCTCCGCTCGACACGCAGCGTGAAGAGGCGGTCGCTGTTGCGGTAGACCTCGGCCCCGGCCTCGATGCCCTCCATGCGGTTGGGAACGATGCGCGTTCCCTCGACGGCATTGACATTGGTCCCGACCAGCCCCTTGCGGGTCAGGAAGCAGAGCCCGTCGCCCGGAGCCACGGGCTGCACCGTTTCAAGCACGAACGAGCGCGCATCGACACGCACAACCCGTCCGATCCGCTCGCCGACGGCCTTCGGCGTATCGAACGACGCTACGCCGGGACGTTTGCCCGAGAAGAAATAGGTCGATTCCCCGCGCGTGAAGCTCTTCGCCGGGTCGGGTGTGAAATCGGGGATGCTCTCGCCCGCCGAGGAGCGGTGCAGCTCCGGCCGCGAGGCCAGCGCCGCATCCACCGCCTGCCGGTAGTAGGCCACGACGTTGCGGATGTAGTTCGTATCCTTGAGCCGCCCCTCGATCTTGAACGACCGCACCCCGGCATCGAGCAGCTCGCCCAGATGGGCCGAGAGATTCAGGTCGCGGACCGAGAGCAGGTGCTTGCCCGTCAGGTAGGTCCGCCCGCGTCCATCGGTAAGGTCGTAGGTCAGCCGGCAGGGCTGGCTGCAGGCACCGCGGTTGCCGCTGCGCCCGGACATCGAGCGCGAGAGGAAGCACCGCCCGCTGTAGCCGACGCAGATGGCCCCGTGGACGAAACATTCGACCTCGGCCTGCGTCGCGGCACAGATGGCACGGATCTCGTCAAGCGTGAGGTTGCGCTCGAGGATCACCCGCGCAAAGCCCGCCTCGCCCAGGAAGCGAGCCCCTTCGGGCGTGCGGTTCGAGACCTGCGTCGAGGCGTGCAGTTCGACCGGAAGGTCCATCCGCCGCAGGGCCATGTCCTGCACGATCAGCGCGTCGATGCCCGCGGCGATCAGCTCGCGGGCCTGACGCTCAGCATCGGCCAGCTCGTCGTCCCACAGCAGCGTGTTGAGCGTGGCATGGATCCGGACGCCGTAGCGGTGGGCATACTCCACCGCACGGGCGATCTGCTCCGTGGAGTTCCCGGCCGCCTGACGCGCCCCGAAGCGCGCCCCGCCGATGTAGACGGCATCGGCGCCGTAGTCCACGGCCGCAACGACCGAGTCGTAATCCTTGGCCGGGGCCAGCAGTTCGACGGTTTTCACAGCGATTGAATTTTGCACAAAAATAAGAAACTATCCG
>FR891985.1:43785-59163 GCA_000434235.1 Alistipes sp. CAG:268 | reverse complement strand
CCCGGGCCGCTCGCCGTGCCTCCCGCCGCTCCCGCCGCGAACGGTTCGTGAAACGCTCGCGGATGCGGCGCCGCAGGTCGCGCAGGTTGTCGAAATCCTCCTTGAAGTAGATGCCGATGCCTGTCTCCTGAAGGCCCTGGTTCTCGTCGAAGCGGTCGATCGTCTGCGTGAAGGCCTTGAGCTTGAGCGTCCCGGCCCGGTCGATCAGGTAGGTGATGTAGGCCTCGCCCATGAAGTTGGACATCGAGCTGTTCACCGCCTGCTTGTTGTCCATCAGGTAGTTGCCCTCGACCTCGACGAACAGCCGGTCGTTGAACAGGCTCTTCGAGAGACCGAAGTCGAACTCGTCGCTCGCCGTCTCGGATTTGGGCCGGTAGCCCAGCACGATGTTGTAGCCCGAGAACGAGAGCCAGCTGCTCACCAGGTTCGAAACGAACTCCAGGCCCGTATTGGCCGAGACCGAACTGCCGAGATTCGAGTTGGCCATCGACGAGTTCTCGGACATGAAGCTGTTGAAGAGCAGCAGGTAGGCGAACTGCGTATCGATCGTCTCGGGGGTCGAGAGCGTATTGGCGATGAGCGTCTGCGTCTCGGGGTCGGTGCCGGGCACGCGGACATCGAACGAGATGGCCGGGTCCGAGAGCCGCTCGCCGAGGTGGATCACACACTCGACGGGCACCGAGCGGTCACCGCCCGGATTGTCGGTCGTTCCCTGCAGCAGCGGCTGCAGCGAGGCCTTCACCTTGTAGACGGCGTCGATGTCGAGCCGGGCGTCCATCGGGGCTCCGGTCCACTGGATCGAGGAGCCGCTCTCGATGGTGAAGCGCTTGCTGAAGATGTTCTGGAGCGAGAGCAGGAAGCTGCCGTCGGCCAGCGTATAGTCGCCGTAGATCTCGAAGATGTTCGAACTGGGATTGACCTGCAGGTTGAGCGCCCCCTCGCCGCGGGCCTTCAGCGTGTTGCCGGCCAGCGTGAGCTCGACCTCGGTGTTGGGCCGGACCCCGAGCGCCAGGCCGATGTTCATGCGGCTGGCGGCCGAATGGGTCTTGCGGCGGCGGCGTTCGAAGAGCTGCTTGCGCCGGGCGACGACGTCGAGCGTATCGGCCGCCTCGGGCTGTTCGAAGACCACGAAGTCGGCCGTAGCGATGTTCGACTTGCTCGACAGCGGCATGAAGAAGTCCGAATTGTCGTCCGTCGCGGCCGTGATGTCCATGTTCACCACCCCCTTGCGGCCCGAGATGCGGGCATTGCCCGAAGCAAAGACACGGCCGTAGAAGTAGTCGTTGTCGCGGGACGTGGTATTGAGCACGAGCATCTGCTGCGGGGCTACGGAGAGGTCGTAGGTGATGTTCGACAGGTGGCGCAGGTCAAGGTCCAGATCGAAGCGGCCGCGGTTGCCCAGCGGGTCGTAGACCGCCACGTCCGAAGCACGGAAGCGGTTGCCCTCGACACGGAGTTCGGCCGACGGCATCGTGTAGACGACCTGCGTGTAATCGACCTTCGTGCGCAGGCTGTCCACGCGGATACGACCCGAGAGGTCGGCCTGCCGGCCCTGCCCCTGCAGCACCAGCTCGGCTGCGGCCGAGCCTTCGGTCGAGGAGATCACGCCCGAGAGCAGCGGGTCGAGCAATCCCATGTCGAGCTGCCCGAGACGCAGGGCGGCGTAGTAACGGCCCGAGTTGGGAGCGAAGAATCCGCGCACGAGCGTATCGCGCTTCACCCGGTCGGTGACCGTGACGCCGGCCCTGCTCCGGGCGAAGTCCCAGCGCGAGACGAGCCGCATCGGCGGGGCCGGGATGTCGTTGGCCCCGACGCTGTCGAAGAGGATGTCGGCCGTGACCTCGGCCCCGCGGAGCACCGATTTCATGGTCGCCGAACCGTTCATGCGCCCCTCGATGTAGTAGCCCATGCGCTCGGCGATCTGTGTGAAGGGGGCCAGGTCGAAGTTCCGCAGCGAGAGGGTCAGCGAGTCGTCGCGGCTGCGCGAGGCGACACCGTCGAGCAGCAGCTCCTGCTGGTCGTTCATCACGAAGAAGCGGTCGATGGCTACACGCGCCGTATCGATGCGGATGCCGCGCGAGTAGATCTGCCAGGTTTTGCTGCCGCGCGTGATGTGCGACGGCAGAACACGCAGAGCGACGGCAGGGCCGTGGAGGCTGTCGGGCTCTGCCGGGCCGACCCGGACGCCGATCAGCCCCGACGCCTTGTCCGTCGTATCGACGAAGCCGGCGGAGAGCTGGATGCGGCCCTGTTTCGCTCCGCCCGTCACCGAGAGGTGCGGCAGGTGGAGCACCCCGGCATAGAGGTCCTCGGCCGAGGCGTAGAGCACGAGCGAGTCGTTGCGGCTCGAGGCGTTCACGCTCAGCCGCGTGGCCAGCATGCGGCGCCGCTCGACATACTCCGACGAAACCTTCAGCGACAGCTGGTCGCTCGCCGGGTTGAACAGCAGCCGCAGCGACGAGCCGTCGGCGATCTGCAGCCCGGCGGCAACGGCGTCGGCGATGGGATTGATGTTGCGGACATCGATCGAGAGCAGCGAGAAGTCGTTGGCCACGGCCGAGCGTCCGCGCGGCAGCTCCGCGGCCGGCCCGGCATCGTGCAGCCGGGGCATGCTGCGCAGGGCGGCCCGGCGCAGGTATTCGAAGACGGTGCGGTAGCTGGTTTTCGAGCGGAAGGTGGCGTCGGCGAAGTCCGAACGCAGTTCGATGAGTTTGCTGTCGGCCGAGTTCTCGCCCGTGACCGTGACGTTCGTCGCCGAGATCTCCCGGTCGTTGTAGCGGTAGAGGGCGTCGGCCACCTGGATGCGGCCGTTCAGGTCGTCGAGCGAGCGGCCGCCGGCCTTGGCGACGATGCGCGCCGAAAGCTCCGAGACCGAATCGCGGCGGTTGATGCGCAGGCGGGCCAGGTCGGCACGGTGGAGGTGGAGCGTGAAGTCGTAACGCGGCACCGAGTCGTTCAGATCGACCAGTCCGAAAAAGTCGAAGTTCAGGTTGGGGTCGCGGGCCGCGATACGGCCGTCGAACTCGCGGTTGCGCAGGCGTCCGTCGAGGCGGATCGAGTCGTAGGCATAGCCGTTGAAGTTCAGCCGCACGACATCGCCCTCGACCCGTGCGTCGGCAAAACCGCGACCGACCTCCCCGTCGATACGCGCCCGGAAGGTCGCATCGCCCAGCAGGTCGCGGCGCCCGAGCAGGTCGCCCAGGCGCAGGTTCTGCGTCGCGACCTCTCCCTGCAGGCGGCTGCGGCCCGCACGCCGGGGTTCGAGCCCCACGCGGCAGGTGATGTCGCCCACGTCGGTCGTGGCGCCCAGCTGCATGTCGAACGACGAGAGCAGTCCCCGGAACCGAAGGTCCACTCCCACCCCGCCGGCATGCTCCAGCACACCGCGCACCTTCCCGGGCAGGGGCTTGCGGGCAATGCGGCGGGCCAGATCGTCGGCTGCCGCGGCCGACGTGCACAGGTCGGGGACCGCAAGGTCGAAATGCGTGCGGCGGATATCGGGCAGCCCGCGCAGCGTGGCCGTGGCCGAGAGGGTCGTGCTATCGCCGATGCGCATGCTGCGGATCCGGGTGGTGAAGTCCGAGACGACACCCGCCGCCTCGACATCGATCTCCGAGAAGGAGAGGTGCCAGTCGCGCAGGCGGGGTGCAAAGTAGGCGATGTCGTCGGTCGAGACCGTCGTGTGGCGCACGGCGGCGTCGAGGCGCACCTCCCCGATGAAATCGCGGTAGTCGGCCCACGACGAGCCGGCCAGCGAGATGTAAGGGATGCGGATCTCCGAGCGGTCGGTCAGGATCGAGGCGTCCTCGAAACCCAGACAGCCCTGCGTCAGGTAGAAGCGCCCGGAGAACTGCTTCAGGCGAAAACCGCTCCGCTCGCGAGCCGAAAGGGAGGCAATGGAGGTATAGATGGCCTGCCCGTCGATGGTGAAGTCATCGACCCGGGCGTTCAGGCTGTCCAGATGCATGTGCGTGAAGTCGATGCCGTATTCGCGTCCGCGCCTCTCGCGGCGGTCGAGGCACAGCTCCATGTTCTCGATCTCGGCCTTGCGGAACGAGAGGCGGAAGTCACCCTTGCGCTTCCGGTCGGGATCCGACAGCCGGCTGACGATCTGCTTGATGTTCATCTCCCCGTCGTCCATCTGCCGCAGGAAGAGCTTGCCGCCGACAATCCGCCCGCGGCTGAACTCCAGCCCCCCGCCGAAGAGCCCGAAGTCCGAGACGTAGGCCTCGACCCGACTGGCATAAAGGAGCGTGTCGCGCCCGTAGTCCTCGACATAGAAACCCTCAACGCGGAGCTTCGAGAAGAGCCCGATATCGACACGGTCGATGCGCACGGTGGTCCCGAGGCGCTCGGAGACCAGCGCCGCAGTCTTGTGCACCACGAAGTTCTGCACGGCCGGAATGTCGAGCAGCAGCGCGAGCACGACGGGAAGAATTATCAGCAACAAAACGAAGGCCGATAACACCGTTCCCGATATTTTTATAACTTTGCGCATCGAAACAGGGGTAATAACCTGCAAATTTAACTAAAATAGTTAAAAACACGAAAAACCGGATGGATATTACAATTCTCGGCATCGAATCCTCATGCGACGACACGTCGGCCGCCGTACTGCGCAACAACGTGCTGCTGTCGAACGTCATCGCCTCGCAGGCCGTGCACATGAAGTACGGCGGCGTCATCCCCGAACTGGCATCGCGGGCGCACCAGCAGAACATCATCCCCGTGGTGGACACGGCGTTGCGCGAAGCAGGCATCACGGCCGACGAGCTCGACGCCATCGCCTTCACGCGCGGGCCTGGACTGCTCGGATCGCTGCTCGTGGGGGTCTCCTTCACCAAGGGGCTATCCATCGCGCGCAACATCCCGATGGTCGAGGTGAACCACCTGCAGGGGCACATCCTCTCGCACTTCATCGACCTGCCCGACCGTACGCTTCCCCACCCGGATTTCCCGTTCCTGTGCCTGCTCGTGAGCGGCGGACACACGCAGATCGTACGCGTCGATTCGCCGCTCGAGATGCGCATCATCGGCACGACGATCGACGATGCCGCGGGCGAGGCGTTCGACAAGTGCGCCAAGGTGATGGGGCTCCCCTACCCGGGCGGACCGGTGATCGACCGCCTGGCCAGGGAGGGGAACCCGAAGGCCTTCCGCTTCGCACGCCCCCACGTGGAGGGTTACGACTACTCGTTCTCGGGCCTCAAGACCTCGTTCCTCTACACGCTGCGCGACGCCGTGGCCAAGGACCCGGAGTTCATCGAGCGCCACAAGGCCGACCTCTGCGCCTCGCTGCAGACGACCATCGTCGAGATCCTGCTCGACAAACTCATCCGCGCCTCGAAAGAGACCGGCATCCGCGACATCGCCATCGCCGGAGGTGTCTCGGCCAACTCGGGGCTGCGCAACGGCATCACCGAGACCGGGGCACGTCGCGGCTGGCGGACCTTCCTGCCCGAATTCAAGTTCACAACCGACAACGCCGCAATGATCGCCATGGCGGGGCACTACCGCTACCTCAACGGCGAGTTCGCCTCGCTCGACGTCTCGCCAGTTGCCCGTCTCGAAGAGCTTTAACAGACAGGTGAACAAGCATTTAACGAGACCGGTCATCCAAACGGATGGCCGGTCTCGGCGTATTTACACACGCTCTCGGAAGCCCTCTTGCTTCCGATCCGTAATCGCACATAACAAAAACGTCCGAAAAACCACCTTTCGAACGACATGAAAGGAGCTTTTCAGCCACATGGAATTACAAATCGAAAGCAATCGCAGGGACCCCTGCAAAAAAGCCGTCGGAAGCGGTTTTATTTTGAAAATTTCTTAATATATTTGCCTCCGACACACAGACCTCAAACAACCGTCCGACAAACGTATGAGCCAGAAACTGTATATTTTCGACACGACCCTCCGCGACGGAGAGCAGGTCCCCGGCTGCCAGTTGAACACCACGGAAAAGATCGAGGTGGCCCGCCTGCTCGAAAGCCTCGGCGTGGATGTCATCGAGGCCGGATTCCCCGTTTCGAGTCCGGGAGATTTCAATTCCGTAGTAGCCATCTCTAAAGCGGTCACCGAACCGACGATCTGCGCCCTGACTCGCGCCGTCAAGGGGGACATCGATGCTGCGGCCGAGGCACTGCGCTGCGCCCGGCGCAAACGGATCCACACAGGCATCGGCGTCTCGCCCCAACACATCTACGACAAACTGCGCTCGACACCCGAGCAAATCATCGAACGGGCCGTCGAGGCGGTGCGTTATGCCCGCCGTTTCGTCGATGACGTCGAGTTCTACGCCGAGGATGCCGGACGTGCCGACGTCGAATACCTCGCCCGGGTCGTCGAGGCGGCCATTGCTGCCGGTGCCACCGTGGTCAATATACCCGACACGACGGGCTACTGCCTGCCCGAGGAGTACGGAGCCCGAATCCGCTATCTGACCGAACACGTCCCCAACATCGACCGGGCGATTATTTCGACCCACTGCCACAACGACCTGGGCATGGCGACGGCCAACACGCTGAGCGGCATACTCAACGGGGCCCGGCAGGCCGAGGTGACGATCAACGGCATCGGAGAGCGCGCCGGAAACACCTCGCTCGAGGAGGTGGTCATGGCGCTGCGCTGCCACCGCGACATCGACATCGACACGTCGATCCGCACGCAACTCATCACCAAGGCATCGCACCTCGTATCGAGTCTGATGAACATGCCCGTGCAGCCGAACAAGGCCATCGTCGGACGCAACGCCTTCGCCCATTCGTCGGGCATCCATCAGGACGGCGTGCTCAAGGAGCGCCAGACCTACGAGATCATTGACCCGCAGGAGATCGGGCTCAACGAGTCGGTCATCGCACTCACGGCCCGCAGCGGCCGGGCCGCCCTGGTCCACCGTCTCGAGCTGCTCGGCTACGACCTCACCCCCGAGGAGACCGACGCCACCTACGCCAAATTCCTCGAACTGGCCGACCGCAAGAAGGAGATCCACGACTACGACCTGATCTACCTTACGGGGGACATCGACCGGCTGAAGAAGCAGGGTCTGTCGCTCAAGTTCCTGCAGGTGACCACCGGGACACTCGTCCCGACGGCGACCGTGGTGCTCAAGTTCGGTGACCGCGAACGCATGGCCACCGCCACGGGCAATGGCCCCGTGGATGCCGCCGTCTCGGCCATCAAGCAGCTCATCGTCGAACGGGTCGTACTCACGGAGTTCCTCATGCAGGCGATCACGCGGGGTTCGAACGACGTGGGGCGGGTCCACGTACAGGTGGCATGCGGCGAGCGCACGGCCCACGGATTCGCCGCACATACCGACACGACGCGCGCCTCGGTCGAGGCCTTTCTCGACGCCCTGCGCTCGCTCGACGTCACCGAAAAACGAGAAGAGGAGGAGTAGACCATGGGACGGACATTGCTCGACAAGATCTGGGACGCACACGCCGTCCGCGAAGAGGAGGGCGGCCGCTGCGTGCTCTACATCGACCGCCAGTACATCCACGAGGTGACCTCGCCCGTCGCCTTTGCGGGAATCGAACGCCGCGGCCTGCACATCGCACGCCCGGAACGGATCACGGCTACGGCCGACCACAACATCCCGACGCTCGGACAGGAGCTCCCGATCGAGGACGCCGAGTCGCGCCGGCAGGTCGCCACTCTGGCGGAGAACTGCGCACGGCACGGCATCGAACACTTCGGCATCGGCGACCCGCGCCAGGGGATCGTCCACATCATCGGCCCCGAGTCGGGCCTTACGCAGCCGGGCATGACGATCGTCTGCGGAGACAGCCACACCTCGACCCACGGCGCGCTGGGAGCCGTGGCCTTCGGCGTCGGCACGTCGGAGGTCGAGATGGTCTTCGCCAGTCAGTGCATCCTCCAGCCCAAGCCCCGGGCCATGCGCATCACCGTCAAAGGTACGCTGCCCGGCGGTGTGGAGGCCAAGGACCTCATCCTGCACGTCATCGCGCAGATCGGCGTCTCGGGCGGCACGGGCCATTTCATCGAATTTGCCGGCGAGGCGATCCGCTCGCTGCCGATGGAGGGGCGCATGACCGTGTGCAACATGAGCATCGAATGCGGCGCCCGCGGCGGCATGATCGCCCCCGACAAGCGGACGATCGACTACCTGCGCGGACGCCCCCGCGTCCCGCAGGGCGAGACGTTCGAACGCACCGCCGCACGCTGGCTGCAGCTCCGCAGCGACCCTGACGCACGTTTCGACCGCGAATACCGCTTCGACGCCGCACGGATCGCCCCGATGATCACCTGCGGCACCGACCCCGGAACGGGTATTCCCATCGACGGGGTGATCCCGTCCGGAACCGATGCCCGCGCCCTGGCCTACATGGGTTTCCGCCCCGGCCAGCGGATGCTGGGACAACCGGTCGATTACGTCTTCGTCGGCAGCTGCACGAACGGAAGGCTCTCCGACCTGCGGCGCTTCGCCCGCCTGGTCGAGGGATACCGCCGCGCCGAAGGGCTGACCGCGTGGATCGTTCCCGGATCGAAGGCCGTCGAGGCGGCCGCCCGTGCCGAGGGACTCGACCGCATACTCGCCGCCGCGGGGTTCGAGCTCCGCCAGCCGGGATGCTCGGCCTGCCTGGCGATGAACGCCGACAAGGTCCCGGCCGGAAAATACTGCGTCTCGACCTCGAACCGCAACTTCGAGGGCCGGCAGGGCCCCGGGGCCCGCACGCTGCTCGCCGGCGTGGCCGTAGCCGCACCCGCGGCCGCGACCGGGCGCAGCCGCAGCCGCGGCCGTAACGGGACGCATCACCGACCCGCGCGAACTTTTCGGCGCTCGGCTGACCGACACCGAATGCTAAAACACACGACACCATGGCCATACCCCCTTTCAGCACCCTCACCTCGCGGGCCGTGCCCCTTGAGGCCGAAAATACCGACACCGATCAGATCATCCCGGCCCGCTTCCTGAAGAACACCGAGCGCAAGGGATTCGGCGAAAACCTTTTCCGCGACCACCGGTTCGACGCCGAGGGTCGCCCGATCGCCTCGTTCCCGCTGAACGACCCCCGCTACGACGGCCGGATTCTCATGGCCGGGCGCAACTTCGGATGCGGCAGTTCGCGCGAGCATGCCGCCTGGGCCCTGGCCGATTACGGCTTCCGGGTCGTCGTGTCGAGCTTCTTCGCCGACATCTTCCGCAACAACGCCCTCAACAACGGCTTGTTGCCGGTCTGCGTCAGCGACGCCTTCCTGGCCGAGGCCTTCGCCGAAATCCGCCGCGACCCCGGAACGCTCTTCACCGTGGAGCTCGACGAACAGCGGATTACAAACCATGCGACGCGCCGCTCCGAGCACTTCGCGATCGACGCCTTCCGCAAACGCTGTCTTAAGAACGGTTACGACGACGTAGACTACCTCGTGAGCCTCTCGGAATGCATCCGGGAGTTCGAACGCGCCCGCGAAAACCGCTGAAAAACACACTGAAGACCATGAAACTGCGCATTGCTCTGCTTGCCGGCGACGGCATCGGTCCCGAGATCACGGCCGAAGCCCGCCGAACCCTCGACCGCACGGCCGAACGATTCGGCCACCGTTTCGAATACCGCGAAGCCCCGGTGGGCGCCGCGGCGATCGACCTCACGGGCGACCCCTATCCCGAAGAGACGCACCGCATCTGCCTCGAATCCGACGCCGTGCTGTTCGGCGCCATCGGCGACCCGAAATACGACAACGACCCGACCGCCCCGGTACGCCCCGAGCAGGGTCTGCTGCGCATGCGCCGCTCACTGGGGCTCTACGCCAACCTGCGGCCCGTCGCCGTGACCGAGTCGCTCATCGACCGCTCGCCGCTCAAGCCCGAGATCGTCCGGGGGACCGATTTCATCTGCGTGCGCGAGCTCACGGGAGGCATCTACTTCGGCCGCCCGCAGGGGCGTGACCAGGCAGGCACGCGCGCCTTCGACACCTGCACCTACACCGTCGCGGAGATCGAACGGGTGCTGCACACGGCCTTCCGGATGGCCGGCGCACGCCGCCGACGGCTGACGGTCGTGGACAAGGCCAACGTGCTGGAGACCTCGCGGCTGTGGCGCGAGACGGCCCGACGGCTCGCCGCGCAATATCCCGAAACGGAGGTCGAATACCTCTTCGTGGACAACGCCGCGATGCAGCTTATCCGCCAGCCGTCCCACTTCGACGTCATCGTGACCGAGAACATGTTCGGCGACATCCTGACCGACGAAGCGAGCGTGCTGGGCGGTTCGCTGGGCATGCTCGCCTCGGCCAGTCTGGGCGACGGGCCCGCACTCTTCGAACCGATCCACGGCTCCTACCCGCAGGCTGCCGGGCGCAACATCGCCAACCCGATGGCCGCCATCCTCTCGGGTGCGCTGCTGCTCGAACACTTCGGGCTGAAGGAGGAGGCGGAGACCATACGGCAGGCCGTCGATCATACGATCCGCGACGGCTTCGTCACCGAGGATCTTGCGCGCCCCGGCGAGCGAAGCTGCACGACCTCCGAGGTGGGTGACCGCATCCGGGCAAGGGTCTGAAGCAAAAGATCCGACCCGGAGGCCGTCAAAGTCCGCGATAACGGCGCGGGGACCGAACCGGCGGGGAACGGAACGGCGAGGACCGTAACCGGACCTGCAGGGCCGGAAAATCGATTGCAAATCGCAACCCGATCGACAGGAACGGATTACTGATTCGCCTCGGAAAGAAGCATCTCGCTTACAAACAGACAGCCTAATTAAAAAAATTCATAATTTATTTGGCTGTAAAATTAAAATTTCTTACTTTTGTTCCAACACCAATTCCCTACGGACGTGTATACACCGAAACATTCGCAGATCATCGTCATTAGCCTGCTCGTCATCGGACCACGATAACGGGAGGAGGGACGTATCCATACATGCAAGAAGCCTTTCTCCACCACGGAGAGAGGCTTTTTCGATTTCGGGGAACACCGCCGGGAATGCAACCGAACGACCAGGATGAAACACCCACTCAGAAGTTCCGTCACCACGACGGGCCGCCGCATGGCCGGAGCCAGAAGCCTCTGGCGCGCCAACGGCATGCGCGAAACACAATTCGGACGGCCAATCATCGGCATCGCCAACTCCTTCACGCAGTTCGTGCCGGGGCACGTCCACCTGCACGAGATCGGCCAGTATGTCAAACGCCGCATCGAGGCCCTCGGCTGCTTCGCCGCCGAATTCGATACCATCGCCGTGGACGACGGCATCGCCATGGGCCACGGGGGCATGCTCTACTCGCTGCCTTCGCGCGAAATCATCGCCGACAGCATCGAATACATGGCCAATGCCCACTGCATCGACGCACTGGTCCTGATCGGCAACTGCGACAAGGTGACCCCCGGCATGCTGATGGCTGCAATGCGGCTCAACATCCCCACGGTCTTCGTCTCGGGAGGCCCGATGGAGGCCGGGCGCCTCGGCGACCGGGAGATCGACCTGATCGACGCCATGGTGACGGCCGCCGACGCCTCGCGACCGGACGGGGAGGTGGCCCGCATCGAGCGCAGCGCCTGTCCCGGATGCGGCTCCTGCTCGGGAATGTTCACCGCCAATTCGATGAACTGCCTGACCGAGGCCCTGGGGCTCGCCCTGCCGGGCAACGGAACCCTGCTGGCCACGCACGCCAACCGCCGGAGGCTCTTCGAGACGGCGGCCGAGCTCATCGTCCGCAACGCCGCACGCTACTACGACGAAGGCGACGAGACGGTGTTGCCGCGCTCGATCGCCACCAAGGCGGCCTTCGAGAACGCCATGTCGCTCGACATCGCCATGGGAGGTTCGACGAACACCGTCCTGCACCTGCTGGCTGCAGCCCACGAAGCGGGGGTCGATTTCACGATGCACGACATCGACCGACTCTCGCGCCGCGTCCCGGTGCTGTGCAAGGTCGCACCGAACTCGCATTACCACATCCAGGATGTCAATCGCGCCGGCGGCATCTTCGCCCTGCTCGGCGAACTCGACCGGGCCGGACTGCTCGACACCTCAGTGCGGCGGGTCGAGGGACGCACGCTGGCCGAGGCGATCGCCGCCGAGGACATCCTTTCGGCACGGGCGACCGAGGAGGCTCGGCGCCGCGCCCTGAGCGCCCCGGCCGGTCTGCACGGCCGCGAGCTGGGGATGCAGCACTCGACCTACGACTCCGCGGACACCGACCGCACGGCCGGCTGCATCCGCGACGCGGCACACGCCTACTTCCGCGACGGCGGACTGGCCGTACTGACGGGCAACATCGCCCGCGGCGGATGCGTCGTCAAGACGGCCGGTGTCGATCCTTCGCTGTTCCGCTTCCGCGGCCCGGCACGCGTCTACGAATCGCAGGAGCAGGCCGTCGAGGGCATCCTCGGCGGCGAGGTGCAGGCCGGCGACGTAGTGGTGATCCGCTACGAGGGGCCGAAGGGAGGACCCGGCATGCAGGAGATGCTCTACCCGACCTCCTACCTCAAGTCGCGCCACCTGGACAAGGCCTGCGCCCTGCTCACCGACGGCCGCTTCTCGGGCGGCACCTCGGGTCTCTCGATCGGCCACCCGCGTGGGCTTCCTCGATGGTCCACGTCTCGCCCGGGGGGGCCGCCGGCGGCGAAATTGCCGTGATCCGCACGGGCGACCCCATCGAGATCGACATTCCGGCCCGCACGATCCGCCTGGCCATCGGCGACGACGAACTGGCAGCCCGCACGACGGCACAACGCACCTTCGTCCCGGCGGCCCGCGACCGCGCGGTACCCGCCTCGCTGCGGGCCTACGCCCGGCTGGTCAGCTCGGCCGACCGGGGCGCCGTACGGCTGCTCGACGACGAAACCCGTTGAACGAACCCATACCCAGACTATGAATACGACACGACATACCGAAAACGAATCGGCCCGGTGCGACGACGCACCGCATCTCACGGGAGCGCAGGCCCTGCTCGAATCGTTCCTCCGCGAAGGGGTCGATACACTGTTCGGCTACCCCGGCGGCGCGATCATCCCGGTCTATGACGCGCTCTACGACTACCGCGACCGACTGCGCCACATCCTCGTGCGCCACGAGCAGGGGGCCGTACACGCCGCTCAGGGTTATGCCCGCACAAGCGGTCGCGTAGGGGTCTGCCTGGTGACCTCCGGGCCGGGAGCCACGAACACCGTTACCGGGCTGGCCGACGCGCTGATGGACTCCACGCCGCTGGTGCTCGTCACCGGTCAGGTCGGTTCGGCACAGCTCGGGACCGACGCCTTCCAGGAGACCAACTTCGTGGGCATCACGCAGGCGGTGACCAAATGGAACTGCCAGGTCAAGCGGGCCGAGGAGATTCCCGAAGCCATCGCCAGGGCCTTCTACATCGCCCGTACGGGCCGCCCCGGTCCGGTGGTCGTGGACATCACGAAGGATGCGCAGTGCGCCACGGCTCCGTTCCGCTACCGCCGCGTGGAGTCGATCCGCAGCTACATCCCGGCCCCAGAGCCCGACGGGGAGCGCATCGCCGAGGCTGCACGGCTGATCGATGAATCGCAGCGCCCGATGCTGCTCGTCGGACAGGGCGTGCTGCTGGGCGGAGCCGAAAAAGAGCTGAAGGCATTCGTCGAGAAGAGCGGCATCCCGACGGCCGCGACGCTGCTCGGGCTGTCGGCACTGCCGAGCGACGATCCCCGCTACGTCGGCATGCTGGGCATGCACGGCAACTACGGTCCGAACATCCGCAATGAGGAGTGCGACCTGCTGATCGCCGCCGGGATGCGCTTCGACGACCGTGTGACGGGCAACCCTGAATACTTCGGCCGCAACGCCCGCGTGATCCACCTGGAGATCGACCCGGCGGAGATCGACAAGATCATCCATGCCGACGTAGCGGTGGTGGGCGACATCCGGCAGACGCTGCCCCGCATCACCGAACGCATCCGGCAGGCCGACCGGAGCCGGTGGCTGGCCGGCTTCCGCGACTGCGACCGCATCGAGCGGGAGCGGGTGGTCCGGCCGGCCACGCAGCCCACGGCGGGACGCATCCGCATGGGCGAGGTAGCCGTTGCCGTCAGCCGCGCCTACGACCACGACGCGGTGCTGGTGACCGACGTCGGGCAGCAGCAGATGGTGGCGGCCCGCTACTTCCGTTTCCGCCGCAGCCGCTCGATGGTCACCTCGGGCGGACTCGGCACGATGGGCTTCGGACTCCCGGCGGCCATCGGGGCCAAGCTGGGGGCCCCGGAGCGCGAGGTTTGCCTGTTCGTCGGCGACGGCGGACTGCAGATGACCCTCCAGGAGCTGGGCACAATCTTCCAGTCGCGGATCGACATAAAGATCGTCCTGCTCAACAACACGCGGCTGGGCATGGTGCGGCAGTGGCAGGAGCTTTTCCACGACCGCCGCTACTCCTTCACCACACTCGCAAACCCCGACTTCGGGCTCATCGCCCGCGCCAACGGCATCGCCTACCGCTGCATCGAGCGGCGCGGGGAGCTGTCGGAGGCCGTCACAGCAATGCGCCGCTCGGCAGGCGCCTTTCTGCTCGAGGTACGGGTTGAACCCGAAGAGAACGTCTTTCCGATGGTGCCGGCCGGCGCCCCCGTTTCGGCCGTCCGGCTCGAATAAAACAACACGAAACCATGCTACAGGAGTACATCATCACCGTATTTTCGGAGAACAAGGTGGGGCTGCTCAACCAGATCACCACGGTCTTCACCTGCCGCAACGTCAATATCGAGAGCATCACGGCCTCGGAATCGGCCTTGCCGGGAATCCACAAGTACACGATCGTCCTGCGGACCGGCCCCGAGCGCATCGAACTGCTCGCACGGCAGATCGAAAAGAAGATCGATGTGCTGAAGTGCTTTGTCTACACCCCCGACGAGGTGGTCCGGCAGGAGATCGCCCTCTACAAGGTGGCGCGGAGCCGCAACGTCGAACGCCTCGTGCGCGAGCACAATGTCCGCATTCTGGAGATCGATGCGGAGTACATCGTCGTCGAGAAGACGGGCCACAAGGCCGAGACGCAGGCGCTCTTCGACCTGCTCAAACCCTACGGCGTGCAGCAGTTCGTCCGCAGCGGAACGGTCGCCATCAGCAAGTCCCGCCAGGAGCTGCTGACCGAATACCTCGAAAAGGTCGGGCACGCACACCGCACGAAACAGACGCATATCTCATAACATAAAAAAACACAAGACTATGGCAAAGATCAATTTCGGCGGCGTCGAGGAGCACGTCGTCACACGCGAAGAATTCCCGCTCGAACGGGCGCTCGAAACGCTCCGGGACGAGACCATCGCCGTGATCGGCTACGGCGTGCAGGGCCCGGGGCAGTCGCTCAACCTGCGCGACAACGGCTTCCGCGTGATCGTCGGGCAGCGCGAAGGGACCCGCAGCTGGGAGCGCGCCGTGGCCGACGGATGGGTGCCCGGCG
>FR891985.1:34942-43760 GCA_000434235.1 Alistipes sp. CAG:268 | reverse complement strand
GCGAGACCCTCTTCGGCATCGAGGAGGCCGCCTCGCGCGCCACGATCATCGAGGACCTGCTCTCCGATGCCGGGCAGATCGCCGTATGGCCCGCCCTGCGCCGCCACCTCACCCCGGGCAAGGCACTCTACTTCTCCCACGGTTTCGGCATCACCTTCGGCGACCGGACGGGAATCGTACCGCCCGACGACGTCGATGTGATCCTCGTTGCCCCGAAGGGCTCGGGCACCTCGCTGCGGCGGATGTTCCTCCAGGGACGGGGCCTCAACTCGAGCTATGCGGTTTACCGCGACGCCACGGGACGCGCCTTCGAGCGGGTTGTGGCGCTGGGCATCGGCGTCGGCTCGGGCTACCTGTTCGAGACGGACTTCCGGCGCGAGGTCTACTCCGACCTGACGGGCGAACGCGGCACGCTGATGGGGGCCATCCAGGGGCTCTTCGCCGCCCAGTACGAAACGCTCCGCGAACAGGGGCACACCCCCTCGGAGGCCTTCAACGAGACGGTCGAGGAGCTGACGCAGTCGCTCATGCCGCTCATCGCAGAGAAGGGCATGGACTGGATGTACGCCAACTGCTCGACCACGGCACAACGCGGGGCTCTCGACTGGTGGAAGCGGTTCCGCGACGCCACGAAGCCCCTCTTCGGCGAGCTCTATGCAAGTGTGGCCGCCGGCAGGGAGGCACAGATCGCCATCGAGGCCAACAGCCGTCCCGACTACCGCGAACGGCTCGAGGAGGAGCTGCGCGAACTGCGCGAAAGCGAGATGTGGCAGGCAGGGGCCGTCGTCCGCAAGTTGCGCCCCGAGAACAACTGACCCTCAGCCGAACCGTTACACGACAGCGCCCGGCCCCCTCGAAAAGGGGCCGGGCGTTGTTGTCATCGCATCGGCACGGGCCGCTTTGCCCGACCTACCGGGAGCCGAAGAGACGCTCCTTGAGCGAGAACTCCCCGCACCGGGCGGCAAACTGGTCGTATTCGCTCCGGAGCGAGGCGATCAGCTCGCGCACCGACTGGATCTTCTCGGCCCGCCACGCATTCGCGCCGCAGAAGGCATAGCCGTTCTGGAGACGGCCCTTGAAGGCGTTGTAGAGCGCCAGCATGATGCAGTAGGGGCTGTGCGTGACGTCGCACGTCTTGATGCAGTCGAACGGGCAGGCCTTCGGCCGCTTGAGCCCCTCCTTCACCCGGTCGAGGAAGCGGTTGTGGATGGCCCGGCCCGGCATCCCGACCGGGCTCTGGATGATCTCGATGTCCTCGCGCCGCGCCTCGATGTAGCTCTGCTTGAAGGCCGGGTCGGCATCGCACTCCTCGGTGGTCACGAAGCGTGTGCCCATCTGCACCCCCTCGGCCCCGAGCTCCATGATGCGGTAGATGTCCTCGCCGGTGTAGATGCCCCCGCCGGCAATCACCGGGATGTGGCATTCATGCTCGGCCTCGAAGGCGCGCACCTCGGCGACCACCTCCGGAACGATGGCCTCGAGCGCGAAGTGCTCGTCGGTGAGCTGCTCGGGTTTGTAACCGAGGTGGCCGCCCGCCTTGGGACCCTCGACGACGATCGCGTCGGGGATGTAGCGGTACTCCTCGAACCATTTGCGGCACAGCAGTTTGGCCGCGCGGGCCGACGAAACGATCGGAGCGAGTTTGGTTTTTGCGCCTTCGGTAAGGAACGAGGGCAGGTTGAGCGGCAGCCCGGCCCCCGAGAAGATGATGTCGGCCTTCTCGGCGATGGCCGTGCGGACCATGTCCGCGAAGTTCGACATGGCGACCATGACGTTCACGCCGATGATGCCGCGCGTCGCCGCGCGGGCCTTGCGCAACTCCTCGCGGAGCCCCCAGATCGAGGCCTTGCGGTAGTCGCTCGAATAGTCCTTGTAGATCACCCCGAGCCCGGCCGAGGAGATCACGCCGATGCCGCCCTCGCGGGCCACGGCCGAAGCCAGCCCCGAGAGCGATATGCCTACGCCCATGCCGCCCTGCACGACGGGTACGGCGGCGCAGAGATTTCCGATTTTGAGTGCTTTCATAAATTCGAATGGAATGAAACGGAACAAAGATAGGCGATTCCGAACGAACAAAACGGCAAAAACGAACAATTTAACAAAAAGATCACATTGCCCCGACCGACACGTTCTGCGGGCAATACCCCCTCACGCACGTCCCGGACACTCCTTTCGGCACAGCAATGGCTCTTTGTCCGGCATGCCTCCTCAAAAAACAGCCGACAACCTTTGCGAAATTCCCGACAAAAGATTATCTTCACATTCGGAAAAACAAATTCAACCCAAAACCCAAAAAAGATGAAAAAACTCTTCTTCTGCGCATTGGCCGCAATCGTATCGCTCCAAGTCGCTTCGGCCCAGAAACGAGGCGAAATGTATGTCGGCGGTTCGCTCGGCGTCACCACCGCTTCGGCCAGCATCGACGGCGTCTCCGCCTCGGCTACCACCTTCGGTTTCGCACCCGAATTCGGTTATTTCGTAGCCGACCGGCTTCGTCTGAGCGGCTCGATCGCCTATAACCTCACCTCGTCGGGCGACACGTCGCACGCGCTGACCATCGGTCCGAGCGTGGCATACTACGTGCGCCTGTGCGACCGCTTCTACTACACGCCCGAAGCGGGCATCGGCTTCGCCTACGCCTCGGCCTACGGAGCCAACGGCTACGGATTCGCCACCGGATTGAAATTCGGAGCCTTCGAGTTCCGGCCCGCATCGCATTGCGGCATCTCCTTCAGCCTGCTGTCGCTCCAGTATACCTACCTCTCCTACTCCTCGGGAGGTTACAGCGCAAGCGGCAACAACGTGCAGTTCGACTTCGGCGTCAGCCCCACGATCGGCTTCAAGTACTACTTCTAAACCGGTCCGGCACCCCGCATTCGGTGTAAAACCCATACGATTCACCCCCGACGGAGCAATCTTCCGTCAGGGGTGATTTTTTTGCGGGGTGCGAAGACGGATCCGGCGATGCCCCGGCCGGCGTCAGAGGAAACGCACGCCCCGCAGGCGCTTGCCCCCGCGGCCGGAGACTTCGCGCTCGACGATCCCGGTCACCACATCCGCCGCGTCGTGCCAGCGGTTGGCCCGGAACTGTCGCCGGTAGGTCGTCAGGTGGGCATGGAGCTCGGGCCACCGGGTGCGCCACCCCTTCGGGAAGCGGAGGCAGTGCTGTACCGTAGCGGAGTTCGAGAGGATCCGGGCCTCCTTGTTGGCCCCCTGATGGAACCACTCGACCCGTACGTCCGGAGCCCGCGCCTGCACGGCCCGGGCAAAACCGCGGCCACCGTTGTTGCTCTCGACGAACGCCTCGCGCGTGCCCGACCGCACGAGCATCTCGGCCACGAGCGGCTCGGTCACCTCCATCGGTTCACGCGAATAGACCGCATCGGTGACGTAGACCGCACCGTCGGCATCGACCGCATAACAGAGCGAGCAGAGGTAGTCGTCGCCCGTATCGGCCGTATCGGTGTAGTTCGCCCAACGGACGATCTCGCGCGGCAGACACTCGTACTCGGTCAGGTTCGGCCCGTAGAGCAGCCCCTCGCGGGCCGAAGGGTGCCCCTGGTACATCGCCTCGAACTGCAGCGGATCGAGCCGCCGTTTGGCTGCCAGCAGCGTAGCGCCGTGCTGCTCCTCCCACAGCGCCTGTCCCGGAAGACGCGGATCGATCGGCGACGGAGGCCCGCACTTGAGCGCCTCGAAATTGAGGTGCAGCCAGCCGTCGGACGGCAGCGCATCGAGCTGCTCCCAAGCCAGCAGCTCCTCGACCGGCTCGCGCTCGCGGATCGAGCCGATGAGATCCTCCTCGTGCCAGCGCGTGAAGACCACCAGCTCTCGCGAGGCGTTGTGCATCCGAGTCCGCACCACCGAGGTGTACCACTCCCAGCAGTTGGCCCGCACGATCGGCGAGTTGGCCTCAAGCGCATCCTTGTAAAGGTCGTCGAGGATGAAGCAGTCCACGCGGTTGCCCGTCAGCGAACCCTCGCGCCCTACAGACAGCAGCCCGCCGCGACGTCCGACGATCTCGACCTCCTCGGAGGTGCGGATGTAGCCCGGCGGTTTCGAGCCGCACTTGATCGTCGTCGCCGGAAAGAAGGAGGCATACTCGCGCGATTCGAGGATCCGCTGCACCCGGCGGTTGAACTTCGAGGCCAGGGAACCCGAGTAGGAGGCGATCGCCACCCGGCAGTCGGGGTCGAGTCCCAGCACATAGGCCGGCAGGAGCGTCGATGCCCCGAGGCTCTTGCCGTGCTGCGGGGGCATGGTGACGATCAGCCGGCGGATGCGCCCCGCAGCGAAGGCCTCCAGCACCCGGTAGTAGGTGCGGTGGAAGGGCTGCAGCACCAGGAAGGGATAGACACCGAGGGCAAAATCGGCAAACGCCACGGAGTTACATGCGGCCGGGTGCGAAAAAAAGTCGCAACCGCCGCATACTAAAGAATCACCGGACGACGTTTGCCCATACGGAACAAGAAGCCGTCCGATACCGGGAAAGAAAACCTCCGCGGGGGACTCCCCCGCAGAGGCCGATTGCTTCGAAGCAGTCATCTGATCGGAATTTTTTGTCGAACCCGATGCGCGGCGCCGCGGCGGGGAGGTTCTTGTTCAGGGTTTCTCCGGCGGGCAGCGCCGCACCCGGGAAGGAGGAGCCGGAGAAACAGACCGGAAAGCTCCGGCAACAAGGGCAGGGGAACGGCGGTCTGCCGCAGACGCGCCTCAGATCCAGGCGCCGAGCTCTTCGAAAGAGAAGTCGTTGAGTTGCTCGACGCCGTCGAACGCGGTGTGGAACTCCCACCAGACGGGAACCAGACGCGAGATGACGTCGGCCTGGCCGTCGGGAGCAGAGATCCGTTGCCGGTAGACGATCACCGAGGCTGTCAGACGACACTCCGCTTCGCCCCACGCAAAAGCGAGTGTTCCCGAAAAGTAGCCCCCGCTCCCGATCGCCTCCGACAACCGCAGGGCGACTTCCCGGTAAAGTTCAGATGGAACGGAATAGGACATTGAAAATGAAGCTTTTTTCGCAAATTGACTTGCGGATATAAATAAATTGTTTAACTTTGCAATGCAAATATATATTCAAATATTGAATATTAATGCAAAAAGTTTGAATTTTTGATATAAAAAATTCCGATGAAATATGGTAAATGAACGGGTAAAACTGATACGAAAGCAACTCGGTCTGACGCAAGAGCAGCTCGCTCAACGGCTTGGAATAGGGAAAGCGGCCCTCTCGATGATCGAGACGGGCAAGGCGGGACTCTCGACCCGCAACCGGAACATCCTTGTTCAGGAATTGAACGTAAATCCCGAATGGCTCGACTCCGCACAGGGACAGATGTTCAACGCCGAACCCGACCTGACCGCCTACAGGCACCGCACCGACAACTCGCTGCCGCTGCAGAGTGTCCCGCTCTACTCGATCGAGGGAACCGCCGGACTCGTCCCGCTCTTCACCGACCACGCCAATCTGAAACCCGTCAATTTCATCCATATCCCGAACCTGCCCAAATGCGACGGAGCCCTCTACGTGCGGGGCGACTCGATGTACCCGTTGCTCAAAAGCGGCGACATCGTCCTTTACAAACAGCTGAACGACATCAACGACATCTTCTGGGGCGACATGTACCTGCTCTCGATCGACATCGACGGCGAGGAGTATGTCACCGTGAAATACATCCAGAAATCCGAACGTCCCGACTGTGTGCGGCTGGTGAGCCAGAACCCGCACCATGCCGACAAGGAGATCGAGGTCGCGCGCATCCGCGCCATCGCGCTGGTCAAGGCCAGCATCCGCATGAACTCCATGCGCTGACCGGCACAGGCGGCGAAGAGCGGCCTCTGCCGCATCCCCGCCAAAGACGCTGCCCCGAAGACCGCCCGAACCGGAATCGGGAAAAGAGCCCCGACCGGCTGCCCCGCGCAGCACCGGCCGGGGCTCTTATATATAGGTAATCCGGCGAACTGCCCCGGATGCCGAACCGAATTGCAAAAGAAGCATAAATCACAGTAATTCAGACTAAAACGCCGAAACGAAAAATCCACATCCAGGAAAAACGAGGGAAACGCACAAAAAAAACGTTTACTGTGAATAATCTAACAATAAAATCGTATATTTGTAGAACCATAAACTACCAACTAATCTAAAACACAATGGAACAGACCAAAGTGCGGGAGTTGCGGGACGTCGTGATCCGCTTTTCGGGCGACTCGGGCGACGGCATGCAGCTCACAGGCACGCTTTTCTCCGACACCTCGGCGTTGCTGGGAAACGGCATCTCGACCTTCCCCGACTACCCCGCCGAAATTCGAGCTCCGCAAGGTACCGTCGCCGGCGTATCGGGATTCCAGGTACACTTCGGCGACCACCGCGAACTGAACCCCGGTGACTATTGCGACGTACTGGTCGCCATGAACCCCGCGGCACTCAAGGCCAACCGCAAATGGCTCAAGCCGGGCGCCACGGTGATCATCGACGGAGACTCGATCACCGAGGAGCACCTCAAGAAGGCCGGATTCGCCACGCTCGATCCCATCGAGGAGCTGAAACTCGACGAGTACAACGTGGTCATCCCCGACATCACCACGATGACGCGCGAGGCACTCAAGGAGACCGGACTCGACAACAAGTCGGTCGTCAAGTGCAAGAACATGTTCGCACTGGGCATCTGTTTCTGGCTCTTCGACCGTCCGGAAGACTACGCCAAGCGTTACCTCGATACGAAATTCGCCAAAAAGAACCCCGCCATCGCCCAGGCCAACAAACTGGCCATCGACGCCGGGTACAACTACGCGGCCAACACGCACCAGTTCGCCAACAACTACACCGTAGCCGCCGCACCCCTCGAGAAGGGCACCTACCGCTCGATCTCGGGCAACATCGCCACGGCATGGGGCCTCTGCGCCGCCGCCGAGAAGGCCGGGCTGCCGCTCTTCTGCGGCTCGTACCCGATCACCCCGGCCACGGTTATCCTCGAGGAGCTGGCCAAGCGCAAGGACCTCGGCGTGAAGACCGTACAGGCCGAGGACGAGATCGCGGGAATCTGCACGGCCATCGGTGCCGCCTATGCCGGCAACTTCGCCGTGACGACCACCTCGGGCCCGGGCCTCTCGCTCAAGAGCGAGGCGCTGGGTCTGGCCGTCATGACCGAGCTGCCGCTCGTCGTTGTCGATGTGCAGCGCGGCGGCCCCTCGACGGGCCTGCCCACCAAGACCGAGCAGAGCGACCTGGCACAGGCCCTCTACGGACGCAACGGAGAGTGCCCGGTGATCGTCGTGGCTGCCTCGTCGCCCAGCGACTGCTTCCACTTCGCCTTCGAAGCAGGCCGCCTGGCCATGGAACACATGACGCCTGTCGTGCTGCTCACCGACGGATTCATCGCCAACGGTTCAGAGCCGTGGCGCATCCCCTCGATGAAGGACTACCCGAAGATCTGCCCCCCGATCGTGGACGAAGCCCCCGAAGGAGGCTTCATGCCCTACGTGCGCAACGAACGGCTCGCCCGCGGCTGGGCATTCCCCGGAAAGGTGGGCCTCGAGCACCGCGTCGGCGGTCTGGAGAAGGACAGCGTGAAGGGCAGCATCTCGACCGATCCGGCCAACCACCAGAAGATGGTCGATACACGTGCGGCCAAGGTAGCCCTGGTTGCCGAGGATATCCCCGTGCAGAAGGTCTGGGGCGATGAGGAGGGCGACCTGCTCGTCGTCGGCTGGGGCGGTACGCGCGGCCACCTGCAGAACGCCGTGGACGACCTGCGCCGCGAGGGACACCGCGTCTCGCTCTGCCACTTCAACTACATCCACCCGCTGCCGCACGGCGTCCGCGAGATCTTCTCGCGCTTCAAGAAGATCGTCGTCTGCGAGCTCAACGAGGGACAGTTCGCCAACTACCTCCGCCACGAGCTGCAGGAGTTCAGCTACGAGCAGTACAACAAGTGCGAAGGACAACCGTTCACGATCGTCGAGCTTCGCGAAAAATTCGAATCCTTACTGAAATAACGCCATGGCAGACTACAAATACACCCCCGCAGATTTCAAAAGCGACCAGGAGGTGCGCTGGTGCCCCGGATGCGGCGACCATGCCATCCTGAACGCCGTGCAGCGTGCGCTGCCCGAGATTGCCGACGCTACCGACACGCCGCACAACCTCTTCACGTTCGTGTCGGGTATCGGCTGCTCGTCGCGCTTCATCTACTACATGAAGACCTTCGGCTTCCACTCCATCCACGGACGTGCCAATGCCGTGGCTACGGGCGTGAAGGTCGCCAACCCGCGCCTGAACGTCTGGGTGACGACCGGTGACGGCGACTCGCTGGCCATCGGCGGCAACCACTTCATCCACGCCATCCGCCGCAACGTGGACCTGAACGTCATCCTCTTCAACAACGAGATCTACGGACTGACGAAGGGCCAGTACTCGCCCACATCGAAGCTCGGCAAGATCACCAAGACGTCACCCTACGGAACGGTCGAGAAGCCGTTCAACCCGGGCGAACTGGTCATCGGCGCCAAGGGCACGTTCTTCGCCCGCTCGATCGACATGGAGGTACAGCTCTCGAAGGAGTGCATGGTGGCTGCTGCGATGCACCGGGGCATGTCGGTGGTCGAGGTGATGCAGAACTGCGTGATCTTCAACGACAAGACCCACGCTGCATTTGCCGCCGACAAAGCCACGCGCGCCGAGCGGACGATCACCCTGCGCCACGGCGAGAAGATGCTCTTCGGCGCCAACCGGGAGAAGGGCCTCGTTTTCGAGAACATGCGCCTGAAGGTGGTGACCGTCGGCCAGGACGGCTACACGCTCGACGACATCCTCAAACAC
>FR891985.1:20184-34893 GCA_000434235.1 Alistipes sp. CAG:268 | reverse complement strand
GCTGCACGTGATGCTGGCGGCGATGAAGTACCCGGACTACCCGGTGGCACTGGGTGTCATCCGGGCCGTGGAGGACGACGCCGTATACGACCGCGCCGTCGAGCGCCAGGTCGAGGAGGTGAAGGCCGCCAGCAAGATCCACTCGGTGGACGACCTGCTCCGCAGCGGGGCCACCTGGGAGGTCGAATAACGGCCGGACAGAAAACGCAAATGAACCGGGGAATTTCACTTTCCCCGGTTTTTTTGTGCGTTGTGGCATCGACTTTGCCTCCATCTGGCAGCAAGTTTCACTTTTAAACGCTACGAACTATGAAAAAACTGCTGTTTCTCGTCGCATGCCTCGGCACAATACTCACCGCCGGCGCTGCAGGGCACAAGGTCGATTTCAGCGAACTGCCCGCCCGGTCGCAGGCATTCATCGGCAAGAACTTCCCGACCGAAATGGTCAAGAATGTCGAAATGGAACGCAAGGATGCAAAGGACCACTACACCGTACTGCTCAGCAACGGAACGAAGGTGATGTTCGACGGCACCAGCGGCGAACTGACGGGCGTCGCCGTGAAGGAGGGCAGCGTCCCCTCGTCGCTCGTTCCGTCGAAGGTGCGCACCTACATGAGCAACACCTACCCCAAGGAGCGTATCCACAAAATGGCAAAGACCGACAAGGGATACCGCTTCCACCTCTCGAACGGATTGATCCTCCATTTCGACGCCCAGGGCAACTTCACCAAACGGGAGGAGCACAAGGAGATGAAGAAAGAGACGCGGCACGACGACAAGGAGCGCAAGGAGGCCCGGAAGGAGGAGCGGCACACCCGCTGACCCCCTGCCGGAAGACTTTCTGCCCGATGAGCCCGGACCCGCATGCAGGTCCGGGCCTTTTGCTGCCGCGTCGGGACAGGAGAGGGACGCCCCGGGAACAAGCAGGCCGCACGGGATTCAGGGCACACGAACAGCGGAGAGAGACTATCGGGAAGGCGCATACGGAATGTCGGAAGCAAAATCCGCATACCGACAGAACGACCACGCCGCGAGCCACGCTTCAGCAAACCATTAAGGATGAGCATCTTCACGGCATACGCTTCGAAAGCCGAGCATTCGTGCACGAAAAAAAGCGCATTTTTCGGAAATATTTTCAGGCCGATATTTTGCAAATCCGGAAAAAGCAACTATCTTTGCCACGCAAAAAGGGGGATTAGCTCAGCTGGCTAGAGCGCTTGCATGGCATGCAAGAGGTCACGAGTTCGAATCTCGTATTCTCCACCAAGAAGGCCAAACAAAAGCCCGAAAACCTGCAAATTTAAAGTTTGCAGGTTTTTTGTTTCCGTTCTCACCCGGGACAAAGACCGGATAACCGCGGCCGATCCGGGGGACGCACTTCGAGGCCAAACCGGCACCGCCCCATCCTTCCTGCCAACTCAGCAACCGGAGACACGTTGTTTTCTTCCGCCCCGATCGACTATCGGAGCAAAGCGACCAGCCGCGGCCCAGCAGTTTCGGGCAGGATCTTGCGAAGTTGGGCGAGAATCCGCTCCCGCGACTCCTGCGGCGAACGATCCGGACGACAGGCATCCGGGCCGAAGAGTGTCTCGGGCGTGGTGAGCAGCGACCAGCCCCAGCCATACTCCCGCCCGTGGCGGTCGCGGGGATAGACAAAATCCTCCGTCACGATGTAGCCGCCCATCTCCAGGCGGGTCACATAGCCGTCGAACCGGCTCCGCATCTTCGGGCCCGTAAAGCCGCATGCCGCACGCAGGTCACGGGTAATGAGGCTTCCCTCAACCTTCAGCACGTCGAGGATGCTCCGTTCGATGCTTCCCTCCCCGGGCTCGGGCGAGACGCTCCTCCGGTAGTTGCAGAAGTCGGGCCACCATGCGCGGCTCACGAAGGCGGCCTTGCCGTTGAAGAACTTTCCGTAGGCGCAGCCGCTCTCCTGAAGGATAGCCCCCTTCCACTCCCACAGCGGCCACTCCCAGCCCCCGTCGGGCAAGCGCCTGTACTGACACTCCTCATCCATCACCTCCTCGGCCGACCAGCCCGGAACCCCCATGCGCAGCAGGGGAAGAAAGCCCACTTCGTTGATGCAGTCGATCAACTCGGGGCATGAATGCAGCTTCTCTCGTATCATTGTCCGATCTCTCCGTTAATTCGTCTTTTCACTGCGGAGCAGGCCTTACGGAAGAGGGCCGAATGCTCCATCGTCCGCTCCATCTCCCGGAAACGGTGCATCGGGATGACGAAGCTGAGTTCGTCGGCCGGGACCAACGGCCGGGCCGAGGGGTCCAGCAGTCCGATGAAGCAGCTCCTGCCCTGCCGGCGGTTCTCCCCGACGGCAAAGGTCACGATGCTGCAGCAGCCCGACGCAAAGCGCGTCGAGACGGCATCGTCGGCATCGTTGTCGTAAAAAGCCCAGGCGCAGAGCCCCGACAGGATGTCGGGCGTGGCAAAGAAGAGCACCCCCTCCATCCCGTCGAGCGAGGCAAGACGGTCCATGCGGACGAAATTCAGAAAGGGTTTCTCCGTCGGGCGGATATCGAGGCGGCGGATGTACTCCCGCACCTGCCCCGGGGTCTGCTTGTAGTGCTCAACCTCCGAGACAAAACCCGGAATGCGCTCCTGCATGGGGGCGAAGGCCGTATAGAGACTTCCGCCGCCGCACAGCACGTTGTCGGCGCACAGCGTCAGCGCCCCCTCCTCGCACACACGGCGAATAGCCCCGATCATGCAGCGGGGTATCTTCCGGATCTCGGCCACGGGTTCGTCCCCATACCCGAAGACGACGGGCAGCGGCGCGGCATCGCCCAAGGCGTCACGGTATCTCTGCAAAAACGACTCAATCATGACGGTTCGGTTTAACTGCTATCAAAGTTACACGTTTCCCGCCGGCTTTGCTCTCTCTCACCCAAAAAAAATCGGCTGCCGCAAAAAACAGCCGATAAAATACAGGGACTTCACCCGTTCACCCGTCCGCATGCGGCAGGAGATACGGGGCCGATGCAATCATTTCGAAGAACCTGCCCGACGAGGCGGAAACCGAGTGGTCCTCCTCCGCAAGTGGTCCTCCGGAACCGGGATGACAGAAACCGGAGCACTCCCGACCGGGAGTGCTCCGATTCGATCTTGTCGCACGCAAAACAGCCTCGCTACGCTTCATCGGCCGGAACGACCGTGACCTTGATTCCCTGCTCGCGCATCGCCTCGAGCATCTTCGGCGGCGTGCCCGAATCGGTGATCACATGGTCGATGTCGCCCAACCCGCAGATCCGGCTGAAGCCCCTCCGGCCAAACTTCGAGGAGTCGGCCAGCACCACGGTCTTCGTGGCCGAGGCGATCATCGCCCGGTTCAGACACGCCTCCTGCAAGTGCGTGGTCGAGAGCCCGTACTCGGGGTCGATGCCGTCCACCCCGAGGAAAAGCTTGCTGCAGGCGAAGTTGTCGAGCATCCGCACGGCATATTCACTGACCACCGAAGCCGACGAATGGCGGATGACGCCGCCCAGCTGGATGATCTCGATGTCGGGCTTGTCGAGCAGCTCCATCGCCACGTTCATCGCCGACGTGATGACCGTCATCTTCATGTTGGGAATGCAGCGGGCAAAGGCCTGCACGGTAGTCCCGGAGGCGATGACCAGGGCATCCTGCGGCGAAAGAAGCTCGACGGCCGCCATTCCGATCCTGCGCTTGGCCTCGGGGCGCAGTTTCTCCTTCTCCGAAACCTTCCGGGTGGCGATGTAGGGATCGGCCGGAATGGCCCCGCCGTGCGTGCGGTAGAGCAGGTGCTTCTCCTCGAGCAAGTCCAGGTCCTTGCGGATGGTGACGGCGGAGACCCCGAGCCGAAGGCTCAGGGTCCCGACATCAACGCTGCCCGCCGCCCGGAGCAGATCGAGTATGGCCTTGTGTCGTTCACGCAATGTCATACCTGCCAATTTTGCCGTTCCTTGCGGACGATCAGAATGCAAACAGATTGACACCCACCTGCAGGTAGCCCTGCCGCTGGTCGGGATTCCACATCGCATGGGCGAAGAGGGGCATCTCGAAGCGTTTGATCCGCAACTTGTAGGTCGTCTTGAGCGAAATCTGGTTCACCCCGTCGTAGCCATAGAAGTTCGCACCTCCGTCCGCCCCGTCGCGGTTGAAGGCAAACGTGCCGCCCAGACCGACATCCACCGTCCAGTGCTCGTCGCGGAAGACGCTGTACTCGGCATAGAGGAAGGTCGAATAGCGGTTGTTGCCCTCCAGGTTCAGGTCGCGGCCCGCAAAGATCGTCGCCCAGCTCACGCGCAAAGGTACCTTGAGGAGCGTATCGAAGTTGTAGGCCACGCTCAGGTCGAGGAAGTGGCTGGTCGAATACTTGTTGTAGTTGAAGATGTCCTTGCTGTAGGGCAGGTCGGGCGAGTAGTTGTAGATGTCCCACACGGCGACCGTGAAGCCGGCAACGGTATACGAGGCGTAGTAGTCGAACTCCTTGTAGTCGCCCGTGAAGTCCGTGCCGCCCCACAGTCCGACCTTGAGGCCGTCGTCGAGGAAGCCGACATTGAGATCGGCGGAGAGCACGCCTCCGTCGGCGACCTGCAGTCCGCGCCAGAGGTGCATGTTCTGCAGGGCACCGCTGAAGTGGATCTTCTGTCCGTAGGATGCGCCGCAGATCAGCAGTGCAACCGCCGTAGCAATCAGGATTTTCAGTCGTTTCATGGTCACAAGGGTCAGCAGTAAATCAGACAGTAGAGCGCAGCGGCGATGAAACCGCCGATGATCGGGCCCACGACGGGTACCCACGAGTAGGCCCAGTCGTTCGAACCCTTGCCCTTGATCGGAAGCACGGCATGCGCCAGACGGGGAGCCAGGTCACGGGCCGGGTTGATTGCATAACCCGTCGTTCCGCCGAGCGACATGCCCAGCGCAACGATGAGCATCGCCACGGGGAATGCGCCGAGGGCACCCATGCCCACCTCGGGGGTATTCTCGCCGATCGAGAGTGCCAGGATGACGAAGACCAGCACGAACGTACCGAGGATCTCGCTGAAGAGGTTGCGGCCGTAGTTGCGGATGGCCGGAGCGGTACAGAAGGTGGCCAGCTTGGCAGCCGGATCATCCGTAGCGTCGTAGTGGTCCTTGTAGAAGAGGTAGACCAGGACGGCCCCGAAGAAACCGCCGAGCATCTGCGCGACGATGTAGGGAACAACCAATGACCAGCTGAAGGTGCCGGCTGCGGCCAGTCCCAGCGTCACCGCCGGATTGAGGTGTGCACCGGAATAGGGTCCGGAGATAAAGACGCCGAGCATGACGGCAAGACCCCAGGCCAGCGTGACCACGACCCAGCCGCCGTTCTCACCCTTGGACTTTTTCAAGACGTTCGAGGCGACGACGCCGTCGCCGAAGAGTACCAGAATCGCCGTGCCGATAAATTCGAACAGGCATTTGACCATCATCTCATTCATAGCAGTTCAGGTTTTAAGGTTACGTTTCGGATTGCTGTTTTCGGGGTCTCCTATTTGGTATATTCACTCAGCGTGCGCTTGACGGCATCCTCCCATCCGGACCGGGCCGTCTGGATCTGCTTTTCGTCCCACGAGGGTTCGAAGACGCGGTCCACCTGCCACTGCTTGCGGATCTCGTCGATGCTCGACCAGTAGCCGACGGCCAGGCCGGCCAGATAGGCGGCACCCATGGCCGTGGTCTCGACAACCTGCGGGCGGATCACCTTCGTGCCGAGGATGTCGGCCTGGAACTGCATCAGCAGATTGTTGCGCGAGGCTCCGCCATCGACCTTGAGCTCCCGGAGCGGGACGCCCGCATCACGCGACATGGCGGCCGTGATGTCCATCGTCTGGTAGGCGATGCCCTCGAGCGCCGCACGGGCGATGTGGGCCGTAGTCGTGCCGCGGCTGATGCCCGTGATCGTACCGCGGGCATACTGGTCCCACCACGGGGCACCGAGGCCCGTGAGCGCCGGGACGAAGTAGACGCCGTTCGTGTCGGGCACCTGCGAGGCGAGCGCCTCGACCTCCGACGAGGAGTTGATGACATGCAGCCCGTCGCGCAGCCACTGCACGACCGAACCTCCGACGAAGATACTGCCCTCGAGGGCGTAGTTCACCTTGTCGCCGATCTTCCACGCCACGGTCGTAATCAGGTTGTTCTGCGAAAGGATGGGCTTCTCGCCGCTGTTCATCAGCAGAAAGCAGCCCGTGCCGTAGGTGTTCTTGACCATGCCCGGCTCGGTGCACATCTGGCCGAAGAGCGCGGCCTGCTGGTCGCCGGCGATACCCGAAATGGGGACCTTGTGGGCGAAGATCGTGGTCTTGGTGTGTCCGTAGACCTCGCTCGAGGACTTGACCTCGGGCATCATCGAACGCGGAATGCCGAACAGGTCGAGCAGCTCCTGGTCCCAATCCAGCGTGTTGATGTTGAAGAGCATCGTGCGCGAGGCGTTGCTCACGTCCGTCACATGGACCTCGCCGCGCGTAAGGCGCCAGATGAGCCACGTGTCCACCGTACCGAACATCAGCTTGCCTTTCTCGGCACGCTTGCGGGCTCCGGCGACATTATCCAGAATCCACTTGATCTTCGTGGCGCTGAAGTAGGCGTCGATGATCAGACCGGTCTTCTGACGGATCATGTCGGTGAGCCCCTGTTTCTTCAGTTCGTCGCAGTAGTCCGACGTGCGGCGGTCCTGCCAGACGATGGCGTTGTAGATCGGCTCCTCGGTCTCCGAATCCCAGACGATGGTCGTCTCGCGCTGGTTGGTAATGCCGATGCCGGCCAGATTCAGTCCGTTGATGTCCATGATCGAGATTGCCTCGGCGATGACCGAAGCCTGCGAGGCCCAGATTTCGTGGGGGTCGTGCTCGACCCATCCCGACTGGGGGAAGATCTGCCGGAATTCGCGCTGTGCCACGGCACAGGTCGTTCCCTTCTCGTCGAAAACGATGGCCCGGGAACTGCTCGTTCCCTGGTCCAGAGCAAGAATGTACTGTTTCATGATAGGTTTGGTTGGTGGTGTTTGGTATGAATGATTTTCGGTTTTGCGTATCAGGCCAGCCGCGAGGCGAGGATGCTCAGCGGGTGCTCGCAGGGTTTGGAGGTGGACATCTCGATCTGCCACTTGCAGGTCTCGCAGTCGGTGGCCACCAGATCGGCGCCCGAGGCCTCGATCTGCCGGAAGCGCGGCTCACCGAGGGCCTGCGCGGGNAGAGCGGCTCACCGATGGCCTGCGAGGTGGCGTAGTTCTCCTTCTTGAAGCCGTAGGTGCCGGCAATGCCGCAGCACTGCGAATCGAGCACCGTCACCTCGACGCCGGGGATCATGCGCAGCAGCTCGATCGAGTAGCAGGCCCACCCCATCTTCTCCATGTGGCAGGGCGTGTGGTAGGCCACGCGCAGCGGCGAGGCATCCTTGAAGCGGAGTTTGTGTCCCTCCTCCCGCAGCAGACGGTAGAGATAGCGCGTCGCCAGCTCGATCCGCTCACGCACGTCGTCGTTCGGCAGGTCGAGCAGGTGCGGGTACTCGTCGCGCAGCGTGAAGGTGCAGGTCGAGGAGGTGGTGATCACGTCCAGGCCGCGGGCGCCTACCGCCGTGCGGAGCGACGCAAGGTTGGTCTCGGCCTGCCGCCGGGCCTGCTTGTAGAGCCCGTTGGAGATCAGCGCCACACCGCAGCACCGCTCCTTGTCGAGCAGCTGCACGCCGTAGCCCAGGGCATTCATGATGCGGATGAGGTCCTTGCCCAGCTGGGGGTTGTTGTAGTTCACGTAGCAGCCGTGGAAGAAGGCCACCTGCCGCGGGAAAGCCTCCTGCTCGGCGGCGGCATGGCGGCGGTACCACGAGGTGAAGGTCCCGTGGGCGTATTTGGGGAAGATGCGGCGGTGGTCGATGGACATGACCTTGTCCATCATGACCCGCACGGGCTTCAGGGCCACGGCCGTATTGACGATCGGCGCAAAGGGCGTGGCGAGCGAACCGACCAGGTCGGTGTTCGCCAGTACGAAGTTGCGCAGCGACGTGTTGCGCTTGGGCCCGTACTTGATCCGCGCCGCTTGGATGATGTCGCCGATGCGCACGTTCGAGGGGCATGCCACCTCGCAGCGCTTGCAGTTGAGGCAGTATTTGAGGGCGCTGTCAAAGAAATCGGGCTGCTTGAGGCGCAGCCGTTCGCCGTCGGGACCCGCCTGTTTCGGTCCCGGGAAGATCGGATTCACGGCTGCGACAGGGCAATACACCGTGCAGACGGTGCACTTGATGCACTGCTCGAAATTGTTCTCGCTGACGGTATTCTGCTGGATATTCATGATCTTGGGCTGTTAAGGATCTGATCTGCTGCATAGAGGGCCGAGAGCAGGGAGACACCGGCCCCGCATCCCTCCTGTACGGGGTGGAACCCGGCCAGGCCGGCACCGACGCAATAGAGGTTCGCCACGGCCGCTCCCTCGCGGAGCACGCGCAGCGAACGATCCGTCCGGACGCCGAACGCCTGGTAGTTCTGCCTGTCGAAGAAGCGCAGCGTGTACCACTGCGAGCGGTCGGGGATATAGGCCGTATCGGCGCCGAAGACCGGTTCGACGATGCGGTCGGGCGTGGCCACGAGGCCGCGACTGAAGAAACTGCCCGAAGCCAGCACGAAATCGTCGGCCCGGAAGGGAATGTTGCCGTGGTTGGCCGTGAAGAGCTGCTTGACGCGCCCCTGCTCCCATTCGGCCGACACCACCGTGTCGCCCAGGAAATATTCGCCGCCCAGGGCGCGGAACCGGCGCTGCAGCGTCTGCTGGGCCTTGATCCCGGGGATCGACGGCGGCAATGTGGGCAACAGGTAGATTGGCACGCGGACCCGCGACCTCAGCGCATCGAGCGCATCGTTGCGGTTGAGCCCGACGATGGCCGGGAGGATCACGGCGTCGCATCCCTCGGCGAGTTCGCACAGCCGGCCGGCCAGCGCCTCGAGGTTGCGGTCGTGGTCGAACACACGGGCGATGTTGGCCGAACGCATCTCGCTCGGGTTGCGGCGGATCTGCTCCAGGTCGGGCAGATTGACGCACCCGAAGCGGCACTCGACGCCGTGGCGGCGGAACTCCTCGGCGATGAACTCCGGGTAGAAATCGAGGAAGCCCTCGACATTGACGATGCAGACCTTCGCGAAGGGCAGGCTGTCGGCGCTTTCGGAGGTCAGGTAGCCGTCGATGGTGAGCCACGTGGGCTGCGCCTTGCCCATCGGGGTGACGCGGAAATGGTTGCGGCGGCAACTCCCCGCAACGGAGATTCCGGCTTCGCGCAACAGCGTCTGCGCCCGGTCGGCATACAAACCGCACGCCTCGGCGCCGATGAGTGCATAGGGATGCTCGGGCTCGGTCCGCTCCAGGGCGGCGATGCCTTCGATCGGGTCTTCGACCCGCGTGCCGTCGGGCAGCCGGCCCAGCAGGTCGAACGACCCCGAGGAGAAATGGAGCGCGCTCTGTCCCTGCGAGACGATCGCGCAACGCTTGCCGGCCTCGGCCAGCCGGATGCCGCAGGCCATGCCGGCCAGGCCTCCGCCGATGATTACCGTATCGAATTTCATTTTGCTGCAGTTTTTTGCGTTTCATCCGACAATCCGCACACGCTCTCGTAGACCCAGGTCGTGTACTCGCTTTCGCGCAGGGTGTCGCCCCACGCAATGGGGGCCATACCCTTCCAGCGCTCGTTGAGGAAAGAGACCAGATCCGCCTTGGCCTTGCGTGCACAGACGGGATCCCGGCGGCCCATGAGGCCGGCGGCCCGGCAGGCACACAGCTCGCCCTGGCAGGTGCCCATGCCGACGCGCGTGCGGCGGCGCAGATCGACCAGGTTGTTCACCGAGAGGTTTTCGAGTGCATACTCCACCTCGCCGATCGAAACCTCCTCGCATTCGCACACCAGGCTGTTCTTGATCGAATCCGTGCCGTCGATGCGCGTGGCCAGCGCCCCGTGGCGGGCGATCGACGAACGCCGCTGGGCAATGGGCTTGTTGCGGGTCTTGCGATCGACCTCCTCGCGGCTCTCGGTCGAGCCCGGCAGCGGGATCTCGGCCGTGCGGCACTTCCCGTCGTTGCCGATCTTCTTGCAGATGAGGTCGGTGGCCCACTCGGCCATCAGGCGGTAGGTCATCAGCTTGCCGCCCGTGATGGTGATGAAGCCCTCCATCCCGTCGCGCGTGGCGTGGTCGAGCAGCACGATGCCGCGGCTGACCGTACGGCCGCTCGGATCGTCGTCCGAGGCCACCAGCGGACGCACCCCGGCGTAGGCCCTCAGGATGCGCGTGCGGGCCAGCAGCGGCGAGAGCTTCTCGCCTTCGCACAGCAGCAGGTCCACCTCGTCGGGCGTGATGATCATGTTGTCGATCTGGTCGTAGGGAATCTTGCTCGACGTGGTGCCGATGAGCGAAATCGTATCGCCCGGCACGAGGATGTCGGCGTCGGCCGGCTTGCGGCAGCGGTTGAGCACCATGCGGTTCACGCGATGGCCGAAGATCAGCAGCGCCCCCTTGGCCGGGAGCATGTTCACCGTGATGCCGGCCTTGGCGGCGATGCCGTGGCCCCAGATGCCGCCGGCATTGACCACCACCTGCGCACGGAACTCCAGCTCGGCATGCGTGCGGTAGTCGTAGGCCTTCACACCGACGATGCGGTCCTGCTCGCGGATGAGCTCCCGGACTTCGGTATAGGTGCGGATCTCGGCGCCGTGCGCCGTGGCGTCGAGGATGTTCGACGAGGTCAGCCGGAAGGGATCGACCGCGCCGTCGGGGACGCGGACCGCGCCGATCAGCGACGGATTGGCCGCAGGCTCCAGCCGCCGGGCTTCCTCGGGATCGAGGACGTCGGCGCGGATGCCGGCCTTGCGGCAGGCCTCGACAAAACGTGCCTGATAGTCGAGCCCGTCCTCGGGAAGGGTGATGAAGAGGCCGTCGGTCTCCTCGACACAATGCGCCGCGATCCGGCGCAGGATCATGTTCTCGCGGATGCACTCCACGGCTGACTCGTGGTCCGTAACGGCATAACGCGCTCCGCTGTGGAGCAGGCCGTGGTTGCGTCCGGTCGCCCCGGTCGAGATGTCGGAACGTTCGAGCAGCAGGGCCTTGATACCCCGGAGCGAGCAGTCTCTGGCGATACCTGCCCCGGTCGCTCCGCCGCCGATGATGATGACATCGTAGGTTTGGTTCATAGGTTGGATGGTTTATGCTACCACAAAAATAATCATTTTCATTTAAAAACAAAAGAAAATGAAAGATTTTTTATTTCGTTTTATTTCGATCAACTCAAAACAACGCTTACAAAACACAAGAATCAAGCCAAAACGAAATGAAACAAAATACAATTGTTTAATTTCGAAACACCACTCAAATCACCTTCACAGCCCCTTCCGGGCGAGGTTCGGGCATTTGCGGCGGGAAGACGGGCAAAAAAGGGGTGCGGCAGGAAAGGGCGCAGGGCCGGAAAACGAAAGCGATGGGAACCGGCAGGGAGGAGAGAAAAAAAATCGGCCGCCCCGCAAGGGGCAGCCGATCCGGATGTATCGACCGCAGGGACTACTCCTCGTAGTCGTTGGCCGAGAGGTTCGTGGTCCACGAGTCCGAGCCGGCGGGCGCCAGAGCTTCGGCCTCCGCGTCGGTAAGGAACTCCGACTCTTTGAACATCAGGTCGTCGAAGTGGCTGATCGAGCACTGGTAGGCGCCGAAAGAATAGGTCCACGATTTCGAATAGATGCCCAAAATAGCCAGGATATCGCCCTGACCACCGTCACGCACCACGGGCTGCTTGGCAAAACGCGAATAACCGCTCGTACGGACCACAAAGACACCTTCCGTCATGGTCTGCGTCGGACGCTCTGTACGATAGGAGAAAAGCACCGAACCGTAGAAGTTGCAGTGGAGGTTCTTCCGTGAAGTGTTCGAGTAGAAATCCTCATTGACCGCCCACTTGTACCAGTACTTCGACTCCACGGGACGCAGGTCGGTGCACATCCACGAAGGATAGAAATTCGAACCGATCTCCCAATAGCGGCACGTGATGCCCTTGAGCAGCACCAGACGGCCCAGATACTGCTGGCCGGCCTCACCGAAATAGTCGCCGTAGTTCGACTCGTCGATCTCGAGGATCTCCTCGCCGAGCTTCAGTTCGGTCGCCTCGCCCAGGAAGACGCGCTGGGCGATCTCCGTGGGGTTCTCGATGTTCGAGTTGGCGTAGAACTTGTGCTCGCCGACCTTGTTGTAGGAGTCGGTGGGGGCACCGCCGATCGAGAGCATCATACGGTAGTTGCCCACGTAGAGACCCGTCACCTTGACATACACCCAGTGGGTCGGGATCGTGCCGGTGGCCTTGTCGTAGGTGCCCATCGGGTAGTCGATGTAGAGGCCCGTCGAGAGCTTCACCTCGATGGCGCCCGTCTCATCGACCAGGTGCAGCGACTTGTAGATGTTGCCCTCCTCATCGCTCGACTGGATCTTGCCCTTGATGTAGTAGTCCTTGCCCTCTTTCGACTGGCCGATAAGCGTGTATTTCGTGTGTTCCCAGTCGCTGTTTTCACCCGTACCGCTGATCGATCCGTGCTCGGTGAGGAAAAGCTGCTTCACATCGGCGATCGAGATGCGCTCCATATCCGCAAAATCCGCATCCGTCGCAGCGGGACGGGGAGCCGGCATGTCGAAATCGTTGTAGCACCCCGCAACGCCCAGCGCCACGGCCAGTGCAACGCAGAATTGAATGAATTTTTTCATAGTCGTCATGTCTGTATTAGAAGCGGAAATATACATTCAGGTAATAGGTCGTGCCGAGCAGGTAGAAGTACTTCGAGTCGAAGGGCGTGTAGTACTGGATCGGCTGGACCGAAGCACCCTCCTTATTGACGTACGTGCGGCGCGAGAGACGCATCTGCTCGTAACCGCCCGTGCGGATGGTCTGGTCGTTGAGCAGGTTGTTCACCGAGAGGCTGAAGCCCAGCTGGTAGTTGTTGTAGATATACCAGTTCTTGCCCACGCTCAGGCTGAGCGTATAGGCCGGATCGAAGGTCTCCTGCTCGCGCAGGGCGTTGAGTGCCTCCATCTTCACCATGCCCGGGAGCTGTGCCGTCTCGCCCGGACGCAGCACCGTCGAGTAGGTAGCCGTCGTACGGCGTGCAGGGTTCATCGACAGGTAGATGCGGTCGTAGTAGTTGAAATCCACCGATGCGAACCAGTTGCGCGGGCCGCGGAAGTTCAGGCCGACATTGACGGCCGTCTGCGGCGAGCTCTCGACGTGGAGGTCTTTCCAGAGCACCTTGTCACCGCGGAGCACCTCCTCGCTGTTGTCGCGCGTCTGCGTGAAGTTGGCGTTCGACGTGTAGCGGTAGTCGCCCAGGCTCAGGGCTCCGTTGAAGGAGATCCCGCCCCAGATCGGCACCTCGACGCCGACCTCCAGGCCGTAGTAGCGCTTGTCGATGCCGCTCATGGCAAAGTTCGTGTAGGAGGACTGCGTGTCGTCGTAGTAGGAGATCACCTTCGACTGGTCGGTGATCGTCGTGTAGTAGCCCGAGATGCGGGCCGTGATCCACGGCAGGGTGATGTCGTAGTTCAGGTCCAGGCCGAAAACCTTCTCCGAATCGAGACCCGGCGTCGTGGTGTTGCGCGTACGGGCCGACACAAAGGCGTCGCGGAACTGCGGCGGATTGACCATGTAGGCCACGTTGGCCGACACGGAGTGCCCGCCCGAGAAGCGGTAGGCGAACTCGCCCTTGAGTTTGTAGGTCAGGTAGTCGAGCTTCTCGGAGTTGCCCAGCGAGTTGTCGCTGAACAGACCCTTCATCAGCAGACCCTCGCGCCACATGGAGGTATAGCCCACCTCACCGCCGAGCGTCATGGCAAAGCTGCCGAACGTGGCGTTGTACTGCGCCCACAGCTGGGCCTGGCGCAGGTGTGCGTAGTAGTCGTAGCCGAACTTGTCGCCCTCCTTGACGTGGCGGGCGTCGCCGTGCTCGAGGTAGTAGAGCAGGTCGTTCTGGTAGATCGAGGGATCCGAATAGCCGTTGTCGCGCAGCGCGAACTTGTCCACGTCGAGCCAGTAGTCGGCGCCGAGCAGGTCCTTCACCTCATCGTAGTACTCCGTGCGGTTGATGCGCGCCGAAACGCCGCCGCGCAGGATCGACTGGTTGCGGAACGTATGCGAGACGTTGGCCGCAAAGTTGAAGTCGCGCTGGTCGGTGTGGCGCTCCTCGATCATGTAGATGCCGCCCTCGCCCGCCTGGTTGCGCAGGTAGTTGCGCTGGATCATCTGGTCGAAGTTGATCAGGCTCTTGTTCGGGTCGGTCATCCACTCCTTCATCGCCTGGATGCGCATGTCGTTGTAGGAGCCCTGCCCCACCGGATCGGGATCGATGCCGGCAGCCGTCTCGTACATCTTGTTCTCGTAGTAGCTCGGCAGGTAACGGTAGTAGTCCGGACGCGGGTCGGGACCGTCGGTCCACGTCAGGGCCGAGTAGCCGTTCTTGCCGAAGCGGAATGACGTCGCGGCCGTAAGCTTCGTGGCCGACGAGATGTCGAACCCGTAGTTGAGCATCACGATCGGCTCGTGGTAGTCACGCACGCGCGTGTTGCGCAGCTTGCCGTCCTGACGGCCGACGTTCGGGTTGTAGTAGTTGTTGTCGAGCAGGTCGTAGGCCTCCTGCGTCGAGGCCTGCTGCGCACCGCGCTCGGTCGGGGCGCCCATCACGGTCAGGGCCAGGTTGTGGCGGTCG
>FR891985.1:0-20158 GCA_000434235.1 Alistipes sp. CAG:268 | reverse complement strand
GCCGAAACGCTTCTCGACCGACGCGAAGTAGCCGTAGGCGTTGTAGTAAACCCCGTCCACATAGGAGTTGCCTCCCTGGCGCGTCGAGAACGACAGCGCATAGGACCAGCCGTTGTCGAGCAGGCCCGATCCGTAGGAGACCATCGCGCGGAAGCGGTACATCGAGTTGGCATTGACCACGCTGGCGCGGAATCCCTTGCGGAACTGCGAGGCGCGGGCATTGACGTTGGTCGTACCGCCGATGCCGTCGATGCCGAAGCCCGACGACTTGAGGCCCGCGGTGTTCTCCTGGTTGCGCGTGGCGTCATTCAGACCGCTCCACAGCGACCACGGGCCGTAACCGGTCATGGCGTCGTTGAAGCGGATGCCGTTCAGGTAGATGCTCGAATACTGCGAGTCATAGCCGCGGACGTTGAAACGCATCTCGCTGAACTTGTACGAAGCGATGTTGTTGAAGGCGTCCTTCGACGAGGAGAGCGACGACGGCAGGGCCTGCATGTCCGAGGCCACCTCGGAGTCGAACTCCGCGAACACCGAGTCGTCGATCACATACTGCACGTCGGGCGACAGCACCACCGAGTGCAGGTCCTTGACCATGTCGCCGACGCGGACCACGAAGTCGAGGTCCTCGAAATCGTTGGCCTCGAACTTGATCTTGTAGCTGCCCTCGGGCAGGTTGGAGATATCGAAATAGCCCTCTTCGTCGGTCATGACCGACACACCGAGCGGCTCGATGAGGACCTTCACGTTGCTCAGCGCCGTGCGGCCCGAACGCGAAACGACCTTACCTTTCACGCCGCCGTCCTGCGCATAGGCCCCCACGCAGAGGCATGCGAACAACAAGGTGAATAGATTTCTGATCTTCATAAATTAGGTTGTTGGATTATTTGCCGATATAGATGAACACGGGGAAGTGGTCGCTGTAGCCGCCCTGGAAGTTGTTGCCGACGAACGTGCGCTGGGGGTATCCCTTGAACTGGCCCTCCTTCTGGAAGAGGTAGGGGGCGCGGAAGACGCTGCCGTAGAACTTCGTGCGGGGAACCTGCTTGAGACGCAGCGCACCGGTCGATCCGGTGGCTAGGTTGTCCGAGACGATGATGTTGTCGAACAGGTTCCACTTGTCGTCGTAGGCCAGCGAGCCGATGCCGGCCTTCAGCACGGCGATGTAGGGGTTGAAGTAGCCTCCCTCGGCGACCTTGCGGATGTCGCCGGCGGCGCCGATCACCTCGGTGATGCTGCGGTCGGTGGCATCGTCGTTCAGGTCACCCATCATGACGACCTTCACCGCCGGGTTGGCCGCACGCACCGAGTCGGCGGCGTGGCGCATGATCTCGGCGGCGCGCTCGCGCAGGTAGGCCGAAGCCTCCTTGCCGCCCAGACGCGACGGCCAGTGGGCCACCATGAAGTAGAACGGCTCACCCTCGACCGTACCCCACATCGTCACGATGTCGCGCGTGCGGAAGTCGGGACGGCTCTCCAGCGTGAAGGGGATAGGCGCGCTGCCCTCGAGCTTGAAGACGTCGGGGCGGTAGTAGAAGGCCACGTCCACACCGCGGGCGTCGGGCGAATCGTAGTGCACGATCCGGTAGTTGGCCGGGGCGAGTTTCGGCGTGGCGATCACGTCCTCCATGACGTTGCGGTTCTCGATCTCCGAGACGCCGATGACGATCGGATACTCCTTGTCGATGGCCGCGATGTCGAACAGCACGCGCGAGAGGTTGTTGATCTTCCGCTCGTACTTCACGGCATTCCACTTCTTCGGCCCCTCGGGCGTGAACTCCGCGTCCTTGATCTCCGGATTGCGGATCGTGTCGAAGAGGTTCTCGAAGTTGTAGAAAACCACCTTGTAGGGTTTCTGAGCGAAGCAGGCTGCAAGCAGCAGGGCGAACAGCCCGGTAAAAAGCAGTTTCTTCATGGTCGTATCATTCGGTTATTCCCCATGCCGTGGGGTTGTGTTGTGCTTTCACGTCGGCGGCGATCGCCTCGTCGAGCATCGGGAAGAACTTGTATCCGGTCTTCTGCTCGATCTCCGCCACACTGGTCGTATATTCCGCAAGCCCGTCGGCGCTCACCGAGGAGTTCTCGGCCCAGAAGCCGATGGCGATCAGCTCCGAGGCGTCGTGGATCTCGTCGATGCGCTTGCGGGTGTTGCCGTTCTTCGTGCGCAGCAGGACTTTCCAGCAGTACTCGGGCATGGCGACCTTCGTCCCGCTGCGGTCGGTGCTCCAACTCCGGACGCCGTAGTTGCCCGTCACCGTGTAGAGCGTGTCGGCGCACGACTTGCCCATTGCCGAAGCCGTCTCCTCCATCTTGAGCCACGACCCGCCGTTGAACGCACTCTCCTGCGGCATGATGTTGGTCGAATAGAAGGTCTGCTCGTTGAGCAGCGTCGAATAGGGCACCGAACGGTGGTTCGACATGCACTGGTGTCCACGCACCCCTCCGCCCCGGTAGGGACCCGACCGCAGGTCGGCCTGGTCGGCTTCGGGAATCTCGGGATCGAAATCCCAGGCATCGGAGCGAATGTAGTTCTGCATGTAGCAGGCATGGATCGGATAGGCCACCCACAGGGCGATGCGCTTGGAGCGGTCGTAACAGATGGTGAAATTGCGTGCCTTGGGCTGCGTCGAGGAGATCGGCGCATAGTGCGTCACATAGGTGCAGTTGTCGATGCTCTTGTAGGCGGGCAGTTCGGCCCACGGGTGGTCCATCACGGCCGGAATCGAATACTCGGGCTGCGAGAGGGTCAGGTCGAACTCCAGACCGCCGTCAAACGCAACCCGTACCGTCGCCGTACGTGCGGCCCCGGAATCGTTCTCGGCCAGATAGAGATAGACGACATCGGCCGTGGTGACCAGCGAACCCGAACGCGAGGTCGCGTGCGTATTGCGGGAGGTCCAGCACCAGCTGCCACCCTCGGTAACAGTGACCGTATAGGAGGTTCCGACGGTTCCGGAGAGCACGATCCGGGGATCCGAAGCATAGCCGGGAGCCTCGAGCGAGGTGTTCTGCGATTCCAGGAAACGCGCGCCGAACGACGTACCCTGCCCCTCTTCCGACGAGCCGCAGCTGACCGACAGTGCGACGAGCATCAGAAAGAAGGCTGCGAAACGAAGGGCGCCACCTCTCGAAAAGATCGAAATCATCGGCAAAAATATAGGGAGAAAAAATCAACCCCCGGACGAGGACGGGAGTCCCGCCGAGGGTTGATTGGATATTAAACAGAGATTAATAGAGTTGAATGCCTGCAATAACGGCACGGGGAGCCGAGCTCGATGCCGTATCGAAATCTGCACTGGTCGAAATCGTAACCGTCGAAGCCTCCGTCAGGTCCGTAAGATCAAACGTGTAGTAGTCCGAATCCGTTACGGTGATGGTGAAAGGAGGATTGCCCGTTGCACCGTCGTTGGCCGCAAGATCGACACTTGCCGTGCTGACCGATCCGCCGTTGTTCACGCGAACATAGATCGTTGCGGACTTACCCTTCCAGGCCACGGCATAGAACGAAAGTTTCTTGGCTCCCGTAACACCCACAGCCTGCGAGGTGAAATAGCCTGCGGCGCTACTTGTTCCAAGCTTCACGCCGGACGCTGCTTCGCCGTTGAAAGTGGATTGGTTGCCCAAAGTATAGGCTTTGGCAGCGCTATCGTCCTCCGTGCAGGTGAAGATGTCCATCGAGGTAAAGGTCTTCGTTTCACCGCCCTGCGACACTCCGTTCTGCTTCAGGGCGACCGTTGCAGTTGCGACCGCCTCACCGGCCTTCATCAGCTTGACGGTCAGCGTGCCGCTGATGGCCTCCTCGGCTGTGTTCTCCTTGGCGGTCACATTCACCTGATCGCCGCTCACCTCCACCGTGAACTGCTCGTTGTCGGCCGAAGCCTCGATCGTGCAGTCGTCGGCATTCTTCTTGGTTACGGTCACCGTCTTGGCCTCACCGGCAGCGGCAAACGTCAACGACGTCGGGTTCACCGTGATCGAAGGAGGTACTTCACCGGCAGCCTCGATGCTGTAGGGCAGCACGTTTACATACTTGCCGGACGAAGTTCCCACGAAATAGCCCTTGACAACGACAACGGCACCGTCAAGATCCGAGATGGTCGTATTGTCGATGTACTTGACCGAACCGATAGCCTTCGAAGCGCCGTCGATTGCCACATTGACATAATTGCCATCGATCGAAAGGGTTCCGGTAAACTGAATCTCCGTGCAGACCGGATCTACCGAAAGGAGCTGATCCATGGCCGAAGCATCGCAAACCGTAGGATTGTAGGTCCAGGCATTGCCCGTAGATTCGACAGTCACAACGGCGTCCTCCGAGAACTGGGGCGTCGAATCCTCGTTGTAGATGGTCACTTCGCCCTCGATCGAGATCTTGTCACCAACGGCACGCTCATTCTCCTTGTGATATACCATCATGGCTCCGGGCTCGTCGGCAATGATGTAGGCGAGTTTGCCGCGTGCTACGACCGTACCGGCAGTCTTGTATTTTCCGGCAGTCTTGATTTCGCAGATCTTGGCTCCGGTCGTGGGAGCGACATAGTTCAGATCGACCTCCTGGCCGCCGACACCCTCGAGGAGCGTCACGTCATCCATGCGGTAGGAGGATGCGATATCGGCGTTGAATTTAATATAAAGCTCGGCGGGGACCTCCTTGAGCGTGAAGTTTGCCGTAGCCAGAGCCCACGTACCGTACTGGGGGTGCTCGTCGTCGGCTACCGGACGGTCGTAGGTGATCTCCACCCAGTTATCGCCGTCCTTGCTCAGCGAAACATGGAATTCGGATTCAAATGCATTGTCGGATGCGCCCTCGCTCAGATAGGAGCCGAACGTGAGGCAGAGGTTCTTCTGTGCAGCATCGAGCGTGATCTTCCCGATCACGAACTCGTTGTTCGAGCCGAACAGCAGGTTATTGACACCCGAACCTTCGTATTTCGAATAGTTGTTGTTCGAGGGAGAGTTGGCGCGGGCGCTCATGCCGTTGAACGAATAGGTCACTGCGGAGATACCCGTGCCGGATTCGTTCTTCCAGCCCTCGAACTGGTCCAGATAAGGCCAGTAAGAGCCGTCTCCATAGGTCTGCGTAGCCTGCTCCTTGTCGAAGTTGTTGGCATAGATCGGGTCACCCGTGGGGGGGGGCGTAACGCCGGATGCATACTGCTTGACGGTCACGGTGGACTCGGCCTCACCCCATTTGCCGAACTCGGGGTGGATCAGCGAGAATGCGATCTTGCCGCTGCGCTCGCTCAGGCCCGACGCCATCTCCGACACCGATACGGTGATCGTGGCATTGCCCTTGCCGCTCATAGGCTCTACGGTAGCCCAGTCCAGATCGGTCTTCACAACCGTCCACTCACAGTTGGCCTTCACCGAGATGGTCTGAACGGTCTCCGTCTCCTCGGAGAAGGTCAGCGTCTCGGGCAATGCCGTCAATTCGGGCACCAGCGACTTCTCGTCGTCATCGGAACACCCCGTAAACACGGATGCCGAAACGAGGCACAGCGTTCCGAACAGGATTCTGAAAAGATGTTTACTCATAAGAATTTGATTAAGTGGTTATAAACAAAGCTATGAATTAATAAAAATATAAAAAACAAAACCGTTTTCAAAAGGGGAAACTTGTGCAAAGATAAACTATAATTCGCGAATAAAAAATAAATAGGTCACAAAATTCGCCCTAAAAGGATCAAAACAAGGTCCTTCAAGCAGTTTCAACACCAAAATCCGACAAAAAAGAGTCACGCACAGACCGATTCAGGAAAACCTGATCCGTCACACTGCCGCAAAAATAGGAGTCGGAAGTTTCAAAACGGCTACAAAAGCATCACGGGCCGGTAAAAAATCCGACCCGTGAACGGCATACCTAAATATATATAGTGAAGCCATACCCGATCACCGGATCTCGCCGATGTCGTCGAGCGGCCAGTCGTCCGACCGGAAAGGCGCGAGCGGCTGCCCGGAGGTCGTGAAGACATTGGCCTCGGGGCACCAGTTGCGGAAAGCATAGCGCACGGCGACCGGTTCGGCCACCTCGGGAGAGGAGACCTCGATGCGTCCGTCGCCCCACAGCACCCGTCCCTCGGCGGGATGGAACACCCTGTCGGTCCCGGCCACCTCGAAACCTCCGAGCCGCAGCTCCCCTTCGGGGCCGTAGCCCACGAAGCTGTCCGCGCCGCTCCAGTCGTCCGAAGGCGACAGGTTATCGAAACGGAGCAGCAGTTTGTCGCCGCGACGCTCCATCTCCCGGAAGGTCGGAGCCGGAGCCGGCAGCCCCTCGATGCCGTAGTCGTTCGCCAGCGCCAGCCAGGCCAGGCGCTCCCCCACCTCGCGTTTGCGCGCGGGGTGGATGCATGCAGGCGTTCCCAGATCGGTCGTCGCCGCCACGCCTGCATGTTCGAGCCGTGCGGCGGCACGGTACTGCGCCTCGACGACAAGCGGCAGCGAACGCAGCGAAGCCCCCTCATAGGCATACGGGGCGAGCTGCGTGATGTAGAACGGCATCCGCCCGTCGCCCCACGTCGCACGCCAGAGATCGACCAGCGAGACCTGCAGCGCCTCGTAGTCGAACCAGTTGCGGCGGTTCGACTCGCCCTGGTACCAGATGAACCCCTTGGCCGTGAAGCGGCAGACGGGAAGAATCATGCCGTTGTAGAGCCGCTGCGGAATGCTGTTGTCGTAAGTTCCCGACTTGGCGAGGGCATGGTCGATTCCCGGCGTGGAGTCGATCGCCTCAACGGTCATCCACGCCTCGATGGCCGAACCGCCCCAGTTCGGGGTGATCAGGCCGACGGGTACGTCGAGCACCCGGCAGAGCATCCGTCCGAAGAAATACCCCACGGCACTGAAGGAGCGGACCGATGCCGGCGTGGAGCACTGCCATGCGGCCTCGCAATCCTCCCGGGGGCTCTCCGAGGAGACCTTCGGCACGGTGAACATCCGGATGCCGGGGCAATCCCCGGCTGCGGCCACGGCCTCGGCACTCCCCTCGACGGGCTGGTGGAGAAAGCCGCCGACGGGCATCTCCATGTTTGACTGACCGGAGCAGATCCACACCTCGCCCAGAAGGACGTTCTCAAGCACGACCGGATCGCCATCGCTCACCGTCACCGTATAGGGGCCTCCGGCCTCGCCCGTCGGCACCTTCAGGGCCCAGCGGCCCGCATCGTCGGCCCGGGTCTCATAGCTCCGTCCGTTCCACGAGGGTGTGACCCGCACGCGGCTGTTCGGGGTTGCCCCGCCCCAGAAATTGACCTCCGTGTTGCGCTGCAACACCATGTTGCTGCCCAATACGGCGGGCAGCTTCACCCGCGCGGCGACCGGCGCCGCCGCCAGCAGCATCATAGCTGCCAGACAAAACCTTTTCATGATCTTTTCCTATTTTTCATGTTGTCTGTTTCCTTTCCCGTATTCGGGAGACTCGATCTCCACCCGGTCGCACTGATCGACGACAAAAGCCTCCGCTTCCTCCTGCGCACAGGGGTATTCGTCCGTATGCTCGATGACATTGTCGCGCGTGAAGCGGAATCCATCGACCGAGTAGATGTGGACGATGCGCGGGTCGGAGACGCGGAACGTGTTGCCCTCAACGAGGATGTTGCGGTGGTAGCGTGCGCCGGTCCGGTCCGGGATGCCGCTGCCGACGGCGATGCAGGCCGCGCCCCACGACGGGCAACCGTAGTTGCCGTTCTCGAAGAGGTTGCCGCGGATCACCACATCGCGCACGCCCGACTGTTCGAACCAGTAGTTGGCATCCCCCTCGAAGAGGATCGCCGCACCGGCGATGTGGAAGTAGTTGTCCTCGACGACGATCCGCCCGCGCGAGCCGAGCAGCAGGCCGCGCGCCCGGTTGCCGCGCATCCGGCAGCCGCGGATCTCGACGTCGGGATACCCTTCGTCGGCCGCCACGACGTGTTTCGGAGCGGTCCCGTCGGGCAACGGCTCGGTGAAGGTCACCTCGGTATAGACGCTGTTGAGCCGGCGCACCGACTTCACCGTCCGGCGGGCATAGGCGGCCACCGTGCGGTTGTCCACCAGTTCGACCTCCATCCCCTCGCGGAGGAAATCGACGCCGTACTGTCCCGAGTTGCACCAGCGCAGCAGGGCACGGTCGGGAGCCTCGACCCGCTCGACGGCCATGTAGAGGCCGTGGATGTTCGTCGCGTCGTCCTTCTGGTTCTCGAACACGCAGTCGATCATGCGGATGTAGCCGCCGCAATTGACATAGTGCGTGGCATCGGCCGTGATGCTGACCATGCGGTCCTTGCCGGGAGCCGGCGTGACGACCATCCGCTCGAGCGCGATGTCGCGGCTGCGCTGCGCGATGACCCCCATGCCGCCGCAGTGGTACAGCGCCACGTCGCGGAGCGTCACGCCGCGCGAATCGGCGATCGTGAAGCCGGGGTTCAGACGGGCCGTGGCGCCGAAGACCATCACGTTGCCGACCGCAGCCTTCAAGTCCGGACGGTAGATCCGCCAATTCCCGTCCCCGCACCGGCGGGCCGGGATCGTTCCGCCTGCAATCCAGTAATCGTGGGCCCGGAAGGCCGGTTCGCGCCGCACGGCATCGAATTCGAGTAGGTTCGAGTAGGGGTAATCCGTTCCCCGCTCGTCGTAGAAATGCAGGCACCCATTGACCTCCTCGCAACGGTACTCCCCGGGGAAGGAGACCTCAAGCCACCCGTCGCCCGCAGCCCGGACAATTCCCTCGGAGTGAAACGTGCGCGTGTAGTCGATCTTCAGGTCATGGATCTCGATCCGCTCGCACTCCTCGATGCTGAACGGTGAGACGAAGCCCGAAAAGAGAAGTTCGGTCCCGGCGCCGTCGATCTCGAAGTCGCGCAGACCCCGAAGGTCGAAGGCAATGCGCTTCATGCCCTCGCTGTTGTTGCTGATGTACTGGTAGCGCTCCGCAGCCCGGTCGGGCAGCATGCGGAGCGTCCCGCCGGGCAGGACGAGTCTCGAAGCGCCGACCTCGAGGCAGTGCTCCAGGGCAGCCCGCACGGCAGGTACGGCATCGCGCTCGGCATCGCCCGGCGCAAGGAAATCCTTCAGGTAAACGGTCTTCCCGGCTGCGGCATCCGCTGTCGGGGCACTCCAGAGAGACAGGGTCACGGCCGCCGCGCCGAAGATTCGGAGGAATCGGTTCATACGGGATTGTTTTTTAAGGTAACTCGTTGTGTTTCGCCCTCACGAACTCCGAACACGACCGGTTTGCGGCCCTGCTCCGAAAGGGTGATGCGGAGGCGCCCGCCGTCGGTTCGCTCGATCCGCAGGCCGAACTCCGAGCCGAAGGCACGGATGCGGCGCAGTTCCACCCGATTCCAGGACTCAGGCAGCGAAGGGGTCAGGTCGAACGACCGGAACCCGACGGGCCGAATGCCGAAAAGGCCCTCGGTGATGATCCGGCAGTAGAGTCCGCTCTCGGCCGATAGGTGGCGCTGCGACCCTTCGGGCCACGCCTCGATCGGATAGGGAACGTGCTCGCCCAGCAGACGGCGCTCGGAGTAGTTGTGGAGGAACTCGGTGGCCCGGTCGGCCTGTCCGGCCCGGTAGATGCCGCGCAGGGCATAGAGCGTCGAGCGGTCCCAGAAGGTAGCACTGCCCTGCTCGGTCAGCAATCCGTCGTCGGTGAGCAGTTCGGGGCCGAGCAGCGCCTCGACCGTTCCCTCCGTGCGGGCCCGGCCGCCCAGCCCGACGATCAGCGGCATGCAGATCCACGAGCGCAGGAGCGTGTTCCCGTCGTAGTAGCGATAGGTATGGTACCCGCCCACTTCGGCGCCGAAGCAGCGTTCCACGGCCTCGGCCAGCTCCCGTGCCTGCCGGCCGTAGCGCGCCGTCTCGGAGCGCGGCGCACCGAGTTCGCGTCCCAGTGCGGCAGCCGACAGCAGGGCGTCGTAGTAGAGCGAGGAGGTGCAGAGGTTGGCCCGCCCCGCAGGGAAGCGTCCTTCGAGCTCGTCGGAATCGGAGGCCACGACCCCCTCGGGGGTCAGCTGCCGACGGCAATACTCCAGACACCACGTCACCAGCGGCCACAACGCCTCGGCCTCGGTCCGATCGCCGCGCGCCAGGGCATAGCGGGCCGCCCCATAGGCGATCATCGCCGCATCGCCGCGGTCGCCTGCCCCGTTCCAGACATCGTCGCCTTCGGCGATGATCGAGCTGGGCAGCGGCTCGTATCCGGGATTCATGAAGCGGGCAAAATGCCGGAACGCGTTGAACGCCGAGGCATTCCCGATGTCGTATCCGAGGAACGGAAAGAAGGGATTGACGTATTCGGCCTGGTCGTTGGCCCAGATGGCGGCGTAGTAGGATTCGCCGCCGGGCGCATGCATGTAGCCGCCGCGGGTGAGGATGATGCTCTCGGCGGCCCGGAGCTTGGCAAAACGGAACAGGCGGTCGATAACCGGATCGGGAGTCTCGAGCACCAGCGCGGCATCGATGTCGCGGCGCACGAAATCCATACGTGCGGCATATTCGGCCGCAACATCCGGCATCAGCGGCCCGTCACCCGCACGTCCGGCCTGGAAAACCGCATCGAAGCAGAGCGAATCTCCCGGCGCAAGGCTGTAACGGCCGCTCCCCGCCAGGTCGGCCCGCACGCAGTAGCTCCCCTCCACCCCCTTGTCGGGATCGGTCTCGAAACGCTGCGAGAACTCCGGAACGTATACCGTCAGCCTGCGCCGGGCGATGTTGCGCACGACATAGCGCTCGCACAGCACGGGCAGCTCCCGCGAGGGGAAGATGCGGCGCGTCATGGCGATTGCCGGCCCGGCCGCCGCGGTCCGGGCCGCCCCGATGTTGTGCCCGCCCGTGTACCAGCGGCTGCGGACCTCGAGTCCGCCGTCGATCGCCACCGTATCGACCCGCTCGGCCTGCAGGGCGAGCCCGTCGATGGCCAGCAGCGCGGGAATGTCCGTCGCCAGACGGAACATCAGGCTGGCGTGCGTGTTGTTCGGCACGGTACGCAGCAGCGGGAAGACGAGCGAGCGCTCGAGCCGAAAGGCGCTGTCCGCGCCGACGCCCCAACGCAGGACGCAGGCCATGCGCTGACCGCTCATCTCGATGTGGTCGGCATGGGGTACGGCCCCGTCCACCCGCCACACGATGCCGTGTCCGGCAGGATCCATCGTCCAACGCTGCGCCGACGCCGGCAGCAGACCGGCCGACACGAAAAGGAGAACGGCAAGAAACGATTTTCGAAGCATACGGATTCGAGTTTGGGAGTAAGGTGCAACAAACGAGTATAAATATAATCATTTCGCGCGACATGAGACCCTTGCTGCATGCCGTCTTTCGTTTTTTCACTATTTTTGACCGGGAAACCCCCAATGAAAAACAGAAAAGAGATCGTCATGGAGAACGGAAACAGAATCTGCGCCCTGTTCGGCATCCGCTACCCGATCGTCTCGGGCGGCATGGTCTGGTGCAGCGGCTGGAGGCTGGCGGCCGCCGTCAGCGAAGCGGGCGGACTGGGGCTCATCGGCTCGGGGTCGATGACTCCCGAACTGCTGCGCGAACACATCCGCCGCTGCCGCGCGGCGACCGACAAACCCTTCGGCGTGAACGTCCCGCAGATGTACCGCTATACGGACCAGATCATGGAAGTTATCATCGAGGAACGCGTCCCTGTGGTCTTCACCTCGGCAGGCAGCCCGAAACGGTGGACCGCACGGCTGCACGAGGCCGGCTGCAAGGTGGCCCACGTGGTCTCGAGTTCCGCCTTCGCCCGCAAAAGCGAGGAGGCCGGGGTCGATGCCGTCGTGGCCGAAGGCTTCGAGGCCGGAGGGCACAACGGCCGCGAGGAGACCTCGACGATGGTGCTCGTGCCCCACGTCCGGGCAGCGGTCTCGCTGCCGCTGCTGGCCGCGGGCGGCATCGCCACGGGCCGCGGCATGCTGGCCGCCTTCGCCCTCGGCGCCGAGGGCGTGCAGATCGGCACACGCTTCGCACTCACCGAGGAGAGTTCGGCCAGCGAAGCCTTCAAGCGCCGCTGCACCTCCCTCTGTGAGGGCGACACGATCCTCGCGCTCAAGAAGCTCAGCCCCACCCGGCTGGTCCGCAACGAATTCTGCCGCGCCGTCGAGGAGGCCGAAGCGCGCGGCGCCACGGCCGGAGAGCTCTCCGAACTGCTGGGCCGCGGGCGTTCGAAACGCGGCATCTTCGACGGCGAACTCACGGAGGGCGAACTGGAGATCGGACAGGTCGCCTCGCTGCTGCGCGACCTGCCTCCGGCCGGCGAGGTCGTCCGGAACCTGGTTTCAGAATTCGACGCGGCCCGCCGCCGGCTGGCGGAACTCTGATCCCGGCATACAGACACAGCCCCGTCCGATGTGTCGGACGGGGCTGCGCATATCCATACGGACCGGGGTCAGTTCCCGAGCTTCATCACATCGTCGATACCCATCTCGCGATAGGTTGTCGCCAGCTCCTCCGAGCGGTCCGAGATGACCAGCAGCTTGTCGCCCAGGTGCAGTTCGGTCTTGCCCTGCGGCACGAAGTAGTCGCCGTCGCGGCAGATCATCATCACCAGCGTATTCTCCGGCAGCACGATCTCGCGCAGCGTCCGCCCGCTCTCGAGCATGCTCTCGTTCACCTCGACCTCCGTGAGCGCCGACTTCACCTGCTCGCTCATGTCCACGCCGAAGGCCGGCTCCCGCTCCTCGTAGGCCAGACCCAGCAGGTTGGCCATGCCGCTGACGGTCGTACCCTGCACGACGAGCGAGAGGATCGTCGAGAGGAAGACCACATTGAAGAGCAGGTCGGCATACTCGACGTTGCCCATGAGCGGATAGATGGCAAAGAGAATCGGCACGGCCCCGCGCAGCCCGACCCACGAGACATAGAGCCGCGCCCGCGTCGAGAAGTTGCGGAACGGCGCCAGGCTTGCGAAGACAGCCAGCGGCCGGGCCACGAGGATCAGGAACGCCCCCACGGAGAGCCCCAGGATCAGCACATCGGGCTCCAGCAGCTCCTTGCTGTTCACGAAGAGGCCCAGCGTCAGGAACATCACGATCTGCATCACCCACGTGAACCCGTCGAAGAAGACCGTAAGGGGCCGTTTCTGCACCAGCTTGTGGTTGCCGACCACCAGTCCGGCGAGGTAGACGGCCAGATAGCCGTTGCCGCGGATGAGGTCCGTAAAGGCGAACGAGAAGAAGACGAAGGCCAGCAGCAGCACGACGTAGAGCGAGTGATTGACCAGGTTGATGCGGTTGATCGTCCATACGGCCAGCCGCCCGATCAGGTAGCCCGACAGGGCGCCGACGACCAGCTGCACGACCAGATAGAGCATGCCCACACCGAGGTCCACATGCCCCGATGCCGGTCCCGAGAGCACACCGACAAGCAGAACGGTGAGCATGTAGGCCATCGGGTCGTTCGAGCCGCTCTCGAGCTCGAGCAACGGACGGAGGTGCTGCCTCAACCCCTGTTTCTTGCTTCGCAGGATCGAGAAGACCGACGCCGAATCGGTCGAAGACATCGTCGAGGCCAGCAGCAGGGCCAGCGCGAAGGGCATCTCGAGGCCGATCCACGGAGCGATGAGCCACACGAATCCGGCCAGGATGAGGGCCGTGAGCAGCACGCCCACCGTCGCCAGCACGACACCCGGCCCGACAATGGGGCGGATTTCGGAGACCTTCGTGTCCATGCCGCCCGTGAAGAGGATCACGCAGAGCGAGATCATGCCGATGAACTGCGTGATGTCGGTCGAGCGGTAGGAGATGAAGTCCAGGCCGAAGAGCATGCCGACCCCGAGGAAGAGCAGCAGGGCCGGGGCACCGAAACGGTAGGCCAGCTTGCCGGCGACCACCGCCACAAAGAGCAGCAGGGCGCCGATCAATACGATATTTTCACCAGTGAGACTGATCATGAGTCAAATGCGTTTCGAATCGGGGATACAGTGCCGGCGGCACGGTCGTCTGCCGCGTATCCGCTCCGGCGCATCGGGAACAAAGGTACGACAAATTTCCCGCATTCTCGGCACCTGCCGACAAAACAGGCGGGAAACGCATGCAAAAGGAGCCGAACGCACCACCGGGGCGCACGGGGCAAATGCGGCATCGGAATCCGGCTACTGGGGGATAAAGGTATAGGTGATGGTTCCCTGATGGCGGGCCGGCGCCTTCGGGTCGATGTTGAAGGTCGAAACACGTGCGGCATGCAGGGCGGCCTCGCGCATGCAGTCGTCGCCGCCCGAGACGATCCGGGCGCCGATCACCTCGCCGCCCCGGCTGACCGTGATGGCCACCACCACCTCGCCGCCGCCTTCGCAGCGGTAGGCCGGTATGCTCAGATCGACCGACTGCCGCACCGGATCGGTCAGCGAGAACGACACCGTCACCCGACCCTTGACCTTGCGGTCGCGGTGTTCGCCCGACGCCTCGTCGGCCGTGCGGCCGCGACGGATCGCCGCCTCCTCGGCCAGGCCCTGCTCGTAGGCCTCGCGGTTGGCCCGCATCCGCTCCTCGGCCGCGGCAGCTGCATCGTTCAGCGCCGCGGTATTGGTGCCGCGGTCGTCCTTGAGCTGCTCGTTGAGTTCGTTTTCATTCGAGACCGTATTGCGGACGCTCCGCCAGTCAAACTCCTCGGCGGCCTGCCGCTCGCGCACCTCCTGCTCGAGCCGGGCCCGCTCGGCCTCGAGTTCGGCCAGCGACTGCAGTTCGATATACATGCCCTGCTGGTGAGGACGCTCCCCGATGACGATCTTCGACGAGACGAAGACGATCATCAGCACCAGATAGGCGATCAGCGTGACGCACAACCCGATCCGGTGGTCGTAGGCCCACGATCCGGCATCCTCGCGCCGGTTGTCGAAGGGCAGCTGCAGGCGCGGTTTGCGCGGCTTTGCGCCGTTCCGCTGCACCGGAGTACCGCCGCAGGGCGGCTCCCGGCGGGGGCCCGCCTCCGGACCTGGCGCTCCGGCCTGATCCCCGGTCCGAACCCCCTTCGGAGGGAACTCCTCCCCCGCAGCCGGTTTCGCCCCGGCAGCCGATTCTTCCGCAGCTCCTTCCGAAATCCGTTCCACTCCGTCCCCGCGTCTCTCTCCGCGCTGCGGCTTTTGGGCCGGACGGCGGTCACCGAACGGTTCTCCGGCCGGGAAGAGCCGTGGCGGTGCGACCGACACCGGGGCGTCGTCATCGAGTTCGATGACCTCCGGCCCCGCATCCTCCCCGGTACGCCGGACGGCGGAGGAGTCCGTAGCCCGCATACCGCCCTGCGCCGGCCGTCCGGCGCACTCCGACCCGCCGCCCAGGTCGATGAGCTCCAGCTCCTCGCCTGCGGCCGGTCCCGCGACGGCTCCGCCCTCCCGCTGCGGCGCGGCTGACGCCCCGACGGGGTCCAACGGATTCGTTTCTGGTTTCGGACTCATGTTCTGTTCGGATTTCGCAGGGCAAAAATAGCGATTTTTATCGGTTTTCGCCACCTTGCCCGAAAATTAACCCCGACAAGCGAAATGAACCGGAAATTTGGTTTTGCGACCGACATGCATTATCTTTGCCGATAATTATTACAAAGAACCACTTATGTCAACGAAACAACAAACGCTGAAGGCCCCGATCTCGTTCTCGGGAAAGGGACTGCATACGGGCGTGCAGGTGACGATGACGATCCATCCCGCAGAAGCCGGCCGGGGCATCGTATTCCGCCGCACCGATATCGAAGGACAGCCGGAGATCCCGGCACTTTGCGACTACGTGGTGGACACCTCGCGCGGCACGACGATCGAAGCCGGCGGCCACCGTGTCAGCACCATCGAGCACGTTATGTCGGCCCTCTGGACCCTCGGCGTGGACAACGCCCTGATCGACATCGACGCCCCGGAGACCCCGATCCTCGACGGTTCGGCCCGCGAATACGCCCGCGCCATCACCGAAACGGGGCTCGTGGATCAGGATGCCGAGCGCAACTACTATCACGTGACCGAGAAGATGGTCTACACGATTCCCGAAAAGGGCACGGCGATCATCCTCTACCCCGACGACGAATTCTCCGTCTCGGTCCATGTGGACTACAACTCGAAGGTGATCGGCAACCAGTACGCGACGCTCGAGCCGGGCGACGACTACGCCTCGAAGATCTCCCCGTGCCGCACGTTCGTCTTCCTGCACGAACTCGAGCCGCTCATGAAGATGAATCTGATCAAGGGCGGTGACCTGGACAACGCCATCGTCGTGGTCGAGAACCCCGTTCCCGAGGAGCAGCTCGACCACCTCAAGAAGCTCTTCAACAAGCCCGACATCGAGATCAAGGCCGGTTACCTGAACAACCTCGAGCTGCGCTGCAACAACGAGCTGGCCCGCCACAAGCTGCTCGACCTGCTGGGCGACTTCGCCCTGCTCGGCGTGCGGATCAAGGGCCGCGTATGGGCCACCCGCCCGGGCCACTTCGCCAACACGGAGTTCATGAAGCAGCTCAAGCGCACGATCCGCAAGGCCGGCGAGAAACCCCGCTACACCTACGACTGCCGCAAGCCGGCGCTCTACGACATCAACGCCATCCGGCGCATGCTGCCCCACCGCCCGCCCTTCCTGCTCGTGGACCGCATCTTCCACTGCGACGCCACGTCGGTGGCCGGCATCAAGAACGTCACGATGAACGAACCCTTCTTCGTGGGCCACTTCCCCGAGGAGCCGGTCATGCCGGGCGTGCTGATCATCGAGGCGATGGCCCAGTGCAGCGGCATCATGGTGCTCAACACGGTGCCCGACCCGGAGAACTACTCGACCTATTTCATGAAGATCGACAATGCGAAGTTCAAGCGCAAGGTCGTTCCGGGCGATACGCTCCAATTCGAAATCCACCTGCTGGAACCCATCCGCCGCGGCGTGGCGCTCGTCGAGGCCAAGGCCTTCGTCGGCGAGTCACTGGCCTGCGAAGCCGAGCTGATGGCCCAGATCGTCAAGAACAAAACCCCGAAACAACAATGATCAGCAAACTGGCATACGTCCATCCCGACGCCCGTATCGGCGCCAACGTGACGGTAGAACCGTTCGCCTACATCGCAGGCGATGTCGTGATCGGCGACGACTGCTGGATCGGCCCCGGTGCCGTGATCCACGACGGCGCACGCATCGGCCGCGGCTGCAAAATCCACACCGCCGCCTCGATCTCCTGCCTGCCGCAGGACCTGAAGTTCGTCGGCGAGGCCACGACCTGCGAGATCGGCGACTGCAACGACATCCGCGAATACGTCACCATCAGCCGCGGCACGGCCTCGACGGGCACCACGCGCGTCGGCTCGCACAACCTGCTGATGGCCTACGTCCATGTGGCCCACGACTGCGTGGTGGGCTCGCACTGCGTAATCGCCAACCGCGTCTCGCTGGCAGGCGAGGTGCATGTAGGCGACTGGGTGGTGATCGGCGGACATGCGGCCATCCACCAGTGGACGCACATCGGCGAACACTCGATGATCCAGGGCGGCGCCCTGCTCGGACAGGACCTTCCGCCTTTTGTCATCGTCCGCAACGACACGCTCCGCTACGCGGGCATCAACAAGATCGGACTTTCGCGCCGCGGCTTCACGCCCGAGCGCATCGGCGAGATCCACGACGCCTGCCGGATCCTCTTCCAGAGCGGCCTGAACTACATGACCGGATGCGACGAAGTGGAGCGTCAGGTGCCGCAAAGCCCCGAGCGCGACTCGCTGCTGGCCTTCATCCGCTCTTCGAAGCGCGGCATCATCAAGCCCTACGAATCGCGCAACGCCGAGGCGTAAGGCACCCGACGGCGGCCGCATGTCCGGAGTTCGGACAAAGGCGCCGCAGGAAGATGAAAGATAAAAAATCGGATCAAACGATTGAATATCGGAAATTTTTACTATATTTGCGTGTCGAAAGACTGCAGGATGCACGATAAGGGGACGGAATGTCCCCTTATTTCATAGTTATACACCACTGAAAACCAACGATATGATCGAGATACAGAAAATTACGGAATCCGCGGAACGGCACCTGGCCGGCACGGATCTGTTCGTTGTGGAGTGCCGCTGCTCGGCCGGCAACGAAATCGAATTGACGGTCGATGGCGACACGTCGGTGTCGATCGACGCCTGCGCGGCATTGAGCCGCGCCGTGGAGGCCGACCTCGACCGCGAGGAGGAGGACTTCTCGCTGACGGTCATGTCGGCGGGCATCGGCTCCGAGCTGCGCTGCCTGCGGCAGTACCGCCGGCTGATCGGATCGTCGGTCGAGGTGCTGCTGAACAATGGCGTGAAGCTGCTGGCCAAACTCGACGGCGCCGACGAGGAGGGCATCGACCTCTCTTACGAAGAGAAACAGGCCGTCGAGGGCAAGAAGCGCAAGCAGCTGGTCAAGGTGTCGAAGCGCTACGCCTTCGGCGAGATCAAATACACGAAGGAGTATCTCGACTTCAAGTAGCAATTGATTAAAAACAAGATAACGCACTCATGGACAACCTGAATTTGATCAGCAACTTTGCCGAGTTCAAAGAGCTGAAGAACATCGACAAATCGACGATGATCGGCGTGTTGGAGGACGTCTTCCGCCACGCGCTCCAGAAACAGTACGAAACGGACGAGAACTTCGACGTGATCATCAACCCCGAGAAGGGCGACCTCGAGATCTGGCGCAACCGCACGGTCGTCGAGGACGGGGCCGTGGAGAACCCCAACACCCAGATCGCCGTGTCGGAGGTCAAGGCCATCGACCCGACCTATGAAATCGGCGACGAATACGCCGACGAGATCAAGCTCTCGTCGTTCGGCCGCCGCACGGTGCTGTCGCTGCGCCAGAACCTCGCCTCGCGGATCCTCGACCTGGAGAAGGCCAACCTCTACGAGAAGTACTCGGAGAAGGTCGGCGAGATCGTCACCGGCGAGGTCTACCAGGTATGGAAGAAGGAGGTGCTGATCCTCGACGACGAGGAGAACGAGCTCATCCTTCCGAAAGCCGAGCAGATTCCCAACGACTTCTACCGCAAGGGCGACACGATCAAGGCCATCGTCAAGTCGGTCGAGATGAACAACAACCAGCCGCGCATCATCCTTTCGCGCACGGCCAACCAGTTCCTCGAGCGCCTGTTCGAGCAGGAGGTTCCCGAGATCTTCGACGGACTGATCACCATCAAGAAGATCGTCCGCATCCCCGGCGAGCGCGCCAAGGTGGCCGTCGAGTCCTACGACGAACGCATCGACCCGGTGGGCGCCTGCGTCGGCATGAAGGGTTCGCGCATCTACTCGATCGTCAAGGAGCTGCGCAACGAGAACATCGACGTGGTCAATTACACGGCCAACCCGCAGCTGATGATCCAGCGCGCGCTGAACCCCGCGAAGATCTCGTCGATCACCATCGACGAGGAGAAGAAGACTGCCTCGGTCTACCTGAAGCCCGACCAGGTGTCGCTTGCCATCGGCAAGGGCGGCCTGAACATCCGCCTCTCGAAGATGCTCACCGGCTACGACATAGACGTCTACCGCGAGATCGAGGAGGAGGACGTGGCCCTCACGGAGTTCGCCGACGAGATCGACGGCTGGATCATCGACGCCCTGAAGGCTGCCGGCTGCGACACGGCCAAGAGCGTGCTCGAGCTGCCCGTCGAGGAGATTGCCGCACGCGCCGACCTCGAGCTGGAGCAGGCTCAGAAGGTGGTCGAAATTCTCAAGGCCGAGTTCGAATAACCAAAACAGCAAGAAAGGAGAGAATACCATATGAGTAATGAAAGAAGATTAAGGCTCATTCAGGTTGCCAAGGAGTTCAACGTGGGGATCAACACCATCACGGACTTCCTGCACAAGAAGGGCATCAAGAACGACGGGTCGCCCAACGCGCTGGTCGATGCCGACACCTATGCCGTGCTGGAGAAGGAGTTCGGCTCGAACCGCAGTGCCGCAGGTGCCCGCAACTCGATCCGCGAGCGCATCTCCCAGAAACAGGCGACCATCACCCTCGAGCAGACCCGCAAGCAGGAGCGCGAGGAGGAGAAAGAGGTGGTCATCAAGAGCAACGTCATCAGCGTGAAGGACGAGATCCAGCAGCCGAAGTTCCTCGGCAAGATCGACCTCTCGCCCAAACCCAAGGCCGCCCCGGCTCCCCAGCCGGCCCCGGCGCCCGCTCCGAAAGCGGAAACGGCCCCGGCACCCGCCCCCGCAGCCGAGAAACCGGCGGCTCCGGCCCCGGCGCCCTGTGAGGAGGCCCCCGCC
>FR891984.1:24322-42639 GCA_000434235.1 Alistipes sp. CAG:268 | reverse complement strand
TCTTCCGACAGGAATATGCCGTGTGCGGCGTCCGGTACGATGCCGCGGCGCGGCGTGCCGGGCACGTGGTGGCCCGGCGGCCCGCGGAGTTCGCCGCCTGCACCGGGTCGAAGTACCTGCAGAGCTACACGGTCGATGCCTTTGCCGTGCTGCGCGATGCCTCGGCAAAGGTCGCCTTCGTGGGTACGCCCTGTCAGATCGCCTCGCTGCGCCGGCTGGTTGCACTGCGCCGCGCCGAGGAGCGGACGGTACTCGTCGATTTCTTCTGCCACGGGGTCCCCTCGGCGCTGCTGTGGGAGTCTTATGTGCGGCGCATGGAGCATAGGTGCGGGACTATCCGCCGCGTGGCGTGGCGCAGCAAATGCCGCGAGGCGGCCGAAGCGGCCGAGACCCTTGCGCGGGGAGTCCGCCCCGTGCAGACCGCTTCCTGGAGCGACTCCTACCGGATGACGCTCGTCGGCGACCGGGCGACGCTCTCGGGCCGCGCGGCCGACAGCCGCCTCTTCTACGACCTCTTCCTGGGCGACTACTGTCTCGGCAGGGCCTGCTACGAACGCTGTCCCTACCGGGGGTTCCGCTCGGCGGCCGACCTGCGCCTGGGCGACCTCTGGGCGGCTGCCTCCTACGGCGAGCGCGAGGGGGTGAGCACGCTCTCGGCCCTCACGCCCCGCGGGGAGCAGCTTGTCGGGGCGCTTGGGAATTGCGAACTTGATCCCCTCTCGCCCGACGATGCCCGGGCCGGTCAGATGATGTGCAATGCCCGTCGTCCCCGCATGGCGCGTGCCGTCATGGCCGCCCTGCGGGCCGGCCTTCCGCTCGGAGCGATCCACCTGCTGCTGGTGCGTCCCGACCGGCTGCTTGGCTCCTTGTTCCGACGAATCACACGATTGATCGAGTCATGAAACGATACCGAATCCTGCACATCCTCCATTCGATGAACCGCGGCGGTGCCGAGACCCTGGTGATGAACCTCTTCCGGGCCATCGACCGCGACCGCTATGCGTTCGATTTCCTGCTCTGCACCGGGCGGAACGACTACGGCGAGGAGATCACCCGCCTCGGCGGCCGCATCTTCCTCCATGACAGCCGGAGCCGGCGCCCGTTTGCCTACCGCCGGGACCTGCTCCGCTTCTTTACCGGTCATGCCGGCGAGTTCGACGCCGTCCACCTGCACTGCTCGTCGCTCGCGTCGCCCGAGGCGCTCTTTGCGGCCCGCGACTGCGGAATCCCGGTCCGCGTCCTCCATGTCCACAGTACCCGCCCCGAGAACCGGCTGCACGGCGTGCTGCACCGCCTTTTCCGTCGTGCGGCCCTCGGCTGCGCCACGCAGCTGCTGGCCTGCTCGGAGGCGGCCGCCGACTGGCTTTGCGCAGGGACGCCGTTCCGCCGGCGGGTGCTGGTCGTCCGCAACGGCATCGACACGGAGCGTTTCCGTTTCGACGAGCGGGTGCGCCGCGAGGTGCGCCGCGAGTTGGGCGTCTTTCCCGGGACCGCCCTTTTCGGGCACGTCGGGCGTTTCTGCGCGGTCAAGAACCACCCTTTCCTGCTGCGGGTCTTCGCGGCATGGGAGGCGGAGCATCCCGATTCGCAGCTGCTGCTCATCGGCCGCGGCGAGGGCCTCGATGCCGCCCGCGATCTGGCCCGCGACCTGGGTATCGGCGCCAAGGTCCGTTTCCTCGGGCTGCGCAGTGACATCGACCGGCTGCTGCAGGCGATCGACCTCTTTGTCTTCCCCTCGTTTTTCGAGGGACTGCCCGTCGCCGTGGTCGAGGCCCAGGATTCCGGCACAAAGGTTGTATGCTCGGACCGCGTGTCGGCGGAGGCGAAGCTGTGCGACAACCTCTGGTTCCTGCCCCTGGAGAGCGGTCCGGCCGAATGGGCGCGGCGCATCGCGCGGCTGGAGGGGGCTCCCCGGGAGCAGATGTGGCTGCAGGTCCGTGCGCAGCGGTACGACATCCGCGACACGGCCGAACGGTTGTGCAAAGAAGTATACCGACGATGAACCTCAAGACCCGATACCTGCTGCTGGCGCTGCTGATCGCCGGGGTGACCTTCTGCTACGTGCAGTTCAATCCCGTTGCCGAACCCGTGCACCTGCGGGTGCTGGGGTGCATCGGACTGCTGCAGCTTGCCGTGTCGCTCCGCGGCTGGAAGCGGCTCACCGGCTCGGTCTTCGTTCCCTATACGGTCTTCCTCGGGGCGGCCTATGTCTTCACCTTCGGGCAGTCGCTGCTCGACGTGTTCGGGGCCGTGACCCCGGGTCGCGACCTGCGCGAGACGCTCAGCATCGGGAGTATCTATGCCGCACAGTACGTCACGCTGCAGTTCCTTGCCTTTTTCCACATGGGGGCGCTGGCCAGTGTCCGCCGGGTCGGCCGTCCGGTGGGGCCGTTGCTCCTCACACAGGCGCAGGAACGCGCCCTGGGTAACCAGATCCGAGGGTTGCGGGCCGTCGGATGGCTGTTTGTCGCCGTCTCCTTCGTCCCCTTTGCGGTCGAATGCGTGCGGATGTACGTCGTCGTTTCGGTGCTCGGCTACGGCGGGCTCTACGAGGGTGAGATTCACATCGGACTGAGCAATATCGTGCAGATCCTCTCGCAGTATTTCATCCCGGGCCTGCTGTGCCTGCTGGTTGCCTCCCGCAACCGGGGCCGGCGGGTGATCATCGCCCTGCTGTCGCTCTACGTGCTCTTCCTGATGTATATCGGGGCGCGGAGCGGCGGTGTCGTGCTGGCCGTCGTGCTGCTGGTCTACTACCACACCTGCGTGCGGCCGTTCCGCTTCCGGCAGTTCGCCCTGCTGGCCCTCGGCGGCTACTTCTTCGTCGCGGCGTTGGGCGTCATCGCCCACACGCGCGACGAGGCCGATGCCGACTTCATGGATGCCTATCTCGACCGCAAGTCGGAGAATCCCTTTCTGGAGGCCGTGAGCGAGATGGGCGGCAGCATGTTTCCCCTCGCGGAGACGATGCGCCTGGTGCCGCGGCGGTCGGACTACCGTCTCGGGACAACCTATCTCTACTCCCTGACCAGCGTCATCCCGAACCTCGGCTTCTGGGAACTCCACCCCGCCATGCGCTACGGCGATCTGGGCGGCTGGCTGCAGCGCACGCTCGACCTGGGCTACGGCCCCGGCTACTCGATCGTCGCCGAGGCCTACATCAACTTCGGCCGTGCCGGCTTCCTCTTCATGTTCTGCTTCGGATTCGTGCTGGCGCGTCTGTTCCACATCGACGCCGTGCGGCTTGGCAATCCGCTGCTCGTGCTGCTGTCGCTGCTGCTCTGCTTCCTGATCCTGAAGACCGTGCGCAACTCGTTCCTGGCTACCGTGCGCAGTCTGTTCTATTACCTGCTGCCGATCTACCTGATCGTCGTCTACCGGTTCGGCGGCAAACCGATCCGTCCGCTGCCATGAGACTCTATTTCATCTGCGAATACCGCTTCGTGCGCTGTCCCGACGGGCGAATCTACTCGCCCGACGGCGTTTTCGGCCCCCGTCTGTTCGGGCGTTACCTCCGCATTTTCGACCGCGTGACGGTCGTTGCGCGTGTGGCCGCGACCTCCGTTCCGTGCGACCCGGCGCTCTGTTGCGAGAGCCGGCACGTGGACTTCCTGCCCCTGCCCGACTGCCGCGGCATCGGGGGCTACCTCAGGGGCCGGCGGATGCTGCGGGCGCACCTCCGGGAGGCCCTCGATCCCGGAGCAGCCTACATCTGCCGCGTGCCGGGCGAACTGGGGACGATGATGGCCGCCGAGCTCCGGCGCCACGAACTGCCCTATGCCGTCGAGGTGGTGGGCGACCCGTGGGACGTCTTCGCCTCGGGCGAGTGCTACGGCGGGCTGCGCCCGCTGATCCGCCTGAGGGCCTGGTGGCAGCTGCGGCGGACGGTGCGCTTCGCCTCCGAGGCGCTCTACGTCACCGGCCGTACCCTTCAGCGCCGCTATCCCTCGTCGGGCCGCATGTTCGGCATCTCGGATGTCGATCTGCCGCCCGAGCGGATTGCCGCCGCTCCGGCCCGCTATCCGGTCGGACGTCCCGTGCGGCTGTTGTCGGTCGGGGCGCTTGACCGGATGTACAAGTCGCCCGACGTCGTGCTGCATGCCGTGGCGCTCGTCGGGGCCTCGGGGACGAGGTGTTCCCTGCGCTGGATCGGCGGCGGACAGCATCTGGCGGCGATGGAACGCTATGCCGCCCGACTGGGCATTGCCGACCGGGTCCGCTTCGAGGGGCAGCAGCCCGCCGACCGGGTGGCCGATGAGCTGCGCCGCGCCGACCTGTTCGTGCTGGCCTCGCGCACCGAGGGGTTGCCGCGGGCACTGATCGAGGCGATGGCCGCGGGGCTTCCCTGCATCGGCACGCGCGTGGGCGGCATTCCCGAACTGCTCGACGACGAGGCGCTCGTTGCACCGGGCGATGCCGAAGCGCTGGCCGCACGCATCCGCGCCTTCCTCGACGACGCCGGCCTGTTCGAACGGCAGGCGGCCCGCAACCTGCGCGAAGCGTCGATCTACGCAGCTCCGCGCCTGCAGCGGCTGCGCGACGGCTTCCTGCAGACCGTAGCGATGAACACGAGACATTGAAACGAGATATTATGGTTGTACTGCATCTGGTGAAGACGTCCGTCGGGGCCATGTGGGCCCTGCGGCTGATGCGCGAACTGGTCGCGCAGGGCATCGAGGTACATGTGGCCCTGCCCTGCGGCGGTCCGTGCGAAGCGTTGTACCGCGAGGCCGGGATCACGACGCACGACATCGACTTCTCGCTGCGCCACTGTGCGGCGAGCGCCCGGGCCCTGCGGCAGCTGGTGGGCCGGCTCCGTCCCGACATCATCCACAGCCATTTCGTCGTGACGACGCTCGTCATGCGTCTGGCCCTGCGCCGCGACCCTACTCCGCGGATCTTCGAGGTCCCCGGGCCGCTGCATCTCGAACACCTCCTCACGCGCCGCCTGGAGCTGCTCACGGCCCAGGCGTGCGACTACTGGATTCCGACCTGCCGCTGGTCCTACGAACGCTATCTCCGCAGCCGGGTCCCGCCCGAGCGGCTGCACCTCGGCTACTACGGGGGTGAGATCGCCCGCGAGCGGAGTGAGCGGGGCGTGCTGCGGCGCGAACTGGGACTCGGGCCCGACGACCTGCTGGTCGGCATGGTGGCCTACATGTATCCGCCCAAACGCCTGCTGGGGCAGCGTCGCGGCCTGAAGGGCCACGAGGACTTCATCGACGCGATGGCGCTGCTGTGCGCCCGCCATCCGAACCTGCACGGGGTCTGCATCGGAGGCGCATGGGGCGGGGCCGTGGAGTATGAACGCCGGATCCGCCGTTACGGGGCCGAACACTGCCCGCAGGTGACCTTCCTCGGGACGCGGCGTGACGTGGCGACGCTCTACCGGGACCTCGACTGCGCGGTCCACCCCTCGCACAGCGAGAACCTGGGCGGTGCGGGCGAGTCGCTGGCCCTGGGGGTTCCGACCGTGGCCACGACCGTGGGCGGGTTCCCCGATATCGTGATCGACGGCTGGACCGGGCTGCTCGTGCCTCCCAGGTCGCCGCGCGAACTGGCGGCGGCCATCGAACGGATGATCACCGACCGGGCCTATGCCGCACGGCTGGCGGCAGCGGGCAAGCGCTACGTCGAGCGGATGCTCGATGTGCGCGAGACGTCGGCCGATGTGGCCCGATTCTACGACGAAGTGCTGCGGCGCGAGGCCCACAGGCGCAAGGTAAAACAGGCACGCGGCCGCAGGGCGGCGGGTGCGGAAGGACGTTGATGCGATGTACCGCCGCTGGATCAAACGCCTCGCAGACCTGACGGCCGCCGTCCTCGGGCTCGTCTGCACGGCTCCCCTGCTGCTGGCGGCCGCCGGGGCGCTGGCCGTGGCCAACCGGGGTGCCGGGATCTTCTTCGTGCAGGAGCGGCCCGGGCTGCGGGGGAGGATCTTCCGCATCGTGAAGTTCCGGACGATGACCGATGCACGCGACGCTTCGGGGCGCCTGCTGCCCGATGCACAGCGCATTACCCCTCTCGGGCGCCTGCTGCGGGCCACTTCGATCGACGAGCTGCCGCAGCTCTGGAACGTGTTGCGGGGTGACATGTCGCTTGTCGGTCCCCGCCCGCTGCTGCCCGAGTACCTGCCCCGCTACTCGGCGCGGCAGGCCCGCCGTCACGAGGTGCGTCCCGGGATCACGGGCTGGGCGCAGTGTCACGGCCGCAACGCCACGTCGTGGGAGGTGCGGCTCGAACAGGATGTCTGGTATGTCGATCACCTGTCGGCGCGGCTTGACCTGCAGATCCTCCTGCTCACGGTCTGCAAGGTGCTGCGCCGCGAGGGAATCGGATCGGCGGACGGGGCGACCAAGGAACCGTTTGAAGGAACGGAAACGAACATGTAAAACAAGGAGATACGATGAACAGGGAACCGATGACAGAAACCATGCATGAAATCGCGATCTACGGAGCCGGAGGGCTGGGCCGCGAGATTTGCTGCCTGTTGCGGCGGATCAATGCCGCGACCGACCGCCCCCGGCGGTTCGTGGGCTTTTTCGACGACGGGCTGCCGTCCGGCAGCAGCAATGATTATGGACCCGTGCTGGGCGGAATGGAACGCCTGAACGACTGGGGGAAGCCCCTGGAGATCGTCGTTGCCGTCGGCAGTCCCGAGGCCCGGCGGCGGATCGTGGAAAGGATCCGCAACCCGCGGATCTCCTTCCCGAACCTCGTATCGCCCGACACCATCTTCCTCGACCGCGGCAGCCTCCGTATCGGTCGCGGCAACGTCTTCTGCTCCCGATGCCTGGTGAGCTGCCGCGTTGGGATCGGCGACTTCAACCTCTTCAACGGCTATGTCACCGTAGGGCATGACCTGCGCATGGGCGACTGCAACGTCGTGATGCCGTCGGTGAATCTTTCGGGCTGTGTAACTATCAGTGACGGATGCCTGTTCGGGGTCGGCTCGGTGGTCCTGCAGGGACTTTCGGTCGGCAGCGGCGTGCGGCTCGGGGCCGGCTCGGTGCTGATGCGCCGGGCGGTGGACGGAGCGCTCTATGTCGGGAATCCGGCAATTAAAATGAAGGTTTAACCAAAATATCGCAAAACTATGGAAATGAAGAAATTCATTAATGATTTCGCGCAGTTGTTCGACGATGTGGACAACGGCGTGTTCACTCCCGAGACGTGCTTTCACGAACTGGAGGAGTATTCGTCGCTCACGGCCCTGGGCATCATCGCCATGATCGACGAGGAGTATGGCGTGCAGCTGCGCGGCGACGACATCCGCGGAGCACAGACGATCGGAGCCTTGTATGACCTTGTGCAGAGCCGCCGATGAACGCCAATCCCTTTTCGCTGGCCGGGAAGCGGGTGCTCGTCACCGGGGCTTCGTCCGGCATCGGACGGGCTGCGGCGATCGAATGCGCCCGCGCCGGGGCCGAACTGCTCATTACCGGGCGTGACGAAGAGCGTCTGCTGGCGACGCTGCAGGCGCTCGACGGCGGGCCGCACCGGGCCGTTGCGGCCGATCTGATCCATCCCGAGGGGATCGAGCGCCTGGTGGACGAGGCCCGCGGGCTCGACGGCGTGGTCCACTCGGCAGGCATCGCCTGCAGCCGACCCTTCCCCTTCGTCGGCCGCAAGGTCCTCGACGGGGTGATGGAGATCAACTTCTACGCCCCGGCCGAACTGACGCGGCGGTTGCTGCGCGCTTCGGCCGTCGGGCGCGGTGCATCGCTGGTCTTTGTCTCGTCGGTGGCCGGACTCGGGTGCTCGGCTCCGGGCGAGTCGGCCTATGCCGCTTCGAAGGGGGCCGTGAGCGCCCTGGCGCGCGGTATGGCAATCGACCTTGCCCCGAAGGGCATCCGGGTGAACTGCGTCTGCCCGGGGGTGGTCGAGACGGCACTCTTCGATGCCGGGACCGTCACCTCCGAGCAACTCGAGGCCCGCAGGCGGGCCTACCCGCTGCGGCGCTTCGGACGTCCCGAGGAGATCGCCTGGGCGATCGTCTACCTGCTCTCGGACGCGAGTGCCTGGATGACCGGCACTGACCTGAAGATCGACGGCGGACTGACTCTCATTTAAATCCGAATGACTTATGGCTTTCATTACCTACAACCACGTCGGGATCCGCGCCATGGCGGCGTGTGTTCCCTCCCGAAGGGTCTCCAATGCGGATCTGGGCTACCTGTTTCCGCCCGAGGAGATCGACAAGATGATCCGCTCGGTGGGCATCCGCGAAAAGCGCTACGCCGACGATGGGGTCTGCGCCTCAGACCTTTGCTTCCAGGCCGCACGGCAGCTGATGACCGACAACGACATCGCCCCCGACTCGATCGACGTGCTGCTTTTCATGTCGCAGACGGCCGACTACCGGCTGCCGGCCACGGCGCCGCTGCTGCAGCATCGTCTGGGACTGGCCCAGACCACCGCGGCGATGGACCTCTCGCTCGGCTGCTCGGGCTATGTCTATGCCCTTTCGGCCGCCTATGCCTACGCCTCGCTGCCCGGGGTGAAGCGCGTGCTGCTGCTCGACGGCGAGACCTTCTCGAAGGTCGTATCGCCTTACGACAAGGTGAACGCCCCGCTCTACGGCGATGCCGGGACGGCGACGCTCATCGAACGCGGCGATGACTTCGAACCCAGCCACATCCTGCTGATGAGCGACGGCAGCGGCGAAGAGGCGGNGGGGGGGGCGGGAGCGGGGAGGGGGGGGTGAAGATCCCCGCCGGCGGCTGCCGCATCCCGGCGACGGCCGAGAACCTGCAGCCCGTCGAGCGTGCGGACGGCAGCCGCCGCTCGGACAATCAGGTCTACATGGACGGCATGGACGTCTTCAACTTCACGATCCGTGTCGTGCCGCGCACGATCCGCGAGCTGACCGAGCGCATCGGCCGCCCGTTGGGTGAGATCGACTACCTGCTCTTCCACCAGGCCAACCGCTTCATGACCGACTTCTTCGTCCGCAAGCTCAAGTATCCGGCCGAGCGGGTCCCCTACTCGCTCGACCGTTTCGGCAACACGAGTTCGGCCTCGATCCCGCTGACCATCGTCTCGGAACTGTGCGGGCGTCTCGGACAGCGTACGGAGACGATCCTCTGCGGCTTCGGCGTCGGCCTGTCGTGGGGCGCCGTCTACAACGTCTTCCGCAACTGCCGCATCTCACCCCTCGCCGAATACCGACCGTTATGACCGACCTGTTCGTTTTCCGGAATACCACCGTCGAGCCCCTCTTCGGCTCCGAAGGGGTGCGCTGCTCGGGCTACGGCGACATCTCCGACCCGGGTGAGGAGGCCGCGGCCTGCGTCTGGGCCTATACCCTGCCCGTGGGCTGTGACATCGGGGCGCAGATCCGCGAGGCCGACTCCTACATCGATCGCCTGAGGCTGGTGCTCGACCGCATCGGTCCGGCCCGCATGTGCTACCTCTTCACGCTGGCCTGCCCCTATGTGCTGCCGGTCGAGAGCGGCAGCGGCGCCCTGCGTGCGGCCGTGGCGCGTTACGATGCCGCGCTGTATGCCTTTGCGGCCGCACGCCCGAATGTCCGCGTGCTCGATTTCGCCTCCTTCCTCGGGCGTTATGCCTGCGGCGAGCGGATCGACTGGCGCCACTGGTTCCTTGCGCGGACGGCAGTCAGCCCACGGCTGCAGTCCGATTTCCGGCACTGGTTCGCCGCGGAGCGCAGGGCGGCCCTCATGCAGCGGCGCAAGTGCCTTGTACTCGACCTCGACAATACGTTGTGGGGCGGTGTGCTGGGCGAAGAGGGCCCCGAGGGCATCCGCATCGGCGGCGACTATCCGGGCAATGCCTACCTCCTCTTCCAGCAGGGCATCCGCGAACTGGCCCGCACGGGGGTGATCCTGACCGTGTGCAGCAAGAACAACGAGGCCGACGTGCTCGAGGTGTGGGAGCGCAACCCTGAACTGGTGCTGCGGCGTGATGATTTCGCCGCGCGGCGCATCAACTGGCGCGACAAGGCGGGCAATATCCGCGAGCTGGCGGCCGAGCTCAACATCGGGCTCGACAGCATGGTCTTCGTGGACGACAACCCGGCTGAGCGGGAACTCGTGCGGCGGATGGTGCCCGAGGTGGCCGTTCCCGACTTCCCGGAGCAGCCCTACCGGTTGCCGGAGTTCCTGCGCGATATGGCCGACCGCTATTTCCGCATCTATGCCCTTACGGCCGAGGACCGGGCCAAGACGGAGCAATACCGGGCCAATGCAGCGCGGGCCGAGGCGGCACGCGGCTATGCCGATTTCGGCGACTACCTGCGCAGCCTCGGCATGGTGCTGACAATCCGCCGCGCGGACGACTTCACCCGTCCGCGCGTGGCGCAGATGACGCAGAAGACCAACCAGTTCAACCTGACGACCCGCCGCTACTCCGAGGCCGACATCCGCCGCATCGAGGACGGCGGCGGCCGGGTCTACACGCTCTCGGTGCGCGACCGCTTCGGCGACAGCGGCATCACGGGGTGCCTGATTGTGGCCGACGGCGCGATCGACACCCTGCTGCTGAGCTGCCGCATCCTGGGCCGGGGCATCGAGCGGGCCTTCCTGCGCACGGTGCTTGCCCTCCTGCGCCGCGAAGGGGTTGCGACACTCTCGGCCTGCTACCTCCCGACGGCGAAGAACGGGCAGACGGCCCGCTTCTATGACCGGGAGGGTTTCACTCCCGTGGCGCGCGGTGCCGACGGCAGCGTGCGCTATACGTTGGATCTGACCGCGGCGGATACCGCGGTCGATGCCTGTTACACGATTGAATGCGAATGATGATGAACGACCGTAAAGAGACTTTGTACCGGGTGTTCCGCACGACGCTCGGGATCGACCGCGTGGACGACACGCTGTCGCAACGCAACTGTGAGCAATGGGATTCCCTCGCCCACCTGAACCTGATCGTCGCCCTCGAGGAGGCTTTCGACCTTTCGTTCGAGCCCGAGGAGATGGGCTCGATGCACTCGCTTGCCGAGGTCGAGGCGGTGCTTGCCCGAAAGCTCGGCGCGTGAGCGGCCGACCACGGGGCTTTCCGTCCGCCCGACCTGCTGAACGTCGGCTTCCCTATTGTGCGGCGACCTGCCGTACCAGCCTGCTGCCGGTTCCGGACTGTCCGGAACCGGCAGTGCTTTTTTATATTGCGTAAAAGTTGTAAAGTAGCTGCATAATGGCTAATTTTACGAAACCCTAAAAGTTTATCCCATGAAAATACAACTCTTCGTGGCCTCCCTTCTTCTTTCGGAATGCCTGCTTTTTGGTTGTGCGCCGCGTGAACGGGTGGTCGAGAATCCGTTGATCGAGGCATCGAACACCATGACGCTCGATATTCCGCGGGTCGAATTGACCGATTCGGCCACCGTGCTCCGCATGCAGGCCTATTTCCGGCCCCACTACTGGATCCGGATCGATGGGGGTAGCTACCTCTCGGCCGGGGGGCGCAAATACCGGCTGATCGGTGCCGATGGCATCACTCCCGATTCGCTTTTCTGGATGCCCGCGTCGGGCGAAGCCTCCTTCACGTTGGCCTTCGAGCCGCTGCCTCGCGGTACCAGATCGTTCGACTTCATCGAGTCGGACTGCGACGATTGCTTCAAACTCTACGGTATCGACCTTACGGGACTCACCTCCTATTCCGAGCCTGAGGGGCTTCCCGACAACGTGCAGGCCGGGACCTCCGGCGAGCTCTTCGCCGAACCTGTATTCAAGGTGGGCGAAACGACCGTAAACATGCACTTCATCGGTTACCGCGAAGGACTTGGCAAGCAGGCTGCGATCTATGCCAACACGATCTTCGGGCAGCAGCAGCCATACACCGCGCCGATCGATCCCGAGACGGCGACCGCCGTTTTCCGCTTCGGGCAGTACGGTACGTCGTATCTGTTCGGCGGGGTCGGCGATTGCCTCGAGTCGTTCTGGACTGCTCCCGGAGAGACGATCGACGTCTATGTCGATTTGCGGACCAGCGGAGCCCGGTTGCTTGACCGCCGCAATGGAACGCAGACCTGCTTGCGCGGGTGTTATACGAACGGGACGTATGCCGGGCTTAATGCGGTATTCGGCGACCTGCACAATACTCCCGGGTTCGTTTCGCTCAACCGGCGAACCGGCAGATTCGCCGATTACCGGATGTCGGCCGACGAGTATGTGCAGATGGTTGTGGACCGCTACCGCACGCTGGCCGACAGCATCGAGCGCTGTGGCGCCCCGGCTTCCGTGCAACGGCTGCAGCTGAACACGCTGCGTCAGGAGACCCTCGCAGCCTTTGTCGAGGCAACGGAGCTGCTGGAACATAATTACCGGCATGTCAATCAGATGTGGGACTACTCGAAGCCGCTTGGACGGCAGTTTGCGAAACTTGGTGCGGAGCATTATGCCGAGGTCTGCAAGTTGTTCGATATCAACGACCCGGCGCTGCTGGTCGGTCCGCGGGTGTCGGATTATGTCTATGCCGTTACGGTTCCCGAGGTCGATTGGCCCGCAATCACAGGTATTGAGCGGGGTGTGGTCGTCGATTTGCGCGCGGTAGCCGGACTACCCAGCAAGGCGGAGAACAACCAACTGACCGCAGAAGATTTCGCCCGGCTCCGTGAGATGGAGAATCCCTTCTATGCCGAGGCGCTTGAGGCGATGCAGCAGCGTGTGCAGCAGGCTCTGGCCGAGGTCGAAGGCAAGGCTGTGATCGAGCCGACGCCCGAGGTGCCTCTTGCCGAACTTTTCGAGGCCATTGTGGCGCCCTATCGGGGCAAGGTGGTTCTGGTCGATTTCTGGAATACGTGGTGCGGGCCCTGCCGGGCATCGATTGCAGCCGTCGAGCCTCTCAAGTCGGCAGAGCTTGCCAATGACGATCTGGTGTGGGTATATATTGCCAACGAGACTTCGCCGCTGGTTACCTACAAGACCATGATACCCGGGATCCGGGGCAAGCACTTCCGGCTCGATGGCGAGCGGTGGGTGTCGCTCTGCGATCGGTTCGGGATCGACGGTATCCCTTCCTATGTGGTTGTGGACAGGGACGGCAGCTTCCGTCTGCGCAATGACCTGAGGGATCATGCCCAACTCAGGAAGGTGTTGCTCGAAAAACTGGCCGAATAGGCTTTCCGGAACGGGTCTGCCGTGCAGTCAGACAAATGGAAGTCTTCGGACGAAAGGGAGAGCGGCATCCGGATGATTCCGGATGCCGCTCTCCCTTGTCTTCGGACCCTGGTTCGGCCCATGGAGTCTCCTGCTACTCTTCCGTCCAGCGGCGGTCGAGCAGTTCGAGGAACCACTCCGGGCAGCGGCACGGACGGCGCGTGTCGCTGTGGATGAAGCCCAGCTGCGTCATGCCCGTGTTGATCAGTTCGCCCTGCTCGTTGTAGATCTCGTAGAAGAAGTTGATGCGTGCGGCGGGTTTTTCGCGCAGGATGATGCGCACGGTGAGCAGTTCGTCGAAGTAGGCCGGCTTGCGGTATTTCGACTGCACTTCGAGGATCGGCATCATGATGCCCCGGCGCTCGACCTCGGCAAACGACATGCCCAGATCGCGCAGCAGTTCGCTGCGGGCCGCTTCGTAGTAGCAGATGTAGTTCGAGTGGTGGCAGATGGCCATCTGGTCGGTGTGCTTGTACCAGACGCGGATTTTACAGTCGTGTGATAACATGGATCGGTTTATTTGGTTCCTTTGTTTTCGGTGATGCGGATCGGATGGCCCAGCAGCCGTTCGGCCTCGGAGAACTCCCCGGCCTCGATGAGCCGGCGGATGGCCGTCGAGCTGACGTGGGTGCCCCCGACGTTGCACTCATCGACCCGGACGATTCCGAGCCCCAGTGTGGCGACCGCATCGCAGTCGATCCGGTCGTGGCCGAAGCGGTGGTCGTAGCCCGCGATGAGCGTCTCGGCCCCGAGGCGGCCGATCAGGTAGTGCAGGACAAACTCCCTGCCGGACAGGGCGCTGAATGCCTTGTCGAACGGAATGACGACGACATGATCGACGCCCAGGCGTTCGAGCAGCGCAATCTTCTCGTCGAGCGGAGTGAGCAGCTGCAGCCCCCCGGCACGTCCGAGCGTGATGCGGGGGTGCGGGTCGAACGTGACGACGATGCTCTCTCCGCCGTGTGCATGAGCTTCGGTCGTCAGGCGGTCGATCAGGGCCTTGTGGCCGAGGTGCACGCCGTCGAAAGATCCGACCGTCACGGCCGGATGTACGAAGTGCGGCAGGTTGTCGAATCCCCGGAATATCCGGATGTGCCGAGCCTTCATCGGTCGGACGAGCTCTCCTCCTCGTTCTCCTTGACGAAATAGGCGACCTTTTCGAGCAGGGTCGTGATGTCGTAGTTCTCCACGATGATGCCCTGCGGAAAGTTCAGCGGCGTGGAGGTGAAGTTGAGCACCCCCTTGATGCCGGCGTTGATGATCGGTACGACCAGATTCGGCGCCACCTTCGTCGGCGACGAGACGACGACGATGCTGATGCCCTTCTCCTCGGCCATCTCCTCGAAAGAGTCCATGTGGTAGCACGGGATGCCGTCGATGGTCGTCCCGACCTTCTCCGGATCGACGTCGAATGCCGCCGTGATCTTGAGGTTCAGTCCCTTGCCGTTGAAGTACTTGGTGATGGCCTGGCCCAGGTGCCCCATGCCCAGCACGGCGATGTTCATCGGCGAGGGGCTGTCGAGGATGTTGCTGATGTAGTCGATGAGCACCTGCACGTCGTAGCCCTTCTTCGTGTCGCTCGAGAAGCCGATGAGCATCAGGTCGCGGCGCACCTGCACGGCCGTGATACCGTGAATGCCTGCCAGCACATGCGAGAAGATGTGCGTGATGCCCTGCTTGTGGCACGAGAGCAGCGTCCGGCGGTATTCGCTCAGCCGCTCGATGGTCTTCTCCGGAATCGAATTGGTCAATGCCATAGCTTCTGCCTTATTCGATGGTGATTGTGAAATCGGGGTTGTAGCTCACCCGCGTCCAGTTGCCGTTCACGTGGTTCGAGCCCGTGTCGCGCTGCTCGAAGCGGTAGCCGGTCTGCAGCGGTGTGTAGCGGCGGTCCTCGAGGTCATACTCGATGTCGCCGTACATGGCCGGTGCGAAGATCAGCGCCGAGTCGTAGCCCCGGTAGGAGTAGAGCGTCGGCAGCGTGCCGAAGGACTCAATGTAGTCGCTGTCGAATGCCGTCACGACCTTGGCGTCGCGTTTGGCATGGTAGGTCGAAAGGAAGACCACGCGGTTGCGGAAGAAGGTCGTGCGGTCGATGTTGTTGTAGCGGTTCCAGCGCACGTTGCCCAGCACCGTGTAGCGCGGGGCCGTGCGACCGCGGCTCCGCAGGCTCGAGTCGGCCGATGCCAGGGCCGCGAGGATGCGGTCCACGTCCACTTCGTCGTCCGAGAGGATGATGAAGACGTTGTCGTCCTTGTTTTCGAGCAGCGGCGTGAGGTCACGCGGGCTGTTGCCGCCCGATCCAGAGGCCGAACTTCCGTACTTATAGGTATAGGAGGTGTACTCGCGGTCACCCAGCAGGGCAAGCATCTCCTGTTCGAACTCCTTGTCGGTCGTCTTCGTGTGGATCACGGTGATGTGTTTGTCCGGTCCGACCAGGTCGGCGACCTTGTCGTATTTGCGCGCCGGGTCGGGAGCCAGCTGGAACAGCACGTCGCTCGTCGTGTGCTCGATGTGCGCGAGCGGCGATACGACGGGTATCTCCCGCTCCTCGGCCAGCCGGAGGACGGGCTGCAGCTCCTCTTCGTAAACCGGGCCGACGATCAGGTCGGATTCGCGGACGGCCGGCAGATCGACGATCTCGCGGATGCGGTCGGGATTGCGCTCCGTGTCATAGAGCGTGACATCGACCGAGCGGCCGAGACGCTTCACGCTGTCGAGACCCAGCAGGAAGCCCTGGTAGAACTCGAGGTAGTTGGGATTTGCCGCGCCGTTGCGGACCGTGACCGGCAGCAGCAGCGAGATGCGCAGCGTCTGCCCGGGGCGCAGCGCCCGGAACTCGACCGGCCGGTTCTCCGCGGCGGGCCGGAGTGCGGATTCGTCGGTCGCTGCGGCGAGCGAGTCGGCCGTGGCGGCGGGTGCCGTCTGTCCGTCGCCCGGGACCTTGATCATGGCCCCGGCCTTGAGGTCGGCGGCCTTCAGCCCGCCGTTGAGTGCCCCCAGTTCGGCCTCGGTGATTCCGAAGCGGCGCGAGAGCGAATAGAAGGTCTCGCCCGGGCGTACGATGTGGTAGGCTGTGCCGACGTCGGCCACGCTGTTGAGCGACTGCCGGTACTCTTCCCACTGCTGCAGGCTGCCGGCCTCGTTCTCCGAGCCGATCTGCTTGCGGCGGATCAGGATCCGCTCGCCCAGCCGCAGGTGGGTCGGGTCGATGCCCGGGTTGTCCTCGATGATCGTATTGACCGGGATCTCATACTGCCGCGAGATGGCGTAGAGCGTCTCGCCCTTGGCAACGAAGTGGAAGTCGAAGGTCTTGCGGAGCTTGCGGTCCGAGGGCTGGCTTTCGCCGACCGCCCCGATGACCGGGATGCGGATGTTCACGTCGCTGCGGAGTCCGCCGTTCAGCGTGGGGTTGTTCTCCAGAATCACCTTCTCGCCCACGCCGTAGAGCTTCGAGAGCCCGTAGAGCGTCTCGCCCGCTTGTACGGTGTGGATGTAGTACTTCGCGCCGTTGATGTAGACGATCGTGCGCGACTTGTCGGCCGCCAGCGCCGAGAGGCCCCATGCCGTGAGCAGGAGCAGGGTGCATAGTCGTTTCATGCCAGTTTGGTTTTGTCGCGCATGCGGATTTCGGTGATGACCTTTTTGGTGTAGAGCGGAAAATCGCCGTTCATCATCCATGCGTAGTAACTCGGTTCGAGACGGAAGATCTCGGCCACCGAACGTCCCTTGTACTTGCCGAATCCGAAAACCTCCTCGCCCTTGTCGTTGTAGAGGATGCGCCCCGCGTAGTCGGCCGCTTCGCCGCGGGCCGAGAAGTCGGCCAGGGCGGCCACGTCGTTCTCCAGGTCGGGATAGCGGTCCAGCTGCGCCTTGAGCACCTCGTAGGTGGCGCGCGTGTCGGCCTCGGCCGAGTGTGCGTCGTCGAGGTCCTTGTCGCAGTAGAACTTGTAGGCCGCCACGAGCGTCCGCTGCTCCTTCTTGTGGAAGATGTTCTGCACGTCGATGAACTTGCGCTTCTTGAGGTCTACGTCCACGCCGGCGCGGAGGAACTCCTCCACGAGCACCGGCAGGTCGAAACGGTTCGAGTTGAAGCCTCCGAAGTCGCAGCCGCGGATGAACTGCTCGAGCGACTTGGCGACCTGTGCGAACGTCGGGCACTCCTTCACGTCGTCGTCCGTGATGCCGTGCACGGCGGTCGCTTCGGCCGGGATGTGCATCCCGGGGTTGAGCCGCCGCGTGCGGGTGATCTCCTCGCCGTCGGGCATGACCTTGATCATCGAGATCTCCACGATGCGGTCGCGGGCCGTATCTACCCCCGTGGTTTCGAGGTCGAAGAAGACGATCGGGCGTTTGAGGTTGAGCTTCATTCCGCGCGACGTTAGGCGTTGATCATCATCGGCATGAGCAGCATGAGCGACGAGAAGGTCTGCTTGTCGTCGTAGACGGGCTTGAAGACGCCTGCGCGCGTTGAGTCGGCCAGTTCGATAACGACCGTCGGGGTCTCCATGTTCGAGAGGATCTCGACCAGGAAGGTCGATTTGAAGCCGATTTCGATCGGCTGTCCATCGTAGCTGCACGAGATGGTCTCGTTAGCCGATACCGAGAAGTCGATGTCCTGGGCCGTGAGGTTGATGCGGTTGTCGGCGATGTCCATGCGGATGAGGTTCGTCGTCGGGTTCGAGCAGACGGCTACGCGCTTGATGCCATTGACCAGCTCGATGCGGTCCACGAGCACCTTGTTGGGGTTGTTCGAGGGGATCACGGCGTTGTAGTTCGGGTAGTTGCCCTCGATGAGCCGGCAGACGAGCGTGTGGCTCTTGAGGCGGAACATGGCGTTCTTCGAGTCGAACGATACGGTGATGGCGTCCTCCTCCTTCAGCAGCACGGTCTTGAGCAGGTTGGCCGGCTTCTTGGGCAGGATGAACGAGGCCGTGATGTCGTTTTCGGTCTCCGACTCGTATTTCACGAGCTTGTGGGCGTCGGTTCCCACGAAGGTCAGCGACGAGGGCTGCAGGTTGATGTAGATGCCGTTCATCACGGGACGCAGCTCGTCGTCGGCCGTGGCGAAGATCGTCTTGTTGATGCCGTTTACGAGCGTATCGACATCGAGCGTCAGTTCCTTCTTCTCGGCGCTCAGCTGCGGCACGGCCGGGTAGCTTACGGCCGAGGCCCCCGGGATCGAGAGCGAGCCGCTCTCCC
>FR891984.1:23604-24304 GCA_000434235.1 Alistipes sp. CAG:268 | reverse complement strand
CCGCTCTTCCACTCGATGCGGATCTCCCAGTTCTTGTCATTGACGTCGATCGTCAGGGGCAGTTCGGGGAACTCCTTGAGCGAGTCGAGCATCAGTTTGCCGGGCGCGGCGATCGTGCCTTCCGATTCGACGCTGTCCACCTCGATCGAGCCGATGAGCGTCGTCTCCAGGTCGGAGGTAGTGACCTTGAGCGTCGTGCCGTTGAGTTCCATGAGGAAGTAGTCCAGGATCGGGAGCGTATTCTTGTTGCTGATGACCTTGCCGGTCGTGGCCAGGAGCGAAAGCAGTGCCGAGCTTGATACGGAAAATTTCATAGTCTCTTGTCTCTTATTTCTTGTTGTTGATGTTGATTGCGTGTCGTGTGTTTCAGTCCAGGGAGGCGAGCTTGTCGAGCGCCGTTGCGATCATCCGCCGGACGAAGGGCTTGTAGTCCGTGCAGGCGTCGAGCGCCACCCGCTGGGCGATGATCGTGCAGATCGTGGCGGCGCGGTGCCCCATGAGGGCCGCCAGGCCGGCCAGGGCCGAACCCTCCATCTCGAAGTTGGTGATGCGGCGCCCGCGGTAGTCGAACGACTCGATCTTCTCATTCAGGTGCACGTCCTGCGGCTCGAGGCGCACCCAGCGGCCCTGCGGGGCGTAGAACCCCGGTGCGGCGATGGTGATGCCTTCGCGCGTGCAGTCGCGGAAGAGCTCGAAGAGC
>FR891984.1:0-23579 GCA_000434235.1 Alistipes sp. CAG:268 | reverse complement strand
AGAGCGTCGGGTCGGCGTCGATGAAGTAGGGCTTCGGAAGCAGTTCGTTCCAGCCGGTGTGCTCCATGAAGGCGCGCTCGATCTCCAGATCGCAGACCTCGTTGCGCCCTTTGTAGTAGTTGAGCAGGCCGTCGAAGCCGACCGACGTGCGCGAGAAGACCATCTCCCCGACGCGGATGTCGGGCTGGATGGCTCCCGAGGTGCCGAGCCGCACGAGCGTCAGGCGCCGTTTCTCGGCCTTCTCCTGCCGCGTGGCGAAATCGACGTTGGCCAGGGCATCGAGCTCCGTGACCGAGATGTCGATGTTGCCGATGCCGATGCCGGTCGAGAGCACGGTCATGCGCCGGCCCTTGTAGGTGCCCGTGACGGTGCGGAATTCGCGGTTCGAGACTTCGCATTCCCGGTTGTCGAAATGTTCGGCGACAAGCGCCACGCGGCCCGGGTCGCCCACGAGGATGACCGTGTCGGCCAGCTGTTCGGGACGGAGGTGGAGGTGGAATATCGAGCCGTCGTCGTTGATAATCAATTCGGAAGCGGGAATCGTTCTCATAATTTTCGTGTTTAAATTTTCAGAATTGGCATAAAAGTAATATATTTACCTCGAATAACAAAACTTCGGAGCGATTTTTTCATTAATATAAGTATCCGGGTTTTTCTCTTCGAACCAAACTGTAAACCTTAGGAGGAATATGACACTCATCAAGTCGATTTCGGGCATCCGCGGTACGATCGGAGGCCCTTCGGGCGAGAACCTGACGCCGCCCGATGTCGTGAAGTTCACCACGGCCTACGTGCGGCTGATTGCCGCGCGCACCGAGGGCCGCAAGCCCGTCGTTGTCGTCGGGCGCGACGCCCGCATCTCGGGGGAAATGGTCGCCAACCTGGTCGAGGGCACGCTGCTCGCCTGCGGTGCCGACGTGATCAATGCGGGCCTCTGCACGACGCCCGGGACCGAGATGGCTGTCATCGTGAACCGGGCCGACGGTGGCATCATCATCACGGCGTCGCACAACCCCCGGCAGTGGAACGCCCTGAAGCTGCTCAACAGCCGCGGCGAGTTCCTCTCCGATGCCGAGGGCAAGCAGGTGCTGGCTATGTCCGAGGAGGAGTTCGACTATCCGGAGATCGACGCCATCGGCCACGTGCTGTCGCGTGCGCCGTTCAACGACGAGCACATCCGCCGGGTGCTGGCCCTGCCGCTGGTCGATGTCGAGGCCGTGCGCAGACGCCGCTACAAGGTGGTCGTCGATGCGGTGAACTCGGTGGGCGGCGTGGTGATCCCGAAGCTGCTGCGCGAACTGGGCTGCGAGGTCGTGGAACTCAACTGCGAGCCGACGGGCGATTTCGCGCACAACCCCGAGCCGCTGCCCGAGAACCTTACCGGAATCTCGGAGGCGGTCGTGCGTGAGAAGGCCGACCTGGGTGTCGTGGTCGATCCCGACGTGGACCGTCTGGCCTTCGTTTCGGAGGACGGCACGATGTTCGGCGAGGAGTATACGCTGGTGGCCGTCGCCGATTACATCCTCTCGAAGACGCCGGGCGATACGGTTTCGAACCTCTCCTCGTCCCGGGCGCTGCGTGACGTGACCGAGCGGCACGGCTGCCGGTATTACGCCTCGGCTGTCGGCGAGGTGAACGTCACGACGAAGATGCGGGAGGTCGGTGCCGTGATCGGCGGTGAAGGCAACGGCGGCGTGATCTATCCCGAGCTGCACTACGGGCGCGACGCGCTTGTGGGTACGGCGCTCTTCCTGACGTGGCTCACCGAGCGCGGCCTGACGATGACCCAACTGCGCGCGACCTATCCGTCGTATTTCGCCTCGAAGAACAAGATCCAGCTCACGCCGGCTATCGACGTGGATAAAGTGCTGCGTGAGGTGAAGGGGCGCTATTCCAATGAGAATGTGAATGATATCGACGGAGTTAAGATCGATTTTCCCGAGAACTGGGTGCACCTGCGCAAGTCGAATACCGAGCCGATCATCCGCGTCTACACCGAAGCCAAGTCGATGGATGAGGCCGATGCGCTGGCCAAGCGGTTCATTGCCGAAATCGAGGCGATCTGCAAGGAGTAACTGCAGAGTAACGGAAGAAACATTGTCGAACTATTGTTAAGACCATTGTTAAGACCATGCGAATCAACGGAATGAATGTGCTGCTGCTGGCGTCGGCCCTCGTGCTGGCGTCGTGCGGCGGCGCGTCCCGCCGCCAGGCGGCCGGGACGACCGAAACGGCAGAAGCCGGAACCGAAATGGTGGACATGCACAATGCCGAGAATGCGCTCGACTACCACGGCACCTACAAGGGGACGCTGCCGGCAGCCGACTGTCCGGGTATCGTCACGACTCTCACGCTTTCGGCCGACGGCCGCTATGCGTTGCACATGGAGTATCTCGAACGGGATGTGGCGTTCGACGAACAGGGCGCCTTTGAGGTGGAGGGCAACCTGCTTGTCCTGACGCCCGATGACGGCGGACAGGGAGGCTGCTACAAGGTCGAGGAGAACCGCCTGCGGATGCTCGACGGCGACCGGAAGCCGATCACGGGCGAACTGGCCGACCATTACGTGTTGCAGAAAGAGATTTGAACATTGTGAATATGGAGAACGTAAAAAAATACATCGAAGCGAACGAGGCGCGTTTCCTCGAGGAGCTGTTCGACCTGATCCGCATTCCGTCGATCAGCGCCGAATCGACCCACAAACCCGACATGCAGCGCTGCGCCGAATGGCTGGCTGCCGCCCTGGCCAAGGCCGGGGCCGACCGTGCGGAGGTCTACCCCACGGCCGGGAATCCGGTGGTCTATGCCGAGAAGACCGTCGATCCGAAGGCACGCACGGTGCTGGTCTACGGCCACTACGACGTGATGCCGGTGGATCCGCGCGACGAGTGGCGTACGGACCCCTTCGAGCCGGTCGTCCGCGATGGCCGCATCTGGGCCCGCGGCGCCGATGACGACAAGGGGCAGCTGTGGATGCACGCCAAGGCATTCGAGGCGATGTGTGCCACCGACTCGCTGCCCTGCAACGTGAAGTTCATGCTCGAGGGCGAGGAGGAGATCGGTTCGGCAAGCCTTTACGACTTCTGCCGTGAGCACAGGAAGATGCTCAAGGCCGACATCATTCTGGTGTCGGATACCTCGATGCTGTCGCTGCAAACACCCTCTATTACATGTGGTTTGCGCGGTTTGGCTTACATGGAGGTTGAAGTGGAGGGCCCGAACAAGGACCTGCACTCGGGCCTCTTCGGCGGTGCGGTGGCCAACCCGGCCAACGTGCTGGCCCGGCTGGTGGCCGGGCTCATTGACGGGAACGGACATGTCACGATCCCCGGATTCTACGACGACGTGCGGGAGCTGACCCCCGCCGAGCGTCGGGCCTTCAACAAGGCGCCGTTCAACCTGTCGGCCTACAAGAAATCGCTCGACATCGGCGACGTGGAGGGTGAAGCCGGCTACCCGACGCTCGAACGCACGGGTGTGCGACCGTCGCTCGACGTGAACGGCATCTGGGGCGGCTATACGGGCGAGGGAACCAAGACCGTGATTCCGTCGAAGGCCTCGGCCAAGATCTCGATGCGGCTGGTGCCCAACCAGGACTACCGCAAGATCTCGAAGCTCTTCGAGAAGCATTTCCGCAAGATCGCCCCGAAGAGCGTGAAGGTCACCGTCCGATCGCTCCATGGCGGCATGCCCTACGTCGCACCGACCGACATGCCGGCCTACAAGGCTGCGGCGAAGGCCATCGAGACGACCTTCGGCTGCAAGCCCCTGCCCTTCTACTCCGGAGGGTCGATTCCGATCATCAGCGGTTTCGAGTCGATTCTCGGCATCAAGTCGCTGCTCATCGGCTTCGGACTGGCCGAGGATGCGATCCACTCGCCCAACGAGAGCTACGGACTCGAACAGTTCCGCCGCGGGTTGGAGACGATCCCCTATTTCTACAAGTATTTCGCCGAAAGCAAATAGGGACGACCGGACGATGGTTGCAGAGGAGCAGAAACGCGAACTGCTGGAGTTTGCCGTGCAGATGGCCCGCCGGGTCGGGGCGATCCACCTCGAGTGGTTTCGCCGCAGCGACCTCGAGATCGGGACCAAGTCCAATGAGTTCGATGTCGTGACGCGCGCCGACCGCGAGAGCGAGGCCTGCATTGCGCGCATGGTGGCCGAGCGCTACCCTTCGCATGCCCTGCTTGGCGAGGAGGGCGGCCGTCGGGGCGATGCCACGAGCGACTGGCTCTGGGTGGTCGATCCGCTCGACGGGACGACCAACTACAGCCAGGGACTGCCGGTTTTTGCCGTTTCGATCGGGCTTCGTTTTCGGGGCGAGCCGGTCGTCGGGGTGGTCTATGCACCCTGGCTCGACGAGCTCTTCACGGCCGTGCGCGGCGGCGGGGCGTTCCGCTCCTGCCGCGGCGGCATGCCGCAGCCGATCCGGGTCGGCGGCAAGGAGCGTCTGGGTGAGGCGGTGGTTGCGACGGGATTTCCCTACGACAAGGACCGCGACCCGGACAACAATACCGACAACGTCGTGCGGATCCTCCCTCACGTGCGGGGACTGCGCCGCTTCGGGGCTGCGGCCTACGACCTGTGCAGCGTAGCTGCCGGGACGATGGACGGCTACTGGGAGCTCGCGCTGCACGAGTGGGACGTCTGTGCCGGCGAGTTGATTGTGCAGGAGGCCGGAGGCGTCGTGCAGGCGCTGCGGCAGGATCGCGGGGTCTCGATCGTGGCCGGGAATGCGGCGATCGTGGCCGCCATCCGGGAGTATGTGCGATAACACCCCCGACGAGTCCGGAGCGATGCCGGAGACCCGAAGGGAGAGGAAGACCCCGGACTGCGGCGACCCCGAATCTCCGCTGTGGGAGAAGATGTCCGGGTAGCTGCGGAGCATGAAAAATCCGCAACCCGTGTGGGGTTGCGGATTTTTTGTGTGCGGAGCCGGGCCTCTGTGTGTCTGTCCGGAGCTCTGCCGGAGGAGCGGATCTTCTCTCCCGTACCCGGGGCGTCGCACCGCGGCGGATTCAGCGCATCTCCTCGTAGGCGTAGGCGACTGCGCGGTTGAGCTGCGCAACGAAGGGCTGCGTGCGCCGGAACTCCCCGACGGCGTATTCGAGCAACGCATCGGTATCCGGAAGCACCTCTCCGGGAATCGGCTTCTCGATCCCGAAGCTCTTCAGCTTCAACAGTTCGGCATACTCGCTGCCGGCGGCAAATCCGGAGGGGATCCGCTTGAGGCTCTCCGAGGTGTCGAGACGGAATCCGTCCGCCCTGCCGATGGCGCGGGTCAGTTCGTCGCCGTGGTCGAGGATCTCCTCGCGGACCGAGCGCAGGACGTGCGGCTCGGGGCAATAGAGTCCGGCGGCCAGCAGGCTGCCGCCCAGCATGCCGTCGCATGAGGGTTCGAGGTGGAGGTAGTAGCCGGCGAATCCCGACTTCTTGCCGCGCGGCGCGACAAAGGCCCCCACGTGGGTCTTGTAGGGGGTCTTGTCGGCCGAGAAGCGTGTGTCGCGGGCGATCCGGTAGGTGCAGTCCTGCGGGCGCAGCCCCCGGACCGAAGGGTCGAAGGCCGCAATGCCGGCGATCAGCCGTTCGGTGAAGGCGGCGAAACGACGCTTCGCGCGGGTCCATTCGTCGCGGTGGGCGTCGAACCATTCGCGGTCGTTGTGGTCGTGTAGCCGGCGCAGGAATCCGAGAATCTCCTCCATGTCGTTCGGGTTTCAGGCCCTTACCACGCGAAGAGCGGGTAGTCAGCCATCAGGGCGTTTACGTCGCGGCGTACGGCGGCGATGTTCTCCTCGTTCTCGGGATCGCACAGCACGCGGTCGATCAGCCCGACGATGTAATCCATCTTGTCCTCCTTCAGGCCGCGGGTGGTGATGGCCGGCGTTCCGAAGCGCAGGCCCGACGTCTGGAACGGCGAGCGGCTGTCGAACGGCACCATGTTCTTGTTGGTGGTGATGTCGGCGCGGACCAGGCTCTTCTCTGCCTGTTTGCCTGTCAGTTCGGGGAACTTCGTGCGCAGATCGACCAGCATCAGGTGGTTGTCCGTGCCGCCCGAGACGATCTTGTAGCCGCGGCGGGTGAAGGCCTCGGCCATGGCGCGGGCGTTCTTCTGCACCTGCGTCTGATACTCCCGGTAGCTGGGTTCGAGCGCCTCGCCGAAGGCCACGGCCTTGGCGGCGATGACGTGCTCGAGGGGGCCGCCCTGAATGCCCGGGAAGACGGCCGAATTGAGGATCTGCGACATCATCTTGACGGCGCCCTTGGGCGTGGTGAGGCCCCACGGGTTCTCGAAGTCCTTGCCCATGAGGATGATGCCGCCGCGCGGGCCGCGCAGGGTCTTGTGCGTGGTCGAGGTGACGATGTGGGCATACTTGACGGGGTTCTCCAGCAGGCCCGCGGCGATCAGGCCGGCCGTGTGGGCCATATCGACCAGCAGCAGCGCCCCCACCTTGTCGGCGATCGCGCGCATGCGCTTGTAGTCCCACTCGCGCGAGTAGGCCGAAGCGCCGCCGACGATCAGTTTCGGGCGGCACTCCTCGGCCAGGCGCTCCATGGCGTCATAGTCGATCGTGCCGGTGGCCTCGTCGAGCTTGTAGCCCACGGCCTTGAAGTATTTGCCCGACATGTTTACCGGCGAACCGTGCGAGAGGTGGCCGCCGTGTGCCAGGTCGAGGCCCATGAAGGTGTCGCCCGGCTGCAGGCAGGCGAAGAAGACCGCCATGTTGGCCTGGGCGCCCGAGTGGGGCTGTACGTTGGCGTATTCCGCGCCGTAGAGCTGGCAGACGCGCTCGATGGCCAGCGACTCGACCTGGTCCACCACCTCGCAGCCGCCGTAGTAGCGGGCGGCGGGATAGCCCTCGGCATACTTGTTCGTGAGGACCGAGCCCATGGCCTCCATGACCTGGTCGCTGACGAAGTTCTCCGATGCGATGAGTTCGATGCCATGCGTCTGACGGCTGCGCTCGGCGGCGATCAGATCGAAAATCCGGGTGTCTCTTTTCATATTGCAGGTATTTTGTGAATTTTCGCTTACAGAGTGTAAAGATAGGAATATTTACCGAAAAACCGCACCCGAAGCGGAAATAAAAAATATCGGGCTGCCCTGCCGGAACCGGATTGGGGGCCGCAACTGCGGCGGCGGATGCAAAAAAAGGGAGAGTCGGCGAGCGGTTCGGAAATTTTTCGTACCTTTGTTCGGATTTTTTATCCGGATGAGGAACTTATCGTAACATCTAATACATTCACGACTATGAAATTACTCGAAGGAAAAGTTGCCGTCGTAACGGGTGCCGCCCGCGGTATCGGCAAGGCCATCGCGCTGCAGTTCGCCAAGGAGGGTGCCAACGTCGCCTTCACCGATCTGGCCATCGATGAGAACGGAAAGGCCACCGAGGCCGAGATTGCCGCACTCGGCGTCAAGGCCAAGGGTTACGCTTCGAATGCCGCCGATTTCGAACAGACCCACAAGGTCGTCGAGGAGATCGTCAAGGAGTTCGGCCGCATTGACATCCTGGTGAACAACGCCGGAATCACGAAGGACGGTCTGATGATGCGCATGTCCGAGGCCCAGTGGGACGCCGTGCTGACGGTGAATCTCAAGTCGGCGTTCAACTTCATCCATGCTGTCGTACCCGTCATGGCACGCCAGAAGAGTGGCTCGATCATCAACATGTCGTCGGTCGTGGGCGTCAGCGGCAACGCCGGACAGTGCAACTACTCGGCTTCGAAGGCCGGTATGATCGGTCTGGCGAAGTCGATCGCCAAGGAGATGGGTCCCCGCGGCATCCGCGCCAACTGCATTGCCCCGGGATTCATCATCACCGACATGACCAACCAGCTCTCGGACGAGGTGCGCGAGGCGTGGTGCAAGCAGATTCCGCTGCGTCGCGGCGGTACGCCCGAGGATGTGGCCAAGGTGGCGCTGTTCCTCGCATCGGACCTCTCGTCGTATGTCAGCGGACAGGTGATCCACTGCTGCGGCGCCATGAACTGCTAAGCGGCGCGGCGAAGGCCGGGGAAGCCCGGCGTGCCGCAGGCGCCAGGCCGCAGACGGGGTGTCGCCCGAAGCGGTTCGGGTGCCGCCCGAAAGAGAAAGAGGAGCTGTCCGGATGGTCCGGGCGGCTCCTCTTTGTGTCGGATCGGGTGCAGGCTCCGCCTCCGGAGCCTGCCGGCCGGACAACGGGCGGTTTGCGGATGGCAAAAAAATCGTATATTTGCCCTCATGAAACGAATGCTTACGTTGCTGGCGGTCCTGACCGCCCTCTGCGGCCGCGCACAAGAGGCCGTGCTCCCGAATCCCGACGCCAAGTCGATGGCCATGGGCGGAGTCGCCATGACGACCCTTTCGGGTTCGCACGCCATCTACGGCAATTCGGCGACGGCCGTCTTCTCGATGATGCCGTCGCAGATCTCCTCGTCCTACTACGGGCAGGGCGATTTCGACAGTTATGCCGTGTCGGGGTATTGGCGCTTCGACGTGTGCAACCTCGTGCAGGCGGGCTGGCGACAGTATCTCCGCGAGCGGGGCAACAGCGACATGGCGGTCGATCTGGGCTATTCGCGGCGGATCGGCGAGCGCTGGGCCCTGGGTCTCGTGGGGCGCTACGTGCACCTTTCGCGCCCCGACGGCTCGGCCGATGCACTGGCGGCCGATGTGAGCGCCGCCTACATGCTGCCGCTCGATCTGGGCAGCTACTCGACCTTCCGGGCCGGTGCGAAACTGGGCAATCTGGGCGGCTATCTGGACGGCGTCGGGCGTTCGCTGCCGATGGATCTCACCATCGGCGCCGCACTCGACACCTACCTCTCGGACGCCCACGAGATCACGGTGGGGACCGACCTCGGCTACTACTTCTCGCCGGGCAGCGTGCGGGGATTTCAGATGGCGGTCGGTGCCGAGTACAACCTCATGCAGCTGCTGCAGGTGCGGGGCGGTTACCATTTCGGCGAACAGCGCGCCTACTACCCGAGCCACTGGTCCGTCGGCATGGGGGCGCGGTTCCTCCACCTGCGGCTCGATTTCGCCTACCTGATCGCCGACCGCGATACGCCGCTGCACAACACCTACAGCATCAGCTTCGGCCTCGACTTCTGATCCTTCCGGTGTCGGCCCTCGGCTGTTGCCGCGACTGAAAAAGGGCGTCCTCTTCCATGCGGAGGACGCCCTTTCCGTATCCGGACCGCCTCTTTGCAGACTCCGTTCCGGGACCTCAGCCCCGCTCTGCGGCGAAGTGCTCGAGAATCCCCTCGCAGCCGTCCTCGAGCAGGTCGAGCACCAGCTCGAAACCCTCGTGCCCCTCGTAGTAGGGATCGGGGACGTAGCTGCGGTCGGGATGGCGGCGGCAGAACTCCATCATGCGGTAGATCCGCTGCGCTGCGGCCCGCGACGGGGCCAGCCGGTGCAGCGCTTCGTAGTTCATGTCGTCCATGACCACCAGGGCGTCGAAGCGTTCGAAGTCCTCCTCGCGAACCTGCCGCGCGCGGTGGGTCAGGTCGTAGCCGCGGGCTGCGGCCGCACGGCGCATCCGCGGGTCGGGAAGGTCGCCCGCATGTCCGCCGTAGGTGCCGGCCGAATCGACCGTGAACCGGTCGGAGACTCCCCTTCGCTGCGCCATGCTGCGCAGGATGCCCTCGGCTGCCGGGGAGCGGCAGATGTTGCCGAGGCATACGAACAGAATCCTTGTCTTGTTTTCCATGGCGGCAAAGATACGAAAAATCGTGGAATCGGGAGGCTCGCGCCGCCACATGAAAAGGCCTGCAGCCCGCCCCGGGGCCGTTGCCTTCAGCCTTCCGGTGCAAGAATGCGAACGTTCGGAACAATAAAAGCATACGGTACGGTCCGGATATTCGGAGTTTTATCGTATCTTTGCCCCGATTTTGTAGAAACAAGAAAAGGTAAAAACCATGAAACTGCAAACGATCATTTTGCTCGCCGCCTGCGCACTGACGGTATCGGCGGCCCGGGCACAGGAGGGGCTGCCCCGCAAGGTGGAGAATGTCAAACTCCTCGATCTCGAGGGAAACGCCGCCAAGCTCCCCTATTTCGGAGAGAAGAATCTGATGATTTTCTATGTCGATCCCGACCGGCACAAGCAGAACGAGGATTTCACCATCGAACTCGAGCAGAACCACCGTGCCGACAGCGAGAACATATATGGTTTCGGCGTGATGAACCTCAAGGATGCTCCCATGATCCCCAACGGCATGGCCCGCAACATGGCCCGCAAGCGTACCGAGAAGAACGGCGCCACGGTGCTGGCCGACCAGGAGCGGACGCTGAGCACGGCATGGGGGCTGGGCGACTGCAACAACAAGTTCGTGCTGATGTTCGTAAACAAGGAGGGCGAGCTGGTTTTCCTGCGCAAGGGCGAATTGTCCGAAGCCGACAAGCAGGCGTTCTACAAGGTTCTTGACCAGTATCGGTAACGGATGGTGCGCAGACTTGCCGTTCTATGCCTTGCGTGGGTGAGCCTTGCACTCCCCGGCCAGGCGCAGGAGCGCTCGTTCATCTCGGGCGACGACACGCTGCACTACGTCTATACGCCCCTGCCGGTGGACAGCACCGCCGCGGCGGGCGATGCCCGGCAGCGCCGGGATCCCTTCTTCCGCCGGCTGGTGAAGTATTTCGAGGGATCGAACGTCGATCGGACGTTCGAGAAGAAGATCGACTTCACCTTTGCCGGAGGCCCCAGCTACTCGAAGACGACCAGCCTCGGCATCGGCCTGCTTGCCGCGGGCCTCTACCGGCTGGACCGCACCGATTCGGTCACGGCGCCCTCCGACGTCTCGCTCTTCGCCAACGTCTCCATCTCGGGTGTCTACGCCGTGGGTGTCACGGGCAACACGATCTTCTCGCAGGATCGCCGGCGGCTGAACTATACGGTGATGTTCTCCTCGACGCCCCGTGACATGTGGGGTGTGGGATACAATGCCGGACGCTACAACAAGCCGGTCTCCTATACCGAGAAGCACTATCTGGTGGAGGCCAACTACCTCTACCGCATCCTGCCGAAGACCTATGTCGGGACGGTGCTGAGTTTCGAACATACCGCCGGGAAGGGATTTTCGGACCTCACCTACCTCCAGGGTGAAAAAACACACTATACGGCCACGGGACTGGGTGTGATTGTCGAGTACGACTCGCGCGACTTCATCCCCAATCCGTTCCGGGGCATCTACCTCAGTTTTCAGGAGCGGATCTTTCCCAAGGGGCTGGGCAATTGCGACAAGACGCTGTGGCGGACTATGTTCAAGGCCAATGCCTATCAGCGGGTGTGGAAGGACTGCATCCTTGCGGCCGACCTCTATGCCGTATTCAACAGCGAGGGCACGCCGTGGCCGATGCTCGCCCGTCTGGGTGACAACCAGCGGATGCGCGGGTACTATCAGGGCCGCTATGCCGACAACAGCATGATCACCATGCAGGTCGAACTGCGGCAGCGCGTCTGGCGGCGGATCGGCTGCACGGTCTGGGGCGGTGCGGGCAACGTCTTCTCTTCGCTCGACCGCTTTGACTGGTCGCATACGCTGCCCAACTACGGCCTCGGCCTGCGCTGGGAACTCAAGAAACGAGTCAATGTGCGCCTCGACTACGGCTTCGGCAAGGATACGAGCAGTTTGCTGCTGAGCGTCAATGAGGCGTTTTAACCAAACGACGGATTATGAATGCTGATCCCGACAAGAAACTCCGACGCCGCACGGTCAAGACCCGCAGCCGTTTCACGACGCTGCTGACGGTCTATTTCTTTGCGGCGCTGATCATCCCCAACTGCGTGTTGGCCAACACGGAGCCCTATTCGGTGTGGACTGTCGAGGCGCTGATCCTCATGCCGCTGGGCTTCTACATGATGTGGAGCGTGGCGCTGCGCCGCTCGGGCGTGATGATCTGGCTCGCCTTCCCGTTCATCTTCTTCTGTGCCTTCCAGATCGTGCTGCTCTACCTGTTCGGCAACTCGATCATCGCCACCGACATGTTCACCAACGTCCTGACGACCAATCCGGGTGAGGCGGGCGAGTTGCTCGGCAACATCTACCCTTCGGTGATTCTGGTGTGCGTGCTTTACCTCCCGCTGCTGTGGTTTGCGGCTCGTGAGATCGCCCACAAGCGCTACATCACGCGCACGACGCGCATGAATGTCGGACTGACCGGTGCGGCGATCTTCTCGGTCGGCCTGCTGGCCCTCTGGCCGGCATACAGCGTCAGCGAGGAAAAGCATGTACTCCGCGATGAGATCTTCCCGGTGAACGTCTTCTATAACCTCGGGTTGAGCGGCTCGGAGTTCCGCAAGACGCACCATTTCGAACGGACGTCGCGCGATTTCCGTTTCGAGGCCCGCCGCACGGCCGAGGCTCCGGGGCGCGAAGTCTACCTCTACATCATCGGCGAGGCGGCGCGGGCGATGAACTGGCAGCTCTACGGGTATGACCGGGAGACCAATCCCGAACTCTCGCAGGTCGATGATCTGGTGGTTTTCCGTGATGTGCTCACGCAGAGCAATACCACGCACAAGAGCGTGCCGCTGATCCTCTCGTCGGTCAATACCGACGAGCATGAGGAGCTCTACCGCCGCAAGGGCCTTCCGGCCCTGTTCAACGAGGCCGGGTTCGAGACCTGGTTCATCTCCAACCAGTCGCGGCAGGGGGCCATGATCGACAACCTCGCGCACGATGCGCAGCATCTGATCTACATCCGTTCGCCGCGCTACGACATGCAGCTGCTCGACGAGGTGCGCAAGGTGCTCGAGCGGAGCCGGTCGCAGAAGATCCTGCTGATTCTCCACTGCTACGGCTCGCACTTCAGCTACCACCAGCGCTATCCCCGGGAGTTCGCCCATTTCAAGCCCGACGATGATGTGGCGATCGCCGCCCAGCACCGGCAGATGCTGGTCAATGCCTACGACAACTCGATCCGCTATACGGACCACTTCCTGGCCCGAACGATCGATTACCTCCGTTCGCTCGACGACACTTCGTCGGCGCTGCTCTACTGCGCCGACCACGGCGAGGACCTGATCGACGACCGGAGGGAGCGCTTTCTGCACGCTTCGCCCACGACGACCGCCTACCAGCTCTACGTCGCGTCGCTGGCCTGGTTCTCGGAGCGTTACCGTGAGCGGTTCCCCGAGAAGGTTGCGGCGGCCGAGGCCAACGAGGCGGCACCGGCCACGACCCACGCCCTGTTCCACACGATGGCCGACATGGCCTCGATCGAAGGGCGCTGCCTATCGAAGGAGGCGTCGTTGGTCAGCCCGGAGTATGACCGCACGGCCCCGCGCCGCTACCTGAACGACCACAACGAGGCGGTCCCCTATCGCAAGGCGGGGCTGCTTCCCGAAGACATGGAGGTCTTCCGCCGGTACGGTATCTCGCTCTGACGGACCCTTCGCAGGGACGCTTGGCGGGGATGCCGCGCAGGCCGGAGCCGGCAGCCGCACCTTCGGCCCGGACTGCCGGGAGCAAGAAGGGCGTGCATGAAAATACCGCCGCTGTGATTCCCGTAAGGAAGAGCAGCGGCGGTGTCGTATTCCGGGTGCCCGCTCCGGGCTATTCGAGGAAGACGATTTTCGAGGTGTCGCGTTCTTTCGGTGCGGGTGATTCGGCCGGATAACCCAGGGCGATGGCGTAGAGCAGGCGGTGCGTGGCGGGCAGGTCGAGGCGGCGGAGGAAGGGGGCTCCGTCGGGCGAATTGAGGAAGCGGGCAATGCCGCCCAGGCAGCATGTCCCGAGTCCCATCGAGTGGGCCGCGAGCATCACGTTGCCGCCCCACAGGCCGCAATCGACCTGCGAGAGGTCGTAGCTTTCGTCGCAGGCTACGAAGAGGACGACCGGAGCCCGGTAGGCTGCCGGGCGGGGTGTTGCCACCGTGCCTTCCTCCCGGTTCGAGGCGGCTCCGTAGAGGCTGTCGAGCTCGGCCAGCAGACGGGGACTGTCGGCCACGCGGATCTGCCACGATTCGCGCCCCTGTCCGTTGGGTGCCCAGATGCCGCACTCGAGGATGCGTCGCAGTGTGTCACGCCCCACGCGGGCGGAGCTGTAGCGGCGGATGCTGCGGCGCGAGCGGATCGTCTCGACGACGGCATCCGATGTCGCACGGCCGTCCGTTTCGATCGTCCTGCCGTCCGGTGCCGGACTGCAGCTGCAGAGTGCGGCTGCACAACCCGCCGCGGCGACCCGTTTCCATATGGATCCTGTTTTCATTTTTCTCCGGTAGTTTGTTCCGCATGACAAAGGCCGTCCTTGAAACAAGGGCGGCCTTTGTCGTTCGGATGATGAGGTTCTTATTTGGCAGCCTCTACGGATACCTTGCGGAACTCCTTCATCAGCTTCGAAATCTCGAGCGCGGATTTGCGGGCACGCGTGCCGGCCGCCTTGTTGCCTTTCTCGACCTGTGCAGCGGCGTTGGCTGCGAATACCTCGAACTCGGCGTTGATCTTTTCTACTAACTCTTTCATAATTTAAAAACGGTATTTTTTGGGTTTGTTATCATCGCAAAGATATAAAAATAATCTAAACTCCGCCGTCGGAGGTGTGAAAAAATAGGTTTTTTATACCAAAATATTCGTAATGAACGGGTAGCGGTACGTTTTTTGTCGTTTTCGGGGTATCAAAAACCGTAATTATGCAACGTCTTTTCATGCTTTCCGGTCTTGCGGTGTGCCTTCTCGGAGGCTGTCGGCCGGCTTCGGATACTTCGGACCGGAAGCCTTCCTTACAGATCGAAACATTCCGCGCCCGAATCGACAGCGTGCCGAACCGCATGGGCTTCATCGGTTACCTTTCGAGCAATTTCGATGCCGTGATCCAACCCCGCGTGAACGGGTTCCTCGCCTCACGCCACTTTTCGAGCGGCATGCCCGTGCGGCGCGGGCAGCTGCTCTTCCGCATCGACCCCGAGCAGCTCTCGACCTCGATGCTGGCGGCCGAGGCCCAACTCGAATCGGCGCGCGCACAGGCCGTCGAAGCCCGCAACAACTACGAACGGGCCGTGCCGCTGGCGCGGATCAATGCCATCAGCCAGTCGCAGCTCGACCAGTATACGGCACAGTACCGTGCGGCCGAGGCTGCGGTGCGCTCGGCCGAGCAGGCGCTGCGCAATGCGTCGCTCAACGTCGGCTATACGGAACTGCGCTCGCCGATCGACGGCATCGCCGCGCATGCCGAGGCGCACGTGGGTGACTATGTCGGACCGGGCACGCAGTTCAACGTGCTGACCACGGTGTCGAACACCGATACGGTGTCGGTCGATGTGGCCATCCCGATGTCGCAGTATCTGCGGATCGCCGGCAACCGCACACCGCTGGCCGACAACGGGGGGCTGTTGTCGGACATCCGCCTGACGCTGGCCGACGGAACGCGCTATCCCCTGCCGGGATGCTACAGCTACACGCGGCGCGACGTCTCCAGTACGGCGGGGACCATCGTTCTTGTCGTGGCCTTCCCCAATCCCGACGGGCGTCTCAAACCCGGGCAGTTCGCCCGCGTGGAGGCCAACGTCGGCCCGGTGCTTCCGTACGTCGTCGTGCCGCAGCGGTGTGTTTCGCAGTCGCAGAACCTCGCCTCGGTATGGGTCGTTGCCGAGGACGGTACGGTCTCCTACCGCAGGGTGACCCCCGGACCTGTCTACGGCGGGATGTGGTGCATCGCCGAGGGGCTCGAGGCCGGCGAGACGGTCGCCGCCAACGGGCTTCAGAAACTGCACGACGGTGACAAGGTCTCTCTGCCGAAATCGTAAGCCATGGAACGCTTCTTCATCACCCGGCCGATCTTCGCCATCTCGCTGGCGATCGTTATCGTGCTCCTCGGAACGGTCTCCGTCGGGGAGCTCCCCATCGAGCAGTATCCCGACATCACGCCGCCCGTGGTCGAGGTCACGGCCTCCTATGCCGGGGCCGATGCCGAGACGGTAAACAACGCCGTGGCCACGCCCCTGGCCCAGTCGGTCATGGGGGTCAGCGACATGCTCTACATGCAGTCCACGTCGGCCAACGACGGTTCGATGACCCTTCAGGTGACCTTCGATATCGGCTCCGATCCCGACATGGACGCCATCTTCACGCAGAACAACGTGGCCTCGGCCACCGCACAGCTTCCGGCGGTGGTCACGCAGCAGGGGGTCGTGACGCGCAAGACGATGACCGGATTCCTGATGGTCTACTCGCTGCACAGCGACGGGCGCTACGACGACGAGTATCTGTCGAACTACGCCTACATCAACCTTCAAAACGAACTGCTGAAGATCGACGGCGTGGGCAAGATTTCGATCATGGGGGCCGGTGAATATGCCATGCGCATCTGGCTGCGCCCCGACGTGCTGAAGTATTACGGCATCCCCGTGAGCGAGGTGACGGCCGCCGTCGAACGGCAGGCGGGCATCTATCCTGCCGGTCAGTTCGGGGCCGAACCGGCTCCTAAGGGGACGACCTATACCTATACGGTGACCCTTCCGCCGCAGATCGCCACGGCCGAGGAGTTCGGCGCGATCGTCGTGCGGACCACCCCGACGGGCGAGCAGATTCGCCTGCGCGACCTGGCCGACGTGTCGCTCGGCAGCCAGACCTACGGGGTCAGCTCGCGTTTCGAGGGCGACCCTACGGCGCTGCTGGTGGTCTACCAGCAGCCCGGGAGCAACGCCGTGGCCGTGGGCAATGCCGTGAAGGCCACTGTCGCGCGTCTCTCGGAGCGCTTCCCCGAGGGGATCGAGGCCACGGTCATGGTGGACGGCACGCAGAGCATCGGCGCCGGCATCCGCGATATCTTCCACACGCTGATCATCGCCCTGCTGCTGGTCGTGGCCATCATCTACCTCTTCATCCAGGACTGGCGTGCGACGGTTATCCCGCTCGTGGCTATTCCTGTCTCGCTCATCGGCGCCTTCGCGCTCTTCCCGCTGCTCGGCTTCTCGATCAACATCATCTCGCTGCTGGGACTGGTGCTGGCGATCGGCCTGGTGGTCGATGACGCCATCGTCGTGGTCGAGGCCGTGCAGGTGAACATCGCCCGGGGCATGGCCCCGCCCGATGCTACGGCCGAGGCGATGCGCAATGTCGCTTCGCCGATCATCGCCACGACCGTCGTGCTGCTGGCCGTCTTCATCCCGGTGTCGTTCACCGGAGGCATTACCGGACGGCTCTTCCAGCAGTTCTCGGTGACGATCGCCGTCTCGGTGGCCATCTCGTCGTTCAACGCCCTGACCCTTTCACCGGCGCTCTGCGCCCTGCTGCTGCGCCGCCGGGATGCACCGCAGCGGGGTTTCTTCGCGGCCTTCAACCGCTGGTTCGACCGCCTGACGACGCGCTATGCGGCCTTCACGCCGGCGCTCGTGCGGCACGTCGTGCGCACGGCGCTCTTCGTGGCCGTGGTCTCGGCGGCGATCCTGCTCGTGTGGCGCCGCCTTCCGGCGGGTTTCCTTCCCGAGGAGGACCAGGGCTACGTCATGGTGATGGTCTCGACGCCGCCCGCCTCGTCGCTGCAGATGACCCGCGAGGCAATGACGGCGGCCGACCGGACGATCCGCTCGCTGCCCGAGGTCGAATCGACCTCCTTTGCCGCGGGATTCGACATGATGGCCGGCATCGCCTCGACTTCGAGCGGCGTCGTCTTCGTCAAGCTGGTCGATTACGCCGACCGCAGGCTCTCGGCCGCAAGGATCGCCCGCGAACTTACCGGCGCGCTTTACACGGCCGTCCCCGAGGCGCAGTGCTATGCCTTCATCCCGCCGGCCATTCCGGGGCTGGGCGTCACGTCGGGCATCACGCTCGAGGTGCAGGACCTCGAAGGGCGCGGGACCGGATACCTGCTCGATGTGGCCGGGCGCCTGATGGATTCGCTGCAGCGCATCCCGTCGATCGCCTCGGTGACCACGCCGTTCGATGCCGGGGTGCCCCAGCGGCGGCTGCGCATCGACCGCGAGCGGGCTCTGGCTGCCGGGGTCGATCTCGGCACGCTCTACAACGAGCTGACGGCGCTTCTGGGCGGCGCCTACATCAACAATTTCACCCGCTTCGGCAAGCTCTACCAGACCTACCTGCAGGCGGCGCCCGAATACCGCCGCGACCGGCATTCGCTCGACAGCTACTACGTCACGACCTCTTCGGGCGAGAGCATCCCGGTGGCGTCGCTGGCCGAGGTGACCGACACGGTCGGGACGGCCTACGTCTCTCAGTTCAACCTCTACCGTTCGGTTTCGCTGACCGTGACGCCCGCGGCACGCGCCTCGACGACCGACGTGATGCATACGATCGAACGCACGGCGGCGGCCGTGCTGCCTTCCGATGTGGGGATGGCCTGGAGCGGACTCTCCTACCAGGAGGCCAAGGCCTCGAAATCGGGAGCTGCGGTCTATGCGCTGGCGATCGCCTTCGCCTTTCTGGCGCTGGCGGCCCTCTACGAGTCGTGGGGGCTGCCGCTGGCGATCATGCTGAGCGTGCCGGCGGCCGTGCTCGGCGCCCTGCTCTTCACCGGAGGCATGCACCTGTTCGACCCGCTCTACGTGAACGACGTCTACCTGCAGATCTCGCTGGTGATGCTCATCGGGCTGGCCGCCAAGAACGCCATCCTCGTCGTGGAGTATGCCGACCGGCTCTTCCGCGAGCAGGGAATGTCGCTCATGGATGCCGCGGTCGGTGCGGCCCGCATCCGCCTGCGCCCGATCTTCATGACCGCCTTCTCGTTCATCCTCGGCGTGCTGCCGCTTGTCTTCGCCAGCGGAGTCTACGCCACGGCGCGCAACATCATGGGTGTGGCGCTCATCGGCGGCATGCTTTTCGCCACGCTGCTGGGCATTTTCCTCTATCCGGCGCTCTATTACCTTGTTGGGCGCGTGGGCGGTTTCGAACGCCGCCGCGAACGTCAGAAAACGAACGTACAGCCATGAAACGCCTGCTCTTGACAACGGCCGCCGTGCTGGCGGTCCTCTCTTCGTGCTCCCCGCGTCTCTATCCGCCCGAGGTGGAGACCCCCGGCCATTACCTCCATGCGGCGGGGTTCCCGCAGGACTCCTCCGGCCTCGGCGAGCGGTGGTGGGAGCTTTTCGGCGACCGGACGCTCGACACGCTGGTCGGATATGCCCTGGCCAACAGTCCCGATCTGGCGGCCGCCGCCGCTCGGGTCGAACAGGCGCAGGCCCGGCTGGGGGTCGTGCGGGCGCAGTACCTGCCGCAGGTGGGCCTGGGGATCGATGCCTCGGGCGACCATACCTCCCGGACAGGCATCGTACAGTCGTATGCCGTCGAGCCGACGCTCTCGTGGGAGGTGTCGCTCTTCGGAGCCCTGAGGCATACGAAACAGGCGGCACGCGCCGGGATCGCCTCGGCACAGTGGTCGCTGCGGGGCGTGCGGCTGGCGCTGGCGGCCCAGGTCGCTACGGGCTATTTCACGCTGCTCGAGGCCGAGCGCAACCTGTCCATCGCCCGTGAGACGCTACGGCTGAGACGCGAACAGGCGGCGCTCATCGACTCGATGTTCCGTTACGGCATGTCGGACGGCGTGGCGCTCGAGCAGGCCCGGAGTCTGGTCCATACGGCCGAGGCCGATCTCCCGCAATACCTGCGGGCCGTCGAGCAGACGCGGCTGACGCTTGCGGCGCTGCTGGGCAATCCGCCGGGCGTACTGCCCGGCGACGGCGACGGGCGGATGCTGCGCATCGACCGCTATCCGGAAGAGATTCCCGTGGGACTTCCCTCGGAGCTGCTCGAACGGCGCCCCGACATCATGGAGGCCCGCTTCACCCTGCGGCAGGCGGCCGCCCAGGCCGGTGTGGCCCGTGCGGCGCGCTTCCCCTCGATCTCGCTGACGGCCCGCGGCGGCGTGGCTTCGGCGTCGATCAGTGGGCTGACGGGGGCCGATCCCTGGGCGTGGTCCGCGGCGGGTTCGCTTGTCGAGCCGCTGTTCGCCTTCGGGAAGCTGCGGCGGGCCGAGCGGCTGGCCGTGGCCGAGTACGACGAGGCGGCGCGCAACTACGAGCAGACCGTCTATACGGCCTTCTCCGAGGTCGAGAAGGCGCTGGTGGCCATCGAAACCTGCCGCGAGGAGAGCTTGCGCTGCCGCGAGCTGGTTGCCGCCAACGGGCGCATCGCCGTCATGGCGCGGGCGCTCTACCGCAGCGGCCTGTCGGATTACCTCGACGTGATCGATGCCGAGCGCAACCTCTACCAGTCGCAGACACGGCTGGTGGGGCTCGTGTCGCAGCAGTACATCAATTACGTTGTGCTGTGCAAGGCGCTCGGCGGCGGGTGGGAGCGGTGACCCTTCCGGCCGGAAATATGGCGTCCCGTGCGGCGTTACCTACAAATGGGGATTGCGCATTTCGTCGCGAAATCGTATCTTTGCGGGCAAAATCGAACTGCGAAAATGCGTCTATCCGAACTGAAGACCGGCGAATCGGCAACGATCGTCAAGGTGACGGGGCACGGCGGGTTCCGCCGCCGCATCATGGAGATGGGCTTTGTGCGCGGCCAGCGTGTCGAGGTGATTCTGAACGCTCCGCTCAAGGACCCGATCGAATACAAAATCATGGGTTACGACATTTCGCTCCGGCGCAGCGAGGCCGACATGGTGGTCGTCGTCTCCGATGCCGAGGCAAGCGAGTTCCTCGCCGAGGAGCAGCGGCGCAGCGGCGAGACCTGCCGCAGGACCGAAGCCGATGCCGAGCGCGAAACGGGCGGGGATGCGGCCGGAGAGCGCCCCTGCGCGTCGGTGGACGAGATGGTCGCCCGCACGAGCCGGACGATCTCCGTGGCGCTGGTCGGCAACCCCAACAGCGGCAAGACGTCGCTCTTCAATGCCATCTCGGGCGGCCACGAGCATGTGGGCAACTACAGCGGCGTGACGGTGGGCGCCAAGCTCGGTTTCCGCACCTACCGCGGCTACCGCTTCGAGGTGACCGACCTCCCGGGAACCTACGCCCTGACGGCCTATACGCCCGAGGAGCGTTTCGTGCGCCGCCACATCGCCGAGAAGACCCCCGACGTGATCATCAACTCGGTGGTGGCCTCGAACCTCGAGCGGAACCTCTACCTGACGACCGAGCTGATCGACATCAACCCGCGCATGGTCGTGGCGCTGAACATGTACGACGAACTGGAGCGGAGCGGCGCGAAGCTCGATTACGACAGCCTCGGACGCATGCTCGGCGTGCCGATGGTGCCCGTCGAGGCGCGCAACAACCGCGGCATCGAGGCCCTGCTCGATACGGTGATCGACGTCTTCGAGAACCGCGACGACCGCGTGCGGCACATCCACATCAACATGGGCACGGTGATCGAGGAGGGGCTGCGCCGTCTGAACGGTGCGCTGAGCGACCACCGCGGCGAGCTGCCGAAGGCCTTCCCGCCCCGCTATTATGCCATGAAGCTCCTTGAGCGCGACGGACAGGTCGAGGAGGCTTTGGGCGGCTCGCCGCATTACGGCGAGTGGATCGCGCTGCGCGACGTCGAGGCCCGCCGGATCGGCGAGGCGCTGGGCGAGGACATCGAGACGGCGTTCGCCGACCAGAAATACGGCTTCATCCAGGGGGCGCTGCGCGAGACCTACACCCCGGGTCAGCGCGAGCAGGTGACGGCCACGAGCCTCATCGACGCCTTCGTGACCCACAAGCTGTGGGGATTCCCGATCTTCTTCGCCCTCATGTGGTTCATGTTCTGGTGCACGTTCAGCCTCGGGGCCTATCCGCAGGAGTGGATCGATGCGCTGGTCGGTTGGATCGGCCGCGGCGTCGATGCCCTGCTGCCCGACGGCGCCCTGCGCGACATGCTCATCGACGGGGCGATCGGCGGCGTGGGTTCGGTGATCGTCTTCCTGCCGCAGATCATGATCCTCTACCTGTTCATTTCGTTTCTGGAGGATTCGGGCTACCTGGCCCGCGCGGCCTTCATCATGGACCGTGTGATGCACCGCATCGGCCTGCACGGCAAGTCATTCATCCCGATGATCATGGGCTTCGGCTGCAACGTCCCGGCCATCATGGCCTGCCGGACGATCGAGAGCCGCAGCAGCCGCCTGATCACCATCCTCATCACGCCGTTCATGTCGTGCAGCGCCCGGCTGCCGATCTACATCCTGCTCACCGGGACCTTCTTCCCGGGCAATTCCGGGCTGATGATGATGGCGCTCTACCTGCTGGGCATCCTCCTGGCTATCGTCACGGCGCGGCTCATGCGGCGCTTTCTCTTCCCGGTCGATGAGACCCCCTTCGTCATGGAGCTTCCGCCCTACCGCCTGCCGACCTGGAAGACGACCCTCTCGCACATGTGGGACCGCTGTGCGCAGTACCTGCGCAAGATGGGCGGCATCATCCTCATCGGATCGCTCGTCGTCTGGTTTCTGAGCTACTATCCCCGCGAGGAGGTGCGCAGCGACGGGACGACCGACTATGCCAACTCCTACCTCGGGCGGATCGGCAAGGTCTGCGAACCGGTCTTCACGCCGCTGGGGCTCAACTGGAAGTCGGGCGTGGCGCTGCTGTCGGGCGTCTCGGCCAAGGAGATCGTCGTCTCGACGCTCGGCGTGCTCTATGCCGAAGAGGTTCCGGCAACGGACGGCGAGCCTGAGACGACCACGGCGTCGGCCCGAAGCATTGCATCAGGTAATGCAGGACAAACCGATGGTGCAGAGGTGGTTATCGGCGGAGCAGACGGACCGACGGAGATCCGCGTGGCCGACCTGTCGGAGAAGTCTTCCGACGGGGAGCGCTCGCTCGGGCAGAGACTGATCGCCAGCGGCGACTTCACGCGCGCATCGGTGCTCGCCTTCCTTGCATTCATCCTGCTCTACATTCCGTGCATCGCCACGGTCGTCGCCATCGGCGCCGAGGCGGGATGGCGCTGGGCGATCGCGTCGGTTGTCTACGATACGGCCGTCGCATGGGTTGTGGCATGGGTCATCTATCACGCAGCGCTGCTGTTCTGAGGCATGGAGTGGCAGGATGTGGTCGTCTGGGGGATCGGGATCGCCGTTGCGGCGGCGGTCGCGAGGCGGCTGTGGCGGCTGTTCCGGGGCCGGAGCCGCGGCTGTGCGTCGTGCTGTACGCAAAATTGTCCCCACCGGAAGAACAAATAAGGAGTGGATACACTATCTTTGCCGCCCGAAATGCGGCACCGGACGCTCCGGAACCCGCAGAAAGGTTCCGGAGCGGCTGTTTCCGGGTGTCGGGTTCCCGCCCGCCGGACGGGGTGCCCCCGCTTCCGGACTGCCGCCGCACGCATGCAACCAGTCACACGTACCGGATATGACAGGACTTTTCTACATCCTCTTTTTCTGGCTTGCGGGCAACGCCCTGAGCCTGCTCACGGGAGGTTACGTCTCGGGGAACATCATCGGGATGATCCTTCTCTTCGCAAGCCTCTGCCTGAGGTGGGTGCCCGCCGAGCGGGTGCGTCCCGCCGCGCGCTTCCTGCTCGGGGCCATGGCCCTCTTCTTCGTGCCCTACGGCGTGGGGCTGATGGACTCCTACCGGGTCATCCTCGAAAACCTCTGGGCGATCGTCGTGTCGGGGATTGTCTCCACGGTCCTTGTGCTCTTCGTCACGGGCAAAACATTCCAGAGTCTCAACCGCCGCGCCCGCCTGCGGCACATCCGCCAAC
>FR891983.1 GCA_000434235.1 Alistipes sp. CAG:268 | reverse complement strand
ACGATAAAACCGTAGCGATTCAACTTTTCGCCCTGAATCGTCATTTTCTCGGTCAGAACCGGCTTAATAATAATCTCCATTGTTGTCTTGCGTTTTTAAGCTAACATCGTATTCAATACATTCTCGGCGCCCTCGACCATGACGATTGCCGAAGCGTTCATCACGTCGTACGTGCAGACGTTCTGAGCCAGCACGGGCTTCACGTACGTGAGGTTGCGGCACGACAGCTGCAGGTTTACGTTCGACTCCGGCAGTACGAGCAGAACCTTCTTGTCCGCTACCTTCAGAGCCTCGGCCAGAGCAGCCACCGACTTGGTCTTCGGGGCCTCCATCGAGATGGCCTCGACGATGGTGATGGCACCTGCCTGAGCCTTGTAGGTCAGTGCGCTGCGGCGGGCCAGCTGCTTGAGCTTCTTGTTGAGCTTGAAGCTGTAGTCACGCGGCTGCGGGCCGAAGACGCGGCCACCGCCCGGGAAGAGCGGCGAGAGGATGCTGCCGCAACGGGCGCCGCCGGTACCCTTCTGACGCTTGAGCTTGCGGGTCGAACCGGCAACCTCGTTGCGCTGCTTGGCCTTGTGCGTACCCTGACGCTGGTCGGCGAGGTACTGCTTTACGTCGAGATAGATAGCGTGGTCATTAGCCTCCACGCCGAAAACGGCATCCGAAAGGACTACCTTACGACCCGTTTCTTTTCCCTGGGTGTTCAAAACAGCTAATTCCATACTACTTCTCAATCGTTAAATAAGCACCTTTTGCACCCGGAATCGAACCCTTCACGAGGATCAGGTTGCTCTCGGGAATAACCTTCAAAACTTTCAGGTTAAGCACCTTAACCTGCTCTCCGCCCATCTGGCCGGGCAGACGCTTGCCCTTGAATACGCGCGACGGGTAGGACGATGCACCCAGCGAACCGGGCTTGCGCTGACGGTTGTGCTGGCCGTGGGTCTGGCCGCCGACACCGCCGAAACCGTGACGTTTCACAACGCCCTGAAAGCCTTTTCCTTTCGAGATCCCGGTCACGTCCACCCAGTCCTCCTCGGTGAAGAGGTCCACGGTCAGCGTGTCGCCGAGATTCACTTCGGGCATCCCCTTGAACTCAGCCAACTTGCGCTTCGGGGTGGTGCCGGCTTTCTTGAAGTGACCTAACAAACTGTTGCTGGTGTGCTTTTCACTTTTCTCGTCATAGGCAATCTGAACCGCTGCATACGAATCCGTCTCAACGGTTTTGATTTGCGTAACAACGCAGGGACCAGCCTCAATGACAGTG
>FR891982.1:14654-24072 GCA_000434235.1 Alistipes sp. CAG:268 | reverse complement strand
GGCGGCGAACCCCGAAAGGTTCGCCGCCGCTCTTTTCCGTTGGGGCGCGAAGGCGCGGTTGTCTACTTTTTCGTCTCGAAGCGGCGCAGCAGGAGCGCGCAGACGGCCAGATAGGCCATGCAGCAGGTGATGACGACGAGCGAGCCGATCTGGCTGCCGGCAAAATCGGCCGAGGCTCCCATCAGCGGCGGGATGACCGCACCGCCGCAGACTCCCGTGATCATCAGTCCCGAGATCTCGTTGGCCTTGTCCGGGTGGCTCTTGAGTGCCGCCGAATAGATCACCGAGAAGATGCTCGAGCAGGCGAAGCCGATCAGACCGACCAGCACCAGCATGCCGACCGTCGCATGGGTGAACCAGAGGACGATCATGGCGGCGATGGCTGCGAAGATATGGATCCGGAAGTAGCGGACATCGCTCATGCGCACGAGCAGGAGCGAGCCGATCAGTGCGCCGACCGTACGGCAGACAAAGTAGACGCTCGAACCGATTCCGGCCTGCTCGACGGCGTATCCGCTGCGTTCGATAAGCAGCTTCGGGGCAACCGTATTCATGCCTACATCGACGCCTACGACGAAGACGATGCCCAGGAAGAGGATCAGCACTGTGCGGTCCTTGAGCAGCGAGAAGGCAGCGCCGACCGAAGAGGCCGTCTGTACTTCGCGCGACTCCTGGATCGGGGTGCAGAGGAGCCAGAGGGCCGACAGCAGCGTGATGGCGGCGTAGATCGGGAAGAGGTACTGCCAGTTGCCCAGTTCTCCGGCGGCGAAGGCAGCGATGAACGGTCCGCAGAACGACGACACGGCCTTGACCACCTGTCCGGCGGTGAGCGAGCTGGTCAGCGTCTCGGGGCGCACGACATTCGTCAGCAGCGGGTTGAGCGACACCTGCAGCAGCGTGTTGCCGATGCCCAGCAGGGCGAAAGCCGCCATGCAGGTGGCCAGGTTGTAGTCGATGAAGGGAATGAGCATGCCGACGATGGTGATCAGGTTGCTCGCCTGCACCATCTTCTTGCGTCCGATGCGGTTCATGACCAGAGCTGCAGGGATCGAGAGCAGCAGGAACCAGATGAAGACCATCGAGGGGATGAATCCGGCGAGGGTCTCGTTGAGCGCGAAATCTTTCTGCACGTAGCTGGTCGAGATGCCCACCACGTCGCAGAAGCCCATCACGAAGAAGCCGAAGAGGACGGGCAGCAGTTTGCTTACGGAGTAGTTGTTGTTATTCATGGGGTTGTTCGGGTTATTTTTCGGCCTCGATGCGGTAGGTGAACGAGTCGGCGCGGTAGTAGCCGACGTTGAACTCGACGGGGAATCCCGAGGCGTCGAGCACCAGACGCTTGCGCTTGAGGATCGGGTCGCCGGCCCGGATGCCCAGTTTGTCGGCCAGCTCCTCATCGGCCAGCATGGCGCTCACCTCCTCGACCGACTTGTGGACGATGACGCCGTAGCGCTGTTCGAGCATCGTGTAGAGGGGTTGGGTGAAGTCCTCCTCGCCGGTCATCCCGATGGCGGGGTTGAAGTAGGAGTAGAAGTAGACGATCGGAGCCTGCTCGCTTCCGCGCACGCGCGACATGCGCAATATGCGCGTATCGGGAGTCACCTGGAAGAAGCGTGCCACCTCGGGGGCGGCCTGTTCCCAGCATATGTGCAGCTCGTAGTTTTTGATCGTGATGCCCAGCGCCTTCATCTCCTGTGAGAAACTCATCCAGTTGCGGGCGTTGCTGCTGGCCTTGCCCAGCGTATTGACCGTGGTGCCGACTCCCTTCTTGCGGATCAGCAACCCTTCGTTCACCAGCCGGTTGATGGCCTGTCGGAGGGTATTGCGCGATATCTTGAGTTCCTGTGCGAGTTCTACCTCGTTGGGAAGGATGGCCCCCGAGCGATACTTTTCGGTATTGATCATCTGGCGCAGGATGTGTTCCGCCTGCACATGATAGGGGGTCTTGCTTGAAAAATCGATTTGTGTGTTCATCTTTTGTCGGTAGTTGGGTTCAATCCGTACAAAGATAATTATTTTGCACTAATCTTTACGGTTTCTCTGAACATTCCGCCTCTCCGATCCACTCCGCCCGGAACCGGTAGCGCATGTCGCCGCCCCACCACATGGAGAAGTTCGTGCCCCAAAGGTTGTCGAAGAGGCAGAAGTGTATGCCCTGCCGCAGGTCGGGCAGTTGGGTCGAATAGTTCAGCGCGTTGCGCTCGCCCACAACCACGAGCAGCGCGTCGGGCGAGGTGATGCGCAGCGTACCGCGGCGCGTGACGAGGTCTACATAGCGGTCGATTCCGTGCATCTGCCGGTTGCCGCCCGGCACGACATCGAGCAGATCGACGCGTCCGCCTGTCTTTTCGGCCACTACCGAGAGCAGCTCTTCGGGCCGGATCGAAACCCAGTAGGCCTCGGGCATCCGGTTCGCGGGTTTCCCGACGAGGTCCACCGTCCATGCGACGCTGCGTCCGTCGCGTGCGATCTCCCACTGGCAGCGTACCGCTTCGGGCAGCACGCGCGGGTCGATCCGTGCGTCCTCGGGGAAGACCATCTCGGTGCGGATGCGGCGGCCCTCACGGCTGCGCTCCACCGAGCATTTCGCCACGCGGGCCTCGATCGTGGCGCTGCGGGCCGGGCTCCGGTCGAGCCCCGGCTTGCCGTTGTCCTCGATCGCCCACTGTACGTGGCTGGTGAGGTAGGCATCCTGGAACCGGGTGTAGTCGTCGTTCGAGAAACTCTGGTAGGCTATGCCGCCCAGGAGGCACTTCATGCCCTTTGCCTCGAATGCATAGCGCCCTGCGGCGTCCAGCTTCCGGTCGCTGTCGTTGTCCGTGACGGGGCGGCGGTCCACCTCGCCGACATGCTTCAGGGCTTCGCGGGCCTCTTCCCGAAGCGGGTCGGGCAGCAGGGCCACGGCCTTGTCGATGTTGTCGTCGAGTTCGCGCCACGACTGTTCCGTGAACAGGAACTCGGGTTGCGTGCGGGCCGCCGTGAAGGAGTCGAAGTCGTATTTGTCCCAATTGCGCAGGTGGGTCTTCACGTCGGCGCCCCACGTGTGCTCGGCGATCATGCCCAGCCGTACGGCGAAGTCGATGGCCGCATCGCTGTCGGGCGCCAGGCGTCCCTGACGGATCCAGCCGTCATAGAGACGGCCGAGTTCGCGGAAGCGGGCCATGCGCAGCGGGGCGCTGCCGTAGCCGTAGATCCACGTGTCGCCGATCTCGGAGGTGACCACCGGCAGGTCGGCGCGCATCGGCTCGAGAGCCGCGGCCACGTCGTTGAGCGAGGCGGCGACAATCCGGGCCGAGGGGTAGCGTTCGCGCAGCGAGGCGAAGATGCGGTGCACCTCCTCGATTGAGTGCGGACCGTGGTTGTCTCCCGTGAGGTTGATCGACACGGCGGTCCGGCCGTCGGGCAGGAGCATCGTGTCGCCGTAGGATCCCTGGTACATCAGGATGATTTCCCGACCGGAGGCCGGATCGCGCCACCGGCAGACGGGCGGCACGTCGGGCACGCTCACGGCCGGATTGGTCCCGACGTGCAGGAAGCCGATTCCGGCTTCGCTCAACAGCGGGACGATGCTGCGCGTATGGCCCGGGACGTCGGTCATCTTGGCGGCCGAGGTGTGCTTTCCGAACCGGGCGTCGAGCCGTTGCGAGAGCCGCAGGATCCCTTCGAACAGGGCCCGGTTCATCGATTCCGACTCGACCGTGTAGGGGACACCGTTCCACACGATGTCGCCGCGGCGGATGGCTTCCTCGAGTTCGGCTGCGGCCTCGGGCGTTGCCTGCCGCAGATAGGCATCGACGAGCCAGGCGCCGGTCGTCCAGACGTAGCGCTCGTCACCTCCCTCTTCGCGCAGGCGGCGGGCCACTTCGATGGCTTTGGGGATGTAGTAGTCGATGTAGCGTTGCTCGACCTTCGAACTGAGGTCGGTGAATCCAATGTCGAGGTGGGTCTTGAAGATCACGAGGACCTTTTCGACCTGCGGGTCGGAGGCCTGTTGCGGGGCGGCTCCGAGCCCGAGGCTCCCCGCCAGCGATGCGAGAAGCAGGATCAGGATTTTTTTCATGGTTCTTCGGTTGGTTTGTTCGGGTCGGTTCTGTCGGGAGTGTTGGGCCGCCGGGCGTTATTGTCTCCGGTCGAGCTCCGCGATGGCGAAAGCGTAGGCGCCCAGTGCGATGGCCCGGCTGGCACCGAGTTTCGAGCGGACGACGGGGGTCTGCCGGATGTGGTGGTAGCGGACACGCTCTTCGGAGTGCGGAACGGCCACCGGCACCGACTTCTCGCGCACGAACTCCGCAGCCTCCTCCGGTGAGTCGAGGTCGTAGGTCTGCATCTGCAGCCGCGGGAAACGGTCGCCGGCGAAGGTGCAGATCTCTCCGCGCATCTCCGCCAGCAGGGAGGGCATGAAGTATTTGGCCGCTCCGGTCAGGCCGCCGCCCAGCACGACGATGCCGTCGATGATCGTAAGGGCCTGCGAGATGACGTCGCCTGCCACTTCGCCGAAGCGGCGGAAACTCTCCCGGGCGGCTTCACGGTCTCCCGGGCGGGTCCCTTCGGCGATGTCGAAGATGTCGCGGGGGGTGAGGTGGGCGGCGTCCGAGCCGGTTATTTCGCCGTAGACGCGGCGGACGGCGCGGATGCTGACGCTCTCCTCGCAGATCATCCCTGCGTGGTGTTTGTTGCGGAATACCCAGACGTCTCCGCCGCATCCGTTATCGCCGGTCAGCAGCCGGCCGTCGATCACGGCGCCGGCGCCGAATCCCGTGCCGAGCGTCACGCCGAGCAGGTTGCGGTAGCGTTTGGTCGATCCGGAGCGCTCGAGCAGGGCGTTCACCTCGGGCAGGGCGCCCGAGATGGCTTCGCCATAGGCGAACAGGTTGCCGTCGTTGTTGATGAACACCGGAATGCCGAACTTCCGCTCGAGGAAGGGCCCCAGTGCCACGCCGCCGCGGAACGACGGGAAGTTGGGCAGGTCGCCGATGATCCCGTGGGCGTAGTCGGCCGGTCCTGGGAAGGCGAAACTGATGGCGACGGGGGCTGCATCGAGCTGCCGCCGCACCGCTTCGAACCCCTCGACGAGGGTCGAGAGCATGCGGTCGAGGTCATCCGGCACCGAGTGGAAATGGACCGGTTCGACGATTTCGCGGTTGCCGGCGATCGCCGAGAAGATGAGGTTCGTGCCTCCGGCGTCGAGCGTGAGGACGATGCGTGGGTCGGTTTCGTACATGGTCGGTAGTAGATTGTTTGCTGTCAGTGTCGTACATAGGCCTTGACCGTGCCGCAGGGCGTACCCGGCACGAGCGGCCGGATCGTGTAGCTGCCGATCGAGGCGGGAATGATGAAGGTCTCGGCGTAGTGTACCGTGAAGGGCTCGAATGCACCCGTGGGGCTCTCGACGACGGCTGCGTCGCCTTCGACGAGGTTGAGCACCTCGACGCCGCCCTGCATCGTGTGGGGCGTGACGCCGGTGAACCAGTGGCGCCGGGTCTCGATGAACTCGGCCTCGTGCAGCCCGGTGCGCTCCTCGCGCCACCCTTCGCCTTCGGCTATAGGCTCGAAGCGGTTGCAGTGGCGGCGGAGTATCTCGTCCGTATCGCGTTTCCAGTTGATGACATGGGAAGCGTGGCCGATGTTGATCGGGCGGGGCTTGCCGTCGAGGCCCATGCGGCCCCAGTCCCACATCTTGAATGTGAAGATATTGGGCGTGGCGCTGATCTCGAGGACCATGGCGCCGGCTCCCGAGCAGTGGATCGTGCCGCCCGGGATCAGGTAATGGTCGTGCTTGCGGGCCGGGAAACGGTTCACGAAACGTTCGGCGTCGAACGCCTCGCCTCCCTGCTGGGCCGTACGGAGCGCCGCGAGCATCTCTTCGGGATCGACGCCCCGTTTTACGCCGAGGTAGACACAGGCCCCGGGTTCGGCATCGAGCAGGTAGTAACTCTCGTCCTGCGTGTAGCGCATGCCGAAGGTGCGGCGGATGTATTCGTTGGTGGGGTGGACCTGCAGGCTGAGGTTGCCTCCGCCGATGGTGTCCAGGAAGTCGAAGCGGATCGGGAAACTCTCGCCGAAGCGCTGGCGGTCGGCTGCGCCCAGCAGTTCCTGTGCGCGCAGATAGACGAGGTTCTGTGCCGGCATCTCGAACAGCTCGCCATCGACCTTCAGCAGCAGGCTGTTCTCCTCGGGCACACAGTCGAAGCACCATCCGAAATTGACCCGTTCGCGGTCGAGGTCGCAGACCTCCTTCATCCATTGTCCGCCCCACGGCGCGGGATCGAAGAACGGTACGACACGGAACGGGCGGCGTACCGTGCGGTCGATGCCCTGCATGAAGGTTTCGGCGGCGATCATCAGCGGGCGCCCGGGACGGTGCGTGTCGATCCAGTAATCGACGCGGTTGTAGAGGCTCTTCTTGTGGTTGTCCAGTACGGGCCAGTCGTTGAAGTAGCCGCGCTTGTACTGCCGTGCGGGGCTTTCGGCCGAGTTGTCCACGCCCAGTCCGTGGATGGCATGGGCGCGGAAGCGCTGCTGGATCTCCCAGCGGGCCATGTCGGCGTAGAGCGTCAGGTCGGCATTCGGTGCGACGTAGCCGGCGCCGCAGCCGTAGACGATCGTGCGGCGTTCGCGGCGGAGGATCCGTGCGCGGGCCTCTTCGAGGCGTTCGGGGTCGAAGAAGTCGGCCAGGCCGAGCGGCGAGAGGTAGCCGAACAGTTCGTCGTCGGTCACGTAGGGTTGGGTCATGGAGCGGATCTGCCGTTCGTCGCGGAAGAGCTCTTCGGTGCGGATCAGTTCGGCGTCGGGCCACATGCGGGCGAGCGCTCCGGTGAGCTCCGCGTCGTGTACGCCGTGGTAGGTGTCGAACACCACCAGCGGACGCTCGATGTCGGTACGTCGGGAGATCTCAGCGCCGATCTCCTCCCAGCCGCGCCAGATGCGGCCCTCGGTTTCCGTTGCCGGGAACTTGTCGTAGTTCGAACGAGTGTGTAGCGATGTATCCATGGAGATATGTATGTTTATTTTTTATATGTGCAAACATAACAAATCTTTTTTGATTATGCAATTGTTTGTGCGATTTTTCCGGCCTTGGATGGCTCTTTTCGGGCCTTTGCCCGTTGCGGACGAGGCCTGCCGGACATCCGGCAGGCCTCGTGCATGCTTTGTGCGCCCCGTGCGGGGCGGGTTGCGGGGATTACTCCTCGTAGCAGTCGGGCGCCGGTTCGGGCCCCATCTCGAAGAGCAGAGTGCCTCCTTCGGCGATCGCGGCAAAGGGAATGCGGGGACGGGAGAGCCGTTTTCCGTTGAGGTAGGCCCGTTGGACATAGACATTCTCCGGCGAGTTGTTGCGCGCCTCGATGGTGAAGGTCCGCCCCGGGTAGTAGTCGGGGTCGAGCCGCACGGTGATCTTCTCGAAGAGCGGGCTGCCCAGGTCCACCATCGGTTCGGCCGAACATCCGCCGTCCATCTCGAAGAGCCCCATGGCGCTCATCACGTACCAGGCGCTCATCTGGCCTTCGTCCTCGTCTCCTTCCCAGCCGTGATAGGGGGTCTCTCCGTAGAAGCGCTCGAGGATGGCGCGTGCCCAGCGCTGTGCCAGCCACGGCTTGCCCGAGTAGTTGAACAGGTAGGGCGTGCACATGTTCACCTCATTGCCGTGGTTGATGTAGAATTCGGCCGACTGACCCATTGTGCGGTCGAAGACGTGGGCTGCAAAGTTGTGGCGCTCCGAGCGCTCGAAGCCCTCCTCCAGGCGGCGGTTGAACTCCTCGCGGCCGATCAGTTCCACGAGCCCTGGGATGTCGTGCGGCACGTACCACGAGTACTGCCAGCTGTTGCCCTCGATGAATCCTGCGTTCGAGAAGCGGTCGAATGCCGGGTCCCAGCCGCCGGTCGAGTCGCGGCGTGCGACGTATTTCCATTCGGGGTGGAAGACGTTCCGGTAGTTTTGGGCGCGCGCTTCGAGCCGCCGAGCCTCGCGCCTGTCGCCCACAGCACGGGCCAGTTGGGCGACGCACCAGTCGTCGTAGGCGTAGTCGAGCGTCTTCGACACGACGCCGTACTCCTGCGGCATGTACCCGAAGCGGTCGTAGACATCGAGCAACGGGTTGCCGGCATTGCCTCCTCCCGGGTGGTTGATGCCCGGCACGGTGACGTTCTTGTGCACGGCCTCGTAGACGGCCTCCCGGTCGCTGCGGATTCCCTTCTGGCAGGCGGCGACGAGCAGCGCCGTCTCGTGCGAACCCTCCATGATGCCCGAATACTCCAGCCCGGCGGGTCCCTTGCAGGTCCATCCCGTGTGGCGGAACATCTCGAGCTGCGTGGTTACCCAGTCGTCCACGATGCGCGGCGAAAGGATCGACCACAGCCCGTTGAGGTTCCAGTAGGTGTTCCAGAAGGCGTCGCCTCCGTACATGTTGCCCCGCTCGACGCGGCGGACATGCTCCTCGGCATCGACATAGGAGCCATCGACGTCGTTCCATGTCTGTTTGCCGGCATAGGCACGGTAGAGGTTCGTGTAGAACTTCACGCGGTCGCGTTCGCTGCCGCCCGTCACCTCGACACGTCCCAGCAGTTCGTTCCACTGTTCGCGCGTCGCCCGGGCCGTGCGGTCGAAGTCATAGCCGAGCGGTCCGAGTTCGGTCTGCATGTTGAGCCGGGCCTGGTCGATGCTCACCAGCGAGAGCCCCGTGCATACCGTGATGCGTTCGCCTTCGGTCGTGGTGAAGAGGGCGTAGGCCCCCGTGTCGCCCTTCCCCGTGATTTCGCGGATGTCCTCCTCGATGCGCCCCTCGTTCCAGCCGTCGAGCCGTCGGAAGGGACGGCTGAAGCGGATGACGAAGTGCAGCCGGTATTCGTTCCACCAGCTCCACGGGCCCGACTGGCAGTCGGCATATCCTTCCAGTTCCGTATCGCTCACGCGGGCGATGCGGGCGTCGCGCACGCGGAATCCGTAGTCCCATTCGGTCGGAAAGAGCAGGTCGATCAGTATGCGCGATTCGTTGCGCTCGGGGAAGGTGTAGCGGTGGACGCCGCAGCGGGTGGTGGCGGTGAGTTCGGCCCGCACGGCGTGGTCATAGAGGTAGACGGAGTAGTAGCCCGGCGAGGCGGTTTCGCTCTCCTTGAGGATGCGCGAGTGGTAGCCGGCGTTGGCTCCCCGGTACGGAGAGTCGGTCGAGGGGTTGCCGATGGCCAGGTCGGCCGTCGTCGGCATGATCATCAGCCCTCCCATCGTCCAGGCGTGGAGGTGGCTGAAGCCCGAGACGTTGTGGATCGAGTATTCGTAGCCGCCCATCCAGACGTCGCCCTGGTTGTCGGGGCCGAGCTGTACCATTCCGAACGGAGCCTGGGCATAGGGCCCGAGCATCCAGCGGGAGTTCGAGGTGCCGATGAACAGATCGACATAATCGACCGGCTGGGTGTCTCTTCCCGC
>FR891982.1:11546-14612 GCA_000434235.1 Alistipes sp. CAG:268 | reverse complement strand
GCCGCAGCGGGGCCGCCGGCCAGAAGCAGCGGCAGCAGGAGGTGTCGTAGTTTCATAGTATGTACCATTATTATTAATATGTAGGAACAAATATCGCAAAAATTGTTGGATTTTCAACCGGAATCGTTAATTTTGTTCATCGGATCGCACGTGCGGTCCCCGATCTCCCGAAAAAAACATGAAAAACGAACGCTTTGCAATGAAGAACCGACGGTTTTTGAGCCGGTTGTTGGCAACCGGCCTTTTCGCCCTTCTCTCCGGTGCAGTTCCGGTGCGGGCACAGGTCTCGTTCGGACGAGCCGAAAAATGTGTGGATGACTGGCTTTTCCGCCTGGGTGACGATACGACGGCCCGCATGCCGGCTTTCGACGACAGCGGCTGGCGCCGTCTGACGCTGCCGCACGACTGGTCGGTCGAGGCGCCTCTGTCGCCTTCGCTAGCCAGCTGCACGGGTTACCTGCCCGGCGGGATCGCCTGGTACCGCAAGCACTTTGCTGTGACGGACTCCGCCGCACGCCACTACATCTATTTCGAAGGGGTTTACAACCGCAGTGAGGTCTATCTGAACGGACATCTGCTCGGCTGCCGCCCCAATGGCTACGTTTCGTTCCTCTACGACATGACCCCCTACCTGCAGCCGGGCGACAATGTGTTGGCCGTGCGGGTGGATCACGGCCGTTATGCCGATTCGCGGTGGTATACCGGTTCGGGCATCTACCGCGACGTCTGGATCGTGTCGGCTCCCGAGATCCACTTCGCGCAGTGGGGGACCGCCTGTCGTGTGGAGTCGCTGACCGATCGCCGGGCCCTTCTGGCTGTGGATTATGCGTTGGAGCGGCACGTGCCCGCGACCGACCGGCTGGAGGTGGCCGTAACGCTCCGTGACGCGGACGGTGTGGAGGTGGCTTCGGCCCGGCAGCGTGTCGGGGCGGGCGATGCGGACAGCCTCGGCGGAACGCTTCGTCTCCGGCTGAACAATCCCCACCGGTGGAATCTCGACGATCCTTACCTCTATACGCTGCAGGCCGATCTGTTGCGCAACGGTGAGCGGATCGACGGGTGCAGCTTCCGTACCGGCCTCCGCACGCTGACATTCGATCCCGACCGGGGATTTGCCCTGAACGGCCGCTGGATGAAGGTCAAAGGGGTCTGCCTGCATCACGATGCCGGGGTGCTGGGTGCGGCTGTCCCGCCCGAAGTGTGGTGCCGGCGTCTGGAGAACCTGCGCGGAATCGGTGTGAACGCCATCCGCATGAGCCACAATCCGCAGGCTCCGGTGGTCTACGACCTGTGCGACGAACTGGGGCTGCTGGTCATGGATGAGGCTTCGGACGAGTGGGAGTTCCCCAAGCGCAAGTGGATCGAGGGGTGGAACGTCGGCACGCCCGGTTTCGACGGCAGTTATGACTTCTTCGAGGAGTGGATCGAACGCGACGTGACGGACATGGTGCGCCGCGACCGGAACCACCCGTCGGTCTTCCTCTGGTCGATCGGCAACGAGGTGGATTACCCGAACGATCCCTATTCGCATCCGATCCTCGACGGCTCGAAGATCAACCAGCCGATGTTCGGCGGTTACCATCCCGATGCGCCCCATGCCGACCGGATAGGCCGCATCGCCAAACGGCTGGCGGCCTGTGTGCGGGCTGTGGACCGCACGCGTCCGGTGACCGGTGCGCTGGCCGGGGTGGTGATGTCCAACGAGACGGAGTATCCCGAGGCGGTCGATGTCGTGGGATACAACTATACCGAGGACCGTTACGACATGGACCATGCCGCCTACCCCGACCGGGTGATCTACGGAAGCGAGAACCGGCCCGATATCGACGCCTGGTATGCCGTGCGTGACCGCGATTTCATCTTCGGGCAGTTCATCTGGACCGGAACCGACTATCTCGGTGAATCGGGGCCCTGGCCTTCGCGCGGATTCTATACGGGCCTGCTCGATCTGGGCAGTTTCCGCAAGCCGCGGGGCTGGTTCCGGGCGGCGCTCTGGTGCGACGAGCCGGTGACCTACATCGGAACCTACCCGTCGGCCGATTACCTCTCGGTCGATGCCTGGGATGTGTGGAACTACGATGCCGGGCAGAGCGTGCGTGTGGTCTGCTATACGAACGCCCCGCAGGCGCGCCTGTTGCTCGACGGGCGGGAGGTAGGCTCCATGAAACCCTATGATCCGAAGACGGGAATCATCCACTGGGACATTCCCTTTGCTCCGGGAGAGTTGCGGGCCGAGGGGTGTGACGCCTCGGGCCGCGTGCTTTCGTCTTATGTGATCCGCTCTTCGGGCCGTCCCTTCGCGCTCAAGGTCTCGGCCGACAGGGTCGTGCTGCCGAAGGAGCGTGCCACGGCCCACCTGACCGTCGAGGTGGTCGATGAGCAGGGGGTTCCGGTAAAGCTGGGTGACAGCGAGATCACCTGTACGATCGACGGGCCGGCCGAATTGCTCGGTCTTGAAGGCTCGGATAATACCGACATGAGCGACTACACCGACAACCGGCATCGTGCTTATCGCGGGCGTCTGCTTGCATATGTGCGTACAACCGGCGAAACAGGCGATATTCGGGTCCGCTTCTCTTCGCCGCTGCTTCGCGGGACGGAGGTCGTGTTGAAGGCGGAGTAACGGCCCCGCAGCGGGCTGTGAAGCGTGCTTCGGAATGCGGGCGTCGGGCGGATGGAATCCGTTGGCGCCCGCTCTTCTTTTAAGCGGTTTGACGGTGCCGCTTATTCTGCCTGTTGTGCCGTGCCCGGGAGCCCGGAGTCGGAAAATGATGAAAAAAGATTCGAAGTATTGCATTTTTGAAAATCTCTTTCTATATTTGTGGTACGAATATATGTATGAACAAACATATATAATTCAAACATAAAAACACTAACCTAAATGAATCTGTTATGAAGAATCTGTACCAGACTTCCGCACGGACCCGTTGGGACGGATCGGGCGGAATCTTCAGAAAGTGTGCGGTCCTTTTGTTGGCGGTCTCGCTGCTGCCCGTGACGTTGTCCGCAGCCGGGTCGGAACCGGTCCGGTCCACGTCGCAGACCGAAGTTCCCCCCCCCCCCCCA
>FR891982.1:0-11529 GCA_000434235.1 Alistipes sp. CAG:268 | reverse complement strand
CCCCCCCCCGCACAAGGACGTGCCGTCAGCGGAACGGTCCGCGACGGCAAGGGCGACCCGATTCCCGGAGCGGCCGTGACGGTCGTGGGTGGTTCGCTCGGCGTATCGACCGATGCTTCGGGCGCCTACCGCATCGAGGGGGTAGGAAGCAATGATGAGTTGGAATTCAGTTTCCTCGGTATGATGTCGCAGAAGGAGAAGGTCGGTTCGCGTACGCAGATCGACGTGACGCTGCGCGAGGACATGATCGGTCTGGAGGATGTCGTGGTGACGGGCTATACGGCCATGAAGCGTAAGGATATCACCGGATCGGTGGCTTCGGTGTCGGCCGAGCAGATCGCCCGCATCCCGGCCTACGACCTGACCACCAGCCTGGTCGGTGTGGCCGGTATCCGTGTCGATGGCGGTTCGATCCGCATCCGCGGTACGCGTTCGACCAATGCGGGCAACGACCCGCTGATCGTGCTCGACGGCATTCCCTACGACGAGACGCTCACTTCGATTAACCCGGGCGACATCGAGTCGATCGACATTCTGAAGGATGCCTCCTCGACGGCCATCTACGGTGCGAAGGGTGCCAACGGTGTGATCCTCATCACCACCAAGCAGGCCAAGAAGGGCGAGACGAAGGTCACCTACGACGGTTTCGTGGGTGTGGGCGTCAATAACTGGGGTACGCTCGACGTGATGGATGCCGACGAGTACATCGCCTTCCAGCGTGAGGCCAGCCGTGCTGCCGGCGTGTGGAACTCGCCCGAGGACGACAGCAAGGCCTTCTTCGGCGCCGAGATCGCCAACATGGGCAAGATGAACACCGACTGGATGGGCCGTTATTTCAATCAGAAGCGCCTGTGGCACAGCCATTCGCTGACCATTGCCTCGGGCAACGAAAAGACCCAGTACAAGATCTCGTTCAACTACAAGAACAACGAGGATCGCTATGAGGGCGACCACCGCGACTACTTCTACCTGACCACCGACCTGACGCATCAGGTGCTGCCTTTCCTGAAGGTGGGTATTTCGAACCGGGCGTTCTACAACGTGAGCCACGACAAGCCCGACATGTTCGACACGTTCCTCCACATGTCGCCGCTGACGCCGATCCACAACGAGGACGGCTCCTACAACGAGTATCCGTTCGGTGACCCGTTCGTGAAGAACCCCTACATGAACGAAACGGACGGCGCTTACGAGGACAAGACCGAGGAGTGGAAGATCTACATGCGTTTTTTCGCGCAGGTGGACCTCTACAAGGGCCTTACCTTCAATACCAACTTCGCCTATACGCCGGCCTTCTCCTCGCGCGGATACTACTATGACAACCGCAGCGTGGGTTACACCGACGAGCGCAACGTAGCCGGCATGCACAACAACCGCAAGGCCGACTGGGTATGGAACAACATCCTCAACTACAAGGAGACCTTCGGCAAGCACGCCATCGACGTGTCGGCCATCTTCGAGATGCAGAACCGCCAGACGGTGAACTCCTCGATGTCGGGCAAGGACCAGGAGTCGCCCGCCTACCTGTGGTACAACATGAACCGTCTGACCGACTCGAAGTCGATCAGCTCGGGCTTCATCCGCAACCAGATGGTTTCGGTCATCGGCCGCCTGCAGTATACCTTCGACGACCGCTACATCGTGACGGCTTCGTTCCGCGAGGACGGTGCCTCGCAGCTCTCGCCCGGCAACAAGTGGGCCTTCTTCCCCTCGGCCGCCGTGGCCTGGCGCATTTCGGAGGAGAGCTTCGTCAAGGACAACGTGGACTGGATTACCAACCTCAAGCTGCGCGCCAGCTACGGTATGACGGGTAACTACTCGATTGCGGCCTACGCCACGCTCGGTTCGCTCTACGGCTGCTACGCCAACTTCGGATTCGGAGGCGAAACCCACCTGCCGGGTCTGGAGCCCTCGACCCGTCCGACGCCCGACCTGGGCTGGGAGCGCAACAAGATGCTCGACATCGGTCTGGACTTCGGTTTCCTGAACGGCCGCATCTTCGGTACGGTCGAGTATTACGACTCGAAGAGCTACGACCTGCTCTACCTGAAGGTGCTTCCCTATACCACGGGCTTCAATCAGGCCTGGACGAACATCGGCGATACGCGCAACCGCGGTTGGGAGGTGTCGCTCTCGACGGTCCCCATTCAGAAAAAGGACTTCACGCTCAACGTCAATCTCTCCTACTACCGCAACAAGGAGGAACTGGTGCGCCTGCAGGATCCCAACATGAAGCAGGACCTGAACAACAACCTCTTCGTGGGCTATCCGGTGAACGGCGTGCACTACAACTACAAGCAGGTGGGCATCTGGCAGCTTGACGAGGCCGACATGGCCGCTCTCTACGGGCAGAAGCCCGGCGAGGTGAAGGTGGCCGATCTCGACGGCAACGGCGTGATCGACGGCAACGACCGCACGATCCTCGGCACGACGCGCCCCGACTGGGTCGGCGGACTGTCGATCAGCGGACAGTGGAAGAACCTCGACTTCTCGGTAGATATCTACGGCGAGTTCGGCGCCCTGGCCTATGACGGCCGCAGTACCGGCGGTTGGGCCAGCGAGCTGGGCCGCTGGAACACCTACAAGATCGACTACTGGACGCCCGAGCATCCGACCAACCGCTATCCCCGTCCGGTCGAGGGCCAGTCGATCAAGTACCTCGACGCTGCCGGCTACTATGACAACGACTACGTGAACATCCGCAACATCACGGTGGGCTACACGCTGCCCGAGCGGTGGATGGGCCGTATCGTCAAGAAGACGCGTTTCTACTTCACGATGAACGATCCGTGGGGATACAGCCAGTTCCGTGACCAGGGCGGTATCTCGTGGTGGGAGTCCTATTACATCTTCGGAGCCAGCGTTCAGTTCTAATCCTAAAACACAACGACCATGAAAAAGATAGCAACGATCCTCGCCTCCGCCGCTCTGCTTGCGGGTGTCACCGGCTGCGAAAGCTTCCTGGAGGAGGAGTCCTACGGATCGACCACCGATATTTTCAACGAGGAGAACGGACTCAAGGCGTTCGTGAACCTCTCCTATACGAAGATCAACAACCTCTACGGCGGCGACGGACAGTGGCCGCTGATGACCGAGCTGGGCACGGACATCTTCCTGCGCGGCAAGAACCAGGGCGATACGGGCCTTACGGACTACTACGGACTGGATGCCAACAACGGCAATGTCTCGTGGCTGTGGAACCACTGCTACAAGGCGCTGGCCAACATCAACATGTTCATGGAGACCATCGATACGACGCCCTTTGCCAATGAAGACGAAAAGCTGCAGTGCAAGGCCGAGATGCTCGTGATGCGCTCGATGTTCCTGTGGATCGTCACCGAGACGTGGGGCGACTCGTACCTGCCCCGCACGACCGACGAGACGGAGGGTATGGAGGCTCGCCGCTCCACGCGCGAGGACTTCTACAAGGAGATCATCGGCGGTCTGGAGCAGGTTGTCAATGAGGAAATGCTGCCCGACGAGCGCACTTCCGAGGCGGGACGCATCGACATGCCGACGGCCAAGGCTTTCCTGGCGCGCATGTACCTCTACCACGAGCAGTTCGAGGATGCCGAGCGATTGGCTTCCGAGGTGATCGACGGCCCTTACGGCTTCGAGCTGACGCCGTCGCTCAAGGACCTTTGGGCCGACGACAAGACCAACGACGAGTTCATCTGGACGACGAACTTCACCAACGACGAGTCCTATGCGCAGTATAACGGCTACTGGCAGTGGTATGCCATGTACATCGACCGCTTCCCCGGTGTGCAGACGATGCTTGACTGGACCGGTTACGGCGGTTGCCAGGCTATCCCGTCGCTTTACTACATCGACAATTTCAACCGTGAAGCCGACCTCCGCTGGCGGGATCTGCACCAGTGGGTATGGTATTACAACGATCCGGCAGACGACCGCTCGGAGTTCCCCGACAACCAGTGGCGCGAGTACATCGATACGGCGCTCTACTGCTGCCCCGACGTGCTGCCCGCAGCTGAGCGTGAGCGCATGAAGACCTGCTACACTTTCTTCGACCGCAACGACATGTACGATGCCAAGGGCGTTCCGCAGGACCGCTGGACCTTCATCGGCATGACCAAGTTCTACGACCACACCCGTCCGGGCAACATGTCCACGCTTTCGGACCGTTCCTATCCGGTAATTCGTCTGGGCGAGCTCTACCTGATCCGCGCCGAGGCCAACATCCGCCGCGCCAACCCCGATTTGAAGGCTGCCGCCAAGGATATCATGACGCTGCGCGAACGAGCCATCCGTCAGGATTCGGAGGATCCCGAGCAGAACGAGGCCTGGCGTGAGGCGATGACCGTTACCGAGGAGGACATGACCGTGGACTTTATCCTCGAGGAGCGTGCCCGCGAGCTGGCCGGCGAGTGGCAGCGGCGGCTGGACCTGAAGCGTCTGGGCAAACTCGTCGAGCGCGTGAAGCTCTACAACCCCGACGCCGTGGACAACATCCAGGACTACCATGTGGTTCGTCCGATCCCGCAGTCGCAGTTCGACGGCATGCCCGACTGGACGACCCTGGGACAGAACGAAGGCTACAATTAACCGAGTACATTCCAACCGAAGATAAAACGAGACAACTATGAAAACAATAGTCAAGAGATTGGCGCTGATGTTCTGCTGTGCCGGACTGTTCCTCGCATCGTGCAGCGACGACGGGGTGTCGGATGCGCAGCGGGCGCTCATGGAGGTGATCCGCGAGGCGGAGACGCTCATCGCCGAAGTTGAGGAGGGAACCTCCGAAGGCGATATCGCCCCGGGGTCGAAGAAGACCCTGCAGGCACGGATCGACCAGGCTTACTTCATCATGAACAACACCTCGCGCGAAGAGGGTTACACCAATGCGGCGAAACTGCTCGAGGAGGCCATTGCGGCCTTCAAGGCGAATGTCGTCAAACCGGGTATCGCACATTTCGGCCTGGGTTCGAAGATGAACCTGGGAGCCTCGTCCGACTGGGGGCTGGAGGATGCCTTCACCGTGGAGATGCGGGTCCGCTTCTCGGAGTTCGCTTCGGGTGACCAGTGCATCATCTCCAACGAGTCCGGTACCGGCGGCTTTATGGTCCGCAACAACGGCAACCAGCTGCAGTTTTACATCTACGATGCCGATGCCAACAACTGGAACGGCGGCGGATGCTGCACGATCGAACTCGATACGTGGTATCACATTGCGGCGACCTATAAGGCGGGCGGCAAGATGGTCTTCTACCTCGACGGAGTGCAGAAGAGCTCGGTAAACTGCGGCACGCTGGCCGCTTCGGCCTCCGACCTGCAGCTGGGCACCTCGCCCTACTACAGCGACCGCTACATGCGCGGCGACATCCAGAACGTCTCGATCTGGGAGGACGCCCGCACGGCCGATGAGGTGGCTTCCGATGTGAAGTGCTCGTTCACCGGCACGGAAGAGGGGCTGATGGCCTACTGGCCGCTGACGCTCAATGTCGGTACGGAGATCACCGACGAGACCGGTTCGCATGTGGCCGCGATGACCGACATCACGTGGCTCGATGCCGAATAGAACGGAAGAATATTCACGCATATAAAAACGTATAACATATGACAAACCGCAGATTTGTGCTGCTGTCCGTACTGCTGACACTGATATGGTCGGGCCTCTGGGCCCGCCCGTATCCGGTGCGGCTGTGGCAGATCGGCAAGGCCGACGGTTCGTCGTCCGAGTTTGCGCTCGACGACGGAAGCTATTCCGACATTTCGAAACGTTTCCCCGGGTGCACGGCGCTCTATACTGTCGGGCACAGTTCGGCATCGGACGTCCCGTTCGTCATTCCGGGTCCCTCCGACAGCTGGGCGGGCAATCCGCAGGGCGGGCTGCTGGTCCGTTTCGGGGTCCGCGAGGCCGATCCCGAGGCCGCATTGCGGCTGAAGCTCGACTTCGTTGAGGTCCACAGCGGTTCGGCTCCGCGGCTCGAGATCGCACTCAACGATTTCCGCACGGAGGTTCAGACTCCCGCAGGAGCCGATCAGAACTATCTCGATACGCGCAAAACCTCGTCGAAAGGCCTTTGCGCCGAGGTCGAAATTCCGGCCGGGACGCTCCGCGCGGGCGACAACATCCTCTCGGTCCGTACGGTTTCGGGCAGCTGGATGGTGCTCGACGCCGTGACGTTCGAGGCTTCGGCTCCGGTGAAGAGCGCTCCGGCGGGCGCCGGCATCTCGCTCTTTGCAGCCGAGTCCGAACCGGCGCTGATCTACGGCCGGACGCAGGATGAGCTGCTCCATCCCGTGACGCTCGACATCGCCAACTGGGATGCGAAACCCCGCAAGGCGGCATGGAGCTACGACGGAAAGGCCGGCGGTGAGCTGAAGCTCGCCCCGGGTCTGAACCGCGTGCAGGGCGGCATTCCCGAGGGGTATGACGGCCGCCGGGTGCGCTTTGCGCTCAAGACGCCGGACGGCGACCGTTCGGTCGAGACGGAGATCCTTCCGGCCGAGCGCTGGACGGTCTATCTCGTGCAGCACACCCACACCGACATCGGCTATACGAAGCCGCAGACCGAGATCCTCACCGAGCACCTGCGCTATATCGACTACGCCATCGAGTACTGCGAGGCGACGGCCGACTATCCCGACGACGCGAAGTTCCGCTGGACGTGCGAAGCCTCGTGGGCCGTGCGCGAGTGGCTGCGCATCCGTCCCGCCGAGCAGGTCGAGCGCTTCCTGCGCTTCGTGAAGAACGGCCAGATCGAAGTGACGGCCATGTTCTTCAACATGTCGGAGCTCTCGGGCGAGAATGCCTACAAGACCTTCCTGGCGCCGATCGCCCGCTTCCACGAACTGGGTATTCCGGTCGAGACGGCCATGCAGGACGACGTGAACGGCGTGGCCTGGTGTCTGGCCGACTACCTGCCCGATCTCGGGGTCAAGTACCTGACGATGGGCTCGAACGGCCACCGCGCCCTGATCCCCTTCGACCGTCCGACGCTCTACCGCTGGGAGTCGCCCTCGGGCAAGAGCCTCCTCTCGTTCCGCGCCGACCACTACATGACGGCCAATTTCTGGGGCATCGACCGCGGCGATATGGAGGGTGTCCGCAACGGGGTCTTCTCCTACATCCGCTCGCTGCGCCGCGGCGGCTACGACTTCCCGCTCATTGCGGCCCAGTACTCGGGATACTCCACCGACAACTCGCCTCCGTCGATGCAGGAGTGCGCGCTGATCCGCGACTGGAACGAGCACTACGCATGGCCCAAGCTGCGCAGCGCGACCGTACATGAATTCCTCGAGCAGATCGATACGAAATACGGCGACCGTCTTCCCGTTTACCGTGCGGCCTATCCCGACTGGTGGACCGACGGATTCGGCTCGGCAGCCCGTGAAACGGCAGCTTCGCGCAAGACGCAGTCCGACATGATCACCATCGGCGGCATGCTCTCGATGGCCGGCATGGCGGGCGATGAAGGTGTCGAGGGAATGCACGACGAGATGCGTCGCATCCACGAGAACCTGCTCTTCTATGACGAGCACACGTTCGGTGCCGCAGAGAGCATCTGGGACCCGTTGTGCGAGAACTCGCAGGTGCAGTGGGCCGAGAAGGGCTCCTATGTCTGGGAGGCGCTCAAGAGTGCGCAGATGCTCTACGAGACCTCGATCGGCCGGCTTCAGGGCGACCTGCACCGTTCGGAGCGTCCGACGCTGACCTTCTTCAACCCGCTGGGCTGGGAGCGTTCGGCGCTGACGACCGTCTACATCGACTTCGAGGTGATTCCGCGCGACCGTGCCTTCCGTCTGCTCGACGAGCAGGGCCATGCACTCTCCGTCGAGCCGATCCGCTCGCGCAGCGAGGGACGTTACTATGCCATCTGGGCCGACCGGATCCCGGCGATGGGGTACAAGACCTACGAGGTGGTGCTCGATGAGGGCCGCGCCGCCGAGCCCGAGGCTTTCGAGCCGGCCGACCATGCGGTCGAGAACGACTTCTACCGCCTGGAGTTCGACCCCGCTACGGGCGGCATCCGCTCACTCGTGGACAAGGAGCTGGGCCTGGAGCTGGTCGATGGCGGTGCCGAATGGAAACTGGGCGACTTCATCTACGAGTCGCTCGAGGGTGACCGCCACCAGATGGAGCGCAAGGTCTTCGAGCGCTACCGCCGTTCGGGGCTGCGCGACGTCCGCTTCACGGGTGCGACCACCGGCGACATCTATACGACTGTCTCGTTCCGCGGTACGGCCGAAGGGTGCGATCCCGATTTCGGCGTGCGGGTCGAGGTGCGCCTTTACAACGACGTCAAGCGCATCGATCTCCACTATGCGGCGCGCCGTCTTCCCGAGACCGATCCGTCGGGCCTCTATGTGGCCTTCCCGTTCGCCCTCGAGGGCGGCCGGCTGGCCTTCGACGTGCCGGGCGGCGTGGTCTATGCCGGAGAGAACCAGATTCCCGGAACCACGGCGTCGTGGAATACGGTCCAGAACTTTGTCTCGGTGCGCAACGACCGGGCGCAGATCCTCGTGAGCTGCGACGCCATGCCGCTCTTCATGATGGGCGAGCTGCTGAACGATCCCTACCGCCAGCCGCGCACCTATGAAAAGCCGCACCTCTTCTCGTGGGTGACGAACAACTACTGGACGACGAACTTCCGCGCCTCGCAGGAGGGTGAGCTCAACTGGAGCTACACGCTTACCTCGTGTGCCGATACGTCGAACGCCGAGGCTTCTGCCTTCGGCTGGGGCAACCGCATCCCGCTCTATGCCCGCGTGATGCCGGCGGCCGGTGCCGACAACGGCAAGGCCTGGTCGAAGTCGTTCTTCCGCACGGGTTGCGACCATGTGCTGATGACCTCGTGCTCGCCGTCGCGGGCCGGGCAGGGCGCCGTGCTGGTGAACCTCCGCGAGACCGACGGCCGTGAGGCCGAGCTCACGCTGCTCGACGCTGCGGGGAATCCGCTGACGTTCGAGGTGGTCAATGCCCTTGACGAACCGACGGGCAAGCGTACCGCATCGCTCACGCTCCAACCTTACGAAAACGTGTTCGTGCGTCTCAGCCGCTGATCCGCACATACATCCGAAGAACCGATGAACGGCCGGAAGAGGGATGGTCAGGCCCTCCTCCGGCCGTTCGGGGGCCGGTCCCGACGGACGGCCCTCCCTTTTTTGACAGGAGATTATGAAAAGACTGATTCTTTTAGCCGCAGCCTGCTGCGCTGCGACGGCCTGTGCGGATGCACCGCGACCGGCCGATTACGTGAACCCCAACCTGGGGTCGATCCACAGCCGCTGGTTCTTCTATACGCCGGCGGCCGAACCGTTCGGCATGGCCAAACTGGGTCCCTCGACCAACGGCAGCTATACCAGTCCGAGCGGCTGGGAGGCCGTGGGCTATGAGGACGGGCACACCTCGATCGAGGGATTCCCCTGCCTGCATGAGTTTCAGGTGGGCGGTGTGCTGCTGATGCCCACCGTGGGCGAGGTGCAGACCGTGCCGGGACGCCTCGAGGATCCCGATGCCGGGTTCCGCTCGCGCTTCGACAAGGCCGACGAGCACGCCGAGCCGGGCTATTATTCGGTCCTGCTCAAGGACTACGGGGTCCGCGCCGAACTGACGGCCACCACGCGCGTCGGGTTCCAGCGCTACACCTTCCCCGCATCCGAAGCCTCGAACATCCTCTTCGACATCGGCAACGCCATCGGAGAAAGCGGCCCGGTGGTCGATGCCCTTGTCCGTGTGACCGATCCGCAGCATGTCGAGGGGTATGCCGTCTACGAACCGCTCTATGCCCAGAAATACCAGCCCGGGGCTACCGTCGGAGTCTATTTCTATGCCGAGCTGAGCCGCGGGGCCGATTCGTGGCAGCTCTATCGCCGGGGCGAGACGCCCTTTGCAGGGGATGAGCTCCGCGGTGTCGGGGCCGGTGTCGCCCTGCGCTACCGGACTTCGGCCGACGAGCGGATCGAGCTCCGCATCGGACTCTCCTACACCTCGGTGGAGAATGCCCGGGCCAACCTCCGCGCCGAAGCCGACGGGCTCGACTTCGATGACGTGCGCCGCCGCACCGCCGCCAAGTGGGACGAGGGGCTGGGACGCATCGCGGTCGAGGGCGGCAGCGAGGCTGCACGCATCAAGTTCTACACGGGTCTCTACCATGCGCTGCTCGGCCGCGGCGTGGCCAGCGACGTGGACGGCTCCTATCCGCGCCATGACGGCACGGTGGGGCGGATTCCTGCCGGCGAGGACGGGCGTCCGGCCTTCTGCCTCTACAATACCGACGCCGTGTGGGGGGCCTACTGGAACCTGACGCTGCTCTGGGCGCTGGCCTATCCCGACTACTACAACGACTTCATCCGCAGCCAGCTGCTCGTCTACGACGATGCCGGATGGCTCGGTGACGGCCTTGCCTGCAGCAAGTATGTCTCGGGTGTGGGCACCAACATGGTGAGCGTGGTGATGGCCGGGGCCTACCAGTGCGGCATCCGCGACTTCGATGTCGAGAAGGCCTATGAGGCGGCCCTCAAGAACGAACTGGCCTGGGAAGACCGTCCCGAGGGGGCTGGCAAGACGGATGTCGGCGCTTTCGTCGAACTCGGCTACGCCCCCTTTGACGACGGATCGCAGCCCGATTTGCGGCCTGCCGGTTCGACCTTCAGCGCTTCGCACACGCTCGAATATTCGTTCAGCAGCTATGCCGTGGCGCAGTGGGCCAAGGCGCTTGGCCGGGAGGCCGATTACGAACGGCTCATGTGGCTGTCGAAGGGATGGGAGCGCCTGATGGATCCCGATCTGAAGCTGATCCGCCCGCGCCGGGCCGACGGTTCGTTCCTCGAGCGCTTCAATCCCCTCGAGTCGTGGCGCGGCTTCCAGGAGGGCAATGCCATGCAGTATACTTTCTTCGTGCCGGGCGATCCCGTGGCGCTCGTCGAGCGGGTCGGCCGCGAGACCTTCAACACGCGCCTCGACTCGATCTTCACGGCGGCCCGCGCCTCGATCTTCGGCGGCGGCAAGGTGGTTAATGCCTTCTCGGGCCTCGAGAGCCCCTACAACCACGGCAACCAGCCGAGCCTCCACATCTCGTGGCTGTTCAACTATTCGGGCATGCCGTGGCTCACGCAGAAGTGGACGCGGCTCATCTGCGACGAGTTCTACGGCACGGACGGCGAGCACGGCTACGGATACGGGCAGGACGAGGATCAGGGACAGCTCGGTGCGTGGTACGTGATGGCGGCCATGGGCCTGTTCGACGTACAGGGCGGTACGAGTCTGCGCCCGACCTTCCAGATCGGCAGCCCGCAGTTCGACCGGGTGGTCATCCGCAACGGACGCGGCGGGCGTTTTGTGATCGAGACCGAGGCGAACGGTCCCGAGGATTGCTACGTGCAGTCGGCCACGCTCGGCGGCAAGCCGCTCGACCGCTGCTGGTTCTTCCGCGACGAGATGACCGACGGCGCCACGCTCCGCTTGAAGATGGGGCCGGAACCCAACACGCACTGGGGCGTGGCCGAGGCTCCCAGCTATTCGAAGTGACGGTGTGCCGGGCAGCCGGCGGAGTAGACTCCGCC
>FR891981.1 GCA_000434235.1 Alistipes sp. CAG:268 | reverse complement strand
GGCAGCGCCTTCCGAAGGGGCGCCGGTCGATGGTCGCTCCGGCCGACCGGGCGTCGGCGGGCGAGCTGCGGCGCTGGGTCCGCGAGCCAGACCGCATGGTCTTCGGCACGGTTGCCGGCACCGGTTACGCCTGGTACGGGGAGCAGGCCGAGGCGGTGAAGACGCTCTCGGAGGCGCTGCCCGTGATCTGCTCGGGCGTGGCGCTGGGACAGCTCTTCAAGGGACGGCTGAAACCCGATCCGGCCCTGGCCTTCTTCGACGGCCTGGAACGCGGGGCCGTTCCGGTTGCCGGGCTCGACGACGAGCAGGCGCTGCGTTACCTGCGGCGTCAGGAGGTAGCGGCCGGGGCGCTGGCCGAGGGGGTGAACCTCGTGACGGCGCGCGGACGGGCCCTGGGCTTCGCCAAGCGGATCGGTGCGCGGGTGAACAACATGTACCCCAATTCGCTGCGGATCCTCCGGCAGGAGTGAACGCGGCAGTTACGGGACGCCGCGGCAGGGTGCTGCAGGGCAGGACCGCAAAGAGAGAGAATCCGAATCAAGGGAAAGGAAGTTTAGCGTTATGAGCGAGAAATTATACTATTCGATGGGCGAGGTGGCCGAGATGTTCGACGTCAATCAGTCGCTGCTCCGCCACTGGGAGTCGCAGTTCCCCATCCTGCGGCCCAAGCGCAACAAGAAGGGCAACCGGCTCTTTACGCCGCAGGACGTGGAGCACCTCAAGCAGATCTACCACCTGGTCAAGGAGTGCGGCATGACGTTGGAGGGTGCCAAGCGTGCGATGCGCGGACAGCGCGCCGGCAAGGGGGTGAGCCGCGA
>FR891980.1:55695-69621 GCA_000434235.1 Alistipes sp. CAG:268 | reverse complement strand
TCGTCGGCCGGCCCTCTTTTTCATTCGAAAAAACGTTTTATCTGTGACATGAAAACACGCACGAAAAGAATCTGGGCGATTGTCGTCTGCGCAGCGGCCCTGCTGGGCTGGGGCGTGCTGCACTTGGCGAACATCAGCCGACGCCTGGCCTCGGAGGGGGTCGAGACCGGTGCTGTGCTGACCTCGTCGTTCACACGCCGCGTGCAGCACGGATCCGGGGCCGGACGTCACCGCAACCGGGCGATCCGCCATGAGGATGTGGGTTATTTCTCCTACACCTATAGCGTCGGTGGTGAGAACTACGAAGGCGAGGTCCGCCGCACGGGTCCGCTCGTCCGGGCCCGGGTGGGCGATTCGGTGCGGGTGCGCTACCTCCCCGATGCCCCCGCACGCCACACGCTGGTGCGCGATGGAGAGGGGAACGTCCGCTTTTCACGGGGCCTGCGCCCCCGACAGGGGCAGCCCCGACGGACGGAATGACCTTCCGCCGGGCGAAAAAACCGCGGAGAAACGCAAATTTCTTGCGCTCGGCTTGTAGAGTGAATTTTTTTTCGTACCTTTGCGCACCCGCAATGTGCGGGAAAGGATTACAACAAGTTAAATTTAAACGTAAAACACAGTGGATTCATTAAGCTACAAGACTATCTCGGTCAATGCATCGACGGTAACCAAGGAGTGGGTTGTCATCGACGCTACGAACGAGGTATTGGGACGTCTTGCTTCGCAGATCGCCAAGATCCTCCGCGGCAAGAACAAGCCCAGCTACACGCCCCACGTAGACTGCGGTGACTATGTCATCGTCATCAACGCGGAGAAGGTGAAGCTCACGGGCAACAAGATGACCGACAAGGTCTACACGCGTCACACCGGATATCCGGGCGGACAGCGCTACGCTACGCCGGCCGACTATCTGGCCAAGAAACCGACTTTCCTCATCGAGAAAGCCGTCAAGGGCATGCTGCCCAAGACCCGTCTGGGTGACAGACTGCTCATGAACCTGAAGGTTTATGCCGGTGCCGAGCATCCGCACGCCGCCCAGAACCCGAAGACCATTAAGTTAAACGAGATTAAGTAAGAGTTATGGAAGTTGTAAACACCGTAGGTCGTCGTAAGGCCGCTGTGGCTCGCGTATTCGTGAAGCCGGGTAAGGGTCAGATTACAATCAACCACAAGGAGCTTGCAGCCTATTTCCCGCTCGAGATTCTCCAGTTCCAGGTAAAGCAGCCGCTGCTGGCTACCAACACTGCCGAGAGCTACGACATCACGATCAACCTCGACGGAGGTGGTATCAAGGGACAGGCTGAGGCCGCTCGTCTGGGCATCGCACGTGCACTGTGCGAGATCGACGCCGAGATGCGTCCGGTGCTGAAGAAGGCCGGATTCCTCACGCGTGATCCCCGCGAGGTTGAGCGTAAGAAGCCCGGTCAGCCCGGAGCACGTCGCAAGTTCCAGTTCAGCAAGCGTTAATCGCACGACCGGATTTCGGCAAGCACGGCGTCGGTTCCAAATCGGAAGGACTACCTATATTATATATTGCGTATTACCGCCCGGTTGCCGCGCCGCGGAAAACTCCCCGGGACCGGAGCCCCCGCTACCCGGAGGGTTGAAGAAAAGAGAATTAAAATTAACAAACGAAACCAATCAAAATGTCACGTACAGATTTTAATACATTATTGGAAGCCGGTGCGCACTTCGGTCACCTGAAGCGCAAATGGAACCCCAAAATGGCTCCGTACATCTTCATGGAGAAGAACGGCATCCACATCATCGACCTGCACAAGACCGTGCTGAAGATCGACGAGGCAGCCGCTGCCATCAAGCAGATTGCCAAGAGCGGCCGCCGCGTGCTGTTCGTCGCCACGAAGAAGCAGGCCAAGGAAATCGTTGCCGAAAAGGTGGCAGCCGTCGGAATGCCCTACGTTACCGAGCGCTGGGCCGGCGGTATGCTGACAAACTTCCCCACCATACGCAAGGCCGTCAAGAAGATGGCCACCATCGACAAGATGACGAACGACGGTACGTTCGACAACTTCTCGAAGCGTGAGAAACTCCAGATCGCCCGTCAGCGTGCGAAACTCGAGAAGAACCTCGGTTCGATCGCCGACCTGACGCGTCTCCCGGCCGCACTGTTCGTTGTGGACGTGCAGAAGGAGGCCAACGCCGTGAAGGAGGCCAAGCGCCTGAGCATCCCCGTATTTGCCATGGTAGACACTTGTTGTGATCCGACCGACATTGATTACGTTATACCTGCAAATGACGATGCCGCGAAGTCGATCGCCGTGGTCGTAGAGGCCATGTGCGCCGCCATCGCCGAGGGAACGGAGGAGCGCAAGCTCGAGAAGGAGAAGGAGGCCCAGGAGGCTGAGGCCGAAGGTGCCGTGAAGAAGGAGGGCAAGCCCCGCATCAAGAAGGCCGTGAAGGCCTCCGTCGATGCTGAGGAGGCTGCCGTTGCCGAGGTTGTTGCCGCTGTCGAGACTCCGTTCGAGGAGCCGGGAGCCGTAGCTGCCGAGCAGGCCGAATAACCAACTGCCGGACAACGCGTCGGGATCCCGTCGGGGGTTCCGGCGCGATTCCGGTAAACCAACCGAGTAAATAACGAAAAAAACGATACAAGACTATGGAAATCAAAGCTGCTGATGTGATGAAGCTCCGCAAGATGACCGGCGCCGGCATGATGGACTGCAAGAAGGCCCTCATGGAGGCTGAAGGTGATTATGCGCGTGCTCAGGACATTATCCGCGAGAAGGGTAAGCTCGTGGTTGCCAAGCGTGCCGACCGTACCGCCACCGAGGGTGTGGTCGTTACGAAGATCGTCGGCCAGAAGGCTTACATCCTCTGCCTTGCCTGCGAGACCGACTTCGTAGCCCAGAACGCCGAGTATACGGCTTCGGCCAACGCCATGCTCGATGTCGCCGTGAAGAACGACGCCGCCGACCGCGATGCGCTGATGGCCACGAAGAACGACGAGGGTCGCACGGTCGAGGAGATGGTGACCGAGAAGTCGGGCCAGACGGGTGAGAAGATCGAGCTGGCCTACTACGCCCGCATCGAGGCTCCCTATTGCGCCGCTTACGTTCACTTCAACAAGAAGCTCGGCACGGTGCTCGGCTTCAACAAGGAGGTCCCCGCCGAGGTTGCCCACACGGTAGCCATGCAGGCTACGGCCATGGCTCCGGTTTCGATCTCGGAGGCTGACTGCCCCGCCGAGGTGATCGAGCACGAGCGCAAGATCGCCGTGGAGGCCATGAAGCAGGATCCGAAGAACGCCAACAAGCCCGAGGCCATTCTGGAGAAGATCGCCGAGGGCAAGATGCGCAAGTTCTTCGAGGAGAACACGCTGCTCAACCAGGCTGTGGTAGGCGAGAAGGAGACGATCGCCGAGTTCATCCACAAGGCTGACAAGGAGGCAACGGTTATCGCCTACAAGCGTTTCGCTCTGGGCGAGTAGTTTCCGCCGGGTCGCAGGATCCGGAATACGTTCCAGACAGCGGGCGTCCGATCGAATCGGACGCCCGTTCTCTTTTCTGCCGTATGCCTGTTCGGCCGCCGGCCGCTCTGCGCAAGGGACCGGCCGGAACTTGCGGCGTGCGACAGGTAGCGTGTCGCGAATGGCCCGAGTCTGTCGGGGCGGGGGAAAGGTCCTCGGCATGCGGTTCAGGGGGCAGGCCCCGGCGGCAGACTCGGTGGCGGAGATGCGGCGCAGAAGGCGCGGAGCTTCGGATCATTTGTCGGGGAGGCTGCCGAAGATCGTCCGGCAGGCAAGACGCGCTGCCTCCGCGTCGGGTCGGCAGGCGAGATGGTAGACAGGCACCTGCGCGATGAGTTGCGAGAGTATCCGGCAGAGCGTTGCCAGCAGCCTCTCATCGCGGGCGAAGGAGGGCGGCGCCGAGGGGAGCAGGGCTCCGGCGGCTTCGAGCGGGCGGAGCGGGCGGATGATATTCCGGGGTCCCTGCTCAAGCCGGACGATCGCGGCGATCGGCAGCCGCAGCGGCCGGTAACAGGGGCTTTTCCCGCTCCAGGGCGATCCGTAGACCAGCGGTGCGCCGGCCGGCTGGAGCCGGATGAAGGGGCTGTCGTCGTTGAGCAGTTCGGTTGCGGCCATGTGCCGGCACCACAGCCGGGCATGCGTGCTTTTCCCGGTCCCCGACTCCCCGAGGAAGAGCACGCCCTGCCCGCGATGGCTGATCGCTGCGGCGTGCAGCGACACGACCCCGTGTCCAAGGCCCGCCGCGTTGCAGAGCAGCCACAGCCCGAAGCGCAGTTGCGACGGCTGCCGGTCGGGGCGACAGTCGGTGCAGGCTTCACGGCCTCCGTCCGGCAGCCGGAAGCGGACGGAAACCTCCTGCAGGCCGTACAGCTCCAGCTGAATCCCTCCGCTCCAGCGGATGAAGCGGCATTCGGTCGTCGTGTCGATGCACGGGAAACGGTCCTGACAGCATCCCTCCGGCACGTCGGCGATTTGCCGGGCGGTGTGCAGCAGCAGTGCCGGGGTCCCGTTTTCGGGCTCGGCAAAGGGCGAGAAGGCAGGGTGAAGGGGGCCGGGAAGGCACTCCCCGGGGATGCGGATGCGGAGGTCGGCAATACGGTAGTCCATCGGGTCGTCGGTCTGCATCGGAGGCCCGCCCGTTACTGCGATCCGCCTGATAAGAGCCGGCCGTATCTCCGCCGGGGCTCCGGACCTTCGGCCGGTCCGCCTGAGCGGTGAATTACCCCTCGACCCGTTCGATGCGGCCGAGTTTCACATACCACAGATACCCCTCGACGGGGTCGTAGCCCATTTCGGCGAGCAGGCGGAGGTATTCGGCCACCTGCCGGCGGTGGCGGTCGGCGTCGAGCGCTCCGAATTTGTAGTCTACCACCACAACCCGCGTGCCACGGATCATCACCCGGTCGGGACGTCGTGTCGAGGCGCTTCCCGGAACGATGATCTCCTGCTCGTTGCGGATGCGCTGCCACGAGCCGTCGAACCATTCGCGCACCTCGGGGAGCTCGAACGCCCGGTCGATCCGCTGCCGCAGCCGTGCGGCGTCCTCTTCGGAGAGGATGCCGTCGGCCTGCATGTGTGCCACGGCCTCGCGGACCTGCGCGACGTCATCGGCCTGCTCAAAGGCGCGGTGCATCAGGATGCCCAGGTTGCGCGGGGCGAGTTCCGGCTTGCCGCCCTCCTCGAAGTAGCGCTGCGAGGGGAGCCGCAGCTTCAGTGCCGGGCGCGCCGTGGGGTACTCTTCGAGTACGACGTGTTCCGCATCGGACTCCTTGCGTCCTCCGGCCACGGGGCCCTCGAACGAGCCGAAGAGGTAGTGGTCGCCCCGCTCGTCCGTGAGGCAGCGCCCTTCGGTCTCTCCGATGAAGACCTGTCCCTCGCTGCCCGGGCGGAGGCTGCCGAGCAGCAGCGCCCCGACCGTGTGCCCCGTCTTCCGGGGAATGAATACGTGCAGCGACTCGGCGGCGCGCGTCAGGGCCACGTAGAGCAGATTGACGTTGTCCACATGGGCATAGACCAGCTCGCGGTAGTATTCGGCCGAAAAGCCCGATTCGGCCATCGAACGTTTGTAGCGGACCGGGAAGCGGCCGATGGCCTCGGCCTCCCCGTCGCCGCGGGCCTCGGCCCAGACGATGTTCTGCACGCCGCCCGACTTCGGGTCGAGCTGCCACGAGCAGTAGGGGATGATCACGGCCCGCTTCTCGAGCCCCTTGGCCTTGTGGATCGTGGTGATCTCGACCGTCGAAGCGCTCTGCTCGACGCTCAGCGAGCGGTTCTGTCCCTGTTCGTCCCACCAGCGCAGGAACAGGGCGATGTCGGCGATCTTCGACGAGCAGAAGGCGATCACCTGCTCGTGCAGTGCCTGCAGGTAGGCGATCTGGCTGCGGTCGCTGCGCAGGTCGAACCGCATAACGATACGCTCGAAGGCCTCCTCGGGTGATTCGAGGCGGATCGAGTGGAAGAACTCCCGTTCGTCGTCCGACAGCGGGGCGTCGAACGGCCGGCCGAGGTAGTGGTTGCAGACGGCGCGGCTCAGGCGGTCGTCGGTGTTGAGCGCCAGACGGAGCGCCGCGGCCACGAACGAACTGATCGGGGCGCTGCCCACGATGAGCGCCTCCTGCGTCATGACATCGAAACGGTAGCGCGCCTCGGTGTTGCGCTGCTTGAAGTCGAGCAGCGCTGCGGCAACCTTCGCGCCGTCCGTGGCGCTCCGCACGAGGATCATGATGTCCGACGGGCGGAATCCGCGGTCGATCAGCGCACAGATGCGTTCGACGACGGGCGGTTCGCAATCGAACGTCTCGATCGAGACATAGCCTCCGTGTTCCGCCTTGCGGCGGGGCAGCTGCGCCTGGTCGCGGTAGGCGTCGGCCAGCGTGTCGTGCAGGCGGGCGGCCTCCGCACGGTCGATGTCGCCCCGTTCGGCCGCCTCGCCGAGCAGCCGGTTGAGCTCCCGGTTGTCCGTCGCGACGATGCTGTCGATCGCCGCGTTGTTGAAGGCCACGACCGTCGGCAGGCTGCGCCAGTTCTCGCGGAGCACCTCCACCCGGGTGTTTTCCCTGCCGAGGTCGCCGGCGGCCCGCTCGTGCAGCAGCCGCCAGTCGCCGCCGCGCCAGCGGTAGATCGACTGCTTGATGTCGCCCACGATGAGTACCGACTCCTCCCCGGACTGGGACATGGCGTTCTGCAGCAGCGGGAGGAAGTTCTCCCATTCACGGGCCGAGGTGTCCTGGAACTCGTCGATCATGAAGCGCTCGAAGCGGTTGCCCACCTTTTCGTAGATGAACGGCGCATCGTTGCGCCCGATGAACTCCGAGAGCAGGTATTTCGTTTCCGAAAGCAGCAGCGTGTTCTGCTCGGCACAGAGCCGCTGCACACGGGCGTAGAGGTCCGACAGCAGGGCGAAGCTGCGGTAGTTCTCGCGCAGCAGGTCGCACGTGTTCCAGTGGCGGACGTTGCGGTCGTAGAGGTCGCAGAGCCGCTGCAGCAGGGGACGCAGTTGCGGCACGAGCCGCTCGGCCGGCGATCCCTTGGCACACCACCCCTCGGGCGATGCCGCCCGCTTGCGGAGCGTGTCGGTCGGTGCCTTCACCTCGCCGCCGGCCACCGCGAAGAAATACCCGGCGAAACTGCGGCTCTTGCCCGCGAAGTCGGCTGCGGTAAGCCCCGCGCCCTCGATCGCCTCCACCGCCTCACGGGCCGTCCGGCGCAGCTCCTCGCGTGCCGCCATCGCACGGGCCGTGGCCTGGGCCACCAGACGCCCGAGTTCCTCCTTTGCGGGTGCGGCCGCGAGTGTCGCCTTGTTCTTCTCCTTGAAGAGTTCGCCCGCGAGCGAGAGGATGCCGTCGCGGACGTCCCACTTGCGCCCCTCGTCGATACGCTCCTGCACGAATTCGGTGAGCCAGCGCTGCAGCGACTCGTCCACGGCGATCTCGTCGATGAGCGTGTCGGCACTTTTGGAGAGCACCGATGCGGTTTCGATCTCGACGTTGTAGTTCAGGTCGAGCCCCAGTTCCTTGATGAAGGCGCGCAGGATACGCTGGAAGAAGGTGTCGATCGTCAGTACGGTGAAGCGCGAGTAGTCGTGGAGTATCTTCGATCGGACCTCGGCCGCCCGCTTGCGGACGCTCCGTTCGTCGAGCCGCAGTTCGTCGCACAGTTGCGAGAGGTAGGAACTCGGGGCCCCCGAGGCGAGGGTGTGGATCTCCTTCAGGATGCGCGACTTCATCTCCTCGGTGGCCTTGTTGGTGAAGGTCACGGCCAGGATGTGGCGGTAGAGATGGGGATGGTCGATGACGTCGCGGACGTATTTGTAGGCCAGCTGATAGGTCTTTCCCGACCCGGCGCTTGCGTTCAGAATCTTCGCTCTCACTCCTCGAAATTTCGTTTTTGGTGAGTAAATGTACGAAACAAATCCCGAACTTCGCAATATTTTTGTATTTTAGCCGGACTGAAACCGACGAAACGAAATTGCAACGAATATGAAGAGACTGATCTTTGCCGCATTCGTGCTGGCCGCGCTGGCCGCCGGATCGCCCGCGGCCGTACACGCCGCCGACAACAATCCCGCAACCTTCTGCCCTGCAGCCGGGGCAACGGAGCTCATGCAGCCGGCCGACAGCCTGTTGGCCGGTTCCGGAAGCCAGTGGCTGCCGGTCTTTACGGCCGTCGAGATCGCCGCTCCGGCCGATGTTCTCCTCGTGCAGGTGCCCGATACCGAGGCCCCGAAGATCGTCTACGACACGAAGGGCTCCACGATGACCAAGTTCCGGGCCGAGGTGCGCGACGGCGTGCTGCGCATCTCCGAGCGGCGCGACTCGCGGCGTGCGGAGCGGACGGCCGTGACGGTCTATTACAACACGCTGCAGAAACTCACCGTGCAGGAGGCTTCGGTGTCGTTCGACGCGCCGTTCCGTGCGACGCTCTTCGACCTGGTGCTGGGCAGTTCGGCACAGCTCAAGGCTACGCTCGACGTGGCCGACCTCTCGCTCGAACTCACAGGCAGCAATACCGTGGCTACGCTCACCGGCAAGGCCCGCTACATGCGCGTCTACGCTTCGGGCGGACGGGTCGGTGCGGCCGAGCTGGAGACGATGTCGGCCGAGGCCAATGCCACGGGGTCGTCGCGCGTCGTGCTGCAGGTGACCGACCGCCTGGAGGCAAAAACCTCGACGGGCGGCGTGGTGACCTACAAGGGTAATCCGGCCGTCGTGCGTACCGACGAGAAGTTCATGGGCGGCAGCATCGCCCACGAGGAGTAGGGGCGGCCTTGGCCGGAGCCCCGGCTCCCGGCTGCGTGAGGCTCCTTGGCCGCATCTTGCGGGGCGTCAGGCCCCGCGCCTAATCGAACCATCGGATGATGAAGACCTTTCTGGGCGAAGTCGCCGCTGATCTCTATGCCCGCTATGGCGAGGCCCTTTCCGAGCGTGCCGTGCTCTTTCCGTCGCGGCGCGCCCGGCTCTTTTTCGTCGATGCCCTCGCGCGGATCGCGAACCGGCCGATGTGGCAGCCCGCATGGGTGACCATCGACGACCTGATGACCGAGATCTCGGGCCTGCGGTGCGGTGACCGCCTGCGGCTGATCACCGAGCTCTACCGTATCTATTCGGAGTACCACGACGAGCCGTTCGACCGGTTCTACTTCTGGGGCGACATGCTGCTCACGGACTTCGACACGGTGGACAAATACCTGATCGACGCCTCGATGCTCTTCCGCAACATCGAGGATATCAAGGAGATCGAGGCCGATATCTCCTACCTGACGCCGTCCCAGCTGCGGATCATCGCCTTCTGGACGTCGCTCGGCGAGGAGGCCGACCTCTCGGAGGAGAAGCGCCGTTTCCTGGCCATCTGGCGGACGCTCGGCCCGATCTACCGCCGCTTCCGCGAGCGGCTCGCCGCATTGGGCATCGCCTACAACGGCATGGTGCAGCGTGCCGCCGCCGAGCGTATCCGCGAGGGGGCGTTCTCGTTCGACGGGCCGCGCCGCTTCGTGGTGGCTGGGTTCAACGCCCTGTCGGAGTGCGAGAAGCGGCTTTTCAAGTTCCTTTCGACCGCTGCCGAGACCGACTTCTACTGGGACTACGACTCCTACTACAGGGATCGCCCCGAGCAGGAGGCGGGCATGTTCGTGCGCGAGAACATCGTGCAGTTCCCGCCGCGGGCCGAACTCTCACACGACAACATGGCCTCGGTGGGGAAGGAGATGACTGCGGTGGCCGCCGTTTCGAACGCCGTGCAGTGCAAGTACGTCGCCACGATCCTCCGCTCGCTGGCTGCCCGCGGGGAGCTGGGCAAGGAGACCGCCGTGGTGCTCACCGACGAGAACCTGCTGCTGCCGTTGCTGCACGCCCTGCCGCCCGAGATCGGGCACGTGAACGTCACGATGGGCTACCCGCTGCGCGCCAGCCTGGCCTACACGTTCGTCGAGCGCCTGCTCGAACTGCAGGCCCACCGGAGGCGCCGCGGCGAGGGCTGGACCTTCTACCATACCGATGTCACGGGCCTGCTGTCCCATCCCTACGTGGCCGGCTGCGACGTCGAGCTGACACGCCGCCTCGAGGAGGAGATCGTGCAGGAGCGGCGCATCGCCGTCGATGGCGCCTGGCTCGGCCGCAACGAACTGCTGCGCACGATCTTCGTCCCGGCAGCCGACTGGCGGGCCCTCGCCGTGTGGCTCTCCGCCGTTGTCGCGGCCGTGGCGCGCCTTCCCTACGAGGGCGACGACGCCCGGCAGCGCGTGGAGTTCCTCGCCGTGATCGCCGAGGAACTCGAACGGCTGCGCAATTCGCTGGACGAATGTGCGATCGACCCGACGCCCGAGATCTTCGCCTCGCTGCTGCGCCGCCACCTCCAGACGCTGCGCATCCCCTATGAGGGCGAACCGCTCGAGGGGGTGCAAGTGATGGGTATCCTCGAAACGCGCAACCTCGACTTCGAGAACGTCGTGATCCTCTCGATGACCGACGACAACTTCCCGGGCAACCACATGGCCCAGTCGTCGTTCATCCCCTACAACCTGCGGGCGGCCTATGCGCTGCCGACACCCGAACACCACGAGGGGGTCTACGCCTACTATTTCTACCGCCTGATCCAGCGTGCCAGCCGCGTGTGGATGCTCTACTGCGCCCATGCCGACGACAAATCGACCGGCGAACCGAGCCGCTACATCCGCCAGATCGAGTACGAGAGCGGCTTCCCGCTGCGCCGCATCGAGGTGGGCGTGGATGTGAACCTGGCCGGTTCGACCCCCATCGAGGTGGCCAAGGACGAGGGGGTGATGCGCCGCCTGCTGCGCTTCACCGATCCCGGGAGCGATGCGTCGCTCTCTCCGACGGCCTTCTTCCGCTACGTCGCCTGCCCGCTGCGCTTCTATTTCCACTCCGTGGCGCGGCTCGACTCCGACGACGAGATCTCCGAGGAGGTCGATGCCCCGATGTTCGGAACGATTCTCCATGCCGCTGTCCAGCGGCTCTATGCCCGTATCGAGGGCGAAGCGCACCCGGGCGGGACGCTCCGGGCACTGGTCCGCACGGGCGAGGTCCCCGCGGCGGTCGAGGCGGCCATCAACGAGCATTACCTCCGGGACCCGAAGGCCACGACGGCCGACTATACGGGCAACCTGTTGCTGGTCAAGGATATCGTGACGCGCTACCTCCGGGGCGGCGTGATGGCCTACGATGCGGCGCACGACGGCTTCACGGTCGTCGGGCTGGAGCGGCGCGTGGGGTGCGGCTTTGCGTTCGGATCGGCCGGCCGGCAGCTCACCATGCGCTTCTCGGGCATCGCCGACCGCATCGACCGTCTCGACGACGGCTCGCTGCGCGTGGTCGATTACAAGACCGGTGCGGCCCATCTCGAATTCGACGGGCTGGAGAAACTCTTCCGGGGCGAGGGCAGGCAGCGGCTGTCGAATATCCTCCAGACGCTGCTCTATGCCCTGATGCTCCGCCGCACGGAGGGTTGCGACGCCGTGCCGGCACTCTACTACGTGCGGGCGATGAACCGCCCGGACTATTCGCCGCAGCTCATCGACCGCGAACTTGGCCTCCGGGGAGCCCCCTATTCGCACTACGCCGCACGCTTCGAGGAACTCGTCGGCGAGACGCTCGGAGAGCTCTACGACCCTGCCGTCCCGTTCCGCCAGTGCGCCGATGCGGACACCTGCGCCTTCTGCGACTTCAACGTCATCTGCAGGCGGTAGCCGCTCCCGCCGGAAATACGACGCCCCGCGATCCCTGAGGATTGCGGGGCGTTTTTCGAGGGGGCTTCGGCGCCTTGCGGCGGCTACCACCAGTTGTTCTCCTTCATGAGCGGGAGGATGAGCCAGATAAAGAGCCCGAGCAGGACGACCGACATGACGAGCATGTAGAATCCGTGGATCAGCAGCGCCTTGAACGAGGTCTTGACCCATCCGTCGCCGTAGACGCGGTGGAAGACGCAGACCATGTGCAGCAGGTAGAAGCCCAGCAGCAGGAGGGCATAGCAGCCCGGCCGGTCGATCCACTGTGCGCCGAGCAGCGTGATGAAGACCAGGATGAGCTGTACGGAGTGCAGGTGCAGCGCCGTGACGAAGTGGCCCATGTAGAACATCTTCCGCCGATGGAAGAAGATCTTGAGCAGCAGGGCGAAGAACGGGATGAACAGCAGCAGGATCACGGGCAGCCACTTCGAGAACCAGCCGATGATGTGCGCGTAGACCATCTCGCGGCGGAGGTCCTGGGCCTCGCTGTCCTGTTTGGTGGATTCCGGGCGCAGGGGACTGCTGCTGCTCCAGTGGATCGAGTCGCCGGGCGCGGAGACCAGATAACCCTCCTCGAGCAGAAATCCCGGGATGCGCACCTGCAGCGTGTCGCGCCCCGGACGGTCGATCACCCCGGCGATCGACTCCAACCCCCGGAACTCTTCGCGCGCCCCGGCCACCCAGACGGTCGTGTCCTTCCGCAGCAGGTCGTAGTCCTCGTCATCCCCCTGGCTGACCTGGAGCGCCCGCAGCACGTCGGGATCGCGCAATTCCGAGAGCTGCTTTTCCCGGGGTCCCAACGCTATATCGACATTCTCGGGGATGAAGAGCGCCACGGCCAGGAAGAAGAGTGCCGAGATGAACATGAACAGCCGCAGCGGGTGGACATAGGAATTGATCTTTCCGGCGATGAACTCGAGGGTCAGTATGCCCGGGCGGCGGAAAAGGAGCCAGAGGGTCTGCCACACCTTGCTGTCGAACTGGTAGACGTTCTCGAAATATTGTTTGAAGTATTTCCAGAAGGGTTGCTCCGGATCGAGCGCATACTGTCCGCAGCGGTGGCAGTACATGCCCCGGAGCGTCTCTCCGCAGTTCTTGCAGTGGACATATGCCGGCACCGAATGGCGGCGTATGCGCCGCAGGCGGTTGTATTCGATCCGGCGCGCCAGGGCTCTGCGCCGCTGCTCGATCCCATCGCGCAGCGATGTACGGAGGCTCTTCGCCGTGCAGCCGGGTGCGGTGTCGGCCGGTACAGCGGGTGACTCCTCCTCCTTTCGGCCCGTGCCTTCCGCATCGGATGCGTCGGATGCGGATGCTGTCCCGGGTGTCTGCGGGTTGCCGGGTGCGGATGCGGCCGCAGGATCCGTTCTGTTCATGCTGCACTCCGCGGCGGGGGTGTTCGCTGTGCGCGCGGCCTCTTCGTGGGTGGTGCTCTCGGTGGATTTCATTTCGGACGATCGGAAAAGGTAATCGGGGACAAAGATACGATTTTTCGGGATTTTGCAATTCCGAAAATCGTGTTATCTTTGTAAGCGGCATTCGACATAAAAGAGAACCGACCATGAAGACAAGACGTTTCTGGAGCCTGTGCCTGATCCTGTCGGCACTGCTCCTCGGATCCTGCGCCGTACATCGGCCTCCCGGTCCCCGTCCGCCCCGTCCGCCGCACGAGGCTCCGCCTCCTCCGCACCACGGTCCGAAGCGACCGGGCAAGAAACACAAGAAACCAAAACCGCCCAAGCCGCCGCGGCATGACGACCGCCCGGACCGGTGGTGACGCATTTCGGGCCGGGACCGCACGACTGCGGTGGTTCCGGTTCTCTTTTTCGGGGAATGCTTCGGGGTGAGACCGCCCCTGCGGCGGAGGCCGTTGCGTGTGTTACAGCCTGACGACGAAATAGGAGGCTCCGCTGCGGCGTGCCGCCTCGATGCCGATCTCGGAGTCCTCGAAGATGAGTGTCTCGCGCGGGGTGACCCCCTCGCGGCGCATTGCCTCGAGGAAACAGTCGGGGTGGGGTTTGCTGCGGGTGATCTCGTGGCCGGAGAGGATTCCGTCCACGCCGTCGCGGATGCCGAGGTGGTGCATGACGTGCTCGATGTTCTCGCGGCTGCCCGTCGAGACGATCCACACGCGGCCGCCTTGGGCGCGGAACTGCTGGCAGAACTCCCACAGCGGGCGGTTCAGGCGCGCGGAGTCGAA
>FR891980.1:22961-55685 GCA_000434235.1 Alistipes sp. CAG:268 | reverse complement strand
TTCAGCCGCACGGAGTCGAAGAACGTGGGGTAGAGCTCGATCTTGCGCCGCCGGAGCCGGTCGCGCTCGGCCGGGTCGGCGATGCCCAGGTGCGTGAGGAACTCCTCGCAGCGCATGCCGAAATAACGGGCCGCGTACTCCTCCTCCGAAAGCGGGATTCCCGCCTCGCGGAGCGTGGCCGTATAGGCGAGCGCATTGGCGCGGCGCGTGTCGGCCAGCGTGCCGTCGAAGTCGAGCAGAATTAGTCGGATGCGGGTTTCCATTTGAAGCGGAGGATCAGGTGGGTCAGTCGAATGCCTGCATGCCCGTCTGCGCGATGCGGATCAGGCGCTGGTATTCCGTGGGGGACAGCTCCATGAAAAAGTAGTGGATCGGGTCCACGCGCATGCCGTTGTGGCGCACCTCGTAGTGGAGGTGGGGCGAGAGCGAGAGTCCCGTGTCGCCCGACAGCGCGATGATGTCGCCGCGGCGGACCTGCTGTCCGCGGCGGACGTTGGTCTTCGAGAGGTGGCTGTACGAGGTTTCGTAACCGTTGCCGTGGTCGATGACGACCGTCAGCCCGTGCGTCGAGTTGCGGGTGGCCACGTCGCGCACCACACCGTCGGCCGTGGCGAAGACGCTCGATCCTTCGGGGATCGTGTAATCGACGCCCTGATGCGACTGCAGGGTCTTGTAGAAGGGGTGGATGCGCATGCCGTAGGAGGCCGTCAGCAGCGTGAGCTGCTTGTTGATCACCGGCTGGATCGAGGGGATGCGGTCGCAGTCGCGGCCCGCGGAGTCGATGCGCGCCTGCAGGGTGAGGTACGAGTCGTTTAGTCGGACCAGCCGCTGCTCCATGTCGGCCACGCGCTCGCCCAGTTCGCGCTTCAGACGGCGAGTCGAACGATCGACGATCTTCTCGTAGGTGACGCTCTGCCGCTGTTCGTACTCCGTGTCGAAGTCGTAGGGATCGGCCTCGAAGAGCGTGCGGAAAACGCTGCGGTCGCGTTCGGTGAGGTTCTCGAGTACGACCGAGAGCGAGTCGTAACGCTGCGTGAGGGCCTCGTATTCGCGGCGCAGGCCGTCGGCCGAGTGCTTCATCTGCGCCTCGAACGGGGTGTCGAAGAAGATCGAGAAGCCGATGTAGTAGAGCACGGCGGCCCCTAGCCACACGAACAGGTGGATGGTCGTGCGGATGATGCGCTGCTTGCGGCGGCGCCGGCGGCGCAGGCGTTCGAGATCTTTCTTTCCGGTCATGTCAGTACTTTTCGAAATTGGTCTCCCGGAGGTTCTCCATCAGCCGCTCGTACTCCTCGGCCGACATGTTGCGGTTGAAGTAGTTGATCGGGTTCACCGGGATGCCCTTGTGGATCACCTCGTAGTGGAGGTGCGGACCCGACGAGCGGCCCGTGTTGCCCGTGCGGGCGATCAGCTGCCCGCGCTTGACCCGCTCGCCCGGCTTGACGAGCACGTCGCTCAGGTGGGCGTAACGGGTCTTGTAGCCGAATTCGTGGTTGAGCAGCACCTGGTGTCCGTAGCCGCCGTTGTATCCGTTCCCCAGGGCGATCTCCACCGTGGCGTCGCCCGTGGCGTAGACCGGAGTGCCGCGGTCGCACCCCAGGTCGATGCCCTCGTGGGCCACGATGCGGTGCAGGATGGGGTGGAAACGCCGCGGGTTGAAGGCGCCGATGTGGTTGTTGTGCAGCGCCTTCCGGTCGATGGGCCAGATGGCCGGCACGGCCGAGGCCAGCTGCTCCTTGTTGCGGGCCAGCTGCTGCAGCTCGTCGAACGAGACCGACTCGAGGTAGATCGTGCGGGCCAGCGCATCGAGCTGCCGCCACGTGGGGATCATCAGCGAGGCGTAGTCGTCGTCGGCCATCGGGGCGTATTTCGACTCGGGGTAGGGCTGCCACACGCCCGGAATCGAGAGCGTGTCGGTCGAGAAGAGCGACCGGTAGACGTAGCTGTCGCGGTGGCGGATCTCATCGACGTGCTGCTGTGCGGTGCGTATGCGGTCCTGCAGGATCCGGTAGCGGATTTTCAGCTCGCGGTTGTCGCGCAGGATGCGGTACATCTTCGGGGTGTAGAAGAAGTAGGAGAAGAGTACGTTGGCGATCGACACCAGGATGAACCCGATGATGATCTTGCGGATGAGCCGGTAGGTGCGCAGGCGGAACGGGGCGGTCACGACCTCGCGTGTGAGCGGCGTGGCCTCCTCGGTGAGGACGAGCGCCTCGTGGGCGAGACGCTGCGTGCGGTTGCTTCTCCGTTTTTGGCTCATCTGCTGAAAAAACTCCTCCGGATAGGGTGCAAATTTAACTTTAATTGTGTAATTTTGCAACCCGAAATCGGAAACGGATAAAAACGAAAATTCGTATATCATGGAATCCAACAAAATTCGTCAGGCCTTTCTCGACTTCTTCTCTTCGAAGGAGCATGTGATCGTGCCTTCGGCACCGATGGTCGTCAAGGGCGACCCCACGCTGATGTTCACCAATGCGGGCATGAACCAGTTCAAGGACATCTTCCTGGGCAATGCGCCCCGCAAGTACCCGCGTGCGGCCGATACGCAGAAGTGTCTGCGCGTCTCGGGCAAGCACAACGACCTGGAGGAGGTCGGCCACGACACCTACCACCACACGATGTTCGAGATGCTGGGCAACTGGTCCTACGGCGACTACTTCAAGAAGGAGGCGATCGCCTGGGCTTGGGAGTTGCTGCACGACGTCTACAAGCTCCCGGCCGAGCGGATGTACGCCACCGTGTTCGAGGGCTCGGACGAGGACGGCGTGCCGTTCGACGAGGAGGCCTACGGATATTGGAAGCAGTATCTTCCCGAGGACCACATCATCCGCGGCAACAAGCACGACAACTTCTGGGAGATGGGCGAGACGGGTCCCTGCGGTCCCTGCTCGGAGATCCACTTCGACCTGCGCGACGAGGCGGAGATCGCCGCGAAGCCCGGCCGCGAGATGGTCAATGCCGGTCACCCGCAGGTGATCGAGATCTGGAACCTGGTCTTCATGCAGTTCAACCGCAAGGCCAACGGTTCGCTCGAGGAGCTGCCGGCGCGCAACGTCGATACGGGCATGGGCTTCGAGCGTCTCTGCATGATCCTGCAGGGCAAGAAGTCGAACTACGACACGGACGTCTTCCAGCCGACGATCGGCCGCATTGCGGCCCTTTCGGGCAAGCGCTACGGTGAGGACGAGAAGGCGGACGTGGCCATGCGCGTGATGGCCGACCACCTGCGCGCCATCGCCTTCTCGATCGCCGACGGACAGCTGCCGTCGAACGTCAAGGCGGGCTATGTGATCCGCCGCATCCTGCGCCGCGCCGTACGCTACGGCTATACCTACCTGGGCTTCACCGAGCCGACGCTCTGCAAACTGGTTGCAGGCCTTGTGGAGCAGATGGGCGGACAGTTCCCCGAACTGAAGGCACAGCAGACGCTCATCGAGAAGGTCATCGAGGAGGAGGAATCCTCGTTCCTGCGCACGCTGGCCACGGGCATCAACCTGCTCGACGGCGTTATCGCCCGCACGAAGAGCGAGGGCAAGGAGCTTATTTCGGGCAAGGATGCCTTCGAACTCTACGATACGTTCGGATTCCCGATCGACCTGACCGAACTCATCGCCCGCGAGCAGGGCGTCGGTGTCGATCTCGCATCGTTCGAGGAGGAGCTGCAGGCGCAGAAGGCGCGTTCGCGCAACGCCGCCGCCGTGGCGACGGACGACTGGGTGGAGCTCTTCCCGATCAAGGAGAGCGTCTTCACGGGATACGATACGCTGACCGACGAGGTGCGCATCGCGCGTTACCGCCGCGTTACCTCGAAGGGCCGTACGACCTACCAGCTGGTCTTCGACCGCACGCCCTTCTACGGCAATTCGGGCGGTCAGATCGGCGACACGGGCTATATTGAGAGCGCCAACGAACGCATCGAGATCGTAGCTACCGAGAAGGAGAACGGTCTGATCATCCATATCGTCGAGACGCTTCCCGAGAATCCCGAAGCTCCGTTCCATGCCGTGGTGGATGCCGGAAAGCGGCAGTCGGCTGCCAACAACCATACGGCCACGCACCTCATGCATGCCGCATTGCGCAAGGTGCTGGGCAACCATGTCGAGCAGAAGGGTTCGCTCGTAACGCCCGAAATGCTGCGTTTCGACTTTTCGCACTTCCAGAAGGTTACGCCGGAGCAGCTGCGCGAAGTAGAGCGGCTTGTGAACCGTGCCGTGCGTGCCGACGATCCGCTCGAGGAGAACCGCAACGCCACGAAGGAGGAGGCTGCGGCCGCCGGGGCGATGATGCTCTTCGGCGAGAAGTACGGCGACCGCGTCCGCATGGTCCGCTTCGGTGATTCGGTCGAGCTGTGCGGCGGTACGCATACCCGCTCGACGGGAACCATCGGCTTCTTCAAGATCCTCTCGGAGAGTGCCATTTCGGCCGGTGTGCGCCGTATCGAAGCCGTTACGGGCGAGCAGGCCGAGAAGATCCTCTATGCTGCCGAAGATACGATGCACGATATTGCCGAGTACCTCAACAACCCGCAGGTCGTGCAGGCTGTCAAGAAGATGCTCGAGAGCAACGAGCAGCTCTCGAAGGAGGTCGAGACCATGCGCCGCGAGCAGGTGGCCCAGTGGGCCGACAAGATCGCCTCTTCGGCCCCCGAGCGCGACGGCATGTGCCTGTTCAGCACGCAGACCGACCGACGTCCCGATTTCGTCAAGGACCTGGCCTATAATTTGCGCCAGCGCCTGCCGAAACTGGTCTTTGTCGTCGGGTCGCTCGTCGATGGCAAGCCGACGCTGACGGTCATGCTCGGCGACGAGATCACGGCCCGCGGCGTGAATGCCGGCGCGGTAGTCCGCGAGGCGGCGAAGCTCATGCAGGGCGGTGGCGGCGGCCAGGCCTTCTTCGCTACGGCCGGCGGCAAGAACCCCGACGGACTGCAGGCTGCGATCGACAAGGCCGTGGAGCTGATCTCGGCGCAGGTGGAATAACGCGGTGGCATGCCGGGCTGATCCCGGCGGCCCGACGCTGAACAGAAACAATACGGGACTTAAAAACTGATAGTTATGGAAAGCAACAAGGTATTACTGATGATTCTCGATGGCTGGGGCAACGGCCATCACGACAAGGCCGATGTCATTTCGACCGTACATCCCGCATACATCTCGGCCATGACCGAAAAGTACCCCCATGCCGAACTGCGCACCGACGGCGAGAACGTCGGCCTGCCCGACGGACAGATGGGCAACTCGGAGGTGGGCCACCTCAATATCGGCGCCGGCCGCGTGGTCTACCAGGACCTCGTGAAGATCAACCGCGCCTGCCGCGACAACTCGATCCTCCGGAATCCCGAGATCGTCAAGGCTTTCGAATATGCCAAGGCGCAGGGCGTCGGCGTGCACTTCATGGGCCTGACCTCGGACGGCGGCGTACACTCGTCGTTCGAGCACCTCTTCAAACTCTGTGACATCGCCCGCGAGTACGGCGTTTCGGAGCGCACCTACGTGCACTGCTTCATGGACGGCCGCGATACCGACCCGCACAGCGGCAAGGGCTTCATCGCCCAGCTCGAAGAGCACCTCGCCCAGACGGGCGGCAAGATCGCCACGGTGATCGGCCGTTACTATGCCATGGACCGCGACAAGCGCTGGGAGCGTGTGAAGGTGGCCTACGACGCGCTGGTCGAGGGTGTCGGCGAGCACGACACGGACATGGTCGCCGCCGTGCAGAAGTCCTATGATGCCGACGTGACGGACGAGTTCATCAAGCCGATCGTCCATGTCGATGCTGCGGGCCAGCCCGTCGGTCTGATCCGCCCGAACGACCTGGTTATCTTCTTTAACTACCGCAACGACCGCGCCAAGGAGCTGACGATCGTCCTCACGCAGCAGGATATGCCCGAGGCCGGCATGCACACCATGCCGCTCTACTACTGCTGCATGACCCCCTACGACGCCAAGTTCACGGGCCTGCACATCCTCTTCGACAAGGAGAACGTGCCCGACACGATCGGCGAGTGGGTCTCGAAGCAGGGCCTTCGGCAGCTGCGTATCGCCGAGACCGAGAAGTATGCCCACGTGACCTTCTTCCTCAACGGAGGCCGCGAGGATAAGTTCGAGGGCGAGGAGCGTATCCTGGTGGCATCGCCCAAGGTGGCCACCTACGACCTGCAGCCCGAGATGTCGGCCCCCGAGGTCGCCGACAAGCTGGTTGCCGCCCTCGGCGAGCGTAAGTTCGACTTCATCTGTCTGAACTTCGCCAACGGCGACATGGTGGGCCATACGGGTGTCTACGACGCGATTGTCAAGGCCGTCAAGGCCGTCGATGGCTGCGTCGAGAAGGTGGTCGAGGCCGCCAAGGCCAACGGCTACGAGGTGGTGATGATTGCCGACCACGGCAATGCCGACAACGCCATCAACCCCGACGGTACGCCCAACACGGCGCACTCGCTCAACCCGGTGCCCATCGTTGTGGTGTCGGACCGCGTGAAGTCGGTGCACAACGGCATCCTGGCCGACGTGGCTCCTACGGTGCTCAAGCTCATGGGACTTCCCCAGCCCGAGGAGATGACCGGCAAGGCTCTTGTCGAGATGAAGTAACCCGGTTCCCCGGAACCGAATGAAACAAATGAAGACCGGTCGCAGGACCGGTCTTCGTCGTTTGTGGTGCGGCCCGATCCCGCGAAGATCCGCATGCACACCAGGCATCGGAGCCTTCTCCTCGCCGCCTCCTGCGCTTTCCGATCCGAAAAGAGAAGAGGGGATCCACGCATGTGCGCGAATCCCCTCTTTTTCGTGGGCCGGGTCCCGGCCTGCACTCCTCCCGGATGTCAGAGATACTCCTCGAAGGCGCTGATCCATACGGGCATCAGCCGCAGGGCGTGCTTCATCTGGTAACGGGCCTGCGAGGAGGTGGAGGCGACGAACTCCATGCCGATCTGGAAGATATTGTCTCCGTCGCTGTCATCGCGATATGCCGAGCATTTGCAGAGGAATTTTCCGGTGTTGAGCTCGGTGGCAATGTTCTGCAGTTCGCTGAGCGACATGTCCGAAATGCCGAACGGCACGCGAACCTCGACGTAGGAGTATCCATCGTCGATGTCCTTGACGATGACGTAGTAGAGGTATCCCTCCTTCTTGAACTGGATGTCGCCGTCCGAGTCGTAGGAGGGGGCGTATCCTTCGGTGCGCAAGAAGGACATGATGTCCGATTGCAGGGACTGGGCCCGAAGCGCACCCAGGGTGCAAAGGGTCATGAGCAGTGCGAGAACGAGTTTTTTCATGGTCGGGTTTGTTTTTAAGGGTTTTCCGATTCGTTGGGTTTATCCAAAGGTAGGAAAAAAAACGGCTCGTTGTTCAGTAGAGTTCGAGAAATTCATAGCTGTTGCCCACCTCCGTGAGGTAGCGCAGGAACTCCTCGCGCGGGATGACCACCGTGGCTCGGTTGTCGTTGGGGTGGAACGAGAGCGATGGGTACTCCTGCAGCCGGGCGTCGAGGAACAGGTGCACGTGGTGCTCCGCGTCGTTGATCAGCCCGAAGGGCGATACCTACCCGGGCCGCAGCCCGAGCCAGCGCTCCATGCGCTGCTCGGAGGCAAACGACAGCTTGCCCTGGTGCAGACGGTGTTCGAGGTCGTGGATGGCCAGCGACTGCTCGGCATCGAACGAGACCAGGTAGTGGCGGTTGCCCTTGTGGTTGCGGAAGAAGAGGTTCTTGCAGTGCTTCGAACCGTCGTTGCGCCAGTATTGGCGGGCGATCTCTATGGTCGGGGCCTCCGGATGTTCGTACCACGTATAGCGGATGCTGTGGGCGTCAAGCCATTCGAAGACGCGCTGACGTCGCTCGTCGGGCGTCAGCGCGGGCGGGGTCGTCTCGGCGTTCATCGTGCGCAGCCGTTGAATGAGCGGATGTTGTCGGCGATGCACCGCACGAGGATCTCCACGGCCTCAACGGGCGACCAGGCGTTGTGAGGCGAGAGCAGCAGCCGTTCGGGCTCGCGCACCGAGAGCAGGGGATTGCCCTTCTCGAGCGGTTCGTGCACGAAGACGTCGAGTGCGGCCCCCGCCAGGCGTCCCGCATCGAGTGCGGCCGCAAGGGCCGCTTCGTCCACGATCCCGCCGCGCGCCACGTTGATGAGCAGGGCCGAGGGCTTCATCCGTGCCAGCTCGCCGGCGCCGATCAACCCCTTCGTGCGGTCGTTCAGCGGGCAGTGGACCGACACGATATCGGCCCAGGCGAGCAGTTCGCCGAGCGGCATGCAGGGATACTCCTCCTGCCGCTCGATGCCCGACGTGGAGGTGTAGGCCACCTCGCACCCCAGGGCCGTGGCGACACGGGCCACGTTGCGTCCGATGTTGCCCAGCCCGATGACGCCCCAGTGCGAGCCGTAGAGCTGGTGGGTCGTGCGGCCGAAGTGGTACTGCCGTTCGGCTCCGGCGTAGTGCTCCTTCACGTAGCGGTCGTAGTAGACGCTCTGGCGCAGCAGTGCGATGGCGGCGCCGATGGTCGTCTCCGTGACCGAATGGGTCGAGTAACCCACGGCGTTCTTCACGGCGACGCCCTGTTCGGCCGCGGCGGCCAGGTCGATGTGGTTCATCCCCGTGGCAGCCACGCAGATCAGCCGCAGGCGGGGCAGGCGTTCGAGCGTGGCACGGTCGAACGGCACCTTGTTGGTGATGACGATGTCGGCGTCGGCCGCACGGGCGACGATCTCTTCGCGCCGTGTGGTTTCGTAGCCCGTATAGTTCCCCAGCGCACGGATCGACGAAAGGTCGGCCTCCCCGAGGCTGTACTGGTCGAGAAATACGATGTTCGGTTTCATCGGAATGGTTCTTTGTGTTTCTTGAATGCTTCTTGAATACTTTTTGGCGGCAGGGCCCGGACACGCCGCAGCCGCTCCACGCAGGGCAAAGATAGCGGCTTTTCGCCTTCGGTCGCCCGTTTTTCGTATATTTGTCCCGAGAAACCGTTTTGCACAGATGAAATTTCCGACCCTTCCCATCCGCCTGTGGACCGCCTTTGCCGCGGCTCTGGTCTCGGCGGGATGCGCCCGCCCGGCGTTCGAGGCCTCCTGGCGGCAGACGCTCGACAACGCGGACGGCGGCCTGCTGCGCGTGTGGAGCATTGCCGACCGCAGCGATTCGCTCTTCCTGCGCCGGCGCGCCGAGCCGGTGACCGCCCGGATGTATGCCGCCGAGGAGTTCGGCCGCCTGTGCGAGGGTTTGCTGACCACGGTCCGCAACCCGCAGAACGAAGGGGTGGGTATCGCCGCCCCGCAGGTCGGCATCGGGCTGCGGGTCATCGCCGTACAGCGCTTCGACCTGCCGGGCGAGCCGTTCGGCGTCTATGTCAATCCCGAGATCGTGCGGCGTACGGGGCCTGCGGTTCCCGGCCCGGAGGGGTGCCTTTCGGTTCCGGACCGCTACGGCGATGTGGCGCGGCCGCAGCAGATCGAGATCCGCTACCGCGACAGCCGCTTCATCCGCCGCAGGGAGGTCATACGGGGCTATACGGCCGTCATCTTCCAGCACGAGGTGGATCACTTGGACGGCATCCTCTTCATCGACCGCATGGCCGCGGAGCGTCCCTGACGGGTTGCGGCGGTCAGTCGAGTTCGCCGATCAGCCCCCGGATCACCACCGAGGCGCAGCCGATGCCGAACAGCGGCGGGATGTAGGAGATCGTCCCGACGTTCGACTTCTTGTTCTGCTCCTCGCAGAGGATCATCGCCCCCTCGCGCATCGGTTCGGGCGAGAAGACGGCCCGGAAGCCGCTGCGGATACCGATCTTGTGCAGCCGCTTGCGGAGCATGTGGGCCAGCGGGCAGTGGTGGGTCTTCGAGATGTCGGCGATCTCCAGCTTCGTGGGGTCGGTCTTGGCCCCGGCCCCCATCGAGCTGACCAGCGGATAGCCCCGTTCGAGCGAGGCGGCGATCAGCGCCAGTTTCGGCGAGAGGGTGTCGATGGCGTCCACCACATAGTCGTAACGCGCGGCATCGAGCAGCGTGTAGGTCTCCTCGTCCTTGATGTAGCGATTGACCACCGTGAGTCCGATCGCGGGGTTGATGTCCCGCAGCCGTTCGGCCAGCACCTCGGCCTTCTGCCGCCCGACGGTCGAGTGGAGCGCCACCAGCTGGCGGTTGATGTTCGTCGGGTTCACCGTGTCGGCATCGGCCACCGTCATGCGGCCTACGCCCGCACGGGCGATCATCTCGGCGGCATAGGCGCCCACGCCGCCCAGACCGACGACCAGAACGTGGGCGTCGCGGATTTGTGAAAGTTTCTCTTTGCCAAGCAGCAATTCGGTTCTTTCCAGCCAGTTGTCGTTCATTATCTCGTGTTTTTCTTTAACTCATCGCATGTCTCTGTGCCCGTTGTCGCCCGTGGGGTGAAGAGCCTCCGGTAGTTGGCCTCCGTCGCCTGTTGCAGTTCGCTGACGCGGCAGCCAAGCACTGCGGCGGCTGCGGCGTAGACGCTTCCGATCTCCGCAGGGTCGTCGTCCGTCTCGAAGAAGAGCCGTTCGTGTGGCGTCGTGCGCAGCGCTTCGAGGCTCCGCGGCGAAGCGAAGGTACGCATGCCGAAGGAGAGGTACCAGCCGCTGCCGACGGCCCGCCGCACCTGCTCGGGCGAGCCGATGAAGCCGTGGAAGATGGCCGCCGGGGGCGGGCAGGCTTTCAATTCGTTCATCAGCGGTTCGAAGGCCCGCACGCAGTGCAGCACCACCGCAAGGCCCCGTTCGCGGGCCAGCCGCAGGTGGGCGCGCAGCAGCTCCGTCTGCGCCTCACGGTCGGTGGAGCAGGCGAAGTCGAGCCCCGTCTCACCGAGGGCCTGAGCTCCGGCAAGAGCCTCGCCGAGCCGCCCTGCAAGCCCCTCGGAGCGCACTGCAGCCAGTTCGCGTGCCGCCTCCCACGGGTGGATGCCCGCCGTGCGGAGTTCCGTGTAGCGCCCCGTCGGACGGTGGGTGTGGATATTGACATAGTCGGCCATGACACGGCAAATGTAGGAATTTTCTCCGACATCGGAAACCGCTTCATCACGTCCCGCTCCGACGGTCGGCATATTTCGCTTCGCAGGATGCCGGGTTTCGTTTTTGTCATTTTGTCTGTCGGGCGGAAATAATGGCCCTGGAAATGGGATTTTTCGGGAAAAATTTCGTACTTTCGCACGCGATTTAAGGTGTTAGTACGCTAACAACACAAAAAAGGCGAAACCCTAAAAATCCAAACATAACAATCAAATTCTTTAACCATGTCGAAAATCATTACATTACGCAAGGGTTTAGACATCAATCTGGCGGGCAAGCCCCAGGAGACGCTGACCGAAGCGCCTCTGTCTCCGGAGTATGCCCTCTCGCCCCTCGATTTCGAGGGTGTGACGCCCAAGCTGCTGGTTAAGGTGGGAGATGAGGTGAAGGCCGGAACGCCGTTGTTCTTCAACAAGTACAACGAGCGCGTCCTCTTCACGTCGCCCGTCAGCGGCAAGGTGGCCGCCATCAACCGCGGAGAGAAGCGCAAGGTGCTCTCCGTGACGGTGACCCCCGACGCCGTTCAGCGCTACGAGGAGTTCGAGAAGCCCGACCTGAAGAAGGCTTCGCGCGAGCAGATCGTCGAACTGCTGCTGCGTTCGGGCCTCTGGCCGATGATCGTGCAGCGACCCTACGGCATCATCGCCGACCCGAACGACACGCCAAAGGCCGTCTTCATCTCCGCCTTCGACTCCGCGCCGCTCGCTCCGGACTACAACTTCGTCCTCCGCGACGAGCAGCGGAACCTGCAGGCCGGCATCGAACTGATGCGCCGGCTCACGCCGGGCAAGGTGCACCTCTCGGTGCGCGCCAAGGCCGAGGGCCGCATGCCCGAGCTGCAGGGTGTCGAGCTGCACACGTTCGCCGGCAAGCACCCCGTGGGCAACGTCGGCGTGCAGATCCACCACGTCGATCCGATCAACAAGGGCGACATCGTCTGGACGGTCAATATCCAGGACCTGGCCATCATCGGCCGTCTGGTGAACGAGGGCCGTGTGGACATGCACAAGACGGTGGCCGTCACCGGCTCCGAGATCGAGAAGCCGGCCTACGTGCGCATCATCGCCGGGGCCCGCGTCGATTCGGTGGTCAAGGGCAACGTCAAGGCCCAAAAGGAGGGCGACAGCATCCGCTTCATTTCGGGTAACGTCCTCACCGGTACGAAAACCGCACTCGACGGCTTCGTGGGATTCTATGCCAACCAGCTGACGGCCATCCCCGAAGGCGACAAATACGAACTGCTCGGATGGGCCATGCCCCGTCTGAAGAAGTTCTCCGTGTCGCGCGCCTACTTCTCGTGGCTCTGCCCCAAAAAGGAGTACGACCTCGACACGAATCTCAACGGCGGCGAGCGTCCGTTCGTCGTTACGGGACTCTACGAACAGTATCTGCCGATGGACATCTACCCGATGTACCTGCTCAAGGCCTGCCTGGCGGGCGACATCGACAAGATGGAGAACCTCGGCATCTACGAGGTCACGGAGGAGGATTTCGCCCTCTGCGAGTTCGTCGATCCTTCGAAGATCGAGATCCAGCAGATCATCCGCGACGGTATTAACTTAATGATTAAGGAGGCATAACGATGGGACTGCGTAAATTCATGGACAAAATCAAGCCCACCTTCTCCAAGGGAGGCAAGCTGGGCTTCCTCGAATCGACCTTCGACGCATTCGAGACGTTCCTCTTCGTCCCGAACACGACCACGACCCGCGGCGCACACATCCGCGACTGCAACGACATGAAGCGTACGATGATCGTCGTCGTGCTGGCGCTGATCCCGGCGTTCCTGTTCGGCTGCTTCAACACGGGTCTGCAGGTGGGCCTCGAGGGCTTCCAGGCCTTCTTCTACGGTCTGGTGCGCGTGCTGCCGATGGTGTGCGTCTCGTACATCGTCGGTCTGGGCATCGAGTTCGCCTTCGCCCAGGCCCGCGGCCACGAGGTGAACGAGGGTTTCCTCGTGACGGGTCTGCTGATCCCGATGATCTTCCCCGTATCGACGCCCCTGTGGATGGTGGCCCTCTCGACGGCCTTCGCCGTAGTCTTCGGCAAGGAGGTCTTCGGCGGTACGGGCATGAACGTCTTCAACCCCGCGCTGCTGGCGCGTGCCTTCGCCTTCTTCGCCTACACCCCCTCGATGTCGGGTGAGACCGTATGGTACTCCAACTGGACGATGATGGGTGCGCAGGTGGACGGCATCACCGGTGCCACGGCGCTCGAGCAGCTCTCGACCACCGGCACGATGACCTTCTCGCCGCTGGACGCCTTCCTGGGCTTCATCCCCGGTTCGTTCGGCGAGACCTCGACGCTCGCCATCCTCATCGGCGCCGCCATCCTCCTCTTCACGGGCATCGCCTCGTGGCGGACGATGGTCTCGGTATTCGTCGGCGGCCTGGCCATGGGCTACCTCTTCCAGGCGCTCGGCGTGACGGAGTACCCGGCCTGGTGGCACCTAATCGTCGGCGGCTTCGCCTTCGGTGCCGTCTTCATGGCCACGGACCCCGTGACCTCGGCCCAGACCAACAAGGGCAAGTACATCGTGGGATTCCTCACCGGTGCGCTGGCCGTGATGATCCGCGTCGTGAACCCGGCCTATCCCGAGGGCATGATGCTGTCGATCCTCTTCATGAACGCGCTGGCTCCGCTGGTGGACTACTACGTGGTCGAGGCGAACATCTCGCGTCGCAAGAAACGTGTTAAAACCGCAAAATAGGGGAGATAGATATGGCAAAGAAACAATTCAAATGCAATGTCTGCGGATACATCCACGAGGGTGCCTCCGCACCGGATACCTGCCCCGTTTGCGGCGTTGCCGCGTCGGAGTTCACGGAGCAGAAGGCCGCCAGGAAGGGATTCGATACCAACAGCAACGCCTACATCGTCATCTATTCGACGGTGATGGTCGTCATTGTTGCGACGCTGCTGGCGCTGGCCGCACTCGGACTCCAGAAGCGGCAGGCCGAGAACGAACTCAACGAGAAGAAGCAGTCGATCCTGCTGTCGCTCTATGCCGGTGACGCTGTCAAACAGGGCGTTCCGGCCGAGGAGCTCATCAAGAGCGTCAAGTACGACGAGGTGATCGACGCCTACGTCGTGGACAAGGAGGGCAACCGCATCGAGGGCGAGAACGTCTTCGCGCTGCTCAACGACCTGCCGGGCGCCTACGAGGCCGGCAAGTTCCCCCTCTTCGAGGCCAAGGACGGCCGCGTGGTGATTCCCGTGACGGGCATGGGCCTCTGGGGTCCGGTCTGGGGCTATGTGGCCCTCGAGAAGGACATGAACACGATGGCCGGCATCATCATGGCCCACAAGGGTGAGACCCCGGGTCTGGGTGCCGAGATCGCCACCTCGAAGTTCCAGTCGCACTTCATCGGCAAGCAGATCTTCGAGGGCGACGAGTTCGTCTCCGTGAAGCTCCGCAAGGGCGGCGCCAAGGACCCGAACCACGAGGTGGACGCCATCTCGGGCGGTACGAAGACCTCCGACGGTGTGACGGCCATGCTCGAGAACAGCCTCCGCAACTACCTGCCCCTGCTCGAGGCAAAGCGTGCGGCCGGGGCGCAGCCCGCTGCGACGGCCGAGGCTGAAGTGTCTAACGATGAAAATGTAGAAAACAATGAGTAAGAACGAAAAAGAGCCTTTGTTTTCGGCCAAGAACATGAAGTATCTGACCGGCCCGTTCTCGGCGAACAACCCGGTCATCGTGCAGATCCTCGGCATCTGCTCGGCTCTGGCCGTCACCGTGCAGCTCAAGCCGGCCATCGTCATGGCACTCTCCGTGACGGTCGTCACGGCCTTTTCGAACCTCGTGATGTCGCTGATCCGCAACGGCGTGCCGGCGCGTATCCGCATCATCGTCCAGCTCGTGGTGATCGCCGCGCTGGTAATCCTCGTCGATCAGGTGCTCAAGGCCTTCGTCTATGAGATCTCCAAACAGCTCTCGGTCTACGTCGGTCTGATCATCACCAACTGTATCGTCATGGGCCGCGTCGAGGCCTTCGCCCTGGCCAACAAGCCCTGGGCCTCGTTCCTCGACGGTATCGGCAACGGTCTGGGCTACGGCCTGATCCTGGTGATCGTGGCCTTCTTCCGCGAGCTGTTCGGCTCGGGCAGCCTGCTGGGCTTCCGCATCATCCCCGAAAGCTGGTACATGGCCGAGGGCGGTTTCTATTCGAACTGCGGCATGATGCTCTTCCCGCCGATGGCGCTGATCATCGTGGGCTGCATCATCTGGGTACACCGCTCGCGCAACAAGGACTTACAGGAAAAATAGGAGGATAGCGTATGGAATCTTTGAATATATTTATCCGGTCGATCTTCATCGACAACATGGTCTTCGCCTTCTTCTTCGGCATGTGCTCCTACATCGCCGTGTCGAAGAGCGTGAAGACGGCCCTGGGTCTCGGTGCCGCCGTTACGTTCGTGATGGTCATGACCGTGCCCCTGAACTACCTCTTGTATGAATATGTGCTCAAGGCCGGCGCGCTGGTCGAGGGAGTCGATCTGAGCTTCCTGACCTTCATCGTCTTCATCGCCACGATCGCGGCATTCGTGCAGCTCGTGGAGATGATCGTCGAGAAGTTCTCGCCGACGCTCTACAGCCAGCTGGGTATCTTCCTGCCGCTGATCGCCGTGAACTGCGCCATCATGGGCGGCTCACTCTTCATGCAGCAGAAGGTCGATGGCGGCGAGCTCACGTCGCTCTGGCAGACGATCGTCTACGGTCTGGGCTCGGGTCTGGGCTGGTGGCTGGCCATTGTCATGATGGCCGCGATCCGCGAGAAGACGACCTATTCGCACATCCCCGCAGCACTGAAGGGCCCCGGTATCGCCTTCATCATCACGGGTCTGATGGGTATCGCCTTCATGATCTTCTCGGGCATTCAGTTCTAACCTTTAAAAAGAGATTCGGAAAATGACTACAACGATTTTAATTGCGATCGCAGCTTTTCTGGTGATCACGCTGGTGCTGGTCGCACTGCTTCTCTATGCGAAGGCCAAGCTGACCTCCTCGGGTGAAGTGACGATCGACATCAACAACGGCGAAAAGGTCATTCGGACCGAGAGCGGTTCGACGCTGCTCGCCACGCTCGCCAACAACAAGGTCTTCCTTCCGTCGGCCTGCGGCGGTGGCGGCTCGTGCGGCATGTGTAAGTGCCAGGTGCTGGAGGGCGGCGGCGACATCCTGCCGACCGAGACCGGTTTCATCTCGCGCAAGATGGCCAAGGACCACTGGCGTCTGGGCTGCCAGGTCAAGGTGAAGGAGAACCTCAAGATCCATGTTCCCGAAGCCGTGCTGGGCGTCAAGAAATGGGAGTGCACCGTGGTCTCGAACCGCAACATCTCGACCTTCCTCAAGGAGTTCGTCGTGAAGCTCCCCGAGGGCGAGCACCTCAAGTTCCGCAGCGGCGGGTACATCCAGATCGACATCCCGAAGTACGATGCCATCAAGTTCTCGGACATGGATGTCGATGAGCGCTACCGCGCCGACTGGGACAAGATGAAGATGTGGGATCTGGTGACCACGAACCCCGAGCCGACGTTCCGCGCCTACTCGATGGCCAACCACCCGGCCGAGGGCAACATCATCATGCTCAACATCCGTATCGCCACGCCGCCGTTCGACCGGGCCACGGGCTCGTTCATGAAGGTGAACCCGGGCATCTGCTCGTCGTACATCTTCTCGCGCAAGCCGGGCGACAAGGTGACCATCTCGGGCCCTTACGGCGAGTTCTTCCTGCCGGACAACCTGCCCGACACGCAGGAGCTGATCTTCATCGGCGGCGGCGCCGGCATGGCCCCGATGCGCAGCCACATCATGCACCTGTTCAAGACCGAGAAGACGAAGCGTCCCGTATCGTTCTGGTACGGTGCCCGCGCACTGAAGGAGGCTCCCTACCTCGACGACTTCCACCAGATCGAGAAGGATTTCCCCAACTTCAAGTTCCACCTCGCACTCGACCGTCCCGATCCCGAGGCCGATGCCGCAGGCGTGGACTACAAGGTAGGCTTCGTGCACAACGTGCTCTACGAGAACTACCTGAAGAACCACGAGGAGCCCGAAGGATGTATCTACCTCATGTGCGGACCTCCGATGATGATCGCTTCGGTGGTGAAGATGCTCGACTCGCTCGGCGTGCCGCCCGAGAACATCCTCTACGACAACTTCGGCAGCTGATCGGCTGCCCGGAGCGGGATCCTGGGATCCCGATACATGCAGCGTCCCGGACAGTGAATCTGTCCGGGACGTTTTTTGTCGGGAGGCTGCGGGCTCGACGGTTTGGGCCGTCCCGGAGCGTCGCCGCTGCCGGTCGTTTCTGCATTCGGCCCCGACGGCCACAGCGTACAAGAAAGGCGGCGCAACACCGGATGGTTGCGCCGCCTTTTGCCCTCTTTTCGGTCCGGGGACCTATTCCCAGAACCGGAAGAAGTGGTGTACGGGACCGTGGCCGTGGCCGATGCGGTAGGCCGCACCTGCGGCGATGGCCGAGGCGATGTACTCCTTCGCCCTGCGGGCCGCCTCGTCGAGCGAACAGCCGTGGGCCAGGAAGGCTGCCAGTGCCGACGAGAGGGTGCAGCCCGTGCCGTGGGTGTTCGGCGTGTCGAGCCGCTCGGAGCGCAGTTCGAGGATGTGGTCCTCCTCGGCGTTGTAGAAGATATCGACCAGCTCGCGGTCGTGCAGGTGCCCGGCCTTGAGGAAGACCGAGACACGGCCGTTGCGCGAGAGTTCGCGGGCGGCTTCGGGCAGCTCCTCCTGCGAGGCGATCGGGCGGCCGAGCAGCAGCTCGGCCTCGGGGATGTTCGGCGTGATGATGCGCACGTGGGGGACAAGTTCGTCGCGCAGGGTGGCGATGGCCTCCTGCTGCAGGAGCGGATCGCCCGACGTGGCGACCATCACCGGGTCGAGCACCACGTTGCGGATGGCATACTGCCCGAGCGTCTGCCGCACGGCCCGGATCAACTCCGAGGAGTGCAGCATGCCGACCTTCACGGCATCGGCCCCGATGTCGTCGAGTACCGAGCGGATCTGACCGACGACGAACTCGACCGGGACTGGGTGGACCCCCGTGACGCCCACCGTGTTCTCGTCCACGACGGCCACGATGGCCGACGTGCCGAAGCAGCCGCAGGCCGAGAAGGTCTTCAGGTCGGCCTGGATGCCTGCACCGCCGCTCGGATCGCTTCCGGCGATGGTCAGGGCGCGTTTGTAGGTTTTCTTTTCCGTGTTCATATGTTCCATTTTTCGAGATTCCAGGCGCTGTCCCAGAACAGCCACTCCATCTTCGTGCAGCGCACGAAGAGGTCGGTCATGTGGCGGCGGATTTCGTCGCCGGCTGCCTCGGCCAACTCGTCGCAGACCGCTGCGGCGCGTCCGGCCGCCTCGGCAAATCCCGGATCGGCATAGGTCGAGATCCAGGCTGCGTAGGGGTGTCCTTCCAGACGGGTGCGGTGCAGGATCTCCTCGCCCACACGCTGGTAGACCACAAAACAAGGCAGCACGGCCGCCGCCTCGACCTCGACCGGTGCCGTGGCCTGGGCGTCGAGCACCGAGGTGTAGAGCAGGCATGCGGGGCTGATCTCCTCGGGCGACGGATGGCCGCCGTCGAGGAACTGTGCATGCAGGGCCCGCTCGACCTCGATCCCCTCGAGGGCGAAGTGCAGGAAGGTCTCCGTCTGCTCCTTGCGGGGAAGGCGGGCGGCTATGTGGGCCAGCCGCCGGGCATAGCCGTCGAGGTAGAGGGCGTCCTGGCGGATGTAGAAGCGGAACTTCTCCGCCGGGAGGGTCCCGGCCGTGAGCTCATGGACGAACGGGTGTTCGAGGATGCGGCGGAAGGTCGGCGCGGCGGCCTCCCAGGCCCGGTCGCTCCAGCGGCTCATGGCTTCACGCATTTGCGGGCCGTGACGGCCACGTAATCGCCCTTGCCGTATCCCTCGACGGGTTGCTCCTCCTCGTCGTTCGAGCAGAGCGGGTGGGAGGTGAGCGTCTGTGCGAAGGTGAGGTCGCCGAAGCCGGCGGCCTCGAGCAGGGCGACCTTCTCGGCCGTCGTGCGCCATGCGGCGACCTTGACGAACTCGATCGGGTAGGGGTTGGGCGGGTAGACGCCTTCGAGCAGCGGGTGGTCCCACGTGCCGAGTGCCAGGGCCAGGTTGTACATGATGCCGTAGGAGCTCTCCTTCGGAACGTCGATCAGGATGATCCGCCCGCCGTCGGGCAGGGCGTCGTAGGCCTTGCGGACGACCGAGGCGAGGTCGCCGATGTAGCTCGGCGTGCCGTTGAAGAGCAGCGTGTCGTAGTCGCCGTGCCCGAAGTCGGCCTCCTCGGCCGTGGCGATGGTCACGTTCATGCCCCGCTTGCGGGCGATCTCGGCCATGCCCACCGAGGGCTCGATGCCGTCGGTTACGGTGATGCCGTACTCCTTGCGGAGTATCGACTCGAAGAGGCCGCTGCCGCAGCCGACCGAGAGCACGCGGCCGGCATCCCGGAGCGTCGCGGCGACCAGATTGACCTCCGAATAGAGGACGTTGCGGTTGTCGAGGAACCAGGCATCGTAGGCCGATGCGTATTCGTCAAATCCTTTTCCCATGTCTGTTTTTTTCGTATTGAGGAGTTTAAAGTTCGATAATGTCCGTTTCGAGGCTCCTGAGATCGATAGTGAAGAGCCTTCCGTCGAGCGGCTCGCCGAATCCGGCGAGCAGTTTCAGCGCCTCCGAGGCCTCGAGGGCCCCGATAACGGCCGGGACGGCGCCGATGACGCCTGCCACGGTCTGCGGACGCCGGCAGAGCGCCTCGCGGTCGGGGTAGAGATCCGCATAGCGGCGCCCCCGCAGGTGGTTGAAGACGCCGACCTGCCCGTGGAAGGCCCCGATCGAGCCGTAGACCCACGGCCGCCCGCACGCCGCGCAGGCATCGTCGATCAGGTAGCGCGTCGTGAAGTTGTCGCAGCAGTCCACCACCAGGTCGAAAGCCGCGGCCAGCTCCCGGGCATTGGCTGCGGTCAGCCCCTCCGGGAAGCACTCGAAGCGCGTGTGCGACGAGAGGGCGGCGAGCCGTTCGGCGGCCGCCTGCGTTTTGGGCCGCCCCACGTCCTGCTCGGTGTAGAGCGTCTGCCGCTGGAGGTTGCTCTCCGAGACGACGTCGGGATCGGCCAGTCCGATGCGGCCCACCCCCGCGCCCGTCAGGCACGGGGCGGCGGCCGAGCCCAGACCGCCCAGCCCGACGATCAGCACCGAGGCCCCGGCGAGCCGCCGCTGTCCTTCGGTCCCGATCTCGGGGAGCATCGTCTGGCGTGCGTAGCGTGCGTCGTACATGGCCGTCAGTCGAAGATCTTGTCCCAGTCCTTCCACACCACCTCGTAGCCCGCACGGCGGATGTCGGCCTCGACCTCCGCGGGGGTGCGTTCGTCGCTCACGGCGAACTGCTCGAGCGACTGCGGGTAGGTGACGTACCCGCCCGGGTCGGTCTTCGAGCCGGCACTCATCGACGTGACGCCGAGCGTGGCCATGTGGTTGCGGAACGAGGCGCTCTCGCGCGTCGAGAACGAAATGTCCACGTCGTGGTCGAAGATGCGGAAGGCGAACGTGAGCTGTGCCAGTTCGCGGTCGCTCATCACCACGTTGGGCTGGAAATGGCCCTCCGAGGGACGCATGCGCGGGAAATTGACGCTGTAACGGGTCTTCCAGTAGTGCCGGCGCAGGTATTGCAGGTGCAGGGCCATCATCGTGACGTCGGTACGCCACTCCTCGAGGCCGATCAGCACGCCCATGCCGATCTTGTGCACGCCGGCCTGTCCCATGCGGTCGAAGCCGTTCACGCGCCACTCGAACTTCGATTTCATGCCCGCCGGGTGGTAGATGTTGTAGTTCTTGCGGTTGTAGGTCTCCTGGAAGCAGACCACGCCGTTGAGTCCGGCGTGCGTGAGCCGCTCGTACTCCTCGGCCGCAAGGGGCATCACCTCGATGGTGAGGTTGTTGAACCACGGACGGCAGATGCGCAGCGCCTGCTCGATGTAGTCCACACCGGCGGCCCGGGGGTTCTCGCCCGTCACGAGCAGCAGGTTCTCGAAGGGACCGAGCTCGCGGATGGCGCGGCATTCGGCCTCGATCTGCTCCGGGGTGAGAATCACGCGCGGGATGGCGTTGTGGCGGTTGAATCCGCAGTAGACGCACGAGTTGGTGCACGAGTTGGTGATGTACATCGGGATGTACATCGAGATGGTTTTGCCGAAGCGCTCCTGCGTGTACCTGCGGCTCAGGCGGGCCATCGGTTCGAGGTAGGCCGCGGCGGCCGGCGACACGAGCGCCATGAAGTCGTCGAGGGTCGGGTGCTCCTTGCCGAGCGCCGCCTCGACATCGGCCGGGCGTTTCGACGCGATGCGCCGCGATGTCTCCTCCCAGTCGTATTGTGCCAGTTCTTCCGAAAACATGATCTTCGTGCGTTTAGTCGAGGAACGAGGTGAGCGGGCTGCTGGCTTCGGCACACCGGGCCTGTGCCCCGAGCCCGGCTTCGAAGGCCTCGCGTCCGGCGACGACGGCACGGGCGAAGGCCTCGGCCATCCGCACCGGATCGCCGGCCACGGCGATCGCCGTATTGACCAGCACGGCGTCGGCGCCCAGCTCCATGGCTGCGGCGGCGTGCGACGGGGCGCCCAGTCCGGCATCGACCACCACCGGGACGTTGCTCTGCTCGATGATGATCTCCAGCAGGTCGCGCGTTACGAGCCCCTTGTTCGTGCCGATCGGTGCCGCGAGGGGCATGACCGTGGCGGCGCCGGCCTCCTCGAGCCGCTTGCACAGCACGGGGTCGGCCTGGATGTAAGGCAGCACGACGAAGCCCAGTCTGGCGAGCTCCTCGGTGGCGCGAAGCGTCTCGACGGGATCGGGCAGCAGGTACTTCGGGTCGGGGTGGATTTCGAGCTTGATGAAGTTCGTGCCGAAGGCCTCGCGGGCCAGCTGGGCGGCCAGTACGGCCTCCTCGGCATTGCGCACCCCGGAGGTGTTGGGCAGCAGCTGGATCTCGGGGCGGCGGACATGCGCGAGCATGTCGTCCTCGGGGTTCTCCATGTCGATGCGTTTCATCGCCACGGTGACCATTTCGGTGCCCGAGGCGGCGATCGCACGGGCCATCAGGTCGTTGGAGCTGAATTTACCCGTGCCTACGAAAAGACGCGAACGGAAGGTCCGTCCGCCGATTGTCAATTCCTTCATGGTTTGTATTTTTTGAGGATTTCGATGATTTTGCGGGTTTCGGCCGCCGGGTCGTCGGCGCGGAGCAGCGTCCCCGAGAGGGCGATGCCCGCGATGCCCGTGGCGAGCAGGGCGTCGATGTCGCCGGCCGTGATGCCGCCGATGGCCACGACCGGAAGCGCGATGCCGCACTCGCGGCACTGTGCGGCGATGCGGCGGTAGCCCTCGAGCCCGAGGATCGGGCTCAGGTTCCGTTTGGTCTCGGTGAAGCGGAAGGGGCCGAGGCCGATGTAGTCGGCACCCTCCGCGGCCGCACGGACGATGTCGTCGAAGGTGTTGGCCGTGGCGCCGATGATCTTCCCGGACCCCAGCAGGGCGCGGGCCTCGCGGGGCGGCATGTCGTTCTTGCCGAGGTGGACGCCGTCGGCCCCGAGTTCGGCAACCAGATGCACGCGGTCGTCGAGCAGGAACGTCGCGCCGTATGCGCGGCACAGTCGGCCCACCTCACGGCCTGTGCGCAGGAACTCGTCGTCCGCGGCCTCCTTCATGCGGAGCTGCACCCAGCGGCAGCCTCCTTCGAGCACGGCCCGCGTGCCGTCGATTTCGTCGCGGCGGTCGGTATGGTGTGTGATGAATTGCAGCATGGCTTCAGGGGATCGTTATAAGTTTTTGAATGCAATGATTTTGTCGATGGTCCGGTGCAGCGCTTCGGGTGAGGGCTGCTGCCAGATCGAACCCTGCAGGGCCGCGCCGCCGAATCCGTAGTCGCGCACGGCCGCAAGGCGGTCGGGCGTGATGCCGCCCAGGGCCAGCGTCCGGTCGCCAAGCAGCCCCCGGGCTGCGGCCGTGCGGAGCTCTTCCGCAGTGAAGGCCGCGCGGTAGCCGTTTTTCGAGATGCTGTCGAAGATCGGGCTGAGGAAGCGGTAGCCGCAGGTGGTGTCGGCCGCCAGCTCGTCGAGCGAGTGGCACGAGCGGCTGACGACGCCCCGGAAGCCCTCGGGCGGAAGGGGATTCCGGGCGTTCAGGTGCACGCCCCCGATGCCGTACCGTGTAGCAAGGCAATGCCCGTCGTGGAGCGACAGCCTCGGCCGCAATGGCTCGGAGATCGCTTCGAGGAGCGCACACAGCTCCTCCCGAGAAGCCTCCGGCTTGCGGATGTGGACCCGGTCGATGCCTGCGTCGAGCAGCAGCCGGATCGTCGCGGCCTCACGGGGCACGGCGTGCGGCGGGGTGATGACGACGATCCGCATCATCCTCCGCAGACGGCCCGGATGATGGTGACCTTGTCGGCCTCGTGCAGTGTGGCGGAGGCCCATTCGCTGCGGGGAACGACCCGGTTGTTCACGGCGACGGCGACTCCGTCGGCGGGGGTCCCGAGTGCGGCGAGCAACTCCGAAAGCGTTGCGCCGTCGCGTGCGACGACCGGCGTGCGATTGACAATTACTTCCATGCGATTACCGTAGTTATGCGGAGGAATGCTCCCGGCGGGAAACCGTTACGGTCTATGAACAAGTCCTTTCGGCGGTATTGACCGCATCAAGTTCATAGGGTATGATCTCAGCCGTTTCTCGCAGTCGGAAAGGCACCCCTCTTGTATCTTTACGGCAAAAATAAGAAAAAAAACGTTCGGATATGCACCCGGCGGCTATTTCTTCCTTCTCCGGCCGGCGTTTTTTGTCGGGCGGGGCCGGCACACAGTGACGCCGCAGCTTCCGGGGGATGGAAACTGCGGCGTCGTCCGAACGGTGTGTCGGGATCCGACCTCCGGTCGGGGAGGAGTTTAGTCCATCGGACAGTCGTCGGGCAATGCTGCCGGTTCCGGCTCTGCGGCCGGAGCCTCATCGGGAAGCACTACTCCTTCGGCCGAGAAGAGGACTGTCATCTCCGTTCCCTCCTGTTGGCGCAGCACGACCCGATAGGTCTTCGTGCCGCTCTCGTCTTCCTTCACTGCAGCCTCTTTGATCTCGGCCTCGGGGTAGTATTTCTCGACGGACATCGCCACGGCTCCGGGGAGCTCCTTTACATCGATCGGTTTGAAATCGGCGTCCTGCGCCGCGACTACCGTCGCCTGCGACGACATGTTGTTCCCTGCCCACACGGCGGTGCCCGAAGCTACGAGCATGGCCGCCACAAAAAATAACCTTTTCATAACACCAACATTTTAATGGTTAGACACCAGTTTTTTCTGCTTGAACTCATGAGTTGTTCTGCTTCGGAAAAGGTCAATTTGCCGGCCAAAACGGCAAGAGGAGTGTAACTTTCGGATTATAAGCCACATGTGGTGTCGTGCCAAAATGCCGTGATGCGGAGCGGATGCGTATATATTCCACACAGTTGTGGATGCGCACCACACCCGTCCCGCCCGGCGGATGGGTGTTGATGCAGCAGGAACGGCTCCGGCGGGCCCGATGCGGGCAAAAGGTAAAAATGGTAGAACGATCCGTAATCCGGATCATATCCGGAGCGGAAAAACGCCCTACCTTTGTATCGGGTTCAGAGGGAAATACCCGAGAGCCGGACGAAACGGAAAACCGAAGCATACACGAATGAGAACGACAACCTGCATGCTCATGCTGCTCCTGACCGCAGCGGCAACGACCGCGGGCATGCCCCGTGAGCGACAGAAACACGTAAAACATACCGATATGGAGACTCTGCAACTGACTGCCGAATGGGACAAGACCTTCCCGCAAAGCGACAAGGTCCTGCACACGAAAATCACCTTCCACAACCGCTACGGCATCACGCTGGCGGCCGACCTCTACAAACCCCGGGGAGCGACCGGCCGCCTGGCCGCCATCGCTGTCTGCGGCCCCTACGGCGCCGTGAAGGAGCAGGTGTCGGGTCTCTATGCCCAGACGCTTGCCGAACGGGGATTCCTGACGCTGGCCTTCGACCCGTCGTTCTGCGGCGAGAGCGGCGGCGAACCGCGCTGCCTCACCTCGCCCGAGATCAGCACCGACGACTTCAGTGCCGCGGTCGATTGCCTGCTCATGCGCGACGACGTCGATCCGGAGCGCATCGGCATCGTCGGCATCTGCGGCTGGGGCGGCTTCGCCCTCAATGCCGCGGCCAACGACCCCCGCATCCGCGCTACGGTGACCTCGACGATGTACGACATGAGCCGGGTGAATGCCCGCGGCTACTTCGACTCGATGTCCGACGAGGAGCGCTACCGGCTGCGCGTGCAGCTCAACGAGCAGCGCACGCGCGACTACCGCGCCGGGGATTATGCACGCGACGGCGGGGTGGTGGACCCGCTGCCCGACGACGCTCCGCTCTTCGTCCGCCAGTATCACGACTACTACAAGACCGCGCGCGGGTACCACCGCCGCTCACCCAACTCGAACGACGGGCTCAACCGGACCAATTCGCTCGCGTTCATCAACATGCCGATTCTCTCCTGTGCCGGTGAGATCCGCAGCGCCGTGCTGATGATCCACGGGGCGGAGGCCCATTCGCGCTACTTCAGCGAGGACGCCTTCAAATTGCTCCGTGGCGACAACAAGGAGCTGCAGATCATCCCCGGGGCTTGCCACGTCGATCTGTATGACAACCTGGAGGTGATTCCGTTCGACCGCATCGAACGCTTCTTCCGCAAGGTGTTCGACGGCCCGGCAGCCGAGTGATGCCGCATAAGACACTGCACACAAAAAAATATCGAACATGAAACGTACAATGATGATGCTTATGGGAATTGTTGGTTTGAATCTCGGTGCGGCGGCTCAACAGGCGCCGGAGCGCACCGGACTTTCGGACAAGAACGTCCTTGTCGCCTATTTCTCCTGTACCGGAACCACGGAGCGGGTGGCCCAGGCCATTGCCTCGGAGACCGGCGGAGACCTTTACCGAATCACACCCGCCAAGGCCTATACGCCTGCGGACCTCGACTGGAGAAACAACCGCAGCCGCAGCTCCGTGGAGATGCGCGACGAGGGTGCGCGACCCGAACTGGCCGGGAAACCGCTCGACGCAGGACGTTACGACGTGGTGTTCCTCGGTTATCCGATCTGGTGGGACCTCTGTCCTCGGGCGGTCAATACGTTCCTCGAACAGTACGACTTTGCGGGCAAGACCGTGATTCCGTTCGCTACTTCGGGCAGCAGCCCGATAACCAACAGCGCAAGGGAACTCCGGTCGCTCTATCCGAAGATCTCGTGGCGCGAGGGACGGCTGTTCAACGGCGGTGCGGGACAGGCCGGCAAGTGGGCCCGTCAGGCGATCGAGTAATCCGGTTTGCCACCCTTCCGCCGGGACCTCCGCAGCAGCCCGGCTCCGCGGCGGAAGGGGCTGGATGCGGGCCGGGATGTGTCCGCAGATTATGCCGCTGAACGGAGTTGCCGGGTAACCGCCTTCAGCGGCCGTGAGGAGCTGAAACTCCCGTTTCAGTTGCAGAGCCGCAGCAGCGTCTCGAGGAAGAGAATCGTGCTGCGGCTCGACTATGGCTACACCGACGAGTGCCGGCCCGAACACCGCAAGGCCGACAAACTGGTGGTCGGATGCCGTGCGGATATCCGGTCCGACGGAGGAGGGCTTGTTGTCGAATCCGATGCCAAACCGCCAAAACCAAAAAGATAACTCTTGCGCCTTTTTGTATTATTCCTCAAAAAAATGTATCTTTGGTGCGATAATATTGCTTGTTTGCGCATCCGTTACTGGCTGCCGGTATTCAGATAGCTTACAGGCAGATAGCCGATCCCTGATCGGTCGATATACATCCGGCAGCCATTTTTACCGTCCGACGAGGCCATGGCATAAAAAACCCGCACACCCCGAAGGATGTACGGGCCGGAACCGGTTATAGCTTACAGGCAGATAACCTTCCTGAATCGGTCTGTTCAAACATATTCTGTCAGAGGTTATTCTACCTCATCCATATTGATTTCATAGCCGGACGATACGAAGGTCCAGTCCTGGGGACGATTACCGTTCGTGCAGGTAACGTTGGTCTCTCCCCATGCACCGTCAGCAATGGCCTTGAACAGGTTTAACGGATCGGAGTCATTCCTGGTACGCAAGTTGAAGTGCATGATTGAACCATAACCGGCTTCAGCTAATTCATAGGCATAATCACCATAAACTGTTACACTGCCGATAGAGCCCAGATTGATTGACAATGGAGCAAAATGATCCTTGGTTACGCCGGAAATACCGATGTTGGTGCTGTAACCAAAGTTTGCATATGCATGGTCAATCAAGGCTCCTGCCTGAGCGTTAATAGTGTTGTAATAGCCCCATTGGAATACCGTGATGAGCTTGTCTGCCGGCATCAACTCGCGGAGTTTGATAATGATTTGGCTGAAGGAGGTTGAATTGGTCGATGGATAGTTTGCATACTCATCGTCGAATCCGATACCGTCCAGACCGTATTTCTCCACGGCGTAGGCCAGTATCTTGGCAAACTGTGTGGTCTGCGTGTCGTTCATGTTGGCGACACCGATTCCCTGCCAGTCACCCAATACGGTCAGCAACACCTTGATGCCCATATCCTGAAGCGGCTTTACATAGGTCAGATAACCATCGTTTTCCAACAGGTTGGTCATCTTGTCGTTCAGATAGAGCGTCGGCTCTACCACGCCGTTTACCGTCCGCTTGTGGATATTCGAGGCAAAAAGTTCCACAATGTCTGCATAAGGCGTTCCGTCGGGAAGTTTGTAGTCTCCTGCATTAAGCGGGTTTACGTCGTTGGTCTCGACATAGATCGTGACCGTCGGAGTCTTATCTCCATAAGCTCGCGTTTTAAGAGCCGATTCCTGACCTTTGTCAATCATCGGTTCATCGGCCTGCTGGCACGAGAACAACATGCTGGCGCCCATTACGAAGGCAACCATGAGTTTAAAAGACTTTTTCATATTCAACACAGGTTAGTAATGAATAAATGTTGTTTGTTGCTCTTGTTTGAGAGCTGAAAAATTTGAATATGCAGAATCGACCGATTTTATTGCCAATCCTTTTTCCATTTACCGTATCCGCCTATGCCATTAGGCAATAGGCCTAATCTATAGTTATCAAATGTATAACTATACCCGCTTCTACTGCCAAGTATGTAGCGATTCTCTGCATCCATATAAGTGCAACACAACGCGAACTGCACATCCCAAACTGTTTCATAATTGTCTTGTAAATTAGTACGCAAATCATCGAAAACAATAATGTTGTTGGACTTATAGTTCGGAACCCAGTCAATGAGGAATTCACACGCCGTCTCCAATTCAATTGAATTGGCAGGATAAATGGGGAAATTAATACATCCGTATCGCTCCTTGGGCATGTTGGCAATTGGCTTCTGAGTATAGGAGGAAATGTATTCCAATCCATCGTTCCACGGATCAAGCAATTGCGGGGCTTCACTGTTGCTGTTATATCCGGACCATGCATAATCAAGGTAGTCTCCAACCGCAATACCTCCCGTGGCCTCCGTATCCCAAAAACTTTCGGTAGGTTCTTCGTATACGGTCAGTGTCAGCAATTTTTCCGAGCCGAGTGATTCACGCATTGCTTTGATCAGTTTGGGATATGAGGTGGTATTGACAGCTGGCATTCCCTCTTTTCCGTAACCGGCATTGCGGTCCCAAAGGTTGATGCCGTCAAGTTCATAGTTCTCGATCACGGCCTTGACCTGTGCTACAAAATCGGCAATCTGCTCGTCCGTGAGATTACAGAATCCAAGCCCGGAACCTCCACCTTCCAGACTGATGCATACTTTGCTGCCGTGTTCCTGTAGTGGACGGATGTATTTTACAGTATGATCAAGAACATAGCGCATGTCATTTCCAAGGTTTAACAGTGCACGGCCTGTAGCTGCATCATAATCAAGAACTACGGTTCGCAAATTGATGATATTCCCTACGGCATCGTACCAGGCTACAGTTGTCCCTCGGGCCAGTTTTTTACGCATGATATAATCTTGCGCCAATAAGGGCTGATAGTCGTTCGTGTTGATATAAAACACGAAAAACAGGTCATGGCCATCGTGCAGCGCATATTCATCGGTATATGGTTGGCGGACCGTAACATTATAGTACAGAGTCTTGCTGTCATCGGGAGAATCTTTTTCAGCAACAGTGAGCGGTAATATGTATTCTCCGGCAGCAAGTCCTGTCGCTGTAAACCTGATACGCTTCAATGCTGAACATTGAGTCTCCGGTGAGAGGTCCATTGTGTTACCATCAAGAAATTCGTAATTGGCTTCCGGCAGCAACTCCCGTTCAATTTCGTCGTTGGGAGTATAACTGTCCAAAAGTGCCGCATTGACCCATGCATCAATCGATAGCTTGTCGGAAGCAGGCTTTGTCTGTTGGAAATAAAAATTTCTTACAACAAAACCATTGCCGCCTTCGGTTAATAGCACATCTATCGTTCTGTCCGCCGCACTGCTGCTCCGCAACATTCCGTATGTGGTTTCGAGCGGTTCCCTGTCGGGCAGTTTGCCGCCTTCGCGTTCCACGGTGTCGGCATCGCAGGCCGTAAGGCCCGCGAATACCGCCGTGCAGAGAAGCGTCACCATCCCATTCTGTATGTTGAATATCGTTTTCATAGTCACTCGTTGTTTTCGTTAAGTTTCGGAATCTCGATGCCCTGCGGCCAGATGATATCGTATTTGGCCACTCCGTCGTTGTGATACATCGAATAGTCCTTGACCGTGTTGCCCGAGGCTTCGTTGCATTTCCAGTAGCCCAGAAGTGTCGGGTCGTCCTGCGGGTCCTTGATCTCATACATGTTCTCCCAGATCTGTTCGGGGGTACGCGCTACGGACCACACGCGGGCTTCGGCGATCTTGCCGTTCAGCGGACGGTAGTCGTCGTACGAACGGCCGAGGAAGAACTGGTAGGCTTCACCCAGTTTGTTGTAGCCCGTGTCGTCGGTCTCATACTGCGGCTTCTGGTCGTCGGGAGCCGTATTCCACAGATCGTAAAGGGCCCGCATGGCCAGGTTGATCTGGGTCTTCTGGCTCTGCGCCGAAATGCCGACGCCGGTAGCCTCGCTCTGGATCTGCCCATCGACGTAGATGCGCGCCGTGCGCGTTGCCTGGTCGTAGGTGCAGGCCACGTGGTACCAGCGGCCCTTCTCGAGATTCTTCGTCGCATCGCGCCCCGGAATCTTGCCAAACTGCGAGCCGTTGCCCGAGCCGTCGAACTGCAGCTGCTGGCGCTCGAAATTCGTATCGCCGATACGCAGCAGCAGGTATTGCTCGACGCCCATGATCGAGGAGATGTTCACCGGATTGCCCGAAGCGTTGCTTGTGGCGAAGTCGTCGATGTAGATCAGTGCCTCGTAGGTCATGGCCGTAAGGCCGTTCCAGGCCTTGCTGTTCTCGCCGTACTTGTCAAGGGTCGGGAACTCGATCCAGTTGTCGGTAAGCTGCGCCGCGACGGTGATGGCCGACGAGCGCTTCACGACAAAATAGGCCACATCCGAGCCGGCGAGCACATCCATCGAAGCGTGGCTGATGCGCACGGGAACCAGATAGGTCTGGTCGATGGGAAGGGCGCCGGACTGCTCCTCTCCCTGGCCCATGAGCTCCTTGAGCTGCAGGGTCACGACCATGAGGTCCTTGAGCTGGAGGGTCACGATGGCGGAAGAGCTCTTCCCGGCGGGAATCGTGACATTGTCGGCCGACAACTCGTAGTATTGGGCGTCGAGCATCGGCCAGTCGGTTCCGTAGCGGGCATTGTAGGTGCCGACAAGCGACGGATCGACCGAGAGCGATACCGTGACGTCCTGTCCGGCGGGATAGGTCAGCATGGCCTGCATCGTGCATTCGTAGGTCGGGAGGTTGTTGCTGAAGGTCGTGAGCCGGACTTCGTCCGTTTCGGCGACGTCGAGGTAGACGACATTGTCGAATTTCCGGTCGTCGGCATCGTAGTTGTCGCAGGCTGACAGGGCTGCGACGGCGGCGACGGCCGTAATCAGATATTTTCCGTATTCTTTCATGGCGTTCGTTATTTAGCGGGATTCAACGTCTGGATCGCCGTGCGGATGGTCTGGTAGTTCATCTCCGCATGGTAGTAGTCTTCGGAGATGTTGTATGCAGCCAGACCGCCCACCGGGCCGAACTCGACGACGCGGCGCGCCATCTCTTCGACGGCCGCAAACTCCGTGCGCTCCTCGTCGAACAGGGGGGCGCTGATTTCGGCCGAAAGCAGCAGCTTTTCGGGTGCAATGCCGGCATATCCCGTGGCGTTCAGGATCTGCAGTTTCACCTCCTGGACATTTTCGATCTTCTCGGTGTCGAGTGCGATGTAGTCGATCCTGGCCCGGTCGTCGGCGGCCAGCGACAGCGGGCTGCCTTCGAAGACGATGATCTGTCCTTCGGATTTTGCCGCCGAAAGTTTTTCGACAATCCGGGCCGTGGCTTCCGCAGCCAGCGGGTCGGTCGTGAACGAGTATCCATTCATGCCGTTGGCCGCTACGGCGGCAATAACCCGCTCCAGATAGGCGTCGAGCGCCTGGGGGTCGGCAAACTCGGACTTCCGTGCGGCGTAGTCGATCTGATAGAGCACCCGGGTCCCCTTTTCATGCATCACGGCCATGTCTTCCGCATCGAACTCCGAGAAGTTGTCGGCGTTCGTGAGCGTCACGATGTCGAGCGAATCGGGAAGGCAGCGCATGAAATCCTGTTCGCTCGAGGACTTCTCGGGCGAGTTGTGCAGCCGGGCGTAAACGATAAAGTGCTCGGACTGCTTGTAGGCTCTCAGTGCCGCGGTATATTCGGCCCAGAGTTCGGGGTCCTGTTCCCACGGCTTGTTTACTTGATTCTCCACGGTCTCCATCTCCGTCCAGTCGCTGCATGCCGTGAGGGCTGCGGCCGCAACGCCCAACAGCAGGAGACGTATCGTCAGTTTCGGTTTCATGTTCATGACAATTACTTGTTATACGGTTTGCAATCCCACCATACGCGGGTACCCATGACGTCGCCCGTGCGGTCGCCGTTCTGCTGCTCCGCGTCGAGCGTCTGGATTGCGGTCTGGAGGTTGGTGTTGTTCTGCTGGTACTCCTCGACGGGGTAGGGCAGACGGCGTGCGCCCTGTTCCACATTGACCGATCCTCCCGACTTGTCGGTGGGAACGGGCAACAGCTTCGGGTAGCCCGTGCGGCGGTGTTCGGACCACGCCTCCACGCCCAGCGGGAAGATGGCGATCCACTTCTGCGTGATGATCCGCTCGAGATTGCGCTCCCATACGGCTTCCGCATCGCCGGCGTCCGATGCCGTCTCCCACGGAACGGTAATTTCGCTGCGGGCCGATGCGCTGTAGTTGCCCAACGGGTCGGTATAGGGCGCCGGCTTTTTGCTGGCGTCCGCCAGGTAGGCCTCCGCCCCCGAAGCGCCGCGCTCCTCGAACGACAGCTGAACGGCCTGCTCGTAGAGCGTCCTCGCCGTCTCTTCGGATCCCCAGCGCAGTTCGTATTCGGCGCGCAGGAACGTGGCCTCCGCGGCGTTGAACCACAGGTAGGGGGTCGTCGATTCGACGATCATGTTCGAATACTTGGCCATGGCCGTCGATTTGCCCGGCACGTCGCTGGCGCTGC